>NZ_JBIAQP010000018.1:0-274563 GCF_042889145.1 Streptomyces sp. NPDC002680
ATCAGCCACCGCATCCCCTTCAACGAGGTCGACACCGCCTTCACCCTCGCCCTCACCCCCGGAGCCGCCGAAAAGGTCGTCGTCACCTTCGACGACCAGACCGGCGAGTAGTCAGTAGGGCGAGCAGACGGGCGGGCCCGGGGAGACACGGCTCCCCGGGCCCGCCGTCACGCACGAAGTGTCACCACTCGACCGGGAGTTCGTAGACCCCGTACACCGAGCCGTCGTGCTTGAAGGTGATGTTCTCCAGGTCCGTGGCCAGGCGCAGGGTCGGGATGCGGCGGTACAACGTGCCGTAGACGACCTCCAGTTCCAGCCTCGCCAGGGGCTGGCCGAGACACTGGTGCACCCCGAACCCGAAGGCGATGTGCCGGCGGGCGTCGCGGGTGAGGTCCAGGCGGTCGGGGTCGGGGAAGGTGTCGGCGTCCCGGTTGGCGAGGTCGTTCGGCGCGATGACGCCCTCGCCGGCCCGGATGACCTCCCCCGCGAACTCGATGTCCTCCAGGGCCGCCCGGCGCCGTCCGCTGTGGGCGATGTTGAGGTACCGCAGCAGTTCCTCCACCGCCGAAGCGATCAGCTTCGGGTCGTCCGAGTCGCGCAGCAGGGCGAGTTGGCCGGGGTTCTGGAACAGGGCGAGGGTGCCGAGGGCGATCATGTTGGCGGTCGTCTCATGGCCCGCGACCAGCAGCAGGACACCCATCTGGGCAGCCTCGTTGCGGCTCAGCTCCCCCGTCTCGATACGGCCGACCAGTCCGGAGAGGAGGTCGTCGCCCGGGGCGGCGATCTTCGCGGCCATCAGGTCGTCGAGGTAGTTGAGCAGATTGGTGCTGGCGGTCAGCCGCTCCTCGGGATCGATGTCCCGCTTGATCAGGATCTTGCTGTTGTCCTGGAAGAAGTCGTGGTCCGTGTACGGCACTCCGAGCAGGTCGCAGATCACCAGGGAGGGCAGCGGCAGGGCGAACGCCTCGACCAGGTCGACCGGCCGGGGACCGGCCAGCAGGCCGTCGATCAGGTCGTCCGTGAGTTTCTGGATGGCCGGTCGCATCGCCCGGGTGCGTTTCACGGTGAACGCGGCCGTCACCATCCGGCGCAGCCGGGCGTGTTCGGGGTCGTCCTTGAGGATGAAGCTGATGTTCGTCTCGCCGGTCACGGCGCTGGACAGCGGGTAGCCGGGGGTCGCGGGGTCGGAGCTGAGCCGAGGGTCGCCCAAAAGGGTCCGCTGGTCCTCGAACCGGGTCACCAGCCAGGGCGTACTGCCGTTCCACAGCCTGACCCTGCGCAGTCGGGCGTCCTGCTGGAGGTCCTTGAGGACGGGTGGGGGGTCGAAGGGGCAGCGGGCCGCCCGGGACATGGGGAATTCCGGGACCTCGGCCGGGTGTGCGGTGGGGGGTTGGGCTGTGCTCGTCATGACGTACTCCGGTACTCCGTGAGTGGGGGGAACGGTGCCTCGTACGTGGTTTCGGCTGCCTCCCGTCGGTGCTTGTCCCGGTGCTCAGCCGGTGTGCGTGACCGGTGCCAGCCAGAGGCCGACGATCGCGTCCACCAGACCGGTGGCCGTGTCGTGCCAGTTGGTGCGGGGGGTGGTGCTGTGGTCGGCCAGGGCGCGTTCGCGCTCGGCGCACATGTTCAGGATCAAATGGCGGGCCATGTCGCCCCGTTCGGCCCGGACGTCGGCCGGGAGGTGGGGCAGACAGCGGTTCAGACCGTCGATGATCTCCCGCAGTGTCGAGGAGGCGAGGGCCTCCTCGGTCATGATCTCGTAGAGGGCGGGGTCGGCCATGACCTGGACGCAGAACCGCGCGTACCAGGTGGGGTTGCCCAGGGCCGCGAGGTGCTCGGGGATCGGCCGGACCAGACAGTCCACCCAGTCCCGCAGGTCGGCGTCGGCGCGCAGACCGGCCAGCAGCCGCCGACGCACCTCCTCGATCTCCTGGGCGTGCTTGCGGACGATCGCCCGTACGAGGTCCGCCTTGGTGCCGAAGTGGTAGCCGACCGCCGCGTTGTTGCCCTGCCCTGCCGCCTCGCTGACCCGGCGGTTGGACACGGCGTACACACCGCGCTCGGCGAAGAGCCGCTCCGCCGCGGTGAGGATCAGCTCGCGGGTCGCGTCGGCCCGCTCCTCCCGCACCGTTCTGGCCGGCATGGTCCACCGCCTCACTGGGACCTCGCGCGGCCTGCGACTGGCGGTCCCTCCGGTCGCGGGGCGTTTCCTCAACCCCGCACGATCAGGCAACTCCTGTGGCTAGCCTAAGTCAAGCAACTGACTTAACTTGACGGAAACCGTTCGCTCGGAGGCGCCGCATGTCCGAAGCACCTGCCCGACCTGCGGATTCGGCCGGACCGGCCGAATCGGGGGTGCCCGGCCCGCCGCACGCGAACGCCGTCGTGGCGGTCCTCGCCTTCGCGGGGATCGTCGTGGCGCTGATGCAGACGCTGGTGATCCCGCTGCTGCCCGAGCTGCCGAAGCTGCTCGCCGCCTCGCCCTCGGACGCCACCTGGGCGATCACCGCGACCCTCCTGGCGGGGTCCGTCGCGACGCCGGTCGTCGGACGGCTCGGCGACATGTACGGCAAGCGCCGGATGCTGCTGGCGAGCCTGGCCCTGCTGGTGGCGGGCTCGGTGGTCTGCGCCCTCAGCGACAGCCTGGCCCCGATGCTCGTCGGGCGGACCCTGCAGGGGATGTCGTCCGGGGTGATCGCGCTGGGGATCAGCATCATGCGCGACGAGCTGCCGAGCGAGCGGCTCGCGGGCGCGACCGCGCTGATGAGCGCCTCGCTCGGGGTCGGCGGCGCCCTCGGTCTGCCGGCCGCCGCGTTGCTGGCCGATCACGCGGACTGGCATGTCCTGTTCTGGGCCTCCGCGGGCACGGGCGTCGTGGCCACCGCGCTCGTCGTACAGATCGTGCCGGAGTCGCCGGTGCGCACGGGCGGGCGCTTCGACGTGGTGGGCGCGGCCGGGCTGTCGACGGCGCTGGTGTGTCTGCTGCTGGCGATCTCGAAGGGCGCCGGCTGGGGCTGGGGCAGCGCCCGGACCCTGGGTCTGCTCCTCGCGGCGGTCGTCGTGCTGCTGGCCTGGGGCCGCTGGGAGCTGCGCGCCGGGCAGCCGCTGGTGGACCTGCGCACCACCGTCCGCCGCCAGGTGCTGTTCACCAACCTCGCGTCGCTCGTGTTCGGCTTCTCGATGTTCGCGATGGTGCTGGTCTTTCCGCAGATCCTGCAGTTGCCCGAGGCGACCGGATACGGTCTGGGCCGGACGATGCTGACCGTCGGCCTGGTCCTGGCCCCGCAGGGCCTGGTGATGATGGCGACGGCCCCGCTCTCGGCCCGCCTGTCGAGGACCAAGGGCCCCAAGGTCACCCTGATGACCGGCGCCCTCGTGGTGGCCGCCGGTTACGGCCTGAGCCTGTTCCTCATGGCCACCGTGTGGCAGCTCGTCCTGGTCTCCTGTGTGATCGGGGCGGGCGTCGGACTCTCGTACGGGGCGATGCCCGCGCTCGTCATGGGGGCGGTCCCGGTCTCGGCGACGGCCGCCGCGAACAGCCTCAACACACTGATGCGGTCCATCGGTACGGCGGTGTCGAGCGCGGTGGCAGGCGTCGTACTCGCCCGGATGACCACCTCGTTCGGCGGAGTGCCACTGCCCTCCGAGAACGGGTTCCGGGTGGTGATGGGCATCGGGGCCGGGGCCGCCGTGCTGGCCTTCGGCTTCGCCTCCTTCCTGCCCCGCGGGCAGGCCGGCGCACCGGCCGTGGAGCCCGCCGAGGGGCGGTTGGTGGCGTCCGCGCCGGGTGCGAACTCCCGCGACGAAGCGACCGGTTCGGAGTAGGAGGGTGCTCCTGAGGGTCTATCGTGTCGGCATGTCCGTCCCTGAACTGATCCGTATCGTCTCCCGTGACTCGCCCATGGCCCTGGCCCAGGTGGAGCGGGTACGTGCAGAACTGGCCGTCGTCCACCCGCACACGCGCACCGAGGTCGTCCCCGTGAAGACGACCGGCGACAAGTGGATGGGCGATCTGTCCAAGGTCGAGGGCAAGGGGGCGTTCACCAAGGAGGTCGACGCCGCGCTGCTCGCCGGTGAGGCCGATCTCGCGGTGCACTGCGTCAAGGACGTGCCCGCCGACCGACCGCTCCCGGCGGGCACGATGTTCGCCGCGTTCCTCAAGCGGGACGACATCCGCGACGCGCTGATCCACCCGGGCGGTCTGACCCTGGACGAGCTGCCGGACGGCACCCGGATCGGTACGTCCTCGGTGCGCCGGATCGCCCAGCTGGCCGCCTCGCACCCGCATCTGGAGTGCGTGCCGTTCCGCGGCAACGCCAACCGGCGGCTGGAGAAGCTCGCGGCCGGCGAGGCGGACGCGCTGCTCCTCGCGGTGTCCGGGCTCGAGCGCATCGGCCGGATGGACGTGGTCAGCGAGGTCCTCTCCCCCGAGACGATGATGCCGCCGATCGGGGCGGGCATCCTCGCCCTCCAGTGCCGTGAGGGCGACCACGAGCTGATCGACGCGGTCAGCGGCCTCGGTGACCCGGACACGCATCGGGAGGCGACGGCCGAGCGGATGTTCCTGCACGTGCTCCAGGGGCACTGCAACAGCCCGATCGCCGGGTACGCGAAGGTGTCCCGCAACGGTGAACTCTCGCTGCGCGCCTGTGTGTTCACCCCGGACGGCAAGGTCCAGCTGAACGCCCACGAGTGGGCGGGCCGTCTGGATCCGGCCACGCTCGGCACGTCCGTTGCGGTGGCGCTGCTGCGGCAGGGCGCGCGCGAGCTGATCGACAACATCGCGCACTGAGAGACGAGGGCGGGCAGCAGACGGGCGGGCGGGTCAGGTGGGTTCCGTCTGGCCCTTCTGGTCCCGCTGTTCCCTCAGGTCCCGCTGTTCCTTCAGGAAGTTGCTCGCCTGGACGGCCACGCCGTCCCGGGCCGTGCCGTGGTGCGCGCCGGTGCCGGTGAAGTCCTCGGGGAGGCCGATCCCGCCCGCCCAGAGGTGCCGGGCGGTCCACTCCTCCTCGACCCGCAGCTGGATCTGTACGTCCACCTGCGCCAGGGACGCTTCCGGTCCTGCGGCGTACAGGACGGCCGTGGCGCGGCGCAGCGGGTGGACGTCGAAGCCCTCGATGAACTGCGAGTTCCGCCAGTCGATGAAGGCGCCCTCGCCGTCGGGGCCGAGCCGGACATCGACCTGACCGTCCTCCAGATGGACGCCGTAGTGCCGGTCGCCACGGTTCTCGACGGTCACCCGGAGGCTGAAATAGGTCAGCCCCTCGGCGGCGTCGTCCCGCCCGCGCGGCGGTTCGGCCGCCACCAGACGGTGTACGCGGACACGCAGGCCGGCATGCTCGTCGTACTCGTGCCAGTCCCCGACCACGTTCGGCTCGCGCACAGTCCACCTCTCGACCTCGGATGGCTGCTTCCTATCCTTGTGCCCGGCGCACAGTCAAATGAGCGGAATGCGCTGTGGCCAGCGAATTCGCCCCCTTGATCACTGATCAAGCGGTGTGCAGCGGAAATCCACCGAAGGGCCGCCCAACCACGGCCGGGCGCGTGCCGCACATCACGTTCAGGTGCATGGTCGTGACCGGCGTTCAGCGGGCCAGCCGGCCGAGGAGCGAGGAGGCCGCCACGATGCTCAGAACGGCCGCGAGCAGCAGGACCCCGAAGTCGACGGCGAGGTTGGACGGGGTGCCGAGGAGGAGTCCGCGCAGGGCGTTCACCTGGTAGCTCAGCGGGTTGATTTTGCTGACCGTCTGGAGCCAGCCCGGCATCACGCTCACCGGGTAGAGGGCGTTGGAGCCGAAGAAGAGCGGCATGGTGATGGCCTGGCCGATGCCCATCAGCCGGTCGCGGGTGAGGACGATCCCGGCGATCGTCATCGACAGACAGGAGAAGAAGCCGGAGCCGAGGACGACGGCCGCCGCGACGCCGAGCAGCTTGAGCGGGTTCCAGGTCAGGGCAACCCCGAGCAGGGCGGCGATGACGATCACGACGACGGCCTGGATCAGCGCCTTCACACCGGCCGCGAAGGCCTTGCCGGTGACGAGGGCCGCGCGCGGGGTGGGGGTGACGAGGAGCTTGGTGAGGATGCCGGCGTCCCGCTCCCAGATGATCATGATGCCGTAGAAGATGGCGATGAACATCGCGGACTGGGCGATGATGCCGGGCGCCAGATAGTCGAGGTAGGGGATGCCACCGGTCGGTATCGCCTTGATCCGGGTGAAGGTCTCGCCGAAGATCAGCAGCCAGAGCGCGGGCTGGACGGCCCGGGTGTACAGCTCGGTGCGGTCGTGGCGGAGTTTCTGCAGTTCGACGGCGCACATGGCGCCGACCCGGGCGGGCAGCAGCCGCCAGCCCGTTCTGGGCGTGGGCGGTACGAGCAGCAGGTTCAGGGCGGTGGGGTCAGCCGACGCGGGACGCGGTGCGGCGGGTGCTGCGGACATCGCGGAAGTCTCCTGACCGTTCGTCGAGGCCGCTGCCGGCGATGTCCCGGAAGACGTCCTCCAGCGTGGGCGGCGGGGCGGTGTCGGACGCGCCCTCGGCCCGGCGCCGTTCGCCGAGTCCCGCGCGGAGTTCGTCGGGGGTGCCGAGGGCACGGATGCGGCCGTGGTGCATCAGGGCGACGCGGTCGCAGTACTGGTCGGCCTCGTCCATGTAGTGCGTGGTGACCAGGACGGTCATACCGGTGGCCGCGCGCACGGCGTCGATGTGCTCCCACACGCCCGTTCTGGCGATGGGGTCCAGCCCGATGGTCGGTTCGTCGAGGATGAGCAGCCGGGGCGCGCTGACCAGCGCCTGGGCCAGCTCCAACCGGCGCACCATGCCTCCGGAGTACGTCCCGGCGAGCCGGTCGGCGGCGTCGGTGAGCCCGACCGCCGCGAGCGCCTGTCCGACCCGCTCGGCGCGCTCGCGGCGCGGGACGTCGAAGACCCGTGCGAACAGGACGACGTTCTCGCGTCCGGTGAGCCCGGAGTCGGCGGACAGCTGCTGCGGTACGTACCCGAGCAGCCGGCGCACCGCCATCCGGTCCCGGGCGGCGTCGTGCCCGAAGACGCGGACCATGCCGGCGGGCACCGGAAGCAGCGTGGTGACACAGCGGATCGCCGTGGTCTTGCCCGCGCCGTTGGGCCCGAGGAGGCCGAACACCTCCCCCTCCCGGACGCCGAGATCGAGCCCGTCGACGGCGTTGGTCTCACCGAAGGCGTACACGAGTCCGGTACAGCTGACGGCTTCCCGGCTCTCGGCGATCTTGGTGCTCTCGGCGATCTCGGTGGTCCTGTCGTACGTCATGACTCCTCCGCCTCCTCGCGCAGGTTCCGGGCCAGTTTCCGCAGGGCCGGGAGCGCGGCCCGCAGGGCCTCCCGGTCGGCGTCGTCGAGACGCGCCACCTGCCGTCGTACGAGAGCGGTGCGCCGTTCCCGCCAGTCCCTGAGGCGTGCCTCGGCCGCCGGGGTGGGCAGCAGCCGGGCGGCCCGCCGGTCGGCGGGGTCCGTACCGCGGATCAGATAGCCGTCCTTGACCAGCTGGTTCACCAGCGTCGACACGGAGTTGCCCGCGAGGTACAGCTCCCTGGCCGCGTCCGAGATACCGATGCCGGGGCGGTCCATGACCAGGCGCAGCAGCTCGACCTCGGCGCCCCGCAGCCGGGGCACCTTGGTCCCGCCGCGCAGTCGGCGCCGGATGAGCCGCTGCACTCCGAGAAGCGCGTCGGCCAGTTCGTCCGCGAAGGTCACTGGTTCCACACGCCGAGATTAGCTCTGTGTCAGAGGTATTGAGACCACGGGCAAGGAAAGGAGAAGTCAAGAACACACCGGAAGCGATACATCACCTTTTAGGAGTATTTGTTTCCATACCGCCGAGAGCGGGAATTTCCTCTTCAGTGCTTCGGACAGGAGGCACGTCCGTGGGAGCCGGTTCGCCGGGCCTTCGGCCGTCCTCCGTGCGGTCCGTGAGCGCGCCCCTCCCGCGGTGTCTGTCCAGCCGGCACCGACCGAGGAAGGTGCGCGCGATGCGTATCGCCACGAGAACGAATCGCCATCCGCACGACGACGCCCCCGACACCGCCGCCGACTTCGAACGCCTCGTCGGCCTGCCCGAAGGGCCGGAGCACCGCGCCCTCCGCGACGACCTCGTACGGGCCTGGCTGCCCATGTCGGAGCGGATCGCCGTCCGGTTCCGGGGCCGCGGCGAGACCCTGGAGGACCTCTACCAGGTCGCGGCCATCGGTCTCGTCAAGGCCGTCGACCACTACGACCCGACGCGCGGCGCCGCCTTCGAGGCCTACGCCGTGCCGACCGTCACCGGTGAGATCAAGCGCCACTTCCGCGACCATCTGTGGGCACTGCATGTGCCGCGCCGGGTCCAGGACCTGCGCAACCGGGTCCGCAGCGCCTCGAAGGAACTGTCCGCCACCGTCCCGGGCCGGCCCCCGACCGTCGCCGAGATCGCCGCGTACACCGAGCTGAGCGAGAGCGAGGTGCGTACGGGCATGGAGGCCCTGGAGTGCTTCTCCGTGCTGTCGCTGGAGGCCGAGCTGCCGCGCACCGAGGGGTACGCGCTCGCGGACACGGTCGGCGGAGCCGATCCGGGCTTCGACCTCATCGTCGACCGCGTGGCCGTCGCTCCCTGTCTGCGGGCTCTGCCCGAACGGGAGCGGACCATCCTCTACCTGCGGTTCTTCGGCGGGATGACGCAGAGCCGGATCGCCGGGCAGCTCGGCATCTCGCAGATGCACGTCTCGCGACTGCTCAGCGCCTGCTGCGCACACGTACGCGAGGAACTCGATCTCGACGCCGCACCGTCCGACGCGGAACCGTCCGACGGAGAACTGCTCGCCGACGCCTGCTGAGGACGGGCCCCGTACACCCCAGTCGCCCGGGCAGGTCATTCACGGCCGGGCGACTGAGGGGCGGGCTCACTGCCGAACCCTCCCGGGAGCGATTCCCCAGTGTGCCCTGCTCCCCGGTGTCACCGCAGGGGCGGGGTTGAAACACTTCCGCTCAGGAATAGCGCTCCGTGTCCGGTGCGCCACCCGGAATCCGGGTGGGTCCGACGCGGTCCAGCACGTCTTCCAGTTCGGCACGGACGTCGGACGGCATTTCTCCGTTCCGTCCCCAGATCAGAATCATCTCCGCGAGATTGCGGAGTTTGATGTTGGTGTGCTGGGAGACCTCTTTCAGTACTTCCCAGCCCTGGTCCGGGGTGACCCGCCCCAGCGCGACCATCATGCCGATCGCCTGGTCCACGACGGCATGGGAGGTGACGGCCTCCTTGAGCTGATCGACCTCGGCCCGCAGGGCGACGACCTGGTCGTCCTCGCTCGGGCCACCGTCCATGGGCATGGACATGGTCACCTCCGGGTCGTGTCCAACGTACTCCCCCATCGTCGCCACTGGGCCCGCCCGGTGCCAACAGGCCCGATCGGGGTACTCGACATGGCACCGGGACGGGGTTCGGCCGGAGACTGGTGACTGGCCGGCGGACGCCGGTGGACGGAACCAGGACGCGAGTGCCATGAACCACGACACGACACAGCCCAGCGGCGCGACGGACGTCGTCTCGACCCATTCCGTGTTCGGCGCCCCCTGCTGGGTGAGTCTGACCAGCCGCGATCTGCGGGCCACCGAGGCGTTCTACAGCGCCGTACTGGGCTGGCGGTGGCGTTCGGCCCGGCTCGGCGACCGCTTCCGGGTGGCGCTGGTGCAGGGCACACCGGTCGCGGGGATCGCCGCGGTGGCCTCCGTATGGCAGGTGGCGGTCGCCTGGATCCCGTACTTCGCCGTGCCGAGCGCGGACGAGGCGGCGGCCCGGGCCCGCGAGCGCGGCGGTACGACGGCGGTCGGACCGATCTCCTTCCCGCCCGGCCGGGCCGCGCTGCTGGCCGACCGCGACGGGGCCACCTTCGGGATCTGGGAGGGCGAGCTGCTCGGCGGCTGGGAGGCCTGGCGACGCGCGGCACCGGCGTTCGTACGGCTGCACACCCGCGACGCGTTCGACGCGGCCATCTTCTACGGGGAGATCCTGGACTGGGCCTCGGACCGCCCCGGTTGCTGCGAGGTCCACTACGAGGCCGACGAGGTCGTGCTGCGCAGCCGGGGCGACGTCGTGGCCCGAATCGTCTCGGGCGCCCTGGAAGCGGCGCCCGATCCCACGATCCGGCCGCACTGGCAGGTCCACTTCGCGGTCGAGGACGTGGCGGCCTGCGTGAAGGCCGCGGAGAACAACGGCGGCAGCGTGCTGCGGTACGACGCCGGTTCGATGCCGTTCGAGGCGGTGCTGCGCGATCCGGACGGGGCACAGTTCACGGTGACCTCACGCGTTCCGCGCTGAATGCTCCGGCTGCCGGACCGACGAGTAGAGGTACTGGTCGTCCTCCAGCGGCTGGGTACGGATCCTGCCTCTCCAGAGCAGCAGGCCGTGCCGCCGCTCCCAGCGGGCGACCCACCATGCGCGGGCCGACCACGCCGGCACGAAGACCAGCGGGAAAAGGGCCAGATCGCGCTCCAAGAACAGACCGCCGCCCACAGCGGACGCGGCCAGGAGGACGAAGAACAACACGTTGACGCAGTTGCGGTACCCCTCGCCCCGCGTCGGCAGGACCGAGGCCGGGTCCCGCAGCGGAACGGCCTTGTCGAAGTCCCGCCCTTCACCGAACCACTTGATCCGGGAGACGGTGAGCACCCCGAACCCGGCGACGAGCGCCAGATAGACCAGCCCGAGGACGATCGCCCGGTCGGCACCCCCCGGCGTCTCGGGGACGCCCTCCACCCCGAACACCACCACCGCGCTCACCAGCGCCGCGCAGACCGCGAGGAGCGCGCAGATCACCTCGTAGTGGACGTACCTGAACACGGTGTTCCCCCTGCGCACGATGCTCCCCCTGTGCCCCACCCCGGCCCCGAGGCAGAGTGCCAACTCCACTATGCCCCGGGGGAGTCCGGAATGTGCCGCTCCTACACGTTCACGAGGGCGTCGCGCGCCCTGTCCGTCGCGCCGACGAAGGACGGGACCACTCGGGGCACCGGGCGCACCTCCCGCAGGGTCGGCGCGGGTCCGGTCGAGATCAGCGGGACACCTTCGCAGGAGCGGGCCCGGCGCGAGAACCAGATGATCTTGGCGCCGGTGTCCGTGGCGCAGCAGCCCCAGCCGTCGCTCAGGGCGGCGATCCACGCGAGGCAGCCGCGCAGTTCCCGGTCGGGGCGCAGATCGCGGTCGTGCTCGGCGATAGCGGTGATGAGGTGCTGGCCGTTCCACCACATCTCGATCACCGCGCGCTTGTCGGTCGCGTGCTCGTCGATGGCGCGCAACAGCACTTCGGTGCCGTGACAGACGGGTCCGACGAGGTGCTCCAGGTCCCAGAGGCGCAGGTGAGCCGCGAGGATGCGCTTGACCTGGCCGACCCGTTCGGGGCAGACATCCACGTCGAGGTGGTAGTAGCAGGGCTCTGCGGTCTTCATCGTCGTTGGCTCCTCACGGCGGACCCACTCTTCCGAACGCGAAGCGTGAGCACTGTTCGCTTCTGAGTCAGCTCCAGAGTGGGAGCGCTAGTCCATTCGTGCAACACGAGCGTCATCCGTGATTGTTGAAGACCCAACAAGACGCTGGGTCGCCACACATGCACCATGAGTGAAGGTCTCGCTGTAGAAGCAGTCCGTCACGGAGTCAGTCATGAGGAAGGGGACCAGCGCCATGCTGCTGCCCGCCAAAGCCGAGGTCGCCCGACAGCTGAACAAGTACCGGGCGTGGGAGCGCGTCATGCTCGCGGCCCCGTCCGACCGTTCGGCGCGCGACAGTTTCGAGGACTCGGGCTACACCTTGTGCGTACTGATGGGGAAGCGGTGCGCGCGGGAGGCCGCACACGCCGCCGAACGCTATCTCCGCACGAGCCTGGTCACCTACCTGCGCGAGCAGGCCGGCTGGACCCACAGCGACCGTTTCACCGGGCACGCTCCGCCCGCCGTCCAGCGCTCCGCCGCAGGCGGATAGCCGACAGCACCGCCCGCGACGCCCGTCCCGACCCCCCACCCCAGCACGGCAGAGGTGAGACCCATGAGCCCGACTCCGGCCATCGGCCGCATCCCGGTCCGGGACGTGCGCCCGGCCGTCGAGGGCGGCAGACGCCCGGCGAAGGCCGTCGTGGGAGAAACCTTCCAGGTCACCGCGACGGTCTTCCGCGAGGGCCATGACGCGGTCGCCGCGAACGTCGTGCTGTGCGACCCGGAGGGCCGCCCTGGCCCCTGGACGCCGATGCGCGAACTCGACCCCGGCTCCGACCGCTGGGGCGCGGACGTCACTCCGGACGCGACGGGCAACTGGACCTACCGGGTCGAGGCGTGGGGCGACCCGATCGCCACCTGGCGGCACCACGCGGGGATCAAGATCCCGGCCGGGATCGACACCGGGCTGGTGCTGGAGGAAGGCGCGCAGTTGTACGAGCGTGCCGCCGCGGGTGTGCCGCAGAAGGCGGCCCGTGCTGTCGTGCTGGCCGCCGCACGGGCCCTGGGCGACGACTCGCTCCCTGTCGCGGATCGTCTCGCGCCGGCACTGACCCCGGCGGTGGACGAGGTGCTGGACCGGTTCCCGTTGCGTGAACTGGTCACCGTGAGTGAGCCGTTGAAGCTCGTCGTGGAGCGGGAGCGGGCCCTGTACGGGGCCTGGTACGAGTTCTTCCCCCGCTCCGAAGGCACGCCCACGCAACCGCACGGGACGTTCCGCACCGCCGCGCGGCGGCTGGCGTCGATCGCCGCGATGGGCTTCGACGTCCTCTACCTCCCCCCGATCCACCCCATCGGCCACACCTTCCGCAAAGGCCCCAACAACACCCTCTCCGCCACCCCCGACGACGTCGGCGTGCCCTGGGCGATCGGTTCCGAGGCCGGCGGGCACGACGCCGTCCACCCCGACCTCGGCACCCTGGACGACTTCGACTTCTTCGTCGCCGAGGCCGCCCGCCACGGCCTGGAGATCGCCCTCGACTTCGCCCTCCAGTGCTCCCCCGACCACCCCTGGGTGCAGAAACACCCCCAGTGGTTCCACCACCGCCCCGACGGGACCATCGCGTACGCGGAGAACCCGCCGAAGAAGTACCAGGACATCTACCCCATCGCCTTCGACGCCGACCTCCCCGGCCTCATCGCCGAGACGGTGCGCGTCCTGCGGCACTGGATGGACCACGGCGTGCGGATCTTCCGCGTCGACAACCCGCACACCAAACCCGTCGTCTTCTGGGAACAGGTCATCGCGGACATCAACCGCACCGACCCCGACGTCATCTTCCTCGCCGAGGCCTTCACCCGGCCCGCGATGATGCACACCCTCGCCCAGACCGGCTTCCAGCAGTCCTACACCTACTTCACCTGGCGCACCACCAAACCCGAACTCACCGAATACCTCACCGAACTGTCCGGTGACCCGGCCGCGTACATGCGCCCGAACTTTTTCGTCAACACCCCCGACATCCTCCACGCGTACCTTCAGCAGGGCGGGCGCCCGGCATTCGAGGCCCGCGCCGTCCTGGCCGCCACCCTCTCCCCCACCTGGGGCGTCTACAGCGGCTACGAACTCTGCGAGAACACCCCTCTGCGCGAGGGCAGCGAAGAATACCTGGACTCCGAGAAATACCAACTCCGGGCCAGGGACTGGGAATCGGCCGAACGGAACGGACAGTCGATCGCCCCGCTGATCACCACGCTCAACCGGGTCAGGCGCGACCATCCCGCCCTGCGCCGGCTCAGGAATCTGCACTTCCACCGGACCGACAACGACGCGGTGATCGCGTACAGCAAGCGCACCGGCGACGACACGGTCCTGGTGGTCGTGAACCTCGATCCTCACCACACCCAGGAGGCGACGGTCTCGTTGGACATGCCGCAACTCGGCCTGGACGAGCGGGAACCCGAACGGCATTCCCTCGCGGTACATGACGAGTTGAGCGGCGAGACCTACCACTGGGGCCGGACCAATTACGTACGTCTGGAGCCAGGCAGGGCACCCGCACACGTCTTTCACCTGCTGCGGTACTCGACTGGAGGCCAGTAACGCCGTGACCGTCAACGATCCCGTCCCGGACACCTTCGAGGACACTCCCGCCAAGGACCGGGACCCCGAGTGGTTCAAACGCGCCGTCTTCTACGAGGTCCTCGTCCGCTCCTTCCAGGACAGCAACGGCGACGGAGTCGGCGACCTCAAAGGCCTCACCGCCAAACTCGACTACCTCCAGTGGCTCGGCATCGACTGCCTCTGGCTCCCCCCCTTCTTCAAATCCCCGCTCCGTGACGGCGGTTACGACGTCTCCGACTACACCGCCGTCCTCCCCGAATTCGGCGACCTCGCCGACTTCGTCGAGTTCGTCGACGCCGCCCACCAACGCGGCATGCGCGTCATCATCGACTTCGTCATGAACCACACCAGCGACGAACACCCGTGGTTCCAGGAGTCCCGGAGCAACCCCGAAGGCCCGTACGGCGATTACTACGTCTGGGCCGACGACGACAAGCAGTTCCAGGACGCGCGGATCATCTTCGTCGACACCGAGGCCTCCAACTGGACCTTCGACCCGGTCCGCAAGCAGTACTACTGGCACCGCTTCTTCTCCCACCAACCGGACCTCAACTACGAGAACCCGGCGGTACAAGAAGAAATTCTCGCGGCTCTCCGCTTCTGGCTGGACCTCGGAATCGACGGCTTCCGTCTCGACGCGGTTCCGTACCTGTATCAGGCCGAGGGCACCAACTGCGAGAACCTGCCGCGTACTCATGAATTCCTGAAGCATGTGCGCAAGGAGATCGACGCCCACTACCCGGACACCGTACTGCTGGCGGAGGCCAACCAGTGGCCCGAGGACGTCGTCGACTACTTCGGCGACTACCGCAGCGGCGGCGACGAATGCCACATGGCGTTCCACTTCCCGGTCATGCCACGCATCTTCATGGCCGTGCGCCGTGAATCGCGCTACCCGGTCTCGGAAATCCTCGCCAAGACCCCCGCCATTCCCTCGAACTGCCAGTGGGGCATCTTCCTGCGCAACCACGACGAGCTCACCCTCGAAATGGTCACCGACGAGGAACGCGACTACATGTGGGCCGAATACGCCAAGGACCCGCGTATGCGCGCCAACATCGGCATCCGGCGGAGGCTCGCCCCGCTCCTGGACAACGACCGCAACCAGATCGAGCTGTTCACCGCCCTGCTGCTGTCCCTGCCCGGCTCGCCGATCCTCTACTACGGCGACGAGATCGGCATGGGCGACAACATCTGGCTGGGCGACCGCGACGCGGTGCGTACACCGATGCAGTGGACCCCGGACAGGAACGCAGGCTTCTCCTCCTGCGACCCGGGCCGTCTCTTCCTGCCCACGATCATGGACCCGGTCTACGGCTACCAGGTCACCAACGTCGAAGCATCGATGTCGTCCCCGTCCTCGCTCCTGCACTGGACCCGGCGCATGATCGAGATCCGGAAGCAGAACCCGGCCTTCGGGCTCGGCTCGTACACCGAACTGCCCTCCTCCAACCCGGCCGTCATCGCCTTCCTGCGCGAACACAAGGACGACCTCGTCCTGTGCGTCCACAACTTCTCCCGCTTCGCCCAGCCCACCGAACTCGACCTACGGGCGTTCAGCGGCAGCCACCCCGTCGAGCTCATCGGCGGAGTCCGCTTCCCCGCCATCGGCGAACTCCCCTACCTGCTCACCCTCGCAGGACACGGCTTCTACTGGTTCAGGCTCACCCGAGCCACCCCGCGCACTGGCCGACGACATTGAGTGTGTGCCCGCGAAAGGACGCGTCACCATGCCGAAGACCGCTTCTCTTCGCCCGAGCAGGACGGACCTCGCCCGGCCGCTGACCTCGCTCGGTGGGCCGCTGCGCGAATGGCTGCCCCAGCAGCGCTGGTTCGCGGGCAAGGACCGGCCCGTCACGGACCTGGGCCTGCTCTCGATGACCGAGCTGTTTCCGGGCTGTCTGCACCTGCTCGTCCGCACCGGCCACACGCCCGTCCCCGCCCCCGGCGGCACTCCCCCGCCCGGCGACTGCTACCAACTGCTCCTCGGCGTACGGGACCGCATGTCACCGCACCTCCGCCGGGCCCTCATCGGCCGTGCGGAGGAAGGGCCCTTGGCGGGGCTGCTGGTCTACGACGCCCTCCAGGACCCCCGGGCGGCGGAACTCCTGCTGGAGCGCCTCCGGCGACCCGGAACGGCCGGCCCCCTGCGTTTCGAGGCCGACCCCGGCGTCACCGTGCCCGCCGGACTCGCCCCGCGGCTCCTCGACGTCGAGCAGTCCAACTCCTCGCTCGTGTACGGCGACTCGTTCATCCTGAAGGTGCTCAGACGCGTCCAGCCGGGTGTCCACCCCGACCTGGAAGTGCCCGCAGCTCTCGCCCGCCAGGGCTGTGCCCGCGTACCCGCCCCGGCCGCCTGGTTCCGGACCGACCTGCCGCAGGACGCGACTCTCGGCGTGCTCCAGCCGTTCCTGCCCGGCGCCTCCGACGGCTGGACGCTGGCCCTGCGCGCCCTCGCCTCGGGGCACCCGTTCACCGACGAGGCCCACGAACTGGGCCGCGCCACCGCCGACGTACACCTGGCGCTCGCGACCGCCTTCCCCGATGACACCCGCAGCATGCGGCACGACACACGTACGGCGGCCGCGATGGCCGAGCGTCTCGACGCCGCCGTACGCCATGTACCGGCGCTGCGGCCGTACGCCCGGGGGCTGCGAGCCGCCTTCGACGCGCCTGCCGGGTTCGACCCGGGGCCGGCCGCGCAGCGCGTCCACGGTGATCTGCACCTCGGGCAGGTGCTGTGCACCGGGGGTACCGGCGGGGACTGGTTCGTGATCGACTTCGAGGGCGAACCGTCCCGTCCACTCTCCGAGCGCCGCAGCGCCCAGTCGCCGGTGCGGGACATCGCGGGCATGCTGCGCTCCTTCGACTACGCCGCCCGTACGCGCCGGCCGTGGCACCCCGAGTGGGCGCAACGCTGCCGGGACGCCTACTGTGCGGGCTACGCCGCCCGCGCCGGGTGGGACCCGCGCCGTATCCCCGGGCTGCTGCGCGCGTACGAGACCGACCGGGCCGTGTACGAGGTCGTCTACGAGGCCCGGCACCGCCCCGACTGGCTCCCCGTCCCCATGGCGGCGATCGAGCGACTCGCCGTCCGAGGAGGCTGACCGCTGTGGCCCTGTACGACTCCGCCCTCCCCGACCCGTCCTCCCTGGGCAGACCCGATGCCCTGTGGGATGCCGACGAGAAGCAGCGCCTGCTCTCCGGCACCCATCACGACCCGCACGCACTGCTCGGCGCGCATCCCGTGCCGGGCGGCGGGGTCGTCTTCCGCGCCCTGCGCCCGCACGCGCTTGGCGTGAGCGTGGTCGTGGACGGGCTGGTCAGCGCGCTCGACGACGACGGTGACGGGTTCTTCAGCGCCGTACTCCCCCTCGATCGCCCCTTCGCCGAGTGCCCCGACTACACGCTGCTGGTGGCGTACGAGGGCGGTGAGTCGAAGGCCGAGGATCCGTACCGTTTCCTGCCCGCCCTCGGTGAGCTGGATCTGCATCTCATCCGTGAAGGGCGGCACGAGGAGCTGTGGCGGGCGCTGGGCGCCGAGCCGATGGCCCACCAGGGCGTCACCGGCACCCGCTTCACCGTCTGGGCGCCCAACGCACGCGGGGTCCGGGTGGCCGGGGACTTCAACTTCTGGGACGGCACCGGGTATCCGATGCGGTCGCTCGGCTCCTCCGGGGTGTGGGAGCTGTTCGTGCCCGGCGTCGGCGAGGGCGAGCGGTACAAGTTCGAGGTCGTGGCGCGGGACGGCGGCCGGGTCATGAAGGCCGACCCGATGGCCCGGCGTACCGAGGTGCCGCCCGCGACGGCGTCCGTCGTCGCCGTCTCCCACTACGAGTGGGGTGACGAGGAGTGGCTCGCGCGTCGGTCCGGCAGTACCGTGCACGAGGAGCCGTTCTCCGTGTACGAGGTCCATCTGCCGTCCTGGCGCCCCGGGTTGACGTACCGTCAGCTGGCCGATGAACTCCCCTCCTATGTCACGGACCTGGGCTTCACGCATGTGCAGCTCATGCCGGTCGCCGAGCATCCCTTCGGCGGGTCCTGGGGATACCAGGTCACCTCGTACTACGCCCCGACCGCCCGGCTGGGTTCCCCCGACGACTTCCGGTATCTGGTCGACGCGCTGCACCGGGCCGGTGTGGGCGTCCTGTTGGACTGGGTTCCGGCGCATTTCCCCAAGGACGACTGGGCGTTGGCCAGGTTCGACGGGGAGCCCCTCTACGAGCCCGGCGACTCGCGGCGGGCCGAGCACCCGGACTGGGGGACCTACGAGTTCGACCTCGGACGGACCGAGGTGCGGAACTTCCTGGTCGCCAACGCCGTGTACTGGTGCGAGGAGTTCCACCTCGACGGGCTGCGGGTCGACGCGGTCGCCTCGATGCTCTACCTCGACTACTCGCGCGACTCCGGCCAGTGGACGCCGAACGTGCACGGCGGCCGGGAGGATCTGGACGCGGTCGCCTTCCTCCAGGAGATGAACGCCACCGTCTACCGGCGGGTCCCGGGGGTCATGACGATCGCCGAGGAGTCCACCGCGTGGGGCGGGGTGACACAGCCGACCGACAGCGGCGGGCTCGGCTTCGGGCTGAAGTGGAACATGGGCTGGATGCACGACTCGCTCGGCTATGTGGGGCACGAGCCGGTCCATCGCAAGTACCACCACAACGAGATGACGTTCTCCATGGTGTACGCGTACAGCGAGAACTACGTCCTGCCCATCTCCCACGACGAAGTGGTCCACGGCAAGCGGTCGTTGGTGTCGAAGATGCCGGGCGACTGGTGGCAGCAACGGGCCAACGAGCGGGCGTACCTCGGTTTCATGTGGGCCCATCCCGGCAAGCAACTCCTCTTCATGGGACAGGAGTTCGCCCAGGGCTCGGAGTGGTCCGAGGCCGACGGGCCGGACTGGTGGCTGCTGGACAAGGAGTATGCGGCCGAGCCCGACCACCGGGGCGTGCGCGATCTGGTCCGCGATCTCAACACCGTCTACCGGCGCACCCCCGCTCTCTGGCAGCTCGACACCGACCCCGCCGGTTTCCGGTGGGTGGCCGGGGACGCCGCCGAGGACAACGTCTTCGCGTTCCTGCGCTACGACGCGGCCGGGGCGCCCCTGTTGGCCGTCAGCAACTTCTCGCCCGTGGTCCGCCACGACTACCGTCTCGACGTGCCAGGCTCGGTGCCCGCGTGGCAGGAGGTCCTCAACACCGATGCCGCCCGCTACGGGGGCAGCGATGTCCGCAGCTCCGGGCAGTTGAAGCCCCGTTCGTCGAGTGTCCGGCTGACATTGCCGCCGCTCGCCACGGTGTGGCTGGCGCCGGTGCGCGGGTGAGGTGACGCGCGGGGAAGTGCGGAAAGCGTCTTCCGAAACCACTTCCGTTGCCTCTTCCGGAAAGCTACTTCACAGTTCCCGACAACAACGTCCGCCACCTGAGCTAGATTCGTTCACCGTCGATAACTCCACTCGTCGGCGCGGTCACAGTCAGTACGATCCAGGAGCAGCGCATGCGCGACTTCGCCCTCGCTCCCCCCACCACCGCACCGCTGACAGGCGGTCTCGCCGACAGCGTCTTCGACACGGCGCTGCGGGAACCGAACCTGCCGCAGATCGCGCGGCGCCTCGACCCTGCCAGACCGGACTGGACCGAGGTGACGGCCGCCGAACTGCGGGACGAGGTCGTCGATCTCGCCAAGGGGTTCGTCGCCTCCGGCATCTCACCGGGCCACCGCGTGGCCATCATGGCCCGCACCCGCTACGAGTGGACGGTGCTCTGCTACGCGCTCTGGACGGTGGGCGCCGAGGTCGTGCCGATCTACCCGACCTCCTCGCGCGACCAGGTCGCCTGGATCCTCTCGGACTCGCAGTGCAGCGCCGTCGTCGTCGAGGACGAACAGGGCCTGATGACCGTCGGCTCGGTGTGCACCTCACTGCCCCTGCTGCGCAACGTGTGGCAGCTGGACGACGGAGCCCTGCCCCAACTCGTGGAGCTTGGGCGGCAGGTGCCGATGGCCACGGTCGACTCCCTGCGCCGGATCGTGCTGCCGGACTCGACCGCGGTGATCGCCTACACCTCCGGCACGACCGGGCATCCGCGCGGCTGCGCCCTGAGCCACCGCAACCTGGCCAGCCCCTGCGACACCCTGCTCGCGGGCTGGCGGCAGACGGCGGCACCGCCCGGCGAGCAGCCCAGCGTCCTCGCCTTCCTGCCCTTCTCGCACGTGTACGGCCTGATGATCCAGGGCCTGTGTCTGCGCGGCGGCATGCTGATGGGGCACGAGCCCGACCTGAGCGGGGAGGCGCTGTCGTCGGCGCTGCTCTCCTTCCGGCCGACGTATCTGTACGCGGTGCCGTCGGTGTTCGAGAAGATCTACAAGAACTTCCTGCGCGCCGCCCAGCAGGCCGGCCGGGGCACCCTGTTCGAGCGGGCCGTGGGCACCGCGCGGGACTTCGCGACGGCTGTCGAACGGCAGCGGCTGGGCACCGGCTCCGGACCCGGCTTCGATCTGCGGCTCCAACACGCCCTATACGAACGGACGGTGTACCGCAAACTCCGGGCCGCCCTCGGCGGGCGGGTGTGCGGCGCGGTGTCGGGCGGCTCGCCTCTCAACCGTGAACTGGCCCTGTTCTACGCGGGTATCGGCATCCTCGTCCACGACGGCTACGGCCTCACCGAGACCAGCGGCGGCATCACCGCGCAGCCCGTGGGCCGCGAGAAGTTCGGGACGGTCGGGCAGGCGCTGCCCGGCTCGGAGATCCAGGTCGCGGACGACGGCGAGATCATGGTGTACGGCGCCTCCGTCTTCCAGGGGTACGTCAACGACGACGCCTCCACCCGGGCGGCGTTGTACGGCGGCTGGCTGGCCACCGGGGACATCGGGCGGCTGGACCAGGACGGGTATCTGACGATCACCGGGCGCAAGAAGGACATCATCATCACCAGCAGCGGCAAGAGCGTCGCGCCGGCCGCCCTGGAACAGCGGCTGCGCGTGCATCCGCTGGTGCACCAGGCGGTGATCGTGGGCGACAACCGGCCGTGCGTGGGCGCCCTGATCACCCTCGACCCGGAGTTCCTGGCCCACTGGCGGGGCTCGCTCACCTTCCAGGAGGACGCCCCGGAGCGCCAGGCACGTGAGGAGAACGCCCTGCGGGAGGAGATCGGACGGGCCGTCGCCGCCGCCAACAGCACGGTGTCGCGGTCCGAGTCGATCCGGGTGTTCCGGGTCCTCGGGGAGCCCTTCGCCCTCAGCAACGGTCTGCTGACGCCCTCGATGAAGCTGCGCCGGGACGCGATCGTGCGGCACTACGCCGTCGAGATCGACGCGATGTACCAGGCCCGGGCGCCCATTCCCCGGCCGAACCCGGCGGCGGAGGAACTCGCGCGCTGGGAGGACGCCGACAACATGTTCCGCTGAGCGGACGGCGCGTACACGGGGCGGATGTTGGTTGACGGTACGGCGGGCGGGCCCGCAGAGTGATCTCCGTATCGGCCCTCCCGTACGGATTGGACCCTGTCGTGACCAGTACCTCCGCACCGTGGTCGCATCCGCCCGTCAAGGTCGGGCTCGTCGGCTCCGGGCCCTGGGCACGGGGAGTGCACGCGCGCGTGCTGGCCGCCGGGCCCGAGACCGAGCTGGCCGGGGTCTGGGCGCGCCGCCCCGAGGCCGCCCAGGAGACGGCGGCTCCGTACGGGGCGCCGGTCGCCGCCCGGTTCGAGGAACTGCTCGACTCCTGCGAGGCGTTGGCCTTCGCCGTGCCGCCCGCCGTACAGGCCGAGCTCGCCCTGCGCGCCGCGAAGGCGGGCAAGGCGGTGCTGCTGGAGAAGCCGATCGCCGAGGATCTCGGGGCGGCCCGGCGACTGGTGGACGCGATCGACGAGGCCGGGGTCGTCTCCCAGGTCACCCTGACCAACCGCTACCACCCCGAGACCCGGCGGTTCCTGGAGGCGGCGGGCGAGGCGGACGTGTTCGGCGCGCGGGCGGCCTTCCTGAGCGGCGCCTTCCTGGGCGGCGCGTTCTCGACCCCCTGGCGGCTCGAACACGGCGCGCTGCTCGATCTGGGGCCGCACGCCCTCGATCTGCTCGACGCGGCCGTGGGGCGGATCGTCCGGGTGCGCGGGGCAGGGGATTCGCGGCGCTGGATCGAACTGACCTGTGAGCACGAGAACGGCGCGGTCAGCCAGGCCTCCCTGTCCGGTTCGGTGAACGTGAGTCAGGGCGTCTCCCGCATCGAACTCTTCGGTTCGGGACCGGAGTTGGTGTTCGACAGTGACGCGCTCGACCACGAGGAGAGCTGGCCGGTGCTGCGCCGCGAGTTCGCGACCGCCGTACGCACCGGTGTCTCCGGCGAACTGGACGCCCGTCGGGGCCTGCATCTGCAGACGTTGATCGCCCAGGTGTCGGAGGGCTGAGCAGCCCCGGACACCCCCGAAACCGGACGTGACGTGGATCACGCCCCGCTGGAGAGTCGATGCGGAACAACCTGGAGGGGTCGGCCGTTCTTACCTACGTGGCTGCGGAGGGGACAGTGTCCCCGGGCCTCACCTATAGCCCATGGGGAAGATCGTTCGGCTGAAGCCCCATGGAGCCTTTCGCCGAGAGGCGACCGCCCTCCGCGTGCCACCACCTACGGCCCTGGCTGGTCTCCCCCGTCCAGCCAGGGCCTTCTCATGTCAAAAATCGGTCTTGTTCCCGCTGCCGAGGTGCCCGAGGCGTCCGCAACGGCTCAAATGGGGGTAGGGGAAGCATCCAGATCGCCGGCGAGGAGCCCTGCTCATGACCAAAGCGACCAAGCTGCTGTCCGCCCTTCCCCCGCCCCGCCGTGAGCGGCTGCTGGCACTCGCGACCGAGGTGTCCTTCGCCGAGGACCACACGATCTTCGAGGCGGGCGGCACCGCCGATCGCTTCTGGGTCGTCCGCTCCGGCGCGGTCTCCCTGGTCCAGCAGGTGACACCGGTGCAGCGGGTGACCGTGGCGAGCCTCGGCGCGGGCGATCTGCTCGGCTGGTCCTGGCTCTTCCCGCCCCATCAGTGGGACTTCGGCGCCGAGGCCTTCAGCCCCGTACGCGCGTACGAGTTCGACGCCGAGGCGGTGCTCAGGCTCTGCGACGAGGAACCGGCGCTCGGGCTGCAGCTGGTGCGGATCATCGCCGAGATCCTCGCCTACCGGCTGGAGCTGACCCGGGGCAAGCTCATGGACCACTACTCCCTGCACAAGCGGGGGCCCGGGTAAGGAGCGCTCCGGGCCGGTGCTCAGATGCGGTAGCGGCGCAGCGCCGGCATCGCGGCCGTCAGAGCCAGGGTGAGGGCGACGACCAGGAGGCCGCCGCCGGCGACGGCCGTGCGGGTGCCCAGGGCGGATGCCGTGGTGCCGTGCAGCAGGTCGGCCAGGCGGGGACCGCCCACGACGACCACCGTGAAGACGCCCTGCATCCGGCCGCGCATCTCGTCGGTCGCCGCCGACAGCAGGATCGCCACCCGGAAGACGCTGGAGACCATGTCGGCGATCCCGGCGGCGACCAGGAACGCCACGGCCACCCACAGGCTGGTGCTCAGCCCGAAGCCCGTGATCGCCAGCCCCCAGGCGACGACCGCCCCGATCACCATCCAGCCGTGCCGCCGCGCCCGCGAGAACGTGCCGGAGAACAGTCCGCCGACCACCGCGCCCACGGGGATCGCCGCGAACATCAGCCCGAGGGCGAGTCCCTCCCCGTACGGGGCGTACGTCTGGGCGGCGAGCTGCGGGAACAGGGCGCGGGGCATGCCGAAGACCATGGCGACGATGTCCGCGAGGAAGGACAGCAGGAGCACCTTGTGCAGGGCGATGTAGCGGAATCCGGCGACGACCTCCCGTGGGCCCGCCTTCCGGGAGGCCGCCGCCGACGGCGGGAGCGCGGGCAGCCGTACGACGGACCAGAGGGTGACGCACAGGGCCAGCGCGTCGATCAGATACAGCTCGGCGAGGCCGATGACGGGTATGAGGGTGCCGGCGAGCAGCGGGCCCGCGACCAGGCCGGTCTGCATGACGGTCGTACCGAGGGCGTTGGCCGCGGCGAGTTCCTCCTCGGGAACCAGCTGGGCGACGACGGACTGTCGGGCCGGTGAGTTCAGGCCGAAGAAGGCCTGCTGGAGGGCGAGCAGGATCATCAGGGTCGCCACCGAGTCGAGGCCGACGAGGGCCTGGATCCAGAACAGCAGCGAGGTGACGGCGATGCCGGTGTTGGTGATCAGCAGGAGCTTGCGGCGGTCCATGCTGTCGGCGATCGCGCCGCCCCACAGGGCGAACACGACGAGGGGCAGGAGTCCGGCGAGGCTCGCGTAGCCGACCCAGGCGGAGGAGCCGGTGATGTCGTAGATCTGCTTGGGCACGGCGACGGCGGTGAGCTGGCTGCCGACGGCGGTGACGGCGGTCGAGGACCACAGGCGGCGGTAGGCGGGGCGGCGCAGGGGCCGGGTGTCCATGGCCCAGCGGCGTCCGGCCGGGCGGGGCTCGTCCGTGGGGTTCTTCGGCTGGGACTCCTCGTCGCTGCCGGTACTGCTCTCGCTGGGGTCCACTGATGTCCTGGTTGCTCGTTACATCCAAATCGGCTCAGCTTTCAATATCACAAGAGCCAGAGGGGCTGCCGGGGCCTTCCACGGCGAGCGTCCGGGCGGCGCTGTCCAGCAGCATGTCGAGGGCCGTCGGATAGGCGCTGGCGACCATACGGGCGGCGAGCAGCGGGGCCGCCTCGGCGATACGGGGGTGGGTGCTGCGGGGCAGGCGGGCGTAGGTCGAGCGCCACATGTCCTCGTCGGCGGTGAGGCTGGCGCGCGGCAGGGCCAGGGAGGCGGCGTCGAGGGCGGCGAAGGCCAGCGTCTGGTCGATGAAGGCATGGTAGATCCGTACCGTCTCGGGCAACGGGAAACCGGCGGTGCGCAGAACATCGAGGATGGCCTCGTCGGCGGCCAGTTCGTTGGCTCGGCCCGTGACGCGGCTGGCGGTCAGGACGGCGGCCTGCGGATGGCCGACGTACACGGCGTGGATGCGCAGCCCGATGGCCCGTAGGTCCGCCGACCACTCCCCCGTCGGTTGCCAGCCGTGGAGCGCCTGGCCGATGAGGGCGTCGCCGATGGCGAGGGTCAGGTCGTCCATGCCGCGGAAGTAGCGGTAGAGGGTGCTGGGGTCGGCGTCCAGGGCGAGGCCCAGGCGGCGGGCGGTGAGGCCGGCGCTGCCGTGTTCGCGGAGCATGCGCAGGGCGGTGTCGACGATCAGCCGCTCGGACAGCACGGTGCCGCTCCTGGTGGGGCGGCGGCGCCGTCGTTTCTCCTCCGGTACCACCGGTTTCGGCACGGTCGGTCGCCTCCGTGGTTCGTTCGTGGTCCGTTCGCGGGGTCTTATGCCAACGCCATTGACCTTAGACGACGGCGAGGCGTTGGATCGGCGGACAACGGCAGCGGAACCGCCGTAACCATCAGATACTTCGGAACCTTCACAAACAGGGAGTTCTGCCATGCGTGTGCTGCTCGTGGGCGCCGGCGGTGTAGGGACCGCGATCACCCGGATCGCCGCCCGGCGCTCCTTCTTCGACCGGATGGTCGTGGCCGACTACGACCCGGCGCGGGCCGAGGCGGCGGTCGCCGGGGTCGGGGACGGGGACCGGTTCGTGGCGGAGCGGGTCGACGCGTCCGACGAGGGCGCGGTGGCGGAGCTGCTGGCCCGGCACGAGTGCGACGTGCTGCTCAACGCGACCGACCCGCGCTTCGTGATGCCGCTGTTCCGCGCGGCCCGCGCCGCCGGGGCCACCTATGTCGACATGGCGATGTCCCTGTCACGTCCGGATGCCGAGCGGCCGCACGAGGTGTGCGGGGTGAAGCTCGGCGACGAGCAGTTCGCGGCGGCCGACGAGTGGGCGAAGGCGGGCGCGCTGGCCATCGTCGGGATGGGTGTGGAGCCGGGCATGTCCGATGTCTTCGCCAGGCACGCGGCGGACGAACTCTTCGACGAGATCGAGGAGATCGGCATCCGCGACGGAGCGAACCTCACCGTCGACGGCTATGACTTCGCGCCGTCCTTCAGCATCTGGACGACGATCGAGGAGTGCCTCAACCCACCGGTCGTCTACGAGTCCGGCCGGGGCTGGTTCACCACCGAACCCTTCAGCGAGCCCGAGGTGTTCGACTTCCCCGAGGGCATCGGCCCGGTGGAGTGCGTGAACGTCGAGCACGAGGAGGTGCTGCTCGTGCCGCGCTGGATCGACGCACGCCGGGTCACCTTCAAGTACGGCCTGGGCGACGAGTTCATCCAGACCCTCAAGACGCTGCACCTGCTGGGCCTGGACCGCACCGACCCCGTGACCGTCCCGAGCGCCGCAGGACCGGTCGCCGTGTCGCCCCGGGACGTCGTCGCCGCCTGTCTGCCCGACCCGGCGACGCTGGGCGAGCGCATGCATGGCAAGACGTGCGCGGGGACGTGGGTCAAGGGTACGAAGGACGGGGCGCCGCGCGAGGTGTACCTGTACCACGTGGTCGACAACCAGTGGTCCATGGCGGAGTACGGCTCCCAGGCGGTGGTGTGGCAGACGGCGGTCAATCCCGTCGTCGCCCTGGAACTCGTCGCCACCGGCGCCTGGACCGGCTCGGGTGTCCTGGGCCCGGAGGCGTTCCCGGCCCGCCCCTTCCTGGACCTGCTGGAGGCGTACGGCTCGCCGTGGGGCATGCGCGAGCAGTGATGCCCTCCCCGGGCCGAAACCCGGGGAGGCTGGAGCCCTAGGGAGCGGACGGCTTGCCCTTCGTGCCGATCCAGGTCTTGAACAGCGGGTCCAGGTCCTTGCCGGAGACGTGCTCGGCGAGGGCGGTGAACTGGGCGGTCGTACCGTGACCGTTGCGGTGCTGGGCGGCCCAGGTGCGCAGGATCTTGAAGAACGCCGTGTCACCGACCGCCTTGCGGAGCTTGTGCAGGGCCATGGCGCCACGGTCGTAGACGGGCCTGCCGAAGATGTTCGCGCCGCTGCCCGGGTCGGCGGGCGGGAAGGACCACAGGTCGTCGTCGGCCGCCGTGGCGTACAGGTCGTCGAAGGTCTTCTGGGCGCTCGGGCCGCCGTGCTGCTCCGTGTACAGCCACTCCGTGTACGTCGCGAAGCCCTCGTTGAGCCAGATGTCCTTCCAGCTGGTGAGGGCGACGGAGTCGCCGAACCACTGGTGCGCGGACTCGTGGACGAGGGTGCTCAGGTCCGGTGCCTGGTCGTACACGGGCCGGGTCTGCGTCTCCAGCGCGAAGCCGACCTGCGGGGCGCGGTCGACGATGGCTCCGGCGGCCTTGTACGGGTAGGGGCCGAAGAGCTTGGCCTCCCACTCCAGGACGGACGGCAGCTTCTTCAGCACGGGCGCGGCGGCGGTGGCCTCGCGCGGATCGACGGCGTTGTAGACCTTGATGCCGCTCCGGGTGGTGTACTGCTCGACCTTGAACCTGCCGACCGTGGCCGTGGCCAGGTAGGAGGCCATCGGCTCGGACTGGCGCCAGCGGAAGGTGCTCTTGCCGCCCGCGGTCCTCTGGCCCAGGAAGACACCGTTGGCGACCGCGGTGCGCCCCTGGGGGACGGTGATCGTGAAGTCGTACGAGGACTTGTCCTTGGGGTGGTTGTTGCCGGGGAACCAGCTCATGGAGCCCTGCGGCTCCCCGGCGACGAACACGCCGTCGTCGGTGGGGATCCAGCCGTCCTTCGAGCCGTCCGGGTCGATGACCGTCTTCGGGACGCCGGAGTAGGTGACGGCGACCTGGAAGGTCTGGTTCTTGTTCAGGGCGCGGCGCGGGCTGACGATCAGTTCCTGCCCGGAGCGCCGGAAACCGGCCTTGACGCGGTCGACGGTGAGGGCGGTGACCTTCAGCCCGCTGAGGTCGAGGTTGAAGCGGGTCAGCTTCTGGGTGGCGCGGACGGTGAGCACGGCCTTGCCGTCGAGGCGGCGGCTGGTGGGGTCGTAGCGGAGGTTCAGGTCGTAGTGGCCGACGTGATAGCCGCCGTTTCCGGACAGCGGGAAGTACGGGTCCCCGACACCGGAGGTGCCGGTGGTCGCGGCTCCCGCCGGTCCGGCGGCGGCCAGCAGGGCCGCGAGGGCGACGGGCACGGTTGCGAGGACGGCGTCCCGGCGGAGGACCGCGGTGCGTGTGCCGACGTACTTCCTGGGGGGTCTCACGCGAGCTCCTACGGTGTTCGGTCTGATCATCTTCAGGCTTTTCACCCTAGAGGCGCCACCGCACGGAATCCTCCTCCTTTTGGTCAAGTTGCGAGCCCCGGCGGCCGACCCCATCATTCTTTCGGCCAGTGAACCCGTCTCTCCCCCGCCGGAGGCCGCTCGTGACCGTCCGCGTCCGCCGTGTCTACGACCCTCCCGAGCCGGACGACGGCGTACGCGTCCTGGTCGACCGGCTGTGGCCGCGCGGCCTGTCCAAGGAGGCGGCGCAAGTCGACGAGTGGCCGAAGGCGCTCACCCCGTCGACCGAACTGCGCCGCTGGTACCACGCCCAGGAGGCCGACGCGTACGAGGAGTTCCGGCGCCGGTACGAGGCGGAGCTGGCCGCACCTGCGGCGGCCGAGCCCCTCGACGCGCTGCGTGAACTGGCCGCCAAGGGCCCGGTGACGCTCGTGAGCGCCACCAAGTCCCTTGAGCGGAGCCATGCTTCGGTACTGGTCGGCCTATTGACGTCCGGCGACGGACCCTAGGCCGTCGCGCGTGCCGCCGCCCGTCCTGCCGCGCGGCCCGAGAAGAGGCAGCCGCCGAGGAAGGTGCCCTCCAGGGCGTTGTAGCCGTGGACACCGCCACCGCCGAAGCCGGCCACCTCACCGGCCGCGTACAGCCCCTCGACGGGTTCGCCCGTCGCGCCCAGTGCGCGTGAGTCGAGGTCCGTCTGGATGCCGCCCAGGGTCTTGCGGGTGAGGGTGTGCAGTTTGACGCCGATGAGCGGGCCCGCCTCGGGGTCGAGGATGCGGTGCGGGGTGGCGGTGCGGCCGAGCCGGTCGCCGATGTAGCGGCGGGAGTTGCGGATGCCCTGGATCTGCGCGTCCTTGCTGTACGGGTTGGCGATCTGGAGGTCGCGGGCCTCGATCTGGCGGCGCACCCGGTCCGCTTCGAGCAGCGGCTTGTCGGTCAACCCGTTCATCTTGCCGATGAGTTGGTCGAGGTTGTCGGCGATCACGAAGTCCGCGCCGTGCTTCACGAAGTCGGCCACGGGGCCGGGGGCGCCCTTGCCGAGGATGCGCTCCTTGAGGAACGCCTTGCGGTTCTTGGCCGTGATGTCGGGGTTCTGCTCGGAGCCCGACAGCGCGAACTCCTTCTCGATGATCCGCTGGGTGAGGATGAACCAGGAGTGGTCGTGCTCGGCCAAATCCTCGGTGGTGCGCAGGTACTTGAGGGTGCCGAGGGTGTCGTACCCGGGCAGGCAGGGGTCCGGGAGGCGGCGGCCCAGCGCGTCGAACCACATCGAGGACGGGCCGGGCAGGATGCGGATGCCATGTCCTGGCCAGATCGGGCTCCAGTTCTGGATGCCCTCGGTGTAGTGCCACATGCGGTCGCGGTTGACCAGCCGGACGCCGGCCTCGGCGCTGATGTCGAGCATGCGGCCGTCGACGTAGGCGGGCACACCGGTCACCATCTGCGCCGGGGCCTTGCCGAGCCGCTCGGGCCAGTACTGGCGCACGATGTCGTGGTTGGCGCCGATGCCGCCGGTGGTGACGATCACGGCCTGGGCGGTGAGTTCGAAGTCGCCGATGCGGTCCCGATTGGACGCCACTCCGCGCGGTGAGGTGTCCTCGGCGAGGACCGTGCCGCGTACCCCGCGCACGGCGCCGTCCGTGAGGACGAGCTCGTCGACCTGGTGGCGGTGGTAGAAGGTCAGCAGCCCCGCGCGGGAGGCCTGCTTGGCGCTGAGCACGAACGGCTCGACGACTCCGGTGCCGGTGCCCCAGGAGACATGGAAGCGGGGTACGGAGTTGCCGTGGCCGTGGGCGCGCAGATCGCCGCGCTCCGCCCAGCCGACCGTCGGCAGGAACGAGATGCCGTGACCGGCGAGCCAGGACCGCTTCTCCCCCGCCGCGAACTCGACGTAGGCGCGCGCCCATTTGACCGCCCAGGAGTCCTCGTCGTCGACGCGGTCGAACTGGGCGCTGCCCTGCCAGTCGCTCCAGGCGAGGTCGAAGGAGTCCTTGATGCCGACGCGCCGCTGCTCCGGCGAGTCGACGAGGAACAGCCCGCCGAAGGACCAGAAGGCCTGCCCGCCGAGGTTGGCGGCGTTCTCCTGGTCGACGAGCGCGACCCGTCGGCCCTTGCTGGTCAGCTCGTGCGCCGCGACCAGTCCGGCGAGGCCGGCTCCGACGACGATGACGTCCGCATCCATGGCGACCGTTCCCTTTCTCATCCGCCGCTGCGCGCGGCCGGGTTGTCGCTGCCGTGGGTGAGCAGTGCGGTGAGCAGCTGCTTGAGCCACGCGCGCGCGTGCTCGACGTCCTTGTCGAGCAGCAGTTGGGTGGTGACCCCGTCGTACGCGGCGATCACCGCGTGGGCGGCGCCCTCGGCGTCGCCGAGTACGGCGGGCAGTTCGGTGTGCCCGGTGGCCCGGGCGAGCCGGTCCGCGATGGCTCCCCGGAGGCGTTCGCGGTGCTCCAGGAGGGTCTGGGCGACGGCTGGGGACCTGGCCGCGTGGACCAGGAAGTCGGTCTTGACCAGCAGCCAGTCCAGGTCGAGCAGCAGGACCTCGGTGACCCGGTCGACGGCGGCGGGCACGTCGAGGTCCGGGCCGTCCAGGGCGAGGGCGCCCGCGACCTGGTCGGCGATCAGGCCGGCGCGTTCCCCGTAGAGGGCGAAGAACAGCTCGTCGAGGCTGTCGAAGTTGGAGTAGAAGGCGCCTCTGCTGTAGCCGGCGGCCTCGCAGACCTCTTCGATGGAGACCCGCCCGAACCCCTTCGCGGCGAACACCGCGAACGCGGCCTCCAGCAGATTGGCCCGCGTGCGGACCCGGCGCCTGGTCACCCGCCCGGTTGCTCCCTCGACCGCCATGTCCAGCCCTCCGTTCGATACGGGAATGTATCCGATACATCGATGTATCCAAAGTGGTCGGGAGGGACAAGATTTCGCCACGCCCAAATAGGAACACGTATTCGAATAGCGGAGTACGCTGGTTCCATGACCGCGCATCTCCAGGGCTCCCTCTTCGACCAGACCGACGAGCTGCGGCTCGGCGCGCTGACCGGAATGCGCCGTACGACGCTCGGTCACGGTGCCTGGATCGACGAACTGCCCGGCTGGCTGGGCGGCGCCGACGCCCTGTTCGAACAGCTGGCCGCCGAGGTCCCCTGGCGGGCCGAGCGCCGCAAGATGTACGACCAGGTCGTGGACGTACCCCGGCTGCTGGCCTTCTACGGCGAGGGGGACGAGCTGCCGCACCCGGTGCTGGCCCGCGCGCGGGACGCGCTCGGCGCGCACTACGCCGCCGAACTCGGGGAGCCGTTCACCACGGCCGGGCTCTGCTACTACAGGGACGGGCGGGACAGTGTCGCCTGGCACGGTGACCGGTTCGGGCGTGGTGCGCGGGAGGACACCATGGTCGCGATCCTCTCCGTGGGCGCGCCGCGCGACCTGCTGCTGCGGCCGATGCGCGGCGGCGGCGAGACGGTACGGCGTCCGCTGGGGCACGGGGACCTGATCGTGATGGGCGGCTCCTGTCAGCGGACCTGGGAGCACGCCGTTCCCAAGAGCACACGGGCCACGGGCCCACGGATCAGCGTCCAGTTCCGGCCGCACGGGGTGCGGTAGGGCAGCGGGGCCCGCCCCGTGGTGAGCCACTCCCCCGCCGTCTGCTTTGCTGTGCGTCATCCGGCAGCGAACTGCAGAACGGGAAGATCATGCGGGCAGACGTCCAGCAAGTCGCCGATGGCATTTACCTCGTGCACGGAAGCAACACCAACTGGGTGATCATCGGCGAGGGGGACGCCGTCACCCTGATCGACACGGGGTACCCCGGCGACCGCCAGCTGGTGCTCGACTCGCTGTCCCAGGTGGGCAGTTCACCGGAGGCGGTCGCGGCGATACTCGTGACGCACGCCCACAACGACCACATCGGCTCGGCCGAGTACCTGCGCTCCACGTACGGCACGCCGGTGCTGACCCACGAGGCCGAAGTGCCGCACGCGCGCCGGGACTTCCTGCACCAGGTGAGCGTCGGCGAGGTGCTGAAGAACGGGTGGCGGCCCGGCGTACTGCCGTGGGCGGTGCACGCGATCCGTTCCGGGGGTACGGCGCAGGTGCCGGTCATCGAGCCGCAGCCGTTCCCGGAGTCGCTGGACCTGCCGGGCGGGCCTGTTCCCGTGCACACGCCTGGGCACACCGACGGGCACTGTGCCTTCCATCTCCCGGACGCAGGGGTCGTCATCTCGGGCGACGCCCTGGTCAGCGGTCATCCGACATCCCGCCTGAAGGGCCCGCAGCTGCTGCCCGACATGTTCCACCGCGAGCGGGCGCGTGCCGTGGCCTCACTGGACCTGCTGGAGGGACTCGCGGCGGACGTCGTACTCCCCGGCCATGGTCCCGTGCACCACGGCAGCGTGCGGGAGGCGGCCGGGCAGGCGCGGGAACGGGCCCAGCGACGTGGCGTTCTAGAGTGAGCTGCCGATCACCGGCGGGACGAGAACGAACGAGAACGGTCAAGCCATGGCATTGCAGATCAGCGCCACCAACCCCGAGCACCCCGTACTCCTGCTCGAACTGCCCTGGCACCTCCCCCTGGAGGAGTGGCCCGACCGCTATCTCGTTCCGCTGCCGCGCGGTATCTCCCGCCACGTCGTGCGCTACGCACGCGCCGGCGACGAGGTGATCGCCGTCAAGGAGCTGGCGGAGCGCCCGGCGCTGCGCGAGTACGAGCTGCTGGTGGACCTGGACCGGCTCGGCATCCCGGCCGTGGACCCCCTCGGTGTGGTCACCGGTCGGGCCGACGACGACGGTGAGCCCCTGGAGCCGGTGCTGATCACCCGGCACCTGGGCGGCTCGATGCCGTACCGCTCGATGTTCGAGACGACCATGCGTCCGGCCACCATGCACCGCCTGATGGACGCGCTGGCCGTCCTGCTGGTCCGCCTCCACCTCGCCGGCTTCGCCTGGGGCGACTGCTCCCTCTCCAACACCCTCTTCCGACGCGACGCGGGCGCGTACGCCGCCTACCTCGTCGACGCCGAGACCGGCGATCTGCACCCGCAGCTCAGCGACGGGCAGCGCGAGTACGACCTCGACCTGGCCCGCGTCAACATCAGCGGTGAGCTGCTGGACCTGGAGGCGTCGGGGGCGCTGCACCCCTCCGTGGACCCGATCGAGTTCGGCATGGAGATCTGCGCCCGCTACCAGCGGCTCTGGCAGGAGCTGACCCGCACCTCCGTCTATCCGGCGGGCAAGTACCACTACATCGAGCGCCGCATCCGGCGCCTCAACGAACTCGGCTTCGACGTGGCCGAGATGCAGATCCAGCACTCCTCGAACGGCGACACGGTCACCTTCGTACCGAAGGTCGTCGACGCGGGCCACCACCAGCGGCAACTGCTGCGGCTGACCGGGCTCGACACCGAGGAGAACCAGGCGCGGCGGCTCCTGAGCGACCTGGAGAGCTGGATGGCCACCCAGGACGACTACGAGCCGGGCGACCCGCTCGGCGCCAGCCCGGAGGTGCTCGCGCACCGCTGGGTGCGGGAGGTGTTCCGGCCGACCGTGCGCGAGGTGCCGCGCGAGCTGCGCGGCAACGTGGACCCGGCCGAGATCTACCACCAGCTCCTGGAACACCGCTGGTACCTGTCCGAGCGGGCGCAGCACGACATCGGGCTGGGCGAGGCGGTCAAGGACTACATCGTCAACATCCTCCCCAAGGCCCGCGAGTCGCTGCCCCTGCCGACGGACGAGGAGGCGGCGCCGCCCGTCTGAGTCAGTCGTGCGGTACGACGGCCACCGGGCAGTGCGCGTGGTGCAGTACGCCGTGGGCGACCGAGCCGATCCGCGCGCCCACGGCCGAGCGGCGGGCGCGCCTCCCGACGACCAGGAGCTGTGCCCGCGAGGCCACCGACAGCAGCACCTCGCCCGCGCTGCCCATCTCCACGTGCTGGGTGACGGGCACGTCGGGGAAGCGTTCGATCCAGGGTTCCAGCGCGGCGGCGAGCGCGTTCCTCTCGTACGGTTCCATGCCGCCGGCCTCGTCGAGGAGCTTCAGCGAGCCCGGGCTGTACGCGAACAGCGGCGGCAGGCTCCACGCCCGTACGGCGCGGACGGAGGCGCCGCGAGCCGCCGCGGCCTCGAACGCGAACCGGAGGGCCGGTGCGCTCTCCTCCGGGTCGCCGTGCTGCCCCACGACGACCTCGCGCCCGCCGGCCTCGCCGGAGGCGCGGTCCTCCGCCCGTACGAGCACCACGGGCCGCGTCGACTCGGCGATCACGTGCTGCCCGACGGACCCGAGCAGGAACCCGACGAGGACCCCGTGCCCACGGGAGCCGAGCACCAGCAGCTCGGCCTCCGCGGCGGCCTCGGCGAGGGTGTGCGCCGTGCTGCCCTCGATCACGTCGACGGTGACGTCCAGCTCGGGGTGGCGTTCGGCGACGGTCCGCGCGGCCTCGTCCACGCCCTCCCGCACCCACGCGTCATGGGTCTCCCGGGAGGCGGCCCCGAACGCCTGGTCCGGCACCAGCTGCCAGGCGTGCAGCACGCGCAGCGCGAGGTTCCGGCGTACGGCCTCACGGGCCGCCCAGTCCAGCGCCGCGTGACTTTCGGGCGTTCCGTCCACCCCTGCCGTGATCGGGCGCGTCATACGGTTCCCTCCGTGTCGTGGTCCGGTCGTGGTCAGTCGTGATCATGCGTACCGGACCCCAGTCTTCACTACCGTGTGCCCACGACTTCGGAGCGGGAACAGGTGATCGTGGACGCGGCGGACCTGGCAGCGCCGGGGAACCGAACCGGAGCGAAGCGGGGCCATCGAACATACGATGGGGCGGAGGCGGCGCGCCGCACCGGTGACGCCGCCCGGTGAATCCGACCACTCGGGGTGGGAGACGTATGGCACAGGCCGCGGACGCAGCGCGGACCGTCATCATGACCGTGGACGACGATCCCGGAGTGTCCCGGGCCGTCGCCCGGGACCTGCGGCGGCGCTACGGCGAGTCGTACCGGATCGTGCGCGCGGAGTCCGGCGAGTCCGCGCTGGACGCGCTGCGGGAGCTGAAGCTGCGCGGTGATCTGGTGGCGGTGATCCTGGCCGACTACAGGATGCCGCAGATGAACGGCATCGAGTTCCTCGAACAGGCTCTCGATGTCTATCCGGGCGCCCGGCGGGTGCTGCTCACCGCCTACGCGGACACCAACGCCGCGATCGACGCGATCAACGTCGTCGACCTCGACCACTACCTCCTCAAGCCCTGGGACCCGCCGGAGGAGAAGCTCTATCCGGTGCTCGACGATCTCCTGGAGGCGTGGCGGTGCAGTGACTTCCGGCCGGTGCCGAGCACCAAGGTGGTCGGGCACCGGTGGTCGGCGCGGTCGTCGGACGTAAGGGAGTTCCTGGCCCGCAACCAGGTGCCGTACCGCTGGTACTCCACCGAGGAGCCCGAGGGGCAGCGGCTCCTGGCGGCCTGCGGGCAGGACGGACAGCGGCTGCCGGTCGTGATCACGGCCGAGGGTGCGACGCTCGTCGAGCCGGAGGTGCCGGAGCTGGCCGCGCAGGTGGGCCTTGCGACGACCCCCACGGCCGAGTTCTACGACCTCGTCGTCATCGGCGGCGGGCCGGCCGGCCTTGGCGCTGCCGTGTACGGGGCCTCCGAGGGGCTGCGGACCGTACTGGTGGAGCGGTCGGCGACCGGTGGGCAGGCCGGGCAGAGTTCGCGCATCGAGAACTACCTCGGGTTCCCGGACGGGGTGTCCGGCGCCCAGCTCACCGACCGGGCGCGGCGGCAGGCCACGAAGTTCGGCGCCGAGATCCTCTCCGCGCGGGAGGTGACCGGCCTGGAGGTGAGCGGTGCGGCTCGGCTCGTGCGGTTCGCGGACGGGTCGGCGATCGCCGCGCACAGCGTGATCCTGGCGACCGGTGTGTCGTACCGGCAGCTGGAGGCGCCGGGGGCCATCGATCTGTCGGGCTGCGGGGTGTTCTACGGGTCGGCGCTGACCGAGGCCGCCGCCTGCCAGGGCCACGACGTGTACATCGTGGGCGGCGCCAACTCGGCGGGGCAGGCGGCGATGTACCTGTCCCGGGGCGCCAAGTCGGTGACGCTGCTGGTGCGCGGGGCGGATCTCACCGCGTCGATGTCGTACTACCTGATCCAGCAGATCGCCGAGGCACCGAACATCTCGGTGCGGGCCGCCACGGTCGTCGAGGCCGCGCACGGCGGCGACCACCTGGAACAGCTGACGTTGCGCGACACGGCGAGCGGACAGACCGAACTGGTCGACGCGCAGTGGCTGTTCGTGTTCATCGGCGCGGCCCCGCTGACCGACTGGCTGGACGGCACGGTACTGCGCGACGAACGCGGCTTCATCCTGGCCGGCCCCGACCTGACCGCCGACGGGCGGCCCCCGGCGGACTGGGAGCTGGACCGGCCGCCGTACCACCTGGAGACCAACATCCCCGGCGTGTTCGTCGCGGGGGACGCTCGCGCGGAGTCCGCCAAGCGGGTCGCGTCCGCCGTCGGAGAGGGAGCCATGGCAGTGATGCTCGTACACCGGTATCTGGAGCAGTCGTGAGCGGGCGGCTGATGCCGTGCAGCCCGGCGGAGATCGGCGCGCTGTTCCTGTTCGAGAAGCTGACCGCCGAGCAGCTCGGCAGGCTGTGCGGCGAGGGACGGGTCGAACTGTTCGACCCCGGGCCGGTGTTCACCGAGGGCGACCCGGCCACCTGCTTCTACGTGATGATCGAGGGCACGGTCGTGATGTCGCGCCGGGTGGGCGGCGACGACGTCGAGGTGAGCCGTACGTCCCAGACCGGGGTGTACGCGGGGGCCGTGCAGGCGTATCTCGGGGACCGGAAGCCACAGGTGTACCGGAACTCGCTGCGGGTCCCGGAACCGACCCGGTTCTTCGTGCTGCCCGCCGACTCGTTCGCGGACATCATGCACGAGTGGTTCCCGATGGCGGTCCATCTCCTGGAGGGGCTGTTCCTCGGTTCGCAGAACACCCAGCGGGCCATCGGACAGCGCGAACGGCTGCTGGCGCTGGGCTCGTTGTCCGCCGGTCTCACCCATGAACTCAACAACCCGGCCGCCGCGGCCGTACGGGCCACCTCGTCGCTGCGGGACCGGGTCGCGCACATGCGGCAGAAGCTCGGGATCCTCGCCTCGGGCCCCTACCGGGGCGACTCCCTGAAGAGCCTGGTCGCCATCCAGGAGCGGACGGCCGAGCGGGTCGCCAAGGCCCAGGCGCTGAGCCCCCTCGAAGCCTCCGACCGGGAGGACGAACTCGCCGACTGGCTCGACGACCACGGCGTCCAGGGCAGTTGGCAGATCGCGCCGACCTTCGTGCAGGGCGGCCTCGACGTCGACTGGCTGGAACAGGTCGCGGCGGCCGTGGAGGCGGAGATGCTCCCGAACGCCATCGGGTGGCTCAACTACACGATCGAGACCGAGCTGTTGATGAACGAGATCGAGGACTCCACCACCCGTATCTCGCACCTCGTCGACGCCGCCAAGCAGTACTCGCAGCTCGACCGCGCCCCCTACCAGGTGGCCGACGTGCACGAACTCCTCGACAGCACCCTGCTGATGCTGTCGGGCAAGATCGGCGCGCAGGTCAAGGTCGTGAAGGAGTACGACCGTTCGCTCCCGAGGATTCCGGCGTACCCCGCCGAGCTGAACCAGGTGTGGACCAACCTCATCGACAACGCGGTCTGCGCGATCAAGGGCGAGGGCGGCGGGGAAGGGACGTTGACCGTACGCACGGCGCTGGTGCACGACCGGCTGCTGGTGGAGTTCCGCGACACGGGCCCGGGGGTGCCGGCGGAGATCCGTGGCCGGATCTTCGACCCGTTCTTCACCACCAAGCCGGTGGGCGAGGGCACGGGTCTGGGGCTCGACATCTCCTGGCGGATCGTCGTCAACAAGCACCACGGCGACCTGAAGGTCGAGTCCGTCCCCGGCGACACCCGCTTCCAGGTGCTGCTGCCCCTCACCGCTGTCGACCCCGACAGCGACACCGACACCGCCGGGGGCTCCGCCCCGGCCGAGGAGCCGTCATGACCAAGGACACCGGAATCGACCCCAGCGTCCCGCCCAGCGGTGCCGGATGCGTCGAGTGCGACGCCGTCGGCGGCTGGTGGTTTCATCTGCGGCGCTGCGCCCAGTGCGGTCACATCGGCTGCTGCGACGACTCCCCGGCCAAGCACGCCACCGGCCACTTCCGGGAGACCGGCCATCCGGTGATCGCCAGTTACGAGCCGGGCGAGCACTGGTTCTGGAACTTCGAGACCAGCGAGCTGTACGAGTCCGGCCCGGCCCTCACTCCCCCGGCGAGCCACCCGGCGGACCAGCCGGCTCCGGGGCCCGCGGGGCGCGTGCCGGCGAACTGGGCGGAGACCTTGCGCTGAGCCTTGGTGGGCCTGGGTTGTCAGTGGTGTCTGTCAGGATTCGTTCGTGTCTCAAAACCTCTTCAACACCCCTCTCATCGGCCGTGACGACGAGCTGAGCCGTCTCTCCGGCGTCCTGGACCGTGCCCGGGTCCGTGAAGCCCGGGCCGTGCTCATCGCCGGAGACGCCGGGGTGGGGAAGACTCGGGTGCTCGCGGAGGTCGCCGGGCAGGCCTCGGACCGGGGTATGACCGTGCTCACGGGGCACTGTGTCGATCTCGGTGATGTCGGTCTGCCCTATCTGCCGTTCACCGAGGTTCTCGGGGTGCTGGCCGCCGACGAGCGGTTCGCGGGGGCGCTTGCCGCGCATCCCGTGGTCGGGCGGCTGCTCGGGAGCGGGGCCGAGGAGGGGATACGGGACGCCGGTGGGCGGCTGCGGCTGTTCGAGGGGATGGCCGGGCTGCTGGCCGATGTCACCGAGGTCGCTCCGCTGCTGCTCGTCCTGGAGGACCTGCACTGGGCCGACCAGTCGTCCCGGGATCTGCTGCGGTTCCTGCTCAGCCGGGGCGTGCTCCAGGGGCCCACGGGCGGGGCGCCGGGGCATCGGCTCGCGGTGTTCGCGTCGTACCGCGCGGACGATCTCCATCGTCGGCATCCGCTGCGTCCACTCCTCGCGGAGCTGGTGCGGCTGCCCGCCGTGGAGCGGCTGGAGCTGCGGCCGATGGACGACGCCGAGGTGGCCCGCCTGGTGCGTGCCCTGGGCGAGGGGCCGCTGCCCGACACGACCGTGCGGCGGATCGTCGAGCGTGCCGAGGGCAACGCCTTCTACGCGGAGGAGCTGCTCGCGGCCACCGACACGGAGTCGGGCGGCGTACCCAGCGGACTCGCCGACGTTCTTCTCATCCGCTTCGAGCAACTGTCCGACACCGCCCAGCAGGTGCTGCGCACGGCCGCCGTCGCCGGGCGGCGCGTCGAGCACGATCTGCTGAGCGACGCCGTCCGACTGCCGGAGGACGAGCTGGAGTCGGCGCTGCGCGAGGCGGTGGGACGGCAGCTTCTCGTCCCCGGTGAGGGCGACACGTACTCCTTCCGGCACGCGCTCGCCCGCGAGGCCGTCTACGCGGATCTGCTCCCGGGCGAGCGGTCGCGGCTGCACGGGGCGTTCGCGCGGCTGCTGTCCGGGCGGGGCCACCTTGCCGAGAGTGCGGCGGAGCGCGCCCATCACTACCGGGAGAGCCACGACCTGACCGAGGCGCTCACCGCGTCGCTGGAGGCCGCCGAGCACGCCGACTGCGTGGGCGCGCCCGCCGAGGAGCTACGGCATCTGGAGGCCGCCCTCGACATGTGGCCGGCGGTGGAGGCGAGTGCACGCCCCAAGGGTGAGGGCCTGGACACGGTGACGCTGATGCTGCGGGCGTCCGCCGCGGCGGCGCACGCCGGGGAGTCGCACCGCGCGGTGTCGCTCACCCGGGCCGCGCTCGCCGGGGTCGGCCAGGACACGGACGCCGAACTCGCGGCCCGCGTCCGCTACACGCTCGCCGACAACCTCATGAACGTCGACCATCTGGCGGCGGCGTTCGCGTACAGCAGCGAGGCGCTGGCCATGATCCCGGCCGATCCTCCGTCCCGGACATGGGTGTGGGCGGCGGCCACCCATGTCATGGCGGCACGCCAGATGGGCGACAACGACACCGCGCTGCGGGTGGCCCGCCAGGCCCTCTCGGTCGCCGAGGAGCTTCGGATCCTGGACGCGCAGGCCGATCTCCTGATCTCCCTGGCGGCTCTCGAAGCCGGGGGCCGTCGGACACCCCAGGGCCGCGAGCGGCTCCGGGAGGCCCGTGAGCTGGCCCGGCGGGCGGGCAGTCCGCCGGTGGAGATGCGCGCCCTGTTCAGTCTCGCGATCGGCTGCTACGAGTCAGGAATGCTGGACGAGTGCCTGCCGTGGCTCTCCGAGGGCCTGGACCGCGCCCGCCGCGCCGGTCTTCTCTCCTCGCCCTATCCCCGGGAGATGCGCTACCTGCAGTCCTTGGTGCTGTACACGCTGGGCCGCTGGGACGAGTGCGTCCGCGCGGCGACGGCCGACACCGAGGTGCTCCCCGCGGCCGTCGGCTATGTGGTGGGGCCTTCGCTGTACGTGGCACTGGCACGCGGCGACCTGGGGGCCGTCGACCGTGCGCGGGCCCTTCTCGACGGTCCGTTCGACTGGATGGCCACCATGGTCGCGAGCGTCGTGCTCACGGACGCCGCCGCCCGAGCGGGGGACCCGGAGGCGGCCGTCGAGCGTGCGCACAGCACGGTGAAGGCGCTCACCGACGACGCCGGAGCCCGCCCGGAGGTGTCGGTCCGGCTCGCCGCCCTCGCCCTGGCCGCCGTCGCCGACACAGCCGTACGGCTGCGCGGGTCCGGCGACGAGGCGGGGACGATCCGCTGGACGGACACGGCGACGGAGCTGCTGGAGCTGGCCCGGTCCCAGGCCCTGAGCGGCCGGGACGGCACCCCGCAGGGCCCGGAAGGGCTGGCGTGGCTGGCCCGTGCGGAGGCGGAGTGGACACGGGCGACGGGTGGTCCCGAGGCCGAGGCGTGGGAGCGGGCGGTCACCGCGTTCGGCTTCGGTGAGGTGTACGAACAGGCGCGCTGCAGAAGGCGGCTCGCCGAGGCCCTGCTGGCGGACGGCCGCCGCGAGGAGGCTGCCGCACAGGCCCGGACGGCTCGCGAGACGGCGGTACGGCTGGGTGCCGCGCCCCTGCTCCGGGAACTGGACGCCCTGATCGGACGCAGCGGGCTCACCACCCCCTCCCCCGCCGAGGGTTCCCGCGCCGCCTCGACGCCTCTCACCGCCCGTGAGCAGGAGGTTCTGCGGTTGCTCGCCCTCGGCCGCAGCAACCGTCGGATCGGCGAAGAGCTGTTCATCAGCGGCAAGACGGCCAGCGTCCACGTCTCCAACATCCTGGCCAAGCTGGGCGTCGCGAACCGGGGGGAGGCGGTGGCGGCCGCCTATCGGGAGGGGCTGATCCCGTCGGGCGGGGAGGCAGGGAGCGGTACGACAGGGACCGGGGCGGGTCCGGCACCGGGTTCGGGTTCGGGCTGACTCCGAAGTCCTGACCTGCCGCTACTGATCCGCCCTGATGAAGGCCCGGATCGCCGTCGCCGCCGCTCCACGCGCCCACTCCTCGAAGGGCAGCGGCCGGGTCACCAGATCGCAGCGGGCGGCGGAGCCGAAGGCTGCGGCGGTGAACGCGTCGCGGATCTGCTCGGCGAACAGGTCGTACGCGGCCAGCCCCTCGCCGGAGATGATCACCCGCTGGGGGCCGAGCAGATTGGCCACCGTGGCGATGCCCCGCCCGATCGCGTCACCGGCCCGCGCGTACACCTCCCGCGCTCCCGGATGGCCGGCGTGGGCCAGGGCGACCGCCTCGGCGCTGTCGGTGATCGAGGCGCCCGTGATCTCCCGGACCCTGGCGACGATCTCCGCGTCCCCCGCGTACGCCTGCAGGCAGCCCCGCTTGCCGCAGTGGCAGGCCGGGCCGGCCGAATCGATGGTGACATGCCCGATCTCGCCGGACACCGAGTGCGCCCCCGCGACCACGCGACCGTGGACCACGAGCCCGCAGCCGATGCCCGCGCCGACGGTCACCACGGCGAAGTCGGACAGTCCCACGCCCGCGCCGAACCACTGCTCGGCAACGGTGAGCGCGCGCACGTCGTTGTCGACCGCGACGGGCAACCCCGTGGTCATGGCCGCGAGTTCGGCGAGCGGCACGTCACGCCACTCCAGGAACGGCGAATAGCGTACGGCCCCTTCGACGCGGTCGACCTCTCCGGCGACGGCGATGCCACACCCCAGCACCGGCACCCCGAAGCCGTCCGCCTCGGTGAGCAGCTCCCGGACCAGCTCGGCGACCGAGGCCAGCACCGTCTTGGGGGCACGGGCGGGCAGCGGAAGGTTCCGGGCGACGCGGATCCGGCAACACAGGTCGGTGAGCACGCCGAAGATCTCGTCGCCGGTGATCTTGATGCCGATGAACAGCGCCCGCCCGCCGTCGACGCGGACAAGGCTCGCGGGCCGCCCCACCACAGGACGTACCTCGTCGTCCGTGTCCTCGACCAGATAGCCGGCCTCGATCAGCGGCCGGACCGCCTTCGTGACGGCTGCGGCGGAGAGGCCCGCGCGCCGGGCGACATCGGCGCGGGTGAGCGGGCCGTGGGACAGGACCGTGGTGAAGATCTGCGAGGCGGCCGGCGTATGGGCCGGAAACACCTCGGCACCGAAGGCCGAGCGTGTCGAGGACATCGAGGGCATGGCCGGAACCTAGGTCGCTTATTTTCCGCTGTCAATGAAAGAAGCAGGGATGGAACGAAGTACCACTGCGACCGCCCCTAGACTTACGAAAGACCGAAACCAGCACCCCATTGACACATGATCGATGGTCACGCGAACGTGAGGCACCATGCCGCTGATCTCCCACGACCCGGACACCGGGGTCTGGCTGCTCACCACCCCGCGCACGTCGTACGCGCTGCGGATCGACGAGACCGGCGCGCCCTGTCATCTCGCGTGGGGACCGCGGCTGACCCTGCCGGAGGCGGGCGCGCTCATCGTTCCGCCAGTCGAGACGGCGAGCAGCTTCGAGGGCCGTCCTCCGGTGGGCGAGGAACTCCCCGTCGACGGCGGCACCCGCTACGGCCCGCCCTCGCTCCAGGTCCGGTACGCGGACTCCTCCCGTGGCTTCGAGTGGGTGCCGACCGGCCACGAGATCCTCGAACCGGCGTCCGGGGCGCACGAGTTGGTGCTGGAGTTCCGTGACCGCCGCTACCCCCTGCATGTCGCACTGCACTACGCGGTCCGCGCCGACACGGACGTCATCGAGCGCCGGACCGTGATCCGCAACGCGGGTGACGAGCACATCGACCTGCTGCGCGCCGACTCCGCCGCCTGGACACTGCCGCCGCTCCCCGGCTACCGGCTCAGCCATGTCACCGGCCAGTGGTCGGCCGAGAGCCAACTCCGGCGCGACGCCCTGCCGTTCGGGGAGACGGTGCTCACCAGTCGGCGCGGTATCACGAGTCACCACGCCAACCCGTGGGTGATGCTCGACTCGGGCGAGGCGACCGAGGAGCACGGCCGGGTGTGGAGCGCGGCCCTCGCCTGGAGCGGGAGTTGGCGGATCACGGCCCAGCGGACCCCCGACGGGCTGGCCGGCTTCACCGGAGGCGTCGGCCACGAGGGGACCTCGGTCCCCCTCGCGCCGGGCGAGGAGTTCACCACGCCGGTGTTCGCCGGGCTGTGCACGGACGGCGGGTTCGGGGCGGCGAGCCGTGCCTGGCACTCGTACACCACGACCCATGTGCTGCCCCGGGCACGGGAGTTGGCGCCGGTGCTCTACAACTCGTGGGAGGCCACCGGCTTCGACGTCGACGAGGCGAGCCAGAAGGCGCTGGCCGAGCGGGCCGCCGTACTCGGGGTGGAGCTGTATGTCGTGGACGACGGCTGGTTCGGGGCGCGACGCAGTGACCGCGCGGGTCTTGGCGACTGGACGCCGACTCCGGAGCGGTTCCCCGAGGGCCTCGGTCCGCTGGCCGACGCCGTGCACCGGCTCGGGATGCGGTTCGGGATCTGGGTCGAGCCGGAGATGGTCAATCCGGACAGCGCGCTGTATCGCGAGCACCCCGACTGGGTGCTGCATGTGCCAGGACGGGCCCGTACCGAGATGCGCAACCAGCTCGTCCTGAACTTCGCGCGCGACGAGGTCGCCGAGTGGGCGTACGGCTGGCTGACCCGGCTGGTCGGGGACCACGGGGTCGACTTCCTCAAGTGGGACATGAACCGGGCGTTCGGCGAGTCGGGCTGGCCGGAGCAGCGGGACGGCAACGACCGGCTGTGGACGCGGTACGTGGCGAATCTGTACGGCGTCATCGACCGGCTGCGCGCCGACCATCCCGGACTGCGGGTGGAGACGTGCAGTGGCGGTGGTGGCCGGGTCGACCTCGGCATCCTCTCCCGAACGGATCAGGCGTGGACGTCCGACAACACGGACGCCGTGGACCGGCTGGTGATCCAGCACGGGTTCGGGCAGGTGTACCCGGCGCGTGCCATGTCGGCGTGGGTGACCGACGTACCCAATCAGCTCACGGCGCGTTCGGTGCCGCTGCGGTTCCGATTCCACGCGGCGATGTGCGGGCTGCTCGGGATCGGCGGTGATCTGACGCGCTGGTCCGAGGAGGAGCTGGCGGAGGGCGCGGCACTGGTGGCCGAGTACAAGAAGGTGCGGCATGTCGTGCAGCACGGGGAGCTGTACCGGCTGTCGGGGCCGCTCGGTGAGGAGCCGACGGTGGTGGAGTACGTCGGTGAGGACGCGGCCGAGGCGTTGGTGCTGGGCTTCCGGTACGGGCCTCGGCACGGCCTGCCCCGGATTCCGGTGCGGTTGCGGGGGCTGACGCCCGGCGCCCGGTACCGGGACGCGCGTACGGGTGCCGTGCACCATGCGAACGTGCTGAGCGAGTACGGGATGCGGCTCGATCTCGCGCCCGGCGGCTGGTCCAGCACGGCCGTGCATCTGGTGCGCGTCGAGGAGTCGTAGTCGGCCGCTTTCCCCGGTCGGCTGTCGTCGGCCGGGGAACTGCGGCGCCCTGGCCGGGCGTTATAGGGGCAACGCCCCCATGGGGCACGAACGACGACCCCAGGGCAGGCGCGATGAGCGAGTTGGTCCCCGGGGGCAACACGCCCCTGCCGGGCGGCACCCTCACGCTCCGGGTGCCGGGCCCGTTCGATGTGAGCGCGCTGGTGACGGACGACGGGGGCAAGGTCGGCGGCGACGCCGACTTCGTGTTCTACAACCAGCCGACAGCGCCGGGAGCCCGGCTGCACGGCGACACCCTCACCGTCGACCCGGCAGGCCTGCGCCCCGGCGCGACCCGCGTCACGGTGGTGGTCAGCGCGGCCGACCCCGGTACGGCGCTGGGCGGACTGCCCGCGCCGACGCTCGTTGTCTCCGGCCCCGGGGGTCGCCCGCTGGCCCGGTTCACGCCACCGCGCCCGCGCCAGGAGACGGTACTGCTGCTCGCGGAGCTGTACCGGCGGGGCACGGGCTGGAAGCTGCGCGCGCTCGGGCAGGGGTACGCGGACGGGCTGGCGGGCCTGGCCCGGGACTTCGGGGTGGATGTCGCGGACGACGACCCCTCGGCGGGGCCTGCCTCACCATTCCCGGCGGCAGGCGCGCCCCTGCGTACGCCGTCCCGCTGGTCCGACGCGGCCTCGCGGTTGTCGGGCGCCGCCTCGCGCCTCTCGGAGGCGGCGGCTTCACGCCGGTCCCGGTCGACGGGCACCCCGTCACCGGCCGCCGCGCCCGCCACCGGTGCGCGTCCTGGGTCGGTGTCCCCGGGTGCCTTCACCGCAGGACCGGGCCCGTTCTCCCCCGCCGACGGCTTCCTCACGCTCGTCAACTCCGCCCGTGCCGCCGCCGGTTCCCCGCCCGTCTCCCTCGACCCGCGACTCGCCGCCGCCGCTCAGGCGCACGCCGCCGACATGGCCTCGGCCGGCCGTCTCGGCACCGAGAGCCGGGACGGCACCTCCGTCCACCAGCGGGTCACCGCCGCCGGATACACGTATCTGACGGTCGGCGAGCACCTCGTCTCCGGTCCGCGTACGCCCGAGGAGTTCGTCGACTACTGCCTGCGCACGGAGCAGGCCCGACGAACCCTGCACGACCCGGCGTTCACCCAGGTCGGCCTGGCCTACGTCACCGGGTCCCGTACGGGTGACACGTACTGGACCGCTCTCTGGGCCCGGCCCCTCCTGCCCGGGGACCTGGACCGGACGGCCGCCGAGGTCACGGACCTCACCAACCGGGAGCGGGCCCGGGCGGGGCTGCCACCGCTGGCCACCGACGCGCTGCTCACCCGAGCCGCGCAGGCGCACAGTACGGACATGGTGGTCCGCCAGTTCTACTCCCACACCGGGCCCGACGGCAGCCAGCCGTGGGACCGGGCCGCCGCGGCGGGGTCCACGCGGCGCACGATCGGCGAGAACATCGCGTGCGGGCAGCGCTCCCCCGCCGAGGTCGTGGAGGGGTGGATGAACAGCCCCGGGCACCGTGCCAACATCCTCAAGCGGGAGTTCACTCACATAGGCATCGGTTTCGCCGGTGGTGGCAAGGCGGGCACGTACTGGACTCAGCTCTTCGGCGCCTGAAGGCCTGGCCGAATCTCTGCGTCAATGCCTTCTCGGTGATCCCCCGTCTGCCTACGGCTTGCGCGCGACGCCCCCCAGAGCGATCACGTCCCCCACCCCACGCGCCGTGTCGGGATCGGGGCGCCAGTCGGTGATGGGGACGACACCGGGGGCCAGCAGCTCCAGGCCGTCGAAGAAGCCGGCGAGTTCCTGCGGGCTCCTCAGGTAGTAGGGCACCGCCCCGCTCTCGTTGTAGAGCCGGGTGGCCTCGACGTTGGCCTTGTTGGTGTCCACGCTGTCGTTGAAGGCGAACCAACTGCCCGGCGGCAGAGCGTCCATCAGCGCGCGGACGATGGCCCGTGCCTCGTCGTAGTCGGCGATATGCCCGCTGACCTGCATCAGCGTGAGTGCCACCGGCCGGCTCAGGTCCAGGATCCGCGCCGCTTCCCTGAGCACGGTGTCCGGGTCGTGCAGATCGGCGTCGATGTAGCCGGTCTCGCCCTCGGGCGCGCTGGTGAGCAGGGCCGCGGCATGGGTCAGGACGAGGGGGTCGTTGTCCACGTAGACGATGCGGGCATCGGGGGCGACGCGCTGGGCGATCTCGTGGGTGTTGTCCGCCGTCGGCAGGCCCGTGCCGATGTCGAGAAACTGCCGGATCCCGACCTCACCGGCCAGATGGCGCACAGCCCGGCCGAGGAAGGCGCGGGAGTCGCCGGCGAGGTCGGTGATGCCGGGGAAGATCTCGCGGAAGGCGTCGCCCGCCTCGTGGTCGACCGGGTAGTTGTCCTTGCCGCCGAGCCAGTAGTTCCAGATCCGGGCGGAGTGCGGCACCGTGGTGTCGATCTTCTCCGGCGTCTGTGTGCCGAGGGCGGACGAGTCCTGCGTCACCGGGCAACCTCCTTGAGGGGAAACATAGTTGGCCCTGCCCTACAACGTAGCGTCACCGAGCGGCCGACAACGGGTGGTCGGATGCGCAAGGGGGCGCTTCCGGCCGTGTTCTCCTGGCGGAACGGCGCCCTCCGGGACACGATGACCCCATGAAGGGTGACCTCTTTTCAAGTCAGTACATGGTGCAGCCGGCCACAGCGCCCGGGATGACCGTCGAGAACCCCAAGTCCATCAAGTACGCGGTGAACGGGGAGATGTTCGCCCGGCAGGGCGCGATGATCGCCTTCCGCGGCAACCTCCAGTTCGAACGCAAGGGGCAGGGCGTCGGCGGCATGCTGAAGCGTGCGGTCACGGGCGAGGGGCTGCCCCTGATGGCGGTGCGCGGGCAGGGCGAGGCGTGGTTCGCGCACGAGGCGCAGAGCTGCTTCATCGTCGAGATCGACCCGGGTGACGTCTTCACCGTCAACGGCCGCAACGTGCTGTGTTTCGACGCGTCGCTGGCGTACGAGATCAAGACCGTGAAGGGGGCGGGGATCAGCGGTGGCGGCCTGTTCAACAGTGTCTTTACCGGACAGGGCAAGCTGGGGCTGGTCTGCGAGGGCAGTCCGCTGGTGATCCCGGTCTCGCCGCAGTATCCGGTGTACGTCGACACGGACGCGGTCGTCGGCTGGTCTGCCAACCTCCAGACGTCGCTGCACCGTTCGCAGTCCTTCGGCTCGATGATCCGCGGCGGTTCCGGCGAGGCCGCCCAACTGATGCTCCAGGGCGAGGGGTTCGTCGTCGCACGGCCGAGCGAGGCGACCCCGCAGAAGGCGCAGCAGCACTGACGACGGCTGCAGCTGTGCGGGAGATCACGTGTCGCGATCGTGTACAGGCCGTCACTCCAGGTCCAGTGAATTCGCCCAATTCTTCGCACACGTGCTCGGCGCAGATGAATAAAAGGAGAATCGGGCCCGGGAGTTGCCGAATATTTGAACACACCCCGCCGCACCCGTCGTACCTGTGGGAAAGGTGAGAGCCAGGGGTTCAGCGAGGGATGGCCATGGTCAAGGCGCACGTCTCCACACACGAGTTGGTGGCCGGCAGGTACCGACTCCTCGATGTCGTCCATCGCGAAACGAACCGGGTCTCCTGGTACGGCGAGGACACCGCATCCGAGCGCCCGGTCGTCCTGACCCAGCTCCAACTCCCGCCCGATCCCCGGGAGCAGACCGCGCGCCGGACGATCGCCCGGGTGATGCGCGCGTCCGAGATCCTCGGGCTGGTCCTGCCCGGACGGGTGGGCGTCGTGATCGACGTGGTCGAGGAGTTCGGCACGCTGTGGACGGTCGCCGAGTGGATCGACGGCACACCGCTCAGTGAACTCCTGGAGCGGCAGGGCACGTTCAACTACGTACGGGCGGCGCGCATCACGCTCGAAGTGCTGGATGTGCTCGACGCCGCGCACCGCGAGGGCATCGTGCACGGCGAACTCAGCCCCGGCCAGGTGTTCGTGCGGGACCAGGGCCCGGTCGTGGTGACCGGCTTCGGCCTGGCCTGCGCCACCTCCGCGGCCAGGGTCGGCGCACCCGCGTACGCCTCGCCGGAGCAGGCCCACGGGGCGCGCGCCGAGCCGTCGGCCGACCTGTGGGCGCTCGGCGCGATCCTCTACGCGATGGCCGAGGGCCGGCCGCCGTTCCGTGACCGGGGGCGGCCCGACGCCACGCTGCGGGCGGTCGACCGGCTGCCGCTGCGCAGCCCGGTGCGCTCCGGTCCCCTCACCCAGGCCATCACGGGTCTGCTGCGCAAGAACGCCCGGGAAAGGCTGACCGCTCCGGTGGTACGGGACGCCCTGGTCCGTGTCATCAGGGAGGACCCCGACACCTCGGACGAGCCGGTGCCGACCGCCCGGCTGCGCGACGCCTGTGCAGGTGCCGCGCGGCGCGCCGGCCGGACCTGGAACAGACGCGGCACCGGCAGGCTGGCCGTCGCCGGTACGGCCCTGGCCGCTGTCACGGTCACCGTCGCGGTCCTCGCCACGACGGACAATCTGCCCGGCCTCGACGTCTCGGCGTCCGGCGCTGACACCAGCCCCTCGGTCGCCGCCCCGGCCCCTCCGTCGGCCTCCTCCGCCGGTGGGAACACCGCCCTGCCCGAGCTGCCCCCCGAGCCGAGCGCGACCGCCTCCGGGCCGGTCTCACCGTCGCCGTCGGCCCCGGCCGCGTCCCCCAAGCCCTCGCCCACCGCCTCGGGCCCCGCCACCGACGCCAACGTGCTGCCCGCCGGGTTCCGGGTGTACAACGCCCCGGAGGGGTTCTCCGTCGCGCTTCCCCAGGGCTGGAAGCGGCTGAGCGAGGACATCTCCCCCGGCAACGTCGCCTATCGCATCGTGTTCGGCGCCGACGACGACCCGCGCACGCTGACCGTCACCTACAGCGAGGCGCTCCGGGCCGATCCGGTCGCCGTGTGGCGCGACGACGTCCAGCCCGGTCTGATCGCGGCGGGCATCGGCTTCCAGCGGATCGGCGAGATCCGGGCGACGAACTATCGCGGCCGGAGCGCCGCCGACATGGAGTGGACGTCCGACTTCCAGGGCATCCGAATCCGTACGTTCGGCCGGGGCTTCCTCACCGGCCAGAACACGGGCTACTCGCTGCGCTGGACGACACCCGCCGCCGACTGGAACGACACCGCCAACCGCCAGGCGCTGGACACCTTCCTGCGGACCTTCAGAGAGTGAACCGCGTTCAGGCATGGGCGGGGACACGTGTCGACCACCGCGTGTACGGGATCAGTGACAGGCCTGGATCCGGGTCGGGCCCGGTCTGTCAAAGCAGCGTCAATGAGCGCATATAGGCTGCCTGTCTGCACCTTCGCAGTCCGTCCAGCCATGCCCGGGAGAGTCACCTGTGACCGTAGCGATCGCCCCGTCCGAAGCATCGGAGATGCCCGAGCCGTCCGAGACACCGGAGGTGTCCCCCGTGTCCGAGGAGTTCGACGGGTCCGACTGGTCGGAGCCGTCCGCGGAGCCCGACAACGTTTCCTCAGAGGCCTCCCTCGACGTCGATGTGTCTCCGCTCGTGGCGCGTGACGCACAGGAGTTCGGGGCCTACGCGCGGACCGGGGGCTGGGCCTTCGCGCTGAAGGTGGCGCGGAGCGTGCGGCCCGGCGGTGAGTCCGCCGGTGAGACGCCGAAGGTCTCCGCCAAGGAGTTCGCCGGGCTCGCCGACTGCTCGCCGGAGCGGGTCATGCGCTACTACAAGGCGTGGGACAAGGCCGCCGACGACGGTGTCGTCCCGCACTTCGAGGCGCTGGCCCCGGGCCAGGAGGTCGAACTCCCGGGCTACGACCTGTGGCTCACGTACTACAGCTCCCGTTCCAGCGCCGGTTCGGAGCGCGGCACCGCCATCGCGGAGGCCGCCGAGGCCGAGGGCATCCGGCCGACGAAGGCGCTGGAGGTCGCGGAGAACCCGACCGCGTTGCGGGCCGCGATCATGGCGGACCCCTCGACGGCGCGTGCCGCCCGGCACGCCCTGCTCGACCGGATCAAGGAAGACCCCGATCTCCAGGCCGAGTTGGCCCGCGACATCGTCCGCACCGACGACCTGAAGAAGGCCGTCGCGACCGAGTCCCGCTCGGCCGACCGGGTCGGATACGTCCGCCAGATCGCCGAGTCCGGCCAGGTCAAGACACCCGCCGGACAGACCATCGACGCGCCCGTCGATCTGCGTCAGGAAGCCGAGCGTCACCTCTCCCTCCTCGACGAGCTGGACGAGGACGAGGACACCGGCGAGTGGGCGAGCGAGGCCTACGACACCCTCAAGAGCCTCGTCGTCGAGGCTGTGGAGGCCGACCCCGAACTGCGCGTCCAGGAACGGCGGACGAAGTTCTACAACAGCCTGTCGAAGGCGACGAAGGCCTTCGAGGAGCTGACCTTCGACGACGTCGAGGAGTTCGCCGAGGACGACATGGTCCAGCAGTTGGAGGAGCTCCAGGAGGCCATCTCCTCGTGCATCTCGGCGCTGCGCGCATCGCGCACCGCACCCGCGTAGGGACCTGGGGACCATGAGCGCCCTGGGCTGAGTACTCGTACTCATGCCCGGGGCCGGGCGCTCCTCCACTCTGGTGCTCCCACCACAAGGAGCGTCCCGATGCCCGCAGTCGACACCCCCTCCCCCTCCCTCCAGGCGGCCACCGGCGCCCCGCGACGGCACCTTCCCGTGCTGCTCGCCGGGCTGGTGGCCGTCGGACTCGCGGTCTCGGTGTGGCAGCCGCACGATCTGACGACCTGGTTCCTGGAGACGGTCTGGATCCTGATCGGGCTGCCCCTGATCGTCCTGACCTGGCGCCGCTTCCCGCTCACCAACCTGCTGTGCTGCCTCCTCGCCCTGCACGCGCTCGTCCTGATGGTCGGCGGCCACTACACCTACGCGCAGGTCCCGCTCGGCGACTGGGCGCGCGACACGTTCGGCCTCGACCGCAATCCGTACGACCGGCTCGGCCACCTCATGCAGGGCTTCGTGCCGGCGATTCTCGTACGGGAGCTGCTGAGCCGTACGTCACCGCTGCGCGGCAGCCGCTGGCTCGCGCCGCTGACCGTGTGCGCCTGTCTCGCCTTCAGCGCGGTGTTCGAGATGTTCGAGTGGGCGGCGGCCGTGATCGGCGGCGCCGCGGCCGACGACTTCCTGGCCACGCAGGGCGATGTGTGGGACACGCAGTGGGACATGTTCTGCGCGCTGATCGGGGCGAGCGTCTCGCTGCTCGTGCTGAGCCGCGTCCACGACCGGCAGCTCGCGGCGGTGCCTGCTCAGTCATCGGTGTAGCGGTGGCGCGTCCACATCGGCAGCGCGAACCAGCAGGCCAGGTACCAGGCGGCGACCCCCGCGACCAGCCAGGGCACATACCTGTCGTGGGTGGCCACCCGGAGGACCAGCAGCAGCGCGGAGATCATGGTGGCGAACAGCAGCACCAGACCCGCGAAGGTCAGTCGTGAGGCCCAGTGCACGGCCTGGGGTTTCACCTGGCGGCCGGAGACGATCCGGTGCAGGGCGACCGGTCCGATCAGGGCGCCGGTGGCGGCGGCGCCCAGGACGACGGTGACGATGTAGATCGTGTGTTCCGTGTCGCCCAGTTGCTCGTAGCGCGGGGTGAACACGACGGTCAGCAGGAAGCCGAACAGGATCTGCACGCCCGTCTGGGCCACCCGGACCTCCTGGATGAGCTCGCCCCACTTGCGGTCGGCGCGCTCCTCCTCGGTCTCTTCCCGTCCCCGGTCGAGCGTGCCGACCTCACCGTCGGTGTCCGACATGGTTCCTCCCGGCATCCGCGTGCTGACCGATCTCTCGGCTCCGAGTGCCCCGTCGAGCGCGGTTCGATCAGATCCCGGCCCGGCGGTTTGGATGATCGGTGGGCGGTTACCCGAGGTGCACCACGGTGGCCACAGTGGAGGAGGTCCGGCCATGTCCGGAACGCAGCTCACCCTCACGGTCAGCGGCGGCAACGCCGCCGACGCGCAGACGGTCGTACGGGCCCTGGAGTCGGCCTTCGGACCGGCGGACGAGTTCCCGGGGGACGACGACGGGCACTCCACGGTGCACACGGCCGCGTTCACGGTCGGTACGGAGTCGCACGCGCCCGGTCATCCGAAGCACGAGCCGTTGTCGGCGCCCGTGACGGTCACCGTGCAGGGCACGCCCGAGGCCGTCCGCTGCGCGGGCGCCACCCTCACCGGCACGTTCACCGCCCACGACCGGGGCAGCGTCTCCGGGGACCAAGAGCAGCAACGGCAACTGCTCCTGGAACCATGACACGCCGTGACAGGTGTACGTCCGTCCGCTACCAGCGGCTCTCCACCTGGGCCTTGATCCGGCGGTCGTAGAGGTCCTGGATCGCGGTGAGCGTCTCCTGCGACAGCGGCGGCAGGGCGGCGGTCGCCGCGTTGGCGAGGGCCTGCTCGGCCGAGCGGGCGCCCGGGATCACCGTGGTCACACCCGGCTGCTGGAGGATCCAGCGCAGGGCCAACTGGGCCGGGGTGTACCCCTCGGGGGCCAGCGCGGCGAACTCGGCCGCCGCCTCGACGCCGGTCGCGTAGTCGACGCCGGAGAAGGTCTCGCCCTGGTCGAAGGACTCGCCGTGGCGGTTGTAGGTGCGGTGGTCGTTCTCGGGAAACACCGTGTCCTTGGTGTACTTGCCCGACAGCAGACCCGAGGCCAGCGGGACTCGGACGATGATGCCGACGCCCGCCTTCTCGGCGGCCGGGAGCACCTCGGCCAGCGGCTTCATACGGAACGCGTTGAGGATGATCTGCACGCTGGTCACACCCGGGCGGGCGATCGCTGTGAGCGCCTCCTCGCAGGTCTCGACGCTGACCCCGTACCGCGCGATGCGCCCCTCCTCGACCAGGGTGTCCAGGGCGTCGAAGACCTCGTCGGAGGAGTAGACCGGGGTCGGCGGGCAGTGCAGCTGGACCAGGTCGATCCGCTCGACGCCGAGGTTGCGCCGCGAACGGTCGTTCCAGGCACGGAAGTTGTCGAGGACGTAGTTCTCGGGGATCTGGTCGACCCGGCGACCCATCTTGGTGGCGACCAGAACGTCCAGCTCGGGCCTGCCGCGCAGGAAGGTCGCGATGGTCTGTTCGCTGCGCCCGTCGCCGTACACGTCGGCGGTGTCGAAGAAGGTCACTCCCGACTCGACCGCCGCGTCCAGCACCGCGAGGGCGTCCTTGTCCTCCACGTCGCCCCAGTCGGCGCCCAACTGCCACGTTCCGAGGCCGATGACCGACGCCCGCTGACCCGACCTACCGATTACACGCTCGTCCATGGCGTCAGTCTGTCATCCGTCAGCGGCAGCGCCCCAAAGGGGCGCGGGGAACTGCGCGACCGGCCACGACGGACCCGCAGGCGATCTACCGCCCTTTCACCAGAGCACCTAGCGTGATCAGGTGACTGATCAACTGACGCCAACCAACAGCTCCCCCTGGACCCGCCGGGGCTTCCTGCTCGGCGCCGCCTCCCTCACCCTCGTGGCGATCGCGGCCGATCCCGCGGTCGCCGCAGCCGAGCTGCCCGACTTCCCCGCGAACGTCACCCCCTACCGCTCCGGCTACCGCAACTGGGTCGGCGAGATCACCGCCGACGGACTCTGGGCCTGCGCGCCGGCCGACCCCGGCCAGGTGGTCGACGTCGTCAACTGGGCCTGGCGGCACGGCTGGACGGTCCGCGCCAGGGGCTCCGCGCACGGCTGGTCGCCCCTGACGATCACCGCCGGTACGGAGTCCGACGCACCCGTACTCCTGGTCGACACAGCTCCCCATCTCACCGGGCTCGCCCTGGAGTCGACCGGCCCCGCCGCCGTGCGGGCCGGCACCGGAGTCACCCTGGAGGCCCTGCTCACCCACCTGGAGCAGCACGGACTCGGGGTCACCGCCGCGCCCGCACCCGGCGACCTCACCCTGGGCGGCGCGCTGGCCGTCGACGCCCACGGCACCGCCGTACCGGCCGACGGGGAGACCCGGCAGCCCGGACACACGTACGGCTCGCTCAGCAATCTCGTGCTGTCGCTGACGGCGGTCGTCTGGGACGAGGACGCCGACGCCTACGTCCTGCGGACGTTCAACCGCGACGAGGCGGACTGCGCGGCGCTCCTCACCCACCTCGGCCGTTCCCTGGTCGTCGAGGTCGTCCTACGAGTGGGGGCCAACGCGAACCTGCGCTGTGTCAGCCGTACGGACATTCCGGCGTCCGAACTGTTCGCGGCGCCCGGCACCGGTTCCGGCAGTCGTACCTTCGCGAGCTTCCTCGACGAGGCCGGGCGGGTGGAGACGATCTGGTTCGCCTTCACCGAGTTCCCGTGGCTGAAGGTGTGGAGCGTCGCCCCGACCAGACCGCTCACCTCACGGCGCGTGTCGTCGCCGTACAACTACCCCTTCTCCGACAACGTCCCGACCCTGGTGGCGGACCTCGTCGGGCGGATCCTGTCCGACGGTGCCTGGTATCTCGCGCCGGTGCTCGGCAACGCGCAGTTGGACGTGGCCGCGCTCGGGCTGGTGGCGACGCTGTCGGCGGACATCTGGGGGCCGTCGAAGAACACACTGCTGTACGTCAGGCCGACGACCCTCCGGGTCACCGCGAACGGCTACGCGGTGCTGACCAGCCGGGATCAAGTGCAGCGCGTGATCGCCGAGTTCACCGCCTTCTACCGGGAACGCCTCGCCGCGTACGCCGCCCTGGGCCGCTTCCCGGTCAACGGCACCGTCGAGATCCGCGCCACCGGCCTCGACCGGCCGGGCGACACCGACTCGGCCGGCGCCCAGGCCCCGCTGCTGTCCGCGCTGCGGCCCGTCGACGGGCACCCCGAGTGGGACACCGCCGTCTGGCTGGACGTCCTGACGCTGCCCGGGACGCCGTACGCGGAGGCGTTCTTCCGCGAACTCGAACAGTTCCTGCTCGACACGTACGACGGCGGGCACGCGCTCACCCGGGTCGAGTGGTCCAAGGGATGGGGGTACACGGACACGGCCGCGTGGAGCGACGAGGAGGTCATCGGTACCGCCGTACCTGCCTCCTACGGGGATGGCGTGTGGCAGCAGGCCGTCGGCACCCTGGACCGGCTCGACCCGCACCGGGTGTTCGGGAACTCGTTCCTCGACCGGCTGTTGCGCTGACGCTCCGTCAAGGGGTCAGCAGGGCCTGCACGGTGGGCGCGTACCGGTCCACGATGTCGTCGATCGTCGCCTCCCGCAGATGCGTTCCCCGGGCGATGCCGTACATGACTCCCAGGCCGAGCAGCGTGCCGACGGCCAGTTCGGCGCGCAGGCCAGGGTCGGGGCCGGTGAGACGGGCGGCGAGGCGTTCGCTCACCTGGGTGCGGAAGTTGGCGCGCATGATGTCGCCGCGGTCGCCCTGGAGGGGGGCGAAGACGATCCGCAGGACGGGGTCGACGCCGCGCTCGGACTGGCCGGTGAGGAGCAGACGGACCATGTGGCGGCCGAGGCCGTCGAGGGGGGCGTCCAGCAGTGCCTCGGCGTCCTGGTCGAAGGACATCACTCGGGTGAAGAGGGCGTCCTTGTTGCCGAAGTACTTGAGGATCAACGGCGGGCTGACACCGGCGCGTTCGGCGACCGCCTTGAGCGTGATGTCCGCCTGCGAGTGGCGGGCGAGGAGGTGACGGGCGGCGCGCAGGATGGCGGCCTTCGTCTGCTCCGCGTCCCTGCGCGGGGGCGCCGCCGGGGTCGGTCCGGTGTCGGTGCCGTCGGTGCCGGTATCGGTCGTCGGTGGGGTGCGCACGGCACTCATGCTCCCTCCATCGCCCCGTCCCGGACGCCCTTGGTACGGCCACGGGCGCGCCGGGTGCCGCCGGTGACCGGGTCGCCGGGGATGGTGAGGGCCGCCGTGCAGGCCAGCAGGGCGACGACGCCCGCCATCCCGAAGGCGAGCAGATAGCCGTGCAGGGTGGGTACCGCCGTACCGGCGACCGGGCTGGTGTGCCGTACCAGCACGGCGACGACGGCTGCACTGCACATGGCCTGGCCGATCGTGCGCATCAGGACGTTGACGCCGTTGGCGGAGGCGGTCTGGCCGGGCGGTACGGCCCGCAGGATCAGTGTGGGCAGGGCCGAGTAGGCGAAGGTGGTGCCCAGGCCGACGACCGAGGCGCCCACGATGATCATCCACAGGTCGCGGCTGTCCGCGATGCGCACCACATAGCCGAGCGCGATGACGGCCGTGCCGATGACCAGGGTGACGCGCGGCCCGTACTTCGCCGAGACCCGGGCCGAGACGGGCGAGAACACCAGCATGACGACGCCGCCGGGGAGCAGGACGAGGCCCGTCTCGACGATGGATAGGCCGAGCCCGTACCCGGTGGCCTCGGGCGCCTGCACCAGCTGGGCCGTCACCAGGGAGTTGGAGTAGAAGGCGAACCCGGTCAGCAGGGCGGCGACATGGGACAGTCCGACCCGGGGCCTGGCCACCAGCCGCAGGTCCACCAGGGGCTCCTGGGTGCGCAGTTGCTGCCACCACCACAGGCCGAGCACCCCGACGGCCCCGAGGAACAGTCCCAGGACGCGCGCACTGCCCCAGCCCCACTCGCCGCCCTCGACGATCCCGATGAGCAGACACACCAGCCCGACGGCCAGCCCCAGCGCGCCCACGACGTCGAAGCGCCCGGGTTCCCGCACGGGCGACTCGCGCACCGCCCACCACACGGCGGCCACGCCCGACGCACCGAGCCCGGCGGTCGCCCAGAACATGGCGTGCCAGTCCGCGTACTGGACGATCAGCGCGGCCAGCGGCAGCCCCAGCGCGGCGCCGATCCCGACGGTGGCACTCATCAGCGCGACCGCGCTCCCCGTGCGTTCCGGCGGCAGTTCGTCACGGAGGATGCTGATCGAGAGCGGTACGACGGCGGAGGCGGCGCCCTGTAGGGCACGCGCCGTGATGAGCACACCGATGTGCGACGACAGGGCACACATCACCGAGCCGACGACCATCAGCCCGAGGCCCGCGATGAGCACCCGCCGCTTGCCGTACATGTCGCCGGCCCGTCCCAGTACCGGGGTGAGGACGGCGCCGGACAGCAGAGTCGCGGTCACCATCCAGGAGACCGCGCCGGGCGAGGAACCGGTCAGCCGGGGCAGATCGGGCAGGAGCGGGATGACGACGGTCTGCTGGACCGCGTAGAGCATCCCGCCGAACGCCAGCGCCGGAACGGTCATCCGCTCCCGCAGGCTCCGCGGAGGTGGGGCCGACGGGTCGGATATCGGGACAGGCTGGTCCATCGGTACTCCAGCGGCCGGCCGCTCTGCGCGACAAAAAATAGGGTGAATGGCGATTCACCATAGCGGTGAATCGCCATTCACCCAATGCCGGCCGCCATGACCAGGCTATTTGCCGGAGACCTCGGCCTCTTCGCGGGTACGGGAGGCCAGCACCCGGCTCTGCGCGGTGCGGGCGAGCTTCGGCCCGAGCCAGCGCTTGAACCGGCGCAGCGCTTCGAGGCGCCCCGCCGCCCGGTCGATGCCGTAGTACAGCTGGGGCGGCACATAGGGCAGCAGCGGCGAGTGGCGCTGGCCGAGCAGGGCGAACATCTGGGCCGGGGGCAGCCGGATGTAGCGCGGCAGGTTCTCGTACCACTGGGCGCTGTAGCGGGCCGCGCTCTGGATGGAGAGCAGTTCCGACTTGCGCCGCCTCTCGTACGCGGTGAGGGCCGCGGGGAGTTCGGGGTGCGTGCGGAGGGCGTCGGCCAGGGCGAGGGCGTCCTCCAGGGCGAGGGTGGTGCCGGCGCCGATGGAGTAGTGCGTGGTGTGGGCGGCGTCGCCGAGCAGGACGAGGTTGCCGTGCTGCCAGGTCTGGTTGGTGAGGGTGCGGAAGTTGAGCCACTGGGCGGCGCCGTCGGCGGCGGAACGGCCGATCAGGGGGTGGCCGTCCAGTACGTCGGCGAAGAGCTTCTCCAACTGGGCGAGACCGTCGGCCTCGTTGGCCTGGTCGAGGCCGAGGCCGCTCCAGGTCTCGGGGGAGCATTCGACGACGCAGGTGCTGTGGTCCTGGCTGTAGCCGTAGCCGTAGCACCAGATCCAGCCGTGCTCCGTCTCCTTGAAGGCGAAGGTGAACGCGTCGAAGACCTTGGTGGTGCCGAGCCAGATGTACCGGTTGCGTCCGGCTCGCAGGCTGGCGCCGAAGTGTTCGGAGTGCTGTTCGCGCAGCGCGCTGTTGACGCCGTCGGCGGCCACGACGAGGTCGGCGTCGGCCAGTTCGGCGGCGTCGGTGATGCCGTGCTCGAACTCCAGCCGTACGCCCAGCTGTCGGGCCCGGTCGGCGAGGATGTCGAGGAGCTTGTGGCGGCCGATGCCGAAGCCCTCGTCGCCGGGGTGCCGGGTCGCGCTGTCGCCCACGTGGGCGACTCCGTGGTTCCAGGACACCGAGGCGTCGGCGACGGTCCGCGCGGACTCGGGGTCGTGCGCTTCGAGTTTGTCGAGCAGTCCCTGCCAGTAGGTGACGCCCCAGCCGTAGGTCGAGCCCGCCGGGTCGCGCTCGTACACGGTGATGTCGTGGGACGGATCCTGGAGCTTCAGCAGGATCGAGAGGTACAGGCCGGCGGGCCCGCCTCCGACACAGGCGACCTTCACACACACCCCTAGCGATTACAGAAGGTGGTCAGTTCGCGTCGGAGAGTAGCAGGGTGTGGGGGTGCGAAAGGTGCAGTTCGTCGGCTGCCGGCCGGTGGGGGCTGGTCGCGCAGTTCCCCGCGCCCCTGAGAGGCTGCCCCTGCGGGGCGCCTCAGGGGGCCTCTGCTGTGCGGCACTCCGGGTGGCCCCAGCCCTGGGGGTTCTTGGCGATCGTTTCTCCTGCCGCGTAGGCGCGGCCGCAGACGCAGCGGCCCGGGAACTTTGCCTTGAGGGTGCGGTTGTTCGAGGAGTTGGCGGTGCGTGGCCGGGGCGTCTTCGTGGCCTTGGGGCGTGGGGTGTCCGGTGAGGCCGGGGGTTCGGGGGAGCCGAGGTCGCTGCCCGCCGACTGCTGGACGATCGCGGCCTGGCTGGCGGCGCGGTCGGCGAAGTCGTTGAGCTTGTCGCCGTCGACCTGATGGGCGGGGACGTAACGGAACTCGACCGAGCGGCCGTCGAGCAGCTCGTCGATCCGGACGACGAGTTCCTGGTTGGCGACCGGCTTGCCGGTGGACGTCTTCCAGCCCTTGCGCTTCCAGCCGGGCAGCCAGGTGGTGACGGCCTTCATGGCGTACTGGGAGTCCATGCGGATCTCCAGCGGCACGTCCGGGGCGACGGCGGTCAACAGCCGTTCCAGCGCGGTGAGTTCGGCGACGTTGTTCGTGGCTCTGCCCAGCGGCCCGGCCTCCCAGCGAGCGGGGCTCTCCGAGCCGTCGGCCACCACCCAGGCCCAGCCCGCGGGTCCCGGATTTCCCTTCGAGGCCCCGTCGCAGGCGGCCACCACTCGTTCACGCATGCGCTCGATCATGCCATGCGCGAACCGGGCCCCCGGCCGCCCGCGTTCGGTGCCTCCCTCAGCCCACGTCCGTCGACTTGGGCATCTCACCGGCCGTCGTCGTCATGTCGATGACGGAGAAGTTGGCGCCCTGCGGATCGCTCAGCGCGGCGAACCGGCCGAACGGACTGTCCATCGGGCCGAAGCGCAGTACACCGCCGAGCTTGGTGGCGGTGGCGACGGCGTCGTCGCAGTTGCCGACGCTGAAGTAGACGTTGATGTACGGCGGCACCTCGGGCGGGAAGTCGTCCGTCATCTTCATCCGGCCGAGGACGGTGTTCTCCCCCAGGTCGTACATCCGGAAGTCCATGGCGTCGTCCTGCATCTGCTTCGCCGAGTAGCCGAAGACGGCAGGGAAGAAGGTGTCCGACTTCTCGACCTCGCGTGTGAAGACCTCGGCCCAGCAGTAGGCGCCGGCCTGTTCCGGTCCCGCCTCGAAGCCTTCGTGGGTCCCGGCCTGCCAGACGCCGAAGACGACGCCGCTGGGGTCGCGGGCCAGGCACATGGTGCCGAACTCGCCCACCTGCATCGGCTCCATCAGCAGCTCGCCGCCGTTCTCACGGATCTTGGCGGCGGTGGCGGCGGCGTCCGGCGAGGCGAGATAGAGACACCACGCGGACTGCCCTTCCTGCCCGGGCATGGGCGGGACGACGGCGGCGACCGCCTTGCCGTCGGCGTAGGCCTGCGTGTAGTTGCCGTACTCCGACGACGACTCGCCGAAGGTCCAGCCCAGCACCTCGCCGTAGAAGTTCTTGGCTCCCTCGACGTCGCTGAACATCGCGTCGGCCCAACAGGGGGTTCCCTCAGGTTGCACGGCCATGATTCCGGCCTCTCCGGTCTCGTCGGGTGGTCCGGATTCTCACGCTAGTCAGGCTTCGCCCGGGGCGCGCGCCGAGCGGCCCGGGCTGTTACAGACTGGAGGGCATGGCCGACGGGACGATGCGTGCGTGGGCGGTGGACCGGCCCGGCCCGGTGGGGCCCGGGGAGGGGCCGTTGCGGCTGGTGGAGAAGCCGGTCCCGGTGCCCGGCGCCGACGAACTGCTGGTGCACGTGCGCGTGTGCGGGGTGTGCCGGACCGATCTGCATGTCGCCGAGGGGGATCTGCCCGTGCACCGGACCGGGGTGACGCCCGGGCACGAGGTGGTGGGCGTGGTGGCCGGGGCCGGCCCGGCCGTGCGCGGTTTCGCGCTCGGTGACCGGGTGGGCGTGGCCTGGCTGCGTCGCACGGACGGTACCTGCGTCCACTGCCGGCGCGGGGCGGAGAACCTCTGCCCGGCCTCCGAGTACACCGGCTGGGACGCGGACGGCGGTTACGCCGAGTACACGACCGTCCCGGCCGCGTTCGCCCACCGACTGCCCTTCGGAGACATCGACGACATCGCCCTGGCTCCGCTGCTCTGCGCGGGCATCATCGGTCATCGCGCGCTGCTCCGGTGCGCGCTGCCGCCGGGTGGGCGGCTCGGGCTGTACGGGTTCGGCGGCAGCGCGCATCTGTGCGCGCAGGTCGCGCTCGCCGAGGGCGCCAGGGTGCATGTCCTGACCCGGGACCCGGCCGCGCGGCGGCTGGCGCTCGCGCTCGGCGCGGCCTCGGCGCAGGGGGCGTACGACCCGCCGCCGGAGCCGCTGGACAGCGCGATCCTGTTCGCGCCGGTCGGTGACCTCGTGCCGGTGGCGCTGCGGGCGCTCGACCGGGGCGGGGTGCTGGCGGTCGCGGGCATCCATCTCAGCGACATTCCGCCGCTGCGCTACGACACCGACCTGTTCTACGAGAAGGAGCTGCGCAGCGTCACCTCCAACACCCGCGAGGACGCCCGCGAGTTCCTGTCACTGGCCGCGCTGCACGGCGTACACGCGACCACGCACACCTATCCGCTGTCGCGGGCGCCGGAGGCGTTGCGGGATCTCAAGGGCGGGCGGTTCGACGGGGCGGCGGTGCTGGTCAATGACCTGGGGTAGGGCGCGGCAATAACACACCCCTGCGGTCTGATAATTTCATCGGCGCTTGTCTCCTTGGCCCCTCCCCTATCTTCAGGTGTCCCGATGTCCGCTGCACGGGTGCGTCGCCTCGCGACGCGGCATGCCCGCGGCGGCCTCCCGCATCTGCTGGGCGTCCTGGTTCTCGTCCTCGCGACGTTCGCGTTCTCCTGCGCCGGCTCGCTGCCCTCGCCGGACGCCGGGCCGTCGCGGTCGACGTCGGCGCACGCCGTGCACGCGGCCGACCGGGACCCCTGTCAGGAGGGCCCGCTCCACGGCTGTCACACCTCGGGCCACCACGGTGTCCTCAACCACGCGCCCTTCATCGGCGCGGACCGGGCCGCCGCCCTGGACCAGCTGAGCACCGCGCCCGCCCGGCGCGCTCTCGGCCCGTCCCGGATCCCGGGCAGCGCCCGCCCTCCCGACCTCCACGAGCTGCAACTGCTCCGGGTCTAGGCCGTGTTCGGGCCCGCACCCGCCGGCCCGGCCCGTTCGGCCCCGACCACGATCATCACCCCAGTTCGCAGCGCCGTGCCCGGAGACGGTACGGCCCGGAGAAGGACATCCCATGGGTACATCCAATGCCAAGGCGAAGACCGCGGCCCGCCGCGCCCACATGGAAGAACTGCGCAAGGCCGAGCAGTCCCGTGAGCGCCGGATGCGGCTGCTCACGCTCGGCGCGACCGCCGTCATCCTCGTCGGCCTGGCCGGCGGCGGCTGGCTCCTGATCGACAACGCCCAGGACAAGGAGGAGGCGAAGGCGGCGCCCATATCGGGCGTGAAGAGCTGGTCCAAGCTCACCCAGAACCACGTCGACACGGCCGTTACCTACAAGATGAGCCCGCCCGTCGGCGGCGACCACAACCAGGTGTGGGTCAACTGCGACCGGCAGGTCTACACGAAGGCCGTCCCCAACGAGAACGCCGTGCACGCCCTCGAACACGGCGCCGTCTGGATCACATACAACGACAAGGCCGCCAAGGCCGACGTCGAGACCCTGTCCGAGCGCGTGACCAACACGTCGTACACCTTCATGAGTCCGTACGAGGACCAGTCGTCGCCGATCGTGCTGAGCGCCTGGGAGCACCAGCTCAAGGTGGACAAGGCCTCGGACCCGAGGGTCACGAAGTTCCTCGACAAGTACGTCCAGGGCGAGCAGACGCCCGAGCCCGGTGCCGCGTGCACCAACGGGATGACGCCGTGAACTGAGCGCCGGGCGCGGGGCGTTCACATCGGACGCCCCGCACCGACGCCCGCGTCGCTCACGCGGACGGCCGAAGTTCCGTCCCGATCAGCCGGTTGAGGTGCCGACGCGCGTCGTGGGTGCTCAACGGGGGTGCCTGGCGCAGCCGTTGCAGGGCCAGGCCGTCGGCGAGGGCGGCGAAGCGGACGGTGAAGCCGTCGAGGTCGTCGCAGGTGAACTCCCCGTCGGCGACGGCTCGTTCGGCCAGTGCGCGGATCTGGCTGTGCCAGGCCTCGTAGCGCTGGGCCTGGCCGCGTGCGAAGGCCTCGTCGGTCGCGCCCCCTTCAACCAAGGAGCCCGCGTTCCAGTAGTCGAACCACATTCGCCAGTGCCGGTCGGTGTCCTCGGTGAACAGCGCGTCGACGAGCAGCCGTAGCGCCTCGGCCCCGCTGCTCGCCCGGTCGGCGGCCTCGTTGAGCGCCGCGTAGTACCGCTCGATGTGCAGCACCATCGCCTCGGAGAGGATCTCCTGGACGCTGCCGAAGTGATAGGTGACGGTGCCGACCGACACCCCGGCCGCGGCGGCGACATCGCGTACGCCCACCGCCGCGTATCCGCGCTCCGCTATCAGCGGCACGGCCGCCTCGACGATGAGCCGCCGGCGCACCTCGGTGGGCTGCCGGGTGCGGTCGGCGGCGGCCACCGCGCGGCGGGGGGCCTTCGCTGCGGGCCGGGAGGGCTTGGCGGCCGTCATCCCGAGGTCCTCGGGGTGGTGCGGTGCCATGCGCGCTTGGCCACTGTCTCTCCGTTCGCCCGTGCTTCGACGCGACTGTCCATGACGAACTCCGCGGCCGTGGCCCGCAGCTCCGTCCGCGCCATGATCTCAGCGTCCCACTCGTCGCCGCCCGTCCCGCGCCGCAGCCGGATGCGCCACTCGGAGACGGCCCGCGCGGACAGCGGGTCGTCGGAGCGGATCCGGTACGTCTCGCGTGCGCTCTCCTCGTACCGCAGGCCGTCCGGATAGGTGCGCGAGCCCCCGTAGTTGGGGTCGACCTCCAAGGTCCACTCCCCCTTGGCGACATCGTGCGTGACGAGCCGTTCGGGTGCCGGGGCGGCGGGCCGGTCGTAGGTCACGGGCAGCGGCGGGGCCTGCTCGGGCTCCTCGAACACGATCGGCACCTGCTCGTCCAACGCTTCCCTTACCGGCAGGAGTACGGCGCTCTCGCCCGGTACGACGCGCAGTTCGCCGCGTTCGCCGTGCGGCCAGACCCACGGCCAGTAGGCGTCGGAGACGGCCACCCGGATGCGGTGGCCGGGCGGGAAGGCGTAGCCGATGCCGTTCAGCTCGAACTCGACGTCCTCGTACGTCCCCGGGCTCCACTGCACGGCCTTGTCCCGCCCCTGCCTGCTCAGCAGGTTGAGCACCCCGCGCGTGACGAGCGTCGACGACCCGTCGGGGGCGACGTCGCACAACCGGGCGATCACATGGGCGCGCGAGGTCGCGCTGTCGAGGCGCAGTCGGACACGCGGGCGCCCGAGGATCTCGACCCGCTCCTCCAGTACCGGCGAGTCGAAGCACACCGAACGCCCGTCCTCCTCCCGCTGATCGGGCGGCAGGTCGCTCGCGTTGCCGAAGGGGAAGAAGCGCCCGGCGTCGAGACCGGTGTGCTGCGGCGAACGCACGAGGACGGGAGTGTCGTCGGTGCCGAGCGGGCGCGTGTCCCAAGTGACGTTCGGGGAAGGCCAGTTGCTGTCCCCCACCCACCTGCCCGGCATCTCCTCGTACGAAGTCGCGGGCGGCACGGGGTCGTTGATCCACGCCCGGAGCAACGGCTCCCGCATGACACCGGTGTCGATGCCCTTGAGGTGCTGGTCCCACCAGCGCAGGGTCTCCTGGAGGAAGCCGATCGCGGGACCGGGCGGCAGCCCTCGGTCCGGGTACTGGTGCGACCAGGGGCCGATCAGACCCCGTACGCGGTCCCCGGGCAGCTGTTCCACGAGTCGCAGTACGGCGTCCCGGTACGGGTCGTGCCAGCCGCCGACCGCGAGGACGGCCGCGCCGATGGCGTCGTAGTCCTCGCAGACGCTGCCGTGCTTCCAGTAGTCGTCGCGCTGCTGATGGTCCAGCCAGGTGTGCAGGAAGGGTTCGAGGGCGTCGAGGCGCTCGCGCCACATCGGCAGCCAGCGGTCCGCGCCGACGACCGTCGGGTCCGGCGGGCGGGCCGCGAAGGCGAGCATCGTGCCGGCCCAGGCGAGCATGTCGATGCCGAGGACGGCGCCGCCCGTGTAGTGGACGTCGTTGTCGTAACGGTCGTCGGTCGAGCAGACGGTGACGACCGCCTTCAGGGGTTCGGGGGCGAGGGCGGCGATCTGGAGGGAGTTGAAGCCGCCCCAGGAGATTCCGAACATGCCGACCCTGCCCGTGCACCAGGGCTGTGCGGCAAGCCAGTTGACGACATCGACGCCGTCCGCGAGTTCCTGCGCGTCGTACTCGTCGCCGGGCGTGCCCTCGCTGTCCCCGTGCCCCCGGATGTCGACGCGCACGGAGGCGTAGCCGTGTCCGGCGTACCAGGGGTGGCGCTGGGCGTCGCGCGGGGCCGTCCAGTCGCTCTTGCGGTACGGGAGGTATTCGAGGAGCGCGGGCACCGGGTCCGTGACGGCGTCCGCCGGGCGCCAGATACGGGCGTGCAGGCGGGTCCGGCCGTCCCGGGTGGGGATCCAGACGTCCTCGCGGACGACCTGGCGCTCGAACTCCTCGCGGTACTTCACGAAACTCCTTCGGTGACAAGGGCGTCGGCCGTACGCCAGCGGCGGACCCGGTGTCCGTCGCCGTGCTCGGTCCACTGGTCGTCGGGGTCGGCCGCGTCCTCCCAGTCGAGGTCGCCCGTCCCGCCCTCGACGAACGGGAGGGCGTCGGGGTCGGGTTTGAGGGCGGCGGCCATCAGCTGGCGGGTGTACGGGTGTCCGGGCGAGGTGAACACCGCGTCCGTCGGGCCTTCTTCGACCACGACCCCGTTCCGCAGCACCACCACCCGGTCCGCGATGCCCCGGACGACGGCCAGGTCGTGGCTGATGAAGAGACAGGCCAGTTGGCGTTCCCGGCGCAGGTCGTCGAGGAGGCGCAGGACGTCTGCCTGGACGGAGACGTCGAGGGCGGTGGTGATCTCGTCGGCGATGAGGACGTCCGGCTCGCCCGCCAACGCCCGTGCGATGCCTATGCGTTGGCGCTGGCCGCCGGAGAGCTGGGCGGGCAGGCGGTCGGCGAGGTCGGGGTCGAGCCGGACGTCGGTGATGAGCTGCCGAGCCCGTTCGGCGGCCTGCGTACGGCTGTCCGCCGTACCGAAGAACCGGAGCGGGCGGCGGATCGCGTCGCCCACCGAGCGGCGGGGGTTGAGGGAGGTGTCGGCGTTCTGGAAGACGAGTTGCACCCGGCGGCGCAGGGACAGCGGACGCCGTCCGGCGGGCCGGGCCAGGTCGCCCGATTCGTGGGTCATCGTGCCGCCGGACGGGGTGCGCAGCCCGGCGAGGGTCCAGGCGAGTGTCGACTTGCCGCTGCCCGACTCGCCGACGAGGGCGAGGACTTCGCCGCGCCGGACGTCGAAGGAGACGCCGTGCACGGCCCGGGCGGAGCCGTAGTCGACGGTGACGTCGACGGCCGAGACGGCGACGGGTGAGTCGTCGGGCACGGTCGCCTTCGCGCGCACCTCCCGCTCGCCCGTCTCGCCGACGACCGCGAGCCCGGTGTCGTCGAGGCGCGGCACGCTCGCCAACAGGCGTCTGGTGTACGGGTCCTGGGGCGCCGTGAAGAGCGTGCGCGTGGGCGCCGCCTCCACCACTCGCCCTGCGCGCAGCACGGTGACCTCGTCGGCCATGTGCGCGACGACGCCGAGGTCGTGGCTCACCAGGACGGCGGCCAGGCCGAGTTCGTCGCGCAGGGCGGCGATCAGGTCGAGGACTCCGCGCTGGGTCACCACGTCCAGGCCGGTCGTCGGCTCGTCGAGGACGAGGACCTTGGGGCGGGCCGCGACGGCCATGGCGATGGCGACACGCTGCTGCTGGCCGCCGGACAGTTCGTGCGGGTAGCGCCGGGCCAGTTCGGCGGGGCGCGGCAGCCGGACCTGTTCCAGCAGATCGACGACGGGGACGCTGCCGCCCGCCTCCGCGATCTGCCGCCCGATCCGCATCGAGGGGGTGAGTGCGTGGCCCGCGTTCTGGCCGACCAGGGCGACAGTGCTGCCCCTCAGCCGCCTCAACTCCCGTGCGGGCAGGGCGAACACGTCCTGTCCGTCCACGACGACCGAGCCGCCGGCGATCCGCGACCCGTGTCTCAGATGCCCCAACAGGGTGGCCGCGACAGTGGACTTGCCGCTGCCGGACTCGCCGACGAGGGCCAGCGTGCGCCCTTGGGCGACCTCCAGCGACACCTCGTGCACGACGGGTACGTCACGTCCGCCCGAACGGTAGGCCACGGAGAGGGATTTCACGGAAACGATCGAGCCGGGCATCAGTTGCCCTCCCTGATCCTGTCGACGCCCCACGCCTTGGACAGGCCGTCGGCCGCGAGGTTGAGCCCGACCACGAGCGTGGCGAGGGCGATGATCGGTGCGAGGCTCGCCATCGGGACGACGGTGATGGCGGTGCGGTTCTCGGCGACCATCAGCCCCCAGTCGGGGGTCGGCGGGTCGGCGCCGAAGCCGAGGAAGGACAGCGAGGAGATCAGCAGGACCACCCAGGAGGCCCGCATCGCGAACTCCACGCACACCACGTCGGTGATGTTCGGCAGGATCTCCCGGCGCAGAATCGCCCAGGTGCCCTCGCCGCGCGCCCGAGCGGCGGTGACGTAGTCGGCGGGTACGACCGCGAGAGCCGCGCCGCGCACGACACGGACGACCTGGGGGACGTACACGACGGCGATGGCCAGGACGATGACCGACGGGCCGGTGCCGAGGGCGGTCACGATGACGAGCAGCGCCAGGATCGACGGCACGGACAGGATCGCGTCCAGCACACGGCCCAGCACGTCGTCGAACCAGCCGCCGCGCAGAGCCGCCGCGCATCCGACGACCATGCCGAGGGCGACGGTCAGCAGAGTGGCGGCGACCGAGACACCGAGGGCGTAGCGACCGCCGTACAGGACCCGGGCGAGGACGTCCCGGCCGTACTGGTCGGTGCCCGCCCAGTGGGACCAACTCGGGCCGAGCAACGCCTCCGAGGAGTCGTTGGCGATGGGGTCGTAGGAGGTGAGGACGGGGGCCAGCAGGGCGATCAGGACGTGTACGGTGACGATCGCGAGGCCGATGAGCGCGGTGCGCGAGGTGCGCAGGGTGCGCCAGGCGCGGCCTGCCACGGGGGCGAGGGTGAGGGTGGTCATCGGGTCCTCCCGCGCGTACGGAGCTTGGGGTTCAGGGCCATCGCCGCGAGGTCGGCGGCGAGGTTGCAGCACACGTACACGACCGCGCTGACCAGGGCGATGGCCTGGATGACGGGCAGGTCCCGGTTCTGCACCGAGGAGAGCATCAGCTTTCCGATGCCGGGGTAGTTGAAGACGTTCTCGACGACCGCGACCCCGCCCGCGAGCCAGGCGACGTTGAGGGCGATGACGTGCAGGGTGGGCAGCAGGGCGCTCGGCAGGGCGTGCCGGGTGACGACCCGCCAGGTCGACAGGCCCTTCAGGCGGGCGGTCGTCACGTACTCGCCGGCCATCACGTCGATCACCGAGGTGCGGGTCATCCGCACGATGTACGCGGCCATGACGATGGCCAGCGCGAGCGCCGGAAGCCATACGGCGGGCAGGAGTTGGCCGACGGTCGCCTCGGGTCCGTACAGCACGACTGCCGGGAACCAGGGCAGCGCGACGGAGAAGCACAGCACCAGGACGGTCGCGACGACGAACTCGGGGACGCTCATGCCGACCAGGCTGACCGTGGAGATGAGGTGGTCGGGCCAGCGGTCGCGGTACAGGCCGGCGACGATGCCGAGGACGATCGAGCCGGTGACCGCGAACAGGACGGTGATCAGGGCGATCAGCGCCGAGTTGCCGAGGTACAGGGACACTTCGCCGCCGACGGCCTTGCCGGAGACGAGCGAGGTGCCGAAGTCTCCGTGCAGCGCACCTCGTACCCAGTCGAAGTAGCGCTCCCAGGCGGGCTGGTCGAGGCCCAGTTGGGTGCGCAGGGCGGCGACGGCGTCCGGGGTGGCGTCCTTGCCGAGGATCTGGGTGGCGACGTCGCCGGGGAGGGCCTGGACGGCGAGGAAGACCAGGACGGAGGAGAGGAGGAGGGTGCCGAAGGCGGCGGCGATCCGGCGGGCGACGAAGGTCAGCATGCTCATCACGCCCCGCCCTTCAGGCCGATGCCGCGGTAGTCGAACTCGAAGCCGTGCTCGGCGTATCCGCGCACCTTGCGTGAGATCCCGACGAGCCGGTCGGCGAACATCGGGGTCATCGCCCCGCCCTTCTCGATCACCAACGTCTGTGCCTCGCCGTACAGTTCGCGGCGTTTCGTGTCGTCGGTCTCGCGGCGCGCCCGGTCGAGGACGGCGTCGAAGGCCTTGTCGGACCAGGCGGTCTCGTTGTACGAGGAGCCGCTGCGGAAGATCTGGGTGAAGAGCTGGTCGACGGGTCTGCCGGTGAACCAGTAGGTGGCCATGAGCGGCTTCTTCATCCAGATCTGGGTGTAGTACGAGTCCGCCGCCGCCGTCTTCACCTTGATCCGGATGCCGGCCCGCTTGGCGGAGTCCTGGTAGGCGAGCGCCATCGGCGTGAAGATCGGGTCGTAGGAGGAGGTGTAGAGGTCGACGGCCAGCCCCTCCTGCCCCGCTTGCTTGAGCAGGTAACGGGCCTTCTCCGGGTCGTGCGCCGGGTGTGCGGAGAGATGGTTGGGGTCGCTCGGCGGTACGGGGTTGTCCCAGCCGGCGGCGCCCGCGCCCTGCAGCGCGACCTTCACCACGTGCTCGGGGTCGTAGGCGAGCTTCATGGCCTGCCGGACGCGTACGTCCGTGAAGGGCTTCTCCGTGGTGAGCATCGGCAGGACGTACCACTGGGCGTTCTTGACGCGGGCGACGGTCGCGCGGTCGGAGGCGGCGACCACTCGGGCGGTGGCGAAGTCGAGGTTGGTCTGGGAGAGCAGATCAACTTGCCCCGCCAGCAGGGCATTTGATCGCGCGGACATGTCGGCGACCGAGTAGAACGCGATCGCGTCGAGGACGGGACGCCCCGCCCAGTGATCCACGTACGCGGTGACCCGGCCGGGTCCGGCGGGCGCGAACGACTCCAGCTTGAAGGGGCCGGTGCCGATGCCCGTACGGCCGATCGAGCGGGCGCTCCCGTCGGGGACGACGTAGCAGTTGTAGTGGGTGAGCAGGCTCGGGAACTCGGCGTTCGGGGTCTTCAGCGGGACGACGAGGGTGTGCTCGTCGGGGGTGCGCAGCGCGGCCGGGTCGATCAGCGGGGCGAGAACGGCTGCCTGCGGGGAGGCGGTTGCCTTGTCGAGGATGTGACGGAGCGTGTAGGCCGCGTCGGCGGAGGTGAAGGCACGTCCGTCGTGGAAGGCGACGCCCTTGCGCAGCCGGAAGGTCCAGGTGCTCGCCTTGGTGTCCGGCTCCCAGGACTCGGCGAGGTCGGGGGCGAGGGTGCCGTCGGCGGCGACACGGACGAGGCGGTTGTAGAGGGCGCCCAGATATTCGTACGCGGACAGGGCGCTCGCCGGATCGAGGGTCTCGGCGTCGGAGGCGGGCGGCCGGGCGATGCGCAGCGTGCCGCCACGGCCGGGGGCGCCCTCCTGCACAGCGGTGGGCAGCACCGGCGCGGACGCGGCGCCCGTACAGCCGGTCAGCAGCCAGGACCCGCCGAGCGAGGCCGCCGAGGCCACACCCGCGGCGAGCACCGACCGCCGTGCCGGGTGGTGGATGTCGGACATGGACCGACCGCCCTTCCCGCTATTCGTTCAGCGGAACGATTGAGTGAAGTGCGTGAACGATAACGAGGCGACGGTTTCCCGCCAACCCTTCGGCGGCGGAAATTAACCGGGGAAACGCAGTGGTTACGCGGGGACGGCGCCGGCCCGGTCGGCGCGGCGGCGGGCCGACGCGCGCGATGACGGGCGGGCGAGCGGTCCTGGAGGGGCCGGCGCGCAGTCCCGGACAGACCGGCCGGCGGCCCCGTGACGGAGCAACCAGCAGCCCCGGACGGACCGACCCACGGCTCTGTGACGAGCCAACCCACGGGTCCCGGACAGGCCCGCCCGCAGCCCGTGACGAGCCAATCGACGGGTCCCGGACAGGTCCCACCCGCAGCCCCGGATAGGCCGATCCGCAGTCCCGCGACAAGCCGACCGGCGGATCCCCGACAGACCGAACCGCGCTCCCGCAACAAGCCAACCCACGGCTCTCGAACAAGCCCGCCCGCAGCCCGTGACGAGCCAACCGACGGGTCCCGGACAGGTCCCACCCGCAGCCCTGTGACGAGCCAACCCACGGTCACGGGACCCGGACAGGCCGACCCGCAGCCCCGTGACGGGCCAACCCACGGGTCCCCGACAGGCCGACCCGCAGTCCCGCAGTCCCACAACAGGCCGATCCGCGGCCCCTCGACGGGCCGGCCCACAGCCCCGGACACCCAGCCCGCGGTCCCGCGACAAGCCGACCCCCGGCCTCGGCCGCCCCCACGCCCCCGCCGCACCGCCAAATTCGTTGGACTGCGCGCCCGTCGGCCGCTGGGATGGTCAACATGTGTGCCCTGAAGATGCATGCCGACGAGGCGGAGGTCGACGCCCCGCTGGTCCAGCGCCTGATCGCCCGGCAGTTTCCCGAGTGGGCGGAACTGCCCCTGGAGCGGCTGGAGTCCGCCGGGACCGAGAACGCCATGTTCCGGCTCGGGGGCGAGTTGGTGGTCCGGCTGCCGAGGCATCCCGGGGCGGTGGGCGCCATCGAGCACGAGCAGCGCTGGCTGTCCCTGCTGGGGCCCCGGCTGCCGGTCGCCGTGCCCGAGCCGGTCGGGCGGGGCCATGCCGGCGAGGGGTTCCCGTGGTGCTGGTCCGTGTACGGCTGGCTGGACGGGCGGAATCCGGTCGCGGGCGCGCTCGACTCCCCCGAGACGCTGGCCAAGGAACTCGCCGACTTCATCCGTGCCCTGCGCCGTGTCGACGCCGGGGACGGGCCGGCCCACTACCGGGCGGTTCCGCTGTCGGCCCGGGACGCGGACACGCGTGCGGCCCTCGCCCAGCTGGCGGGCGAGGTGGACACGGAGGCGGTGACGGGCCTGTGGGAGCAGGCCATGCGGGCGCCCGAGCACACGGGACCGGCGCTCTGGGCGCACGCCGACCTGTCGCCGGGGAACGTGCTGGTCACCGAGGGGCGGCTCAGTGCCGTGATCGACTTCGGCTGCACCGGGGTGGGCGACCCGGCCGTCGATCTGATCGTGGCCTGGAACCTGCTGCCCGCCGGTGTCCGTGACACCTTCCGCGAGGCGGTGGGCGCCGACGACGCCGAGTGGGCGCGCGGGCGCGGCTGGGCGCTGTCGATCTCGCTGATCCAGCTGCCGTACTACCGGGAGACGAATCCGGTGCTCGCGGCGAACTCCCGGCATGTGATCAGGGAGATCCTGGCCGAGTGAAGGAGATCCTCCCATCGGGGTGGTGTAGGCCGACGCACAGAGGGCAGAAAGCGCTTGCCCCAATGCCAGGTTCCCAAGGAGGACCCCCGTCCATGGCGTCGTCCGAGCAGCCACTCGACCACCGTTACCGGGGCGAGCACCCGATACGCACCCTCGCCTATCTGTTCCGCGCCGACCGGTGGCGGCTCGGCGTCGCGCTGGTCGTCTTCACCGTCAAACACAGCCCGATCTGGCTGCTGCCCCTCATCACCGCGGACATCATCGACACCGTCGTCCAGCACCGTCCGATCGGCGGGCTCTGGCTCAGCTCCGGGGTCATCATGCTCATCCTGGTGATCAACCCGCCGCTGCATCTGCTGTACGTACGGCTGCTGTACGGCAGTGTGCGCCGCATGGGGACCGATCTGCGCTCCGCCCTGTGCACGCGGATGCAGCAGCTGTCCATCGGCTACCACTCACGGGTCAGCGCGGGCGTGCTCCAGGCCAAGGTCGTCCGTGATGTGGAGACCGTCGAGCAGATGATGCAGCAGAGTTCCGACTCGGGGCTCGGCGCGCTCACCGTGCTCATGGGCGGGCTGGTCGTCATCGGGATCCGTACGCCCGAGTTCCTGCCCGTGTTCCTGCTGGTAGTGCCGGTCGCGGCCCTGCTGATCGTCCGGCTGCGGACGCGGCTACGGGCTCAGAACGAGAGTTTCCGGCACGAGGTCGAGCAACTGTCGTCGCGGGTGAGCGAGATGACCCGGCTGATCTCGGTCACGCGCGCGCACGGCCTTGAGGGCAAGGCGCTGGGCCGGATGGACCGCACCCTGCGCCAGGTGCTCACCTCCGGGCTCCGCCTCGATCTGCTCAACGGGCGGTTCGCGTCGCTGGCCTGGGTGTTCCTGAACGCGGTCGGCGTGCTGTTCCTGACGGGCGCGGCGCTCGTCTCGTACTACGGCGTCTGGGGTGTCACCCCGGGCGATGTGGTGATGCTGAGCGCGTTCCTGACCACCCTCACCAACTCGACGACCACGCTCGCGGGGCTCGCGCCGGTCATCACCAAGGGCCTGGAGTCGGTGCGCTCGGTCGGCGAGGTGCTGGAGGCGCCCGAGCTGGAGGACAACGCGGGCAAGATCGCCGTGACCGGGCTGCGGGGCGAGGTGACGTTCGAGGGCGTGGGGTACGCGTACGACGAGGGCGGGCGGTCCGCCGTACGGGACTTCGGGCTCACCGTGTCGCCCGGCGAGACGGTCGCGCTGGTCGGTGCCTCGGGGGCCGGGAAGTCGACCGTGCTGAACCTCGTGATCGGGTTCATCCGGCCGACCTCGGGGCGGCTGCTGCTCGACGGGACCGACATGAACACGCTGGACCTGCGGACGTACCGGCGGTTCGTGTCGGTGGTGCCGCAGGAGTCGATCCTGTTCGACGGGACGGTCCGGGAGAACGTGGCGTACGGCATGGACGACGCCGACGACGCGGCGGTACGGGCCGCCTTGCGGGACGCCAACGCGCTGGAGTTCGTCGACCGGCTGCCGCACGGCGTCGACACCCTGGTCGGCGAGCACGGCGCCCGGCTGTCCGGGGGCCAGCGGCAGCGCCTCGCCATCGCGCGGGCGCTGATCCGCGACCCCCGGGTGCTGATCCTCGACGAGGCGACCTCGGCGCTGGACACCCGGTCCGAGGCGCTCGTGCAGGAGGCGCTGACGCGGCTGATGCACGGGCGTACGACGTTCGTCGTCGCGCACCGGCTGTCGACGATCCGGGGCGCCGACCGCATCGTGGTGATGGAGGACGGCGCGGTCCGGGAGATCGGCTCGCACGAGGAGCTGCTGGGGCGCGGCGGGGTCTACTCGGCGCTGCACAGCAGCGGTCAGCCGGCCTGAGCCACCCGGACGGGCGTGGGGCGCCTCGGGCCGGCCGGGGTCGCCCCTACTCCCCCGCGTACGCCTTCTTCAGGGCGGCGATGTCCAGCTTGCCCATCGCGTACATGGCCTTGGTGGTGCGGACGGCCTTCTCCTGGTCGGGGTCGCTGATCATCTCGATCAGGCCGTCCGGGATGACCTGCCATGACACGCCGTACTTGTCCTTGAGCCACCCGCAGGGGCCGCCCTCGCCGCCTTCGGTGAGCTTGGCCCAGTAGTGGTCGACCTCGGCCTGGTCGGCGCAGTAGATCTGGAAGGAGATCGCCTCGGTGAACTTGAACATCGGGCCGCCGTTCAGGGCGACGAACTTCTGGCCGTTGGCCACGAAGTCGACGGCCATCACGCCGCCGGCGGGGGCGGGACCGGCCTCGTTGTAGTAGCCGATCTTTCCGAGGGACGAGTTCTTGAAGATCGAGACGTAGAAGTGCGCGGCTTCCTCGGCTGTGCCGTCGAACCAGAGACACGTGGTGAATCCGTCGGTGGTCACGGGATACCTCCTGGAGCGGGAACGCTGTCACCCCTTTCGACCGATCCTCGCGCGGAAACTCATCGGTGGCGCGGCGGATTCCCCGAAAGACGGCTCACTGGCCCACGCGGCCGTCGATCCGTTCGCGCAGGAGGTCGGCGTGGCCGCAGTGCCGCGCGTACTCGTTGACGTGCGCCGCCAGGACGTCACGGACCTGGAGTTGCCCGCCGTGTTCGGCGCCGAAGTCGGAGAAGCCGGTGTTCGTGGTGCCGAGGTCGGCGACGCTCGCGATGAAGCGGTCGGTGCGTTCCGTCTCCAGCCGCCACTGCCGCCAGGCGTCCTCGACGACCGCCGGATCGGCGACCGCGCCGTTCCAGTCGCCGTCCCGGTCCTCCTCGGTGCGGTACAGCTTGGGCGCGTCCTCGCCGGCCATGACCCGGCGGAAGTGCCGCTCGTCCTCGGTGAGATGCCTGATCAGCCCGAGCAGGGACATCGTGGACGGCGGTACGGAGCGCCGGGCCATCTGTTCGGCGTCCAGGCCCGCGCACTTCATCTCCACGGTGAGGCGGAAATGGCGCAGGCCCTCCAGCAGCACACCGCGTTCGTCGACGATCTCGGTCTCGGTCTCACGCGGATCGTCGTCCGGGTCGACCCACATGTCGTCATAGACGGTCGCGACCGTCCACCGAGTCGTCGTCGTGTCGGTTTCGTGCTCGCGCGAGTCCATGGGGGCATCGTGGCGCCCGTCACCGGGCTCCGCCAACCGATTATTCGGCCTGGTGCACGATCTGGATCAGGTTGCCGCAGGTGTCGTCCAGCACCGCGATAGTGACCGGGCCCATCTCCGTAGGCTCCTGGGTGAAGCGCACGCCGAGCCCGCGCAGCCGGTCGTACTCCGCGTGCACATCGTCCACGGCGAAGGCGGTGGCCGGGATGCCGTCCTTGACCAGCGCGTCCTTGTACGGCTTCACCGCGGGATGGCCGGAGGGCTCGAGGAGCAGTTCGGTCCCGTCGGGATCCTCGGGCGAGACCACGGTCAGCCAGCGGTCCGCGCCGATCGGGACCTCGGTCTTCTTCACGAAGCCCAGCACGTCCGTGTAGAAGCGCAGGGCCTTTTCCTGGTCGTCGACGAAGACGCTGGTCAGGTGGATCCTCATGATGCCCTCTCTCGGTTCGGCGCATGGGATGTTCGGCGAGCATGGGGTGTGCGGTCCGCATGGGGTGTGCGCTGCCCCTCCCGCATCATCACGCAACCAGCGGTCGGACGCCGCCGGGGTCCCAGCCCTCGTGCGGCACCGAGTCGAGCAGGAGTCGGGTGTACGGATCCTGCGGATCGCTCAGTACCCGCGCCGTCGGTCCCTGCTCGACGACGACTCCGCGCCGCATGACCACCGTCTCGTCCGTGATGTGCTGGACGACGGCCAGGTCATGGCTGACGAAGACCAGGGCGACCCCGGTGTCCCGGCGGATCTCGCCGAGGAGCTGGAGGATCTGCGCCTGGATCGACACGTCCAGCGCGGCGACCGCCTCGTCGAGCACCAGGATGCGGGGGTCGACGGCGAGGGCGCGGGCGATGGCGAGGCGCTGCCGCTGGCCGCCGGAGAGGGCGTGCGGCCGTGCGTCCGCCTCCCGGCTGCCGAGGCCGACCTGGTCGAGCAGCGCGGCGACACGCGCGTCCGGGTCGGGGTGCCGGTGCAGGCGCAGGGCCGTGAGCAGGCACTGACGGGAGGTCAACCGGGGGTCGAGTGAGACATAGGGGTCCTGGAAGACCATCTGTATGTCGCGGGCGCGGGTCAGCCGGTCGCGTCGGCCGAGTCGGCCCCGCCCGTGGGCGCGGTCCTTGCCCTCGACGGTGATCGTGCCGGAGTCGGGCCGGAGCAGACCGACGAGCATGCGCGCGACCGTGCTCTTCCCTGAGCCCGATTCGCCGACGATGCCGACGGATCCGCCTCGGGGCACGGTGAAGGACACCTGGTCAGCGGCGGTCAGCCGCTCGCCGCCGGGCAGCCGGTAGGTCTTGGTCACGCCGTCCACGACGAGCAGCGGCTGGGTCGGAGGGGTGCCGGTCATGACGTACTCCTGACGGCCGGGGCGGCGGGTTGCGCGGACAGGTCGGGGAGGCGTCGGCAGGCTGCCGTACCGCCGCCCTCGACAGGGACCGGCTCCGGCGGCGCGCTCTCGCACTCGGGCTCGGCGTGGGGACATCGCGGGGCGAACGGGCAGCCCGTGAAGTGCTCGGCCAGGGACGGGGGTTTGCCGGGGATCGGGCGCAGGACCCGGGCGGTGTCGCCCAGTTCGGGCGAGCAGTCGAGCAGGCCTCGGGTGTAGGGGTGCCGGGCGTCCGTGAAGAGTCGGCCGGCCTGCTGTTCCTCGACGATCCTGCCCGCGTACATGACGTACACCCGGTCGCAGTAGGCGGCGGCGAGCTGCAGGTCGTGGGTGATGAAGAGGAGTCCGAGGTCGCGTTCGGCGCGCAGCTTGCGCAGCAGGGCGAGGATCTCGGCCTGGGTGGTGACGTCCAGGGCGCTGGTCGCCTCGTCGGCGAGGAGGAGTCGGGGTTCGGCGGCGAGGGCGCCGGCGATGACGACGCGTTGCAGCATGCCGCCGGACATCTCGTGCGGGTGCTGGCGGACGCGCTGTTCCGGGTCGGGCAGGCCGACGGCGTCAAGGAGTTCGACGGCACGGAGCTGAGCGGCGCGCTTGTCCAACTGCCCGGTGGCAAGCAGCCGTTCGACGAGGAAGTCGCCGACGCGGCGGACCGGGTTGAGTGCGGAACGGGGGTCCTGGTGGACCATCGCGACCGTCCTGGACCGGTGTTCGCGCAGGCGCGGGCCGTTCATCGTCAGCACGTCGGTGCCGTCGACGAGGGCCCGGCCGGTGGCCCGTGCTCCGTCGGGCAGGATACGCAGGGCGGCCTTGGCGGTGGTGGACTTGCCGGAGCCGGATTCGCCGACGAGTCCGACGACCTCGCCGGTGCGGACCTGGAGGGAGACGTCGGCGAGCAACGGCCGGGCCGCGCCCGGGAGTTGGACGGTCAGGTTCTCGATGTCGAGCAGCATGTGCGCGCTACCTCCTGGCGCCGAGCCGGTCGGCGGCCCAGACGCCGACCACGTTGAAGGCCACCACGACGGCGGCGATGGCGGTGCCCGGCACGAGTGCGGGGAGCAGGGCGTTCTGGACGATGGCGGCCTGGCCCTCCTGAACCATCAACCCCCAGTCGGAGCTGGGCGGCTGGGCGCCGAAGCCGAGGTAGCTGAGGGTGGCCAGGCTCATCAGGGCCTCGCCGAACAGGACGACGAGGTAACCGACGACGGACCGGGCCAGGTTGGGCACGAGATGGGCCACGCAGATACGGGTGCCGCTCATACCGAGGACGCGATAGGCGTCGATGTACGCCTTGGACCGTTCGGTCAGCGCGACACTGCGTGTGTACTTGGCGATGGTCGGGGCGTAGGCCAGTCCGAGGGCGATCACGGACGTGGTCATGCCGGCACCGAAGACCGCGATGATCAGCACGACGAACAGCAGGCCCGGGAAGGCGTACATGACGTCGGTGATCCGGGACAGCAGCGTGTCGACCCAGCCGCCGCGCCACGCGGCGACCGTCCCGAGGGTGACGCCCAGCACGGAGGCGAGCAGCAGCAGGAGCAGCGGCGCGAGCAGGCTGGTGCGGGCGCCGTACAGCACCCGGGAGAGGAGGTCCTGTCCGGAGGCGTCGGTGCCGAGCGGGTGGGCGCCGCTGGTGCCGACCAGGGAGGACGACAGGTCGATGGCGTCCGGGGCGTAGGGGGCGAGGAGCGGGGCGAAAACCGCGGCGAGCACCACGAGGGCGAGGAAGACGGCTGCGACGGTCACGCCCCAGGGGCGGCGGGCCCGTTTCACGGTGACCGGCAGAGCGGCCGCCGGGACGGCCTCGGCGGGCAGGGCAGTCATGCGGTGCTCCTCATGGCGGTCAGGCGGGGGTCGAGCAGGGGGTGCACGAGGTCCACGACGGTGGTGACGACGATGTAGGAGGTGACCATCAGCAGCAGGACCGCCTGGGCGACAGGGAAGTCATGGGTGTTGATGGCGCCGACGAGCAGGGAGCCGATGCCGCTCAGTCCGAAGACGGTCTCGACGGCGACCGTCCCGGCGAGCATGCCCGCGGTGACCAGACCGCACATGGTCACGATCGGCCCGAGGGCGTTGCGCAGGATGTGCCGTCTGATGATCTGCCGTTCGGGCAGTCCCGCCGAGCGGGCCACCGCCACGTGTTCGGCGGCGCCCGCCTCCACCATGGCCTGCCGGGTGACGCGGCTGATGACGGCGAGCGAACCGAGTGCCATGGCCACGGCGGGCAGGGTGAGGTGGTGGAGGGTGCCGCCGACGCCCTCGCCGCTGCCGGTCACGGGGAACCAGCCGAGCTTCACCCCGAAGAGGGCGACGAGGGCGATGCCTCCGACGAAGGAGGGCACGGACGCGGCGAGCGTGGTGGTGCCGACGACGGCCGAGTCGACCCAGCCGCCCTGGCGGATCGCCGCGAGGATGCCCGCGCCGACCCCAAGCACCACGAACAGCACGGTTGCGTACGCGACGAGGACGAGGGTCGTCGGGAAGCGGGAGGCCAGCAGGTCGGAGACCTGGTCGCTGTACTGGAAGGAGCGGCCGAGGTCGAGGTGGACGCAGTCCCACAGCCAGCGGCCGTACTGGACGACCAGGGGCTCGTCCAGGTGGTACTGGGCGCGGACACTGGCCAGCCGTTCGGGGGTGAGCTTGTCCCGGCCGCCCGCGAGGAAGACGGCGGGGTCGCCGGGGGCCGCGTAGACGGCGGCGAAGATCACGAACGAGGAGGCCAGCAGGGTGGCCAGCAGTCCCGAGAGCCGCCGGCCGATGGCGACGATCATGCGGTTCAGCCCTTCTTGGCGCCGAGCTGTGCGGCCCAGGGAGAGTAGAGGTAGGCCATGGAGGCGGGCGGGCCGGTCAGCTCGCTGTTCAGGGTGAGGACGGTGGGCGTCTGTGCGACCGGGATCCACACGGCCGCGTCCGCGAACTCGCGCTGGATGTCCACGACGAGGGCGGCGCGCTTCTTGTCGTCGATGGTACGAAGGGCCTCCTCGACCTTGGCGTCGTAGTCGGCGCTCTTGAATCCGACCCAGTTGTTCGAGCTGTCGGACAGGGCGTTGTCGTAGAAGCCGATGGGGTCGCTCTTGGAGATGTACCAGTCGGCGACGAGGACGTCGAAGTCGGCGCGGGCGCCCTTGTCTCCGTAGGCCTCCTGGTAGGCGGAGGAGGGCAGGGTCTTGATCTCGCCTTTGAGGCCGAGCTGGGTGAGGGCGGCGCGGACGGCGTTGGCGATGACCAGGCGGCCCTGGGTGCTGTCGGTGCCGATCACGATGGGTCCGGTCGGCGCGGACTTGGCCTGCTTCACGAGTTGCTTGGCCTTGGCGAGGTCCTGGGTGGACGGGGTCGCCGGGGCCTCGGTGAGCTGCTTCTGGGCGGCGGCGAAGGCCGCCTTCGCGTAGCCCCAGGAGCCGGAGCCGACAGGGGTGGCCCAGGGTTCGGCGAGGCCGCCGTAGCCGGCCTTGGCTATGCCCGCGCGGTCCAGGACCAGGGAGAGCGCCCTGCGGATGTCCGGGTCGGCGAGGCCGCCGCGTTCGGTGGGCAGGAGGGCCAGGGTGGCAGTGCTCGGGCCGTAGTACTGGGTCAGGCCCTTGGTGCCGCGCAGGGAGGCCGCCGCGCCGGGGGTGTCGGCGTAGGCGCCGTCGGCAGCGCCGGTCTTCAGCGCGTTGACCATCGCGCTGTCGTCGGCCCAGCGGAAGACGACCTTCTCGGTGAGCGGCTTCTCGCCCCAGTAGCCGTCGTAGGCGGTGAGGGTGACGGAGTCGCCGGACTTCCAGCCGCTCAGCTCGTACGGGCCCGAACAGGCGTCACCCTGGCCGGGGGTGCCGAAGTCGTCGCCCGCCTTCTTGACCTGCGCGTCGTTGTAGACAAGCCCCGCGTCGCCCGCGAGGGCCTTGGTGAACAAGGCGTCGGGCTGCTTGAAAGTGACGGTGATCTCGCGGTCGCCGGTCTTGGCCATCTTGTCGACGTTGCCGAACTCGTCGGACTGTTCCATCTCCGGCTCTGCGTGGCGGCGCAGGCTGAACAGGACGTCGTCGGCGGTCATCGTGGAACCGTCGTGGAAGGTGACGCCGTCCCGCAGGGTCAGGACGAGGGTCTTCGCGTCCGGTCTGCCCTCCTTCGCCACGAGTGAGGGCCGCACGGACATGTCGGGCTGGAGCTGGTAGAGGCGCTCGCAGACGTTGCTGAGGACGGTGCGGCCGGCGCTGCCGCCCTGGGTGTCGAGGTCGAGGGACTCCGGCTCGTCCGCCAGCAGCCAGTTCACGGAGGCGACGGAACCGGTGGCGGGGGCCGTGGTGGGAGTGAGGTCGAGCTTGGTGACGTCGACGGCGGCGCCGTCGCCCGCGGAGGAGCCGGTGTCGGCTCCGCTGCAGGCGGCGGTGAGGGCCATCGCCCCGGCGAGGCCGGCGGCCGCGACAGCGGACTTGAGCTTCATGGCAGTGCTCCTGGGCGGAAAGCGGGGATCCGGGATTCGGGGGTGGGGGCGTTCAGTTCGGGGCGTGGGGGCCGTCGTAGAGGTTCCAGGGGAGGTGCTGGTACTCGTGGTCGCAGGGGGTGCCGGCCGTGACGTGGTAGTCGCCGGCGGTGAGGTCCACACAGGAGGACACCAGTGTCGTCCAGTGCTTGATCTCGGGTTCTCGCGGGTCGGCGTGGGTGCAGAGCGACTCGGGGTGGCCGAGGTGGTCCGACATCGACTGCTTGATCAGCTTGCGGGTCTCGTCCGGGCCGGTGGCGTCGCGCAGCCGACGCAGACCCTCCTCGGCGCGCGGGACGCGTACGAGGGAGTCGGGTGACAGGGGCCGGTATCCGGCGGCCAGGGCCGTGGGGACACCCGCCTGGTAGTGGTTGCCGTGCACCAGGAGGCCGTCGGTGGGATACAGCCAGCCGTGCCCGGCCGGGGTGGTCTCCAGGTCGACGGCGAAGCCCTCCCGGCAGGTGAGCAGGGCGTTGCTGGCGATGTGGGCGCGGGTGCGGCACAGCACGTTGAGGGCGTCGGTGATGCTGGGCTGGTCCAGGACACTGCGCCGGATCACGGTCTGGGGCAGGCCGACGGCCTCGTCGAAGCGGCCGCCGAGACCGTTGGCGTTGAGGGCGATGCCCGCCGAGCTGGCTCCCTGGCGGCCGATCTGCCCGGCCTCCACCTGCATCAGCAGGGTCGGCTTGGGCGGCTGGACGATCCGGAGCATGACCACCGTGTCCTGGACCCCGGCCCGCCAGTCCCAGTTCTGTCCGGCCCAGACATGGCCGTCGCCGCTGGCGGGCCCGTAGGCCGCGAAGGAGGTGCAGCCCTCGGCGGGCTCCTCCTCGCGCACCTCGCCGAACTCGCGCATCCCGCTGAAGGAGTCGTCGTAGATGACCTCGCCGCGCGCGTTCAGCGCCAGTACGTCGAGCAGGTCGACGCCCGCGCCGTCGGCGATGCCCTGCATCTCCTCCACCAGGTGGGGCGCGTAGTCCCGGACGGGGCCGAGCCAGCGGTTTGCGCGGGCGGTGACCTGCTGCCAGGTGAGACCCGACGAGGCGCCGAAGGCCTCCTCGTAATAGGCGAGGGAAGCCGCCAGTTGTCCGGCCACGGCCTCTCCGTACTGCCTGCCACGCTGGGCCGGAGTACCGGAGATCTCGACGACCGGAAGACTGTGCTGCATACGGGGGCTCCTCGAAAGACACACGTGCCGTAACATTCGTTCCGAAAGTTCGACTTTCTGGAACGCGATGTTCAGAGAGTAACGTCGGTGACGTAGGAGTCAATGGCTGTAATGGCGATTTCAAAAACGGGCAGTGCCGCCCCCGGAGGGCTCACGCGTCTGCGCGCCGCCGTCCGCGACCAGTGGGACGAGCTGTCCGCCTCCGAGCAGACCGTCGCGCAGTACCTGGTCAGCGCCCCTGCCGAGAAACTGATGTTCGCCAGCGCCCAGGAGCTGGGGACCGCCAGCGGCACCAGCAACGCGACGGTCGTACGGGCTCTGCAACGAATCGGTTACGCCGGTCTGCCGGCGCTCAAGCGGGAGCTGGCGGCCGACTTCACCGCGGCCACCGCCCCCGATGTCCGGCTGGCGCAGCGCATCGCACATGTCGGCAAGGACCTGGAGAACATCTGGAGCGACATCTTCGACGAGACCCAGGAGCGCATCGACCAGTGCCGGCGACTCACCGGCACAGAGGCGCTCGAACGGGCGGTCGCCGCGCTCGCCGACGCCCGTGAGGTGCTGTGTTACGGGGCCGTCGCGTGCGAACTCGGGGCGCGCCATCTCGCCCGGTCGCTCGGCCGGATCGGCCGCCGTGCCCGGTTCGCGGGCGACACCGGCTTCGCGCTCGCGGACGCGCTGCTCACCCTGGGGCAGGGCGACGCCGTGGTCATCTTCCAGCCGGGGCGGCCGCTGCCGGAGCTGACGGTCCTCGTGGAGCGGGCCCGCGCGGTCGGCGCCAAGGTCGTGTTCGTCACCGACGAGCTGAGCGAGGCCTTCGAGGACCGCGTCGACGCCGTACTGATCGCGCCCGGCACCCCGACCGGGATCACCAACGAGGTCCTGACCGCCCTGATCGTGGCGGACGCGCTGCTGCTTGCGCTGACCGCCCTGGACGAGACGTCGGCGGTCGAGCACTCGCATCAACTCAACGCCCTGCGGGCCCTGTTGCCTGGAGAACAGGGGAACCGCCGCAGCTGAGGAGCGCTACAGGGTGACGCCGTCCCACACGGCGGCGAGACCGGTGTCCGGCACCGGATCGCCGTCGATCGGCTGCTCCGCCCAGATGGTCTTGCCGCTGGGGTGGTACCGGCTGCCCCAGCGTCTGCTGAGCTGGGCGACGAGAAACAGGCCTCGTCCGCCTTCGTCGCCCGCCAGGGCCCGGCGGAGTCGCGGCTGGGTGTTGCTGGAGTCGCGGACCTCGCACACCAGGGTGGTGTCGTCGTGGAAGAGACGCAGACCGACGGTGCCGCCCGCGTACCGCATGGCGTTGGTGACCAGTTCGCTGACGGTCAGTTCCGTGGTGAAGGTGAGGTCGTCGAGCCCCCACTCGGCGAGTCTGCGCGCGACGGCGTTGCGGGCCTCGGCCACCGCCGCCGGATCGTCGGGGAACTGCCAGTCGGCGATGTCCGCCGCCGGAAGCAGCCGGGGGCGGGCCAGCAGGAGCGCCATGTCGTCGCGGGGCGGCGCCTCGGCGGCGCCGGCCATGACGGCACGGCCGATCTCCTCCAGCGTCCCGTCGCCCCGGCAGAGCGACGCGAGGGTGTCGAGCAGCTCCCGGGTGCCCTGGTCGGTGTCATGGCAGCCCCGTTCCACAAGGCCGTCGGTGTAGAGCGCGAGGGTGCTGCCTGCCTCCAGGGCGACGGTGGTCACCTCGAAGGGCATGCCGCCGACTCCGAGCGGAGGCCCCGGGGACACCTCGACCGGCCGGGCGGTGCCGTCGGGCCCGATCACCGCGGGCGGCGGATGTCCGGCACTGGCGAGGGCGCAGCTGCCGGTGAGCGGGTCGTAGACCGCGTACAGGCAGGTGGCGCCGATGGTGTCCCTGTCCTCGGGATCGGCCTCGTCGGCGAGTTGCTGGACGAGGTCGTCGAGGTGGATGAGGAGTTCCCCCGGCTCCAGTTCGAGGTCGGCGAGCGTACGGATCGCGGTCCGCAGGCGGCCCATGGTCGCCGCGGCGTGCAGTCCGTGGCCGAAGACGTCGCCGACGACGAAGGCCACCCGCAGCGAGGGCAGCGGGATGGCGTCGAACCAGTCGCCGCTGATGTCGGCCCCGCCGCCGGCCGGCACATAGCAGCCCGCCGACTCGGCCGCCGCCGTGCTGGTGGTGGCCCTCGGGAGCAGTCGCTGCTGGAGCGCGACCGCCGCCCGGTGCTCGCGGGTGTACCGGCGGGCGTTGTCCACGCTGAGCGCGGCCCGCGAGGAGATGTCGAACACGAGGTCCGCGTCGTCCTGGTCGAACGGTTCCGGCTGCTCGGTCCGCCAGACGGTCGCGAAGCCCAGCAGCAGACCGCGCGCGTACAGCGGGGACACCACGGCTGAGTGTCCCCGCGCGGGCATCACGGCCCGGATCAGGTCCGGATCGCCGAGGAGGTCGAGCATCTCCTGCCTGGTCGTGTTGTAGACGGTGTCCCCCTGGATGGCGGCCTGCCGCACCTGCGGGACGTCGGGGAAACGCGGGATCACCCCGCCGACGGGAACGAGTTCGGCGGGCCAGGGTCCGGTGGCCGAGGCGACGGCCACCCGGCGCAGCCGCAGCCAGTCGCCGGGTCGGATCACCTTCGACGGCTCCTCGCCCTCGAGCACGGCCTCGGCGATCTCGACCGACGCCATGTCCCCGAGGGCCGGTACCAGTACGTCGGCGATGTCCTGTGCGGTGCGGGTCACGTCCAGCGAGGCGCCGATGCGTGCCGACGCCTCATGGCCGACCTCGGTGCGCCGCCGGGCCCGCCGCTGCTGTGTGCTGTCGGTGAAGAACGCCGCGATCCCGGTCGGCCGGTCGTGACCGTCCGCCAGCCGGAAGGCGGACACGGACACATACCGCTCCCGCCCGGACCCGTCCGGCGCGGACATCCGCTGTTCCCGGGCGAGCAGCGGCACCCCCGTGTCGAGCACCTGCCGCAGCTGGCCCCCGACCTCCTTCACGTCCGCCGGGGAGAGAACGTCTTCGAGGCGATGCCCGGGGCGCACAAGCGGCCAGCCGTGCCCCCCGTCGATGACATTCGTGCGGACGACTCTCAGCTCGGCGTCACAGAGGACGACCCCGAGCAGTGACTGCTCCAGCAGGGCGGTCAGCAGGGACGATCCCTGTTCCTGTGCGCCGTCCTCGCGGCTCGGCGCCAGCAGCAGGACGCGCTGGGAGGACCCGCCCAGGGACACCTCGTCGACGGTGGCCTCGACGGTCCGGCCCGAGGCATGCCGGAACGCGACCCGCCCCGCCGGTACGGCCGGGGAGTCGCCCCGCACCGGTTCGGCGAGCAGTCGCGCCAGTGGCTGCCCGCAGACCTGCTCGGCGGGCCGCCCCAGCAGGTCCGCCGCCGCCCGTGACCACCCCTGGACGATCCCCGCGCTGTCGAGCAGGACGACGGCAGCCTCGTCGGCCGGGATGTCCACGCCGTCGTGCTCGCTCAGGGCTGCCATGCGCACCTCACCTGCGGCGCTGTCTCCCGCGCCGCGCTCCCCTTCATTATGGTGCGCCGCCCTGCGCCACGCCCGGCGCCCGCCAGAGGCCCCTCAGGCGGGTCACCTCCCCTTGCGCCAGTGCTCGAAGCTCGGTTCGGGCGTGAACTCCATGCTGAACGAGGCGAGCTCGCCGACGAGGAGTCTGCGCAGGAACTCGACCATGCCCAAGGGGACGACCTCGCACGTCTGCGAGCCATGACGGGCGAAGAGCAGGACGGGCCACTTGTCGGGGTCCGGATCGCTGGTGAGCCAGCACAGTATGTCGGCGTGGGACGTGTAGCCCCAGGCGAGGATGTGCTCCGGGTCGAGGTCCAGGTCGTCCTGGTCGGCGCCCTCCTCCTCCCAGGCCAGCCGGGCGTTCCCCGTCTCGTCCTCGAAGTCGTCGGGGGAGAACGGGTAGGCGCCCGTGGGAAACGGACCGAGGATTCCGACCTCGCCGATCTCCTCCTCCGATTCGATCCCGCCGACGCCGTACACGGACATGAAGTCCCTGTAGTCCCGGGGGAACCCGGTACCCCACCGCTCCTCGGCCGCCTGCCAGTCGATGTCCTCGCCCGCGCCGGGAGGCGGCGGCAGGAGCTGCCGCAGCGCCTCGATCCCCGTGAGGTCTTCCATGGTGGTCCCCGCCCTTCGATCAGGTCGTTCGAAAGTCTAGGGAGCACCACTGACAACGCCTGGTTCCCGGCTCTCCTCACCCGGGCCGGAGCGTCCCGAGGAACCGCACGTGCGGCCGGTCGCCGGGCTCGTCGCGGCTGACGGCGCCTTCACGCCGTACACGTCGGCGATGAGGTCCTCGGTCAGGACGTCGCCGGGGCTGCCCGTCGCCACCACCCGGCCCTCCTTGAGCACGACGAGTGCGTCGCAGTACATCGCCGCCAGGTTCAGGTCGTGCAGGGCGACGACGGTCGTGACCGGCAGTTCGGCGACCAGGGTCAGGAGGTCCAACTGGTGCTGGATGTCGAGGTGGTTGGTGGGTTCGCCGAGGAGGAGTTCGCGGGGTTCCTGGGCGAGGGCGCGGGCGATCTGGACGCGTTGGCGTTCGCCGCCGGAGAGGGTGTGCCAGAGGCGGGCCGTCCGGTCGGTGAGGCCGGTGCGTTCCAGCGCGGTGTGTACGGCCTTGTCGTCGGCCGGTGTGGCGGGGGTCCAGGCTACGGTCGGCCAGCAGGTCTTCGGACTCGGGGTCACCCGGACGGAGCGCCTTCCCGGATCCTGGTCAGATTCGACCGTCGTCCAGTGGCTCGTGTTGCTCCGCCCGTCACCCTCACCGCTGCGCGTCAGCTCCGGATTCACACCGGATTCCCTTGACTGGCCTCAGGAAATCACCACGTGAGGCCGAGGTCACATTTCGGCCGAGGCCAAGGTCACAGCCTGGCGCTCTGCTGCGGCCGGACCTCTCTGGCCTAGCATCCGGGCATGACAGTCCTGCCCAACGACGGGCTCTCGCTGGCCGCCGAGTTCCCTTCCACGACCCATGAGCAGTGGCAGCGCCTCGTGGAGGGCGTCCTGCGCAAGTCGGGCAAGGAGGTCTCGGGCGCGGCAGCCGAGGCCGCGCTGTCCACCGCGCTGGAGGACGGGATCACCACCCCGCCCCTCTACACGGCGCGCGACGAGTCCCCCGAACCCGGTTTCCCTGGCTTCGCCCCCTTCGTACGCGGCGGGCGGCCCGAGGGGAACACCGTCGGCGGCTGGGACGTACGGCAGCGGCACTCGACCCTCGTCGGCGACGCGGTGCTCGCGGACCTGGAGAACGGCGTCACCTCGCTCTGGCTGACCGTCGGCCCGGACGCGATCCCGGTGTCGTCGCTCGCCCGGGCGCTCGACGGCGTCTATCTCGACCTGGCCCCCGTCGTCCTCGAAGCCGGACAGGAAGTGGAGCCCGCCGCACGGGAGTTGCTGCGGCTGTACGAGGAGCGGGGCGTCGCCAAGGAGACGGCGCGCGGCAATCTCGGCGCCGACCCGCTGGGCCACGAGGCCCGTACGGGTGAGGAGTTGGCCTTCGCGCCGGTCGTCGAGCTGGCGCGGCTGTGCGCCGAGCAGTACCCGGGGCTGCGCGCGCTGACCGTGGACGCGCTGCCGTACCACGAGGCGGGCGGCTCGGCCGCGCAGGAACTGGGCGCGTCCCTGGCCACCGGGGTGGCCTACCTCCGCGAGCTGACCGAGGCCGGGCTGACCGTCGAACAGGCCTGTGGACAGCTGGAGTTCCGGTACGCGGCCACCGCCGACCAGTTCCTGACGATCGCCAAGCTGCGCGCGGCCCGACGGCTGTGGGCGCGGGTCGCCGAGGTGTCCGGGGCGCCGGCGGCCGGGGCCCAGGTGCAGCACGCCGTGACCTCGCCTGTGATGATGTCCCGCCGCGACCCGTGGGTGAACATGCTCCGCACGACGGTCGCCACGCTGGCCGCCGGAGTCGGCGGCGCCGACTCGGTCACCGTGCTCCCCTTCGACCACGCGCTGGGCCTGCCGGACGCGTTCGCGCGCCGGATCGCCCGCAACACGTCGACGATCCTGGTCGAGGAGTCGCATCTGGCCCGGGTGATCGACCCGGCGGGCGGCTCCTGGTACGTGGAGCGGCTCACCGACGAACTCGCCCACGCGGGCTGGGAGTTCTTCCAGTGGATCGAGGGTTCCGGCGGTCAGGGGGCGGCCCTCCGCTCCGGGGCCCTCGGTGAGGCGCTGGCCTCCACCTGGGCGGCCCGTTCCGCCAAGCTGGCCAAACGGCGCGAACCCATCACCGGTGTCAGCGAGTTCCCGAACCTCGCCGAGCGCCTCCCGGACCGCGAGCCCGCGCCCGAACCGCCGTCCGGAGGACTCCCCCGGGTGCGGCGCGACGAGGCGTACGAGGCGCTGCGCGCCCGCTCCGACGCCCACCTCGCAGCCACCGGGACCCGGCCGCGGGTCTATCTGGCGACCATCGGCCCTGCCGCCGCGCACACCGCACGCACGACCTTCGTCTCGAACCTCTTCCAGGCCGGCGGCATCGAGCCCGTCACCACCGGCACCTTCGAGGAGAGCGGCGCCACCGAGGTCTGCCTCTGCTCCAGCGACACGCTGTACGAGGAGCAGGCGGCGGCCGTGGCGGCGGAACTGAAGGCCGCAGGCGCCTCGCATGTGTTCCTCGCCGGCCGTCCCGGGCAGTACTCGGACGTCGACTCGTACGTCTTCGCGGGCTGCGACGCCGTAGCCGTGCTCTCCGCCACCCTCGACCGCATGGGAGCGTCCTGATGGGAATCCCCGACTTCTCCGGAATCGAACTGGGGACCCCGACCGCCGGTACCGGCGCCACCGACTGGCGTACGGCCGTGAAGGCGGCCACCGGCTCGGACGAGACCTTCTGGGAGACCCCGGAGGGCATCGCGGTCAAGCCGCTCTACACGGGAAGCGACCTGGAGGGCCTGGACTTCCTGGAGACGTACCCGGGTGCCGCCCCGTACCTGCGTGGCCCGTACCCGACGATGTACGTCAACCAGCCCTGGACGATCCGCCAGTACGCGGGTTTCTCCACCGCCGAGGAGTCCAACGCCTTCTACCGCCGCAACCTCGCGGCCGGCCAGAAGGGCCTGTCGGTCGCCTTCGACCTGCCCACGCACCGGGGGTACGACAGCGACCACCCGCGCGTGACCGGTGACGTCGGCATGGCGGGCGTGGCCATCGACTCGATCTACGACATGCGGCAACTCTTCGACGGCATCCCGCTCGACAAGATGACCGTGTCGATGACCATGAACGGGGCTGTCCTGCCCGTTCTCGCGCTCTACATCGTGGCGGCGGAGGAACAGGGCGTACCGCCCGAGAAGTTGGCCGGGACCATCCAGAACGACATCCTCAAGGAGTTCATGGTCCGCAACACCTACATCTATCCGCCGAAGCCGTCGATGCGGATCATCTCCGACATCTTCGCGTACACCTCGCAGCGGATGCCCCGCTACAACTCCATCTCGATCTCCGGCTATCACATCCAGGAGGCGGGTGCGACGGCCGATCTGGAGCTGGCGTACACGCTCGCGGACGGGGTGGAGTACATCCGGGCGGGGCGGGACGCGGGGATGGACGTCGACGCGTTCGCGCCCCGGCTGTCCTTCTTCTGGGCGATCGGCATGAACTTCTTCATGGAGATCGCGAAGATGCGCGCGGCGCGGCTCCTTTGGGCCAGGCTGGTCAAGCAGTTCGACCCGCAGAACGCCAAGTCCCTCTCCCTGCGCACCCATTCGCAGACCTCCGGCTGGTCGCTCACCGCGCAGGACGTGTTCAACAACGTGACGCGTACGGCCGTGGAGGCGATGGCCGCGACCCAGGGCCACACCCAGTCGCTCCACACCAACGCCCTCGACGAGGCGCTGGCCCTCCCCACCGACTTCTCGGCGCGCATCGCCCGCAACACGCAGCTGCTGATCCAGCAGGAGTCGGGCACGACCCGGGTCATCGACCCGTGGGGCGGCAGCGCGTACGTGGAGAAGCTGACGTACGACCTCGCGCGCCGCGCCTGGCAGCACATCGAGGAGGTCGAGGCGGCGGGCGGCATGGCGCAGGCCATCGACGCGGGCATCCCGAAGCTCCGGGTCGAGGAGGCGGCAGCGCGCACCCAGGCCCGGATCGACTCGGGGCGCCAGCCGGTGATCGGCGTCAACAAGTACCGCGTGGAGACCGACGAGCAGATCGATGTCCTCAAGGTCGACAACTCCTCCGTACGCACCCAGCAGATCGAGAAGCTGCGGCGGCTGCGGGCCGAGCGCGACGAGCGGGCCTGCCAGGACGCGCTGGACGCCCTCACGCGGGCGGCCGGGGGCGAGGGCAACCTGCTGGAGCTGGCGGTGAACGCGGCGCGCGCGAAGGCGACGGTCGGGGAGATCTCCGACGCGCTGGAGAAGGTGTACGGGCGGCACGCGGGCCAGATCCGTACGATCGCCGGGGTGTACCGCAACGAAGCAGGCGAGTCCCCGTCCGTCGACCGCACCCGGACCCTGGTCGACGCCTTCGAGGAGGCCGAGGGGCGCCGTCCGCGCATCCTGGTCGCCAAGATGGGCCAGGACGGCCATGACCGGGGCCAGAAGGTGATCGCCACCGCCTTCGCCGACCTCGGTTTCGACGTCGACGTCGGCCCGCTGTTCCAGACGCCGGGCGAGGTGGCACGGCAGGCGGTGGAGGCGGACGTGCACATCGTCGGGGTGTCCTCGCTGGCCGCCGGGCACCTCACCCTCGTACCGGCGCTGCGCGAGGAGCTGGCGGCGGAGGGCCGGGAGGACATCATGATCGTCGTCGGGGGGGTGATCCCGCCGCAGGACGTGCCGACCCTGCTGGAGATGGGCGCGGCGGCCGTGTTCCCGCCCGGGACGGTGATCCCGGACGCGGCGTACGACCTGGTCCAGCGGCTCTCTGCCGACCTCGGGCACGACCTGTGATCGATCTCGACGCGTACGTCAAGGGCGTGCTCGACGGGAAGCGGGCGATCGTGGCGCGTGCGATCACGCTCGTCGAGTCGACGCGCCTCCAACACCGGTCGCTGGCGCAGGAGTTGCTGACGGCGCTGCTCCCGCACAGCGGCCGGGCGCGGCGGATCGGGGTCAGCGGGGTGCCGGGGGTCGGGAAGTCGACCTTCATCGACGCGTTCGGCACGATGCTGACCGGGCTCGGGTACCGGGTGGCGGTGCTCGCGGTGGACCCGTCGTCCAGCCGCACGGGCGGCTCGATCCTGGGCGACAAGACCCGGATGGAACGCCTGGCGGTGGACCCGGCGGCGTTCATCCGTCCCTCCCCCACGGCCGGCACGCTCGGCGGGGTCGCCAAGGCGACGCGCGAGTCGATCGTGGTGATGGAGGCGGCGGGTTACGACGTGGTGCTGGTGGAGACGGTCGGCGTCGGCCAGTCCGAGACGGCGGTCGCGAACATGGTCGACTCGTTCCTGCTGCTGACGCTGGCCCGCACCGGCGACCAGCTCCAGGGCATCAAGAAGGGCGTCCTGGAACTGGCGGACGTCCTCGCCGTCAACAAGGCGGACGGCCCGCACGAGCGCGACGCCCAGTCGGCGGCACGGGAGTTGGCAGGTGCCCTGCGGCTGATGCACGGCAGGGACACGGCCTGGACACCACCCGTCCTGACGTGCAGCGCCCGCGAGTCGACCGGCCTGGACACCGTCTGGGACCGCCTCGAACAGCACCGCGTCCTGCTCGACTCGACCGGCCGCCTCGCCGCCAAACGCCGTGACCAGCAGGTCGACTGGACCTGGACGATGGTCCGCGACGAGCTGCTGGGCCGCCTGCACGCGGACGAGGGCGTACGAGCCGTCACGCCCGACCTCGAACGGCAGGTGAGGGACGGCGAGTTGACGGCAACGCTCGCGGCCGAACGCATCCTGAAGGCATTCGGCGCCGGGGACCGCTGAGGGCAAGGGAGGTCCGTGCGGGCCCCTGTGCGGGACATCGAGCCGCAGAGCCCGAACCGCCTCGCCTTCGCCCGCCGGAAGTCGACCGGGATCGCCGCGCCTGCAGAGGGCATACCCCTCGACGCCAGGGCCGTCACCGCGCAACGGGCCGTCGGCACGGGCGACTTGGCCACGCGCGCCGCATCACCGGCCACCCGCCACGGCGCCGTACGGGCCCCACGTGGCACGGAACACGGCCCGGGCCTGCCCCCGCGTCGCCGGGAGCCCCGGTCAGCGCCACCCGGGTGGCCGGCTCACCTCCGGCTCAACAGGCGTACCCCCAGGCGCGGGCGAGGTCGCGCAGCGCCTCCGGGACCTCCTCCGCGTCCGGGAGCGGGCGGGCCTTCTGGATCTTCCCGGACTTGATGTTCTCGCTCCAGTCGCCGATGAACGGCACGAAGGGGCCGTGGTCGCCCTTGCGGTAGTCGAGCATCTTCGGTGTCCAGGGCACACCGAGATACGTACACAGCTCCCGGGTGACCGCCTCGGGCCGCTCCGTCAGGTCCTCGTAGCGGACCGTGAGACCGTCCAGCCCGTTGCGGGCCGCCTCGACCGCCTTCACGTACATGCGCACCTCGCGGACGGTCGCGTCCAGGTCGCGGTCGGGGCGGTTGTTGATCAGGGAACTCACCATCGACGCGGGGTGGCGCAGCAGGAAGACGTACCGGGCCTGCGGCCAGCCCTCCGCGAGCCGCTCCCAGAATCCGGCGTTGCCCGGTGTCTTGTCGACGATGATCTGCTTGCCGCTGCGCACGAGTTCCCGGTGCATGACCCGGTCCCACAGCAGATGCTCCAACTCGCGCTGGTCGAGGTCGAGTTGGGCCATGGCCTTGCCGGTGTACGGCTTGGTGAGGTCGACCGACAGGGTGCGCAGGTGCATCTCGTGGGGCGCGCGGATCTGGGGGTGACTGTTGAGCAGGACCCGCAGGAGTGTGGAGCCGGAGCGCACGGAGGAGATCACGAACACCGGGTCCGGGACGAGCCGGTGGGCCGACTGCGGCACAGAGGGCTCCGCGAGCCGCCGTACCCGCCGCCTCAACCCGCGGGCCACTCGGCGTACTTCCGGACCGACCAGGACCATGACTGTGCCTCCTTGATCCCCCGGTGTACAGAACCCGCACGCCCCTCGAATCCCCCTTGGGTGCTTGACCATTCTGTGACCAAAGCCTGGGTCCGCCATGGGAAAGGAATGAGAAATTCCTGAGACCCGACCCCTGCCCGGCCTCCGCATGGTCGATGATGGGCGGATCATGACCATGCCCCGTACGCCGACGACGACGCACTCCGCGCCACTGCCCGTGTTCCGGGCAGCGGTGTTCGCGGTCGTCGGTACGGTGCTCGGGGTCAGCGCGCATCATCTGGTCGCCGAGGGGCCGGCTCCGTGGCGGTCGAGCGTGACGGCGGCGGCGCTGCTGTTCGTGGTGGGGCTGGCCGGTACGCGGCGCCCGCGTTCGCTGGCCGCGGTGGTGGTGACGAGCGCGACGGCGCAGTGCGGACTGCATGTGTGGCTGTCGGCCACGCACGCACGCCACACGGCGGTCACGGCCACGGACATGCCCACGCACGCGCATCACGCGATGCCCGCTCATGGGGCCTGGCCGGAGTGGCTGCACGACTCGGGGGCGATGACGGTCCTGCATGCCGTGGCCGCCGTGCTCGTCGCCGTGCTGCTGCACCGGGCGGACGCGGCCTGCTGGTCGCTGGCGCGCGGTCTGACCGGGGCGGTCGACGCGGTACGGACGCGGATCGCGACGGTACGGGCGCTGCTCGACGGCCGGCCGACCTCGGCCGGGCGCGGATCGCGGGTGCGCCACCCGCGCCGGACGGAATCGCCGCTGTTCAGAGCGGCGCTTCTCTCGGACGTGGTGGTACGACGGGGTCCTCCGGCGGCGTGGCTCGCGATCGCCAACTGACCCTGACCCTGCCGGAACGGCCCGCCGCGAGTCAGCCGTTCCGTGTCACCGCACGCCCGGAAAGACCCGGAGAACACCATGTTCACTGCCACCACCCAGCACTTCACCGCACGGCGCCTGGCCCTCACCGCCGCCGCTGCCACCGCCCTCGTCCTCCTCACCGCCGGGCCGGCCGCCGCCCATATGGAGGTCGAGTCCGACAAGGCGCAGGCCCTCGCCGAGAACGTCGAGATCTCCTTCCACGCGGAGGCGGAGTCCGACAGCGCCGGGATCGCCGAGGTCCGCGTGATCCTGCCGGAGGGCATCGCGCCCGGCGACGTGACGTACGGCGAAGGTCCCAAGGGCTGGAAGTTCGCCACCGCCGACGACGGCTACACGGTCAAGGGCCCGGCCCTCAAGACCGGCGTGAGCGCGGAGTACTCCGTCGTCGTACGGCAGCTTCCCGATGCGAAGCAGCTCGCCTTCAAGTCGCTGCAGACGTACAGCGACGGCAGTGTCGATCGGTGGATCGAGCTGGACGAGGGTGGGGAGCAGCCGGCGCCGGTGCTGAAGCTGAAGGCGGCGGCGCCTGGCGCGAAGCCGATCGGTAGCCCGTCGCCGAGCGAGACGCCGTCGGCGACGCCGACGCCGACGCCGAGTGCCGAGCCCACGAAGGCGTCGGCCTCCCCGGACGTGGAGGCGACGGCGAGCGAGGACGACGGTGGGGTGTCGGCGGGTGTCTGGATAGGCATCGGGGCGGCCGTGGCCGTGGTGGCGGGTGCGGCTGTCTATCTGGTACGCCGCCGGGGAGCCACCCAGCAGTAGCCGCTTTTCTCGCCCCCGCCGCCCCTACCCGTTCCCATCCTTCTGGGGGCTGCGCCCCCAGACCCCCCCTGTCGCGCTGAACGCGCTCGTCCTCAAACGCCGGACGGGCTGGAGGGTGACGGCCGGTGCTGAAGTGCGGCGGGGGCGGGTGGGCGGGGAAAAAGGGTGGGCTGAGCATGGTTGTCCTCAAACGCCGGCCGGGGCTTGACCTTTTAGCCCGTCCGGCGTTTGAGGACAAGGCCCGTTCAGGGCCGTAGCGGGGGTCTGGGGGCGCAGCCCCCAGAAGGATGGGAACGGGTAGGGGCGGCGGGGGCGAGGAGATCCCTCAGTCGTGCGCCGCCTTGCCGCTCACCCTGTGGTCCGCATGGCTCAGCGCCTCCATGACCAGGCGCCGCAAGTGCCCATCACGCAAGCTGTAGTGCACGTACCGCCCCTCCCGCCGCGTCTCCACCAACCCCGCGAGCCGCAGTTTCGCCAGATGCTGGCTCACCGCCGTCCGCGACGCCTCACACCGCTCCGTGAGCGAACCGACGTCCGACTCGCCCTGCGCCAGCAGCCACAGCAGATGCAGCCGCGTCACATCGGACAGCAGCGCGAACACCTTGGTCGCCTCCGCGAGCCGCGCACTGTCCGGGGCACGCAGATGCGCATCGGCCGCAGATGGCAAGGTCTCGCGAGCAGGCATGCCCTCAGGGTAGAGGGAGGACGGTCCGTCGAGAGCGACCGCTCACCGATTCCCGGATTCCCTCCTCTTCCCTCCCCTTCCATCCTCTTCCCTCCTCGCCCATATGTGCGTAGGTGCGCACCTGTAGATATAGTCGTGAAGGGTCTCGCCCGTTCCCCGCAACCGCCCAGGGACCGCCGCATGCTCTCGATCCTCCGCAACCGCACCTACCGCCACCTCTTCACCGCCCAGCTCGTCGCCCTGACCGGCACCGGCCTGGCGACGGTCGCCCTCGCCCTCCTCGCGTACGACCTCGCGGGCGCCGACGCCGGTTCGGTGCTGGGCACGGCACTCGCGGTCAAGATGGTGGCCTACGTCGTCATCGCCCCGGCCGTCGGCGCGGTCGCCGACCGGCTGCCGCGGCGCGCGCTGCTGGTGGGGTCGGATCTCACGCGGGCCGGGGTCGCGCTGCTGCTGCCGTTCGTGGACCAGGTCTGGCAGGTGTACGTCCTGATCTTCCTGTTGCAGGCCGCGTCGGCCGCGTTCACCCCGACCTTCCAGGCCGTCGTACCGGACGTACTGCCCGCCGAACGCGACTACACCCGGGCCCTGTCCCTGTCCCGGCTCGCCTACGACCTGGAGAGCCTGTTCAGCCCGGCCCTCGCCGCCGCGCTGCTGTCACTGATCACGTACAACTGGCTGTTCCTCGGCACAGTGGCCGGCTTCCTGGCCTCGGCCGCCCTGGTCACCTCCGCAGTCCTGCCCAAACGCGTCGTCGCCGCCACCGCCCCGCCCACCGGCGGCGTGTACGCCAGGGCGACCACCGGAATTCGGCTCTTCCTCGCCGTCCCCCAGCTGCGCGCCCTGCTCGCCCTCGACCTGGCGGTGGCCGCCGCGAGCGCCATGGTCACCGTCAACACGGTGGTGTACGTCCGTGACCTGCTCGGCCGGAGCGCCTCCGACGTACCTCTCGCGCTCGGCGCGTTCGGGGCGGGCTCGATGGTCGTGGCGCTGCTCCTGCCCCGGGTTCTCGAGCGAATACCGGACCGTACGGTGATGCTGCGGGGAGCGCTCCTGCTCACCGCCGTCTTCGTCGCGCTCGGCGCCATCACCTCGGCGGGCGACGGCAGTTGGCGCTGGCCCTCGCTGCTGACCGTCTGGGCCACGTTCGGTGCCGCCTGTTCGATGGTGCTCACTCCGACCGGGCGGCTGATCCGTCGGGCGGCGCCGGCCGAGGAGCGGACGTCCGCGTTCGCGGCCCAGTTCTCCCTGTCGCACAGTTGCTGGCTGCTCACGTATCCGCTGGCCGGCTGGCTCGGCGCGGTGGCGGGGCTCCGGTTCGCGGTGTTCGCTCTGGGTGCCGTCGCGCTCGGGGGCGCGCTGCTCGCCGTACGTCTGTGGCCTGCGAGGGAGCCCGCACCCGTCGAGCACGAGCACGCCGGTCTGCCCGCCGGGCACCCGCATCTGGCCGACGCGCGCCGGGTCGGCGGCGGCTGGCGGCACAGCCACCACCCGCTCCTCGACGGACTGCACGCCCACGGCTGACCGGACGGGTCAGGGACGGGTCAGTTCGCCGCCAGCCAGGGCTGCGGATCGGCGTAGTAGCCGTCGTAGATCACCTCGAAGTGCAGGTGGGGGCCGGTGGACAGGCCGGTGGAGCCGACCCGGCCGATCGTGGTGCCCGCGGACACCGTCTGTCCTGCGGTGACGTCGAACGCGGACAGATGGCTGTACGTCGTCTCCAGGCGCTTGCCCTCGATCGTGCCGTGGTCGATGACGACGCGGTTGCCGTACGCCTTGGTCATGGCCGCGAAGACCACCTGGCCCTGGCGGGCGGCGAAGACCTGCGCTCCCTGGGGCGCGCCGAAGTCCACGCCGGTGTGGAGTTTGGTCACGCCGGTGAGCGGGTGCTGACGTGATCCGAAGGGGGAGGTGATGACGAGGGTGCTCACGGGGGCGGCGAGGATCGCGTCCGCCGGTCCACCGCCGGTCACGGGTTCCCGGTCGAACGTCTCGTAGCGCGGGAGCAGTTCCTTGACCTCGGCGAGGTAGGTCCGGGCGCCGTCGGGCACGCGTCCCGCTTCGGTGACCTCGTCGATTCCCACGGCGTACGCGGCCAGGGTGAGGTCCACCAGTTCGCCGTTGACGGTGCCCTCGGTTCTGAGGTCCGTGATCTTCCGGGCGAGGGAGCAGTCCTGGCGGCCGAGGGCCATGATGGCGTCGGCCTCGTCACGCGGTGAGGCGGTGCCGTTGCCGTCGTCGTCCTTGCCCCAGGTCCGCCACTGGGCGGTGGTGAATCCGGCGATGCCCTGCTCGCCCGTGAGTTCGCCGGTGTCGTCGCGCCAGCCGGTGAGCTGGTCGATCTGGGCGGCGAGCACGGAGGGTGCGACGACGGTGCAGGCGGCGGCCTTGCGCAGCCACGGCCCGTAGGTCTCGTTGACGCCACCCGCGATGCCCTGCCGCGTGTCCGCGCCCGAGGACCCACCCCCGGGCAGACCACCCGTCAGGGCAAGAAATCCGGCGACGACAGCGAGGGTCACCAGACACGGCAACACCATCAGCGTGAAGAAACCCGGCCCACGCCGACGGGGGCCCTGCCGGGCGTTGTCGTCACTCACACACGGACGCTAGCCCGCCCTCCACGGAAGGTCACCGCCCGCAAAGGCAGACCAGAAGGCACCGACGAGGGCCCACAAGGGCACGCCTACAGGGGCGCGGGGAACTGCGCGACCAGCCCCCACCGCCCCGCAGACGACGAACGACCGAAGCCCCTAACAACAACCGACGTCCAAACGACAAAAGCACGACGCCCGGATCGGCACATCCGCCAAAGCAACCGCAATCTTCAACTGCTGAGCAACAATCCCCGCCTCCCCCACCCGCCCCAGCCGGACCAGACACTCATGAAACCCGTGCAACGCCCACACGTTGCCGGGATGCTGCACCGCACGCGGAAGCGTGTCATCGAGGCCGAGATCGGCCCGATAGACCGCCTCCGCCTCGGCGACCCGCCCCTGTTCGAGCAGCAACGCCCCGTACGCGTGCCGAGTCGGCTGCATCCACCCCCACGGCTCGTCGTACGGCAAGTTGTCGTCCAGCGAGATCGACCGCTCCAGCGAGGCGAACGCCGCGTCGAAGTCGCCCTTCCGGTACTCCAGTTCACCGTCGAGCATCGCCGACGCGACGGCCAGGACATCGGCGCAGGTGTTGTTGAACAGCATCCGGGTCTCCGGGACCCGGCCGACCGCCGCGCGGAACAGTTCGCGCTCCGCCTCGGCCTCCGTGATGCGGCCGGTGGCGGAGAGGGCGACCCCTCGGGCGTACCGGATCATCGCCGTCGTCACGCAGTACAGCGACGGGTCGGCGGGCAGCGGCAGTTCGAGGATGTCCGCCCAGCGGCCGAACCGGATCAGCACATGGACCCGCATGGCGAGGAAGCCCTCCAGCCAGTCGGCCATGGGCGGGCTCTCCACCCGAAGCAGCTCCTCCGGGATGGAGGCCTCCAGTTGTGCGGCGGCCTCCAGCGCGGTCCTGGACTGGCCCAGGAACATCGCGCCGTAGATCTTGAAGTGGTGGTTGTGCGACCGGTAGAGGGTGTAGAAGTTCATCGCGCCCGACCGGGCACGGAACTTCTCGTCGGCGACGATCGCCGTGCTGTTGTCCGCGACCACGCGCCGGTAGTCGCCGCAGAGCACGTCCAGGTGGGTGGGCATGTGCTGGAGGTGGCCGGCGTCGGGGACCAGGCCGCGCAGCCGGTCGGCGGCGGGCAGGGCGGTCTCCGGGGTGGTGGACATCTCCATCAGGTGGATGTAGAGGTGCAGGAGGCCCGGGTGGTGTGAGCCGGCGTCGGTCGCGATCGCCCGCTCCAGGACGGCCTTGGCGGCGAGGGTGCGCGAGCCTTCGGCGGGCTCGCCGGTGCGTACGTCCCACAGCTGCCAGGGGGTGAGGTTCATCAGCGCGTCGGCGTACAGGGTGGCCACGTCGAGGTCGTCGGGGGCGAGTTCGTACGCCGTGCGCATGCTGTCCGCGTACGGCTCGTTCCACACCGAGCAGTCCTCGACGGCCTCCGCCTGCGGGTAGCGGGCCCGCAGGGCGCCGATCAGAGCCTGTTCGACAGGTGTGGCACCGGTCGCCTTGCGCTGCGCGAGTTCTACGGCGGCGTGGGTGCGGGCGACGGTCGCCGCGAGGTCCTCGCCGTCGAAGAACTCCCACGGCTTGTTGTAGTTCGGGCCGAGGGCGTACGCGATGCCCCAGTGGGCCATGGCGCAGTCGGGGTCGGCAGCGGCGGCGGCCTCGAAACAGGCGACGGCCTCCTCGTGGTGGAAGCCGTACGTCCACACCAGGCCCCGGTCGAACCACTTCTGGGCCTCGGCGGACGACGTCGTCACGGTCCGCCCGTGGGTACCGAGGTCGTAGTCGTAGTGATCCATCCGTGTTCTCTCCCGGTCTCCCGCTCCGCTGGGGCCTGTCCGGCGAGACTAGAGGCCGCCCGCGGCCTGCGGCAGCACCCCTTCCCGCTGCCTCCCGCCCTGGCCCCGGAGAGCCCGGTCATAAGATCACCCTCGTAGGCGCGAACGATGTTGACGGCCGGGTGCGGGTCAACGTCCGTGCGGGGTGCGGGAAGTGACGAAAGGAAACGGCGTGAGCGAGCAGGGCAGCACGTCAGAGGGACGCGGCCGGCTGGACACCTCGGTGGCCCACAACGCGAGGGTGTGGAACTACTGGATCGGCGGCAAGGACAACTACGTCGTCGACCAGGCGGTCGGGGACCACATCGACGCCATGTTCCCGCTGATCCGCAGCGTGGCCCGCGCGGACCGCGCCTTCCTCGGGCGAGCCGTGCGCTTCCTGGTCACCGAGCGGGGAGTACGGCAGTTCCTGGACATCGGGACGGGGCTGCCCACGGTGGACAACACCCATGAGATCGCCCAGCGCATCGCGCCCGAGTCGCGGATCGTGTACGTCGACAACGACCCGATCGTGCTCGCGCACGCCCGGACGCTGCTGACCGGCACCGGCGAGGGGGCCACGGACTACATCGACGCGGACGTCCACCACCCCGACGCCATCGTCGCCCGCGCCGCGGAGACCCTCGACTTCGACCGGCCCGTGGCCGTCATGATGCTCGGCATCCTGAACTTCGTGCTCGACACCGGCCAGGCGCAGGACATCGTGCGCAAGGTCATGGCGTCGGTGCCCTCGGGCAGCTATCTGGTGCTGACGCACCCGACGACCGACTCGGAGCTCGGCGGTGAGGGAAATATCGAGGCGATGAAGTTCTGGAACGAGAACGCCACCCCGCCGATCACCGCACGTCCCCGTGGAGAGGTCGCCGCTTTCTTCGACGGCCTGGATCTTCTCGACCCGGGGCTCGTCTCCTGCGCTCAGTGGCGTACGGAGAGCGACTCCGCCGCTACTCTTCCGCAATTCGGTGCGGTCGCCCTGAAGCCTTGACCGCCCCCGACCGCACAAAGAACGAACAAGAGCCGGACAGCGATTTCTCAGGGTCATTTCAGACGCGTATTCATATGCGTCGGCGATAATTGAGACATGAGTACGGCAACGTCTGAACTACTGGCCGCGTCGAGCGATCTACTCAACGTAACGGCCGCATTTATCGCGGGCCTGTTCATCGCTGGTGCACTGATCTGGGCCTTCTGGTTCGGCATGCGGGTCCGGGACCGGGAATCCGCCCGGCCCCGCCCCGACGAACAACCCACACTCCCGCCCTCCGGTCCCGTCCACGAGGTCCGCGAGATGAGGGAGCCCGACGAAATGCCGCGCGCGGCGGCCGAGCGGGAACGGCTCATGCCGTACGAACTCCACCCCGCGTCGACGAAACGACGCAAGGACCAGCAGCGGGGGCGCTGGGACCCCGGTTCCAGCGGCTCCTTCGGCAGTGGCGGTCTGGGACGCCACTGATCCCCCTCCGTTCCCTCTGATCCTGCCGCGCCTCGGCCCCGCGACCTGCGGAGCGTGGTGCGCGGACTACGGAGAGCTGTCCGGACGCGGTTGTACACAAGATGAGGCAACCATTCACTCGTTCGATTCGTATAACTCCTTGGAGGCGGGGCACGGGGGACGGGACGGTAATCCCGGAGTGTCAGCGTCCACTTGACCGACGTCGTCGCCGATCGAGGAGAAGCGATGCAGCTGTTCGTTCTGAACTACGCGCGCCCAGCTGAGCAGTTGGAGGTGAGCACTCCGTACAGCTATGACTGCGCACTGCAGTTGAACGTGCTTCCGGGCGGGCGGATAGCGGCTCATGACCAGGCTGTGATGCGTGAATTCGGGGCCACTACGTCGACCGCCGGTTCCAAGACACACTTCGACGACTGAACATGGATCTGACTCGATGACGGTCCTGGTTCTGACGTCCGAACAGGATGTGACGGCGGATCTCGTGGTGGCCCGGCTGAACAGCACGGGTATTCCCGTGGTCCGGCTCGATCCCGCCGATCTGCCCGGCGATGTCGCCCTGTCCGGCGAGTATGTGCACGGCGCTTTTCGCGGGCATCTGTCCGTCGGCGGGCGGCTGGTCAGCATGGGCGGGCTGCGGTCCGTGTGGGTGCGCAGGCCGGGGGTTCCGGGGGCGCGGGCCAGCGAGCCGTCCGGCTGGCTCACCGAGGAGGCCTCGCAGGCCTTCTACGGCATGCTCCGGGGTACCGGCGCGCGCTGGATGAACCATCCCGACGCGGCTCGCCGGGCCCGCCACAAGCCCTGGCAGCTGCATCTCGCCCAGCGCAGCCGACTTCCGGTGCCGGCGACGCTGATCACCACGTTCCCGCAGGCCGCCCGTGATTTCGCACAGCGGTTTCCCGACCTGGTCGTCAAGCCGGTCTCCGGGTCGCATCCGCAGGAGCCGCCCAGGGTGGTGCCGACGAGCAGGGTGGCACCGGATGTCGACTTCACCGCCGTGGCCTTCGGGCCGACCCTGCTGCAACGCCGGGTCGACAAGCGGGCCGACATCCGTCTGACGGCGGTCGGCGACCGGATCCTCGCCGCACGCAAGGCGGTCGCGCCGGACGCCCACCCGGACGACGTCGACGTCCGCTTCGCGCCCTCGGACGAGCCCTGGCGGCCGGTCGAGGTGTCGCCGCGCATCACCGAGGCCGTGCAGCGGTATCTGGGAGAGGCCGAACTCGCCTACGGGGCCTTCGACTTCGCCGAGGACGCCGACGGCATCTGGTGGTTCCTCGAATGCAACCAGTCGGGCCAGTTCGGCTTCGTCGAGATGGACACCGGGCAGCCGATCGCCCACTCCGTCGCCGACTGGCTGGCCGGTGAAGGGCCCGACAGACAGCCCCGTCCGAATGGCCCGCAGGGGTCCGTGCGTACGGCTCCCTGAAACGGGCCGTCGCTCTCCGAAAGGGCCGTCGCCCTCAACACGTCACCCCCTACCGTGAGTTCATGGACTTCAGCGTGGTCGCCGCGGCGCGTGAGGACGGCGGTCCGGTCGACGAGCCGGTGCGGGTCGGGGTGGTCGCCGACCGGCTCGGGTACCGCGAGGTGTGGGCCGGTGAGGGGCCGACGTGGGACGCGTTCGTCCTCGCCACGGCCATCGGCCTCGCGACCGGGCGCGTCGCCCTGACGGCCGGTCCCGTACCCGTCTCCGTACGCGATCCGCTGACGATCGCGCGGGGCGCGGCCTCCGTCGCCGCTGTCGTGGGGCGCCCGGTCGGGGTCGCGCTGGGGACCTCCAGCAGGCGGGTCGTCGAAGGCGTGCACGGAGTGCCCCGAGTCCGGCCTGCGGCGGCGCTCGCGCACAGCGCGGAGGCGGTACGGAGTCTCCTGCACGGGGAGCCGGGCGAGCCGCTCGTGCCCGGGAGCGTCTTCCTGCGGCGACATCGGCCGCCCGGGGGCCCGCTCACGGTGGCGGCGTTCGGCGACCGGGCGATCTCCGTGGCGGCCGCGCACGCCGACCGGATGGTTCTCGACGTCGTCTCCCCCGAGCAAGTGCGTGAGCTGCGGGGCAAGTTGGACGCGGCGTCGAAGCGGGCGGGCCGCGTCTCGCCACCCCGACTGGCGGCCTGGCTGCCGGTCGCCGTCGACCCCGGGCCCGAGTCGCTCGACCAGGTCCTGCGGAGTGTCGTCGGCTATCTGGCCGTACCGGGCTACAGCGAAGCGTTCGCCACGGCCGGCTTCGGAACGGCGGTGGAACTCGCGCGTTCCGGTGCCCCGACGGACGCGCTGCTCGCCGCATTGCCGCCTCAGGCCGCGGGCACGGTCGCACTGGTGGGCGACATCGACGCCGTACGCGCCCGGACCGACGCCTATGCCGACGCCGGGCTGGACGAGATCGCCCTGGTGCCGGCCACCGTCGGTGATCCGGCGGGCGAGCGGACGCTCACGGCTCTGGCGGGCCTCGTCTGATCGCTCGTCAGCCGTGCCGCCCGGGTGACACCACCCCGGCGCATTGGTTCGGAACGGCGGTGGGGCCCGCGCGTTCCCGTACTCCCGTGGACGCGCTGCTCGCCGCGTCGCCACCTCAGGCCTCGGGCACGGTCACGCCGTTGGGCGACATCGACGCCGTGGACATCACCGTGGCGCACATTGGTATGGACCTGCCAATGGTCAGCCGCTAGGCTCTGCCGAGCCACACGTGTGAGAGCGCTCTCAGAGTACCGCCGTTCCACCCCACCTTGCTGGAACAACGAAGGGCAACTCCCTTGAGACGCAGGACGATCACGCGCGCCTCCCTGGCCGCGACACTGCTCATGCTCGGCACCTTCGCCACAACGGGCGTCATGCCCGCCGCCGCCGACTCCTCCCCCACCGCCAGGACGACAACAACCACCGAGGCACCGGCCTCCGCCGGGCTTCTCGCCGCCATGCAGCGCGACTTCGGGCTGACGAAGCCGCAGGCCGAGGCGCGCCTCGCCGCCGAGAAGACGGCGACGGCCGCCGAGCCGAAGGCCCGCCGGGCCGCCGGTGCCTCCTACGGCGGCTCCTGGTTCGACGCCGACAGCGGCCGGCTGTCCGTCGCCGTCACCTCGGACGCCTCCCCCGCCACCCTCAGCGCCGTCCGGGCCACCGGCGCGACCGTCCGCACGGCAGCACACAGCGCCCGCCAGCTCGACGCCACGCGGGCCCGCCTCGACAAGCTGGACGCGCCCGACGGAGTCAGCGGCTGGCACGTCGACCCGAAGGGCGGCGCGGTCGTCGTGACCGTCGTCGCCGGCCGACAGGGCGACAACGATGTCGAGCGGTTCCTCGACCGCGCCCGTGCCGCGGGTCCCGTCACGGTCGAGAAGACCGCCTCCGCCCCGAGCACCTTCGCCGCCGGAACCGTCGGCGGCGACCCGTACTACACGGGCAACGTCCGCTGTTCCATAGGGTTTTCGGTGTACGGCGGATTCGTGACCGCCGGACACTGCGGCAGCACCGGCGCCGGGGTCAGCGGCTGGGACCGGTCCTACATCGGCAACTTCCAGGGCTCCTCGTTCCCCGGCGACGACTACGCCTGGGTCAACGTGGGCAGCGGCTGGTGGACCGTCCCGGTCGTGCTCGGCTGGGGCACGATCCCCGATCGGCTCGTGCGCGGCTCGGCCGTGGCACCTGTCGGCACCTCCATCTGCCGGTCGGGGTCGACCACGCACTGGCACTGCGGGACGGTGCAGGGCCTCAACGAGACCGTCAACTACAGCCAGGGCGCGGTCTATCAGATGACCAAGACGAGCGTCTGCGCCGAACCGGGCGACTCCGGCGGCTCGTTCATCAGCGGCGACCAGGCGCAGGGCGTCACCTCCGGCGGCTGGGGCAACTGCACCAGCGGGGGCCAGACCTGGTTCCAGCCCATCAACGAGATCCTCAGCCGGTACGGCTTGACCCTGCACACAGCCTGAACATGCCTCTCCTGAAACGGTGTTGGTGAACTCCCCCGTTGGCGGCACGCGGAGCGTACGCGTGCCGCCAACGGGCTTGTCCGGTCGGTCAGTTCGGCAGGTCCGCCGGGTCGGTCGCCCAGCCGGTGTCCGGCTGCTCGGCGAGACCGAAGGAGAGCGTGCCGCCCCGCAGGGTCAGACCGGGGCCGACCCAAGACCTGGGTTCAGTACGGCCGTTGAGGCGCACGGCATCGACGTACGCATGCGTGCTGTCGGCCTCGGGCGCGCTGATCCTGATGTCGGTGCGGCCCGGGCGGTCCAGCACGGCGGAGGTGAAGACCGGGGCACCCAGGAGCAGGTTCGCGCTGCCCGGGGTCTGCGGGTACAGCCCCAGGCCGACATGGTGCCGAGGTCGTCGTTGCCGGGCAGACCCGAGGGCCCGGTGCCGTACACGGTGTTCAGGATCTGGCGTACGGTCGCCTGGGTCTTCGAGGGCTGTCCCAGGGCGTTGTAGAGCCAAGGGGCGTGGATTCCGGGCTCGTTGGTGGGGTCGTAGCGCAGCGCGTCGCCGCCCCGGACGGACCAGGAGCCGTCCGCGTTGTGGAAGAAGCCGTCGAGACGGGCGGCGGCCTGTTCGCGGCCGCCCATCGCGGCGGCCAGGCCCTGGACGTCCTGGGGCACCATCCAGGTGTAGGTGGCACTCGTGCCCTGGGCGAAGCCGCGGTCGCTGCCGGGGCTGAAGGGGGTCACCCAGGAGCCGTCGAGGTTGCGGGCCTGGATGTAGCCGCCGGTGGCAGTCGCGTTCGGGTTGAAGACGTTGCGCCAGTAGGCGCCGCGTTCGGCGAGGGCGGCGGCCTCGGTGTCCCGGCCGAGCAGCTTGGCCCACCGGGCGAGCGCGTCGTCGGCGACGGCGTCCTCCAGGGTCTCGGCGGCGCCGCCCCAGCAGTGGCACACGTCCTGGGCGGCGTAGTGCGAGGTCAAGTACTGGGCCAGGTTGGGGCGTTGGCCGACGCACTGGCCCGGGCAGCCGGCGTCCAGGAGGCCGTCGGGATGGGGGACGGTGGCCTGCCTCAGGAGCGAGTCGAAGGCGCCCTCGTAGTCGAAGTTGCGTACCCCCATGGCGTAGAAGGTGGCGAGGGTCGCGGCCGACGGGTCGCCGGTCATGACGTGGGTGGCGCCGCTGATGTGCACCCAGCGGTCCCAGACTCCGCCGTTCTGGCGGGCGAAGTTGTAGAGCGACTGGGCGAAGTCGCCCGCGACCGTGGGTTTCAGCAGGGCGAGCAGCTGTATCTGCGCCCGGTACTGGTCCCAGCCGGAGAAGTTGCTGTACTGGGCCCGCTGTCCGCGCGCCAGCCGGTGCACGGCGCCGTCCATGCCGTAGTAGCGGCCGTCGGTGTCGCTGATCAGGTTCGGCTGCATGAGGGCGTGGTAGAGCGCGGTGTAGAAGGCCGTACGGCGGGCCGGCTCACCGCCCTCGACGCGTACGGTGTCCAGCTCCCGGTCCCAGGCCCGCGCGCCGGTCTCGGCCACGTCGGCGACGGTCGCGCGCGGCGGGATCTCCCGGCGGAGGTTGGTCTCGGCGCCCGCCTGGCTGACGTACGAGATGCCGATCCGCATCCGGACATCGTTGTCGGAGGATGTGTCGAAGCCGACCCAGCCGCCGGAACCGCGTCCCGCGCGGTCGGCGCCGGTCGCGTACCCCTCGCCTCCGGAGTCGGTGATCGAGCCGGGTGAGAGTGTGCTGTCGTGCCAGGTGCCGGTGGTGGCGAAGGCGCGGTCGAAGGAGGCGCTGAAGTAGAGCTTGTAGTAGCTCTTGCGGTTGTTGACGCCGCCGTTGGCGCGCCGCCCGCAGAAGGCGCCGGTGAGCACCCAGCCGGTCACCTTGCGGTGGGCGGCGTCGATGTCGATGTGCGCGTTCTCGCTGCCGTTGAGGGAGTTGGAGACGCGGAAGAGGAGGTTCGCGGGCTTGTCGCTCGGGAAGGTGAAGTCGGCGACCCCGGCGCGCCTGCTCACCGCGAGGTCGGCTTTCGCGCCCGACTTCAGACCGAGCGTGTAGCGCCCGGGCACGGCCTTCTCGTCGGCGTGCGAGAAGTCGGCGGCGTAGACGGCGTCCCTGGTGTCCGCCGACGGCGAGGAGGTGACGTCCCCGACGAACGGCATGATCGGTACGTCCCCCGCGGCGCCCGGGTTGCAGCCGGCGCCGTTGACATGGGTGAGGCTCAGACCGCGGATGCGGGTGACGCCGTACTGGTAGCCGTTGGCCGCGCCCGTGCTGGTCTGGTCGCCCGTCGTACTGGTCGGGGACCAGGCGATCATGCCGTACGGGAGGGTGGCGCCGGGGTAGGTGTTGCCGCCGTTCGCGGAGCCGATCAGGGGGTCCACGAGCGAGGACGGTCGCTCTGCAGCCGCCTGGACGGCGGTGGCCGGGGCGGGAACCGCCAGCGCGAGGGCGGTGGTTGTGAGGGCGGCGGCAAGTCTGTGTACCAACCGTCTTGCGTTGCGCGTCCGTTGAGGGCGCATAAGCGCGATCGCCTTTCGGATAGGGGCATGTGGGCATGGGGATGCGAATGAGGGTGGCGCCTGAGGTTAGGAGGTCGCGCGGAGGGTGGGAAGTGACGTCGGCGACGGGGTGGTGAAGGGGAGGTGAACGGTGGGGCGGGCGTGGGGAGTTGGGGCCACGGGGTGTTGACGCCCGGGGCCCGTCGAACCTCGGGCCTCGGAGGCCGGAAGCTCAGGGCCGGAGCCCGAGGCCGGGGGCCGGGGACCGGAGCCCGAGACCGGGGCCCGGGGACCCGAGGCCGGGGCCCGGAGACCCGAGGCCGGGGCCCGGAGACCCGAGGCCGGGGCCCGTCGAGCCTCGGCACCCGGGGCCGGAGCCCGGAGCCGGGGCCAGGGGCCGGAGGCCGGGGCCGGAGGCCGGGGCCGGAGGCCGGGGCCGGAGGCCGGGGCCGGAGGCCGGGGCCGGAGGCCGGGGCCGGAGCCCGGGGCCGGAGCCCGGAGCCGGGGCCAGGGGCCGGGGCCAGGGGCCGGAGCCGGGGCCAGGGGCCGGAGGCCGGGGCCGGAGGCCGGGGCCGGAGCCGGGGGCCGGAGCCGGGGGCCGGAGGCCGGGGCCGGAGGCCGGGGCCGGAGCCGGGGGCCGGAGCCGGGGGCCGGAGGCCGGGGCCGGAGGCCGGGGCCGGAGCCGGGGCCGGAGGCCGGGGCCGGAGGCCGGGGCCGGAGGCCGGGGCCGGAGGCCGGGGCCGGAGCCGGGGCCGGAGGCCGGGGCCGGAGCCGGGGCCGGAGGCCGGGGCCGGAGGCCGGGGCCGGAGGCCGGGGCCGGAGGCCGGGGCCGGAGGCCGGGGCCGGAGGCCGGGGCCGGAGGCCGGGGCCGGGAGCCGGGACCGGAGCCGGGAACCGGTAACCGGGACCGGAGGCTGAGGCCAGGGGCTCAGAAACCGGTGGCCGGGGGCCGGGGGCTCGTTAAGTTTCGGGTCTCGGGGTTCAGGGTTCGAGTTTCCTGAGTTGTGCGTTGGTGTGGCGGGTTCGGCGGAGGCGGTCCGGGAGGGGGGTGCGGTAGTCGGGGAGTAGGCGCTGGGCGCGGAACGTGGTCTTCAGGAAGGCGCGGACCAGACGCTCGCGGCGGGGGCTGAGCCAGCCGATGTCGTGGAGGTGGCAGACGCGCTCGCCTGCCAGGTAGCGGGTCAGGTCCCGGCCGAACGGGCGTAAGGGGGACGGGAACCAGCGCTCGGCGAAGAAGTCCATCATCGCGGTCGCCACCCGGTGACCGGCCTCCGTCCGCTCGTACGGCCGGGCGTCGAACTTCGCGGCGAACTCGGTCATCGCGCTCCAGTCCTCGGGGAACGCCTCGTCGGCCAAGGGACCGGACTCGCGTTCCAGGAGGCCGAAGAGGGTCTGCGCCCAGTGGTGCCACGCCGTCTTCATGTTCTCGCTCGTGCCGGGCAGGCCCAGTGAGGTCTGCAGCCGGTCGCCGAACGTGGCCAGCAGGACCAGGGGGTAGACGAAGTCGTCGATGTCGTCGAAGTTGCCGGGGAGGTGCGGGGTCCGGCGGGCGACGGCCAGGTGGATGCGGTTCAGGCGTTCGGCGGCCTTGCGGCCCGCCTCGCTGGACGGGCCGTCCACCATCCAGGCCGTCAGGAAGTCGTTGCCGTCCTGGAAGCGCCGACGCGGCCGCGTCTCCAGCTTCGCGGTGTGGGCCAGGGTCGCGGAGCCCATGCTCGGCTGCATCATGCGCATGGTGCCCGGATAGATCATCATCGCCAGGGCGAACTCCGGGACACGGTGGCCGATGTAGAGCGAGATCATGCGCTCCCAGTCGGTCTCCGGGTCCATTCGGGCAAGCTCACGGTCCACCCATCTGTACCTTCGGTGCAACGCCGCTGCCCTCCCCGTACAGAACGGCACATGCCGTCAAATTCCTTACATGACAAGGTAGTTGACCGGCCACGGACCACGATGCGCTCCGCTATGCTCGGCCCCCTTCGAACGAACGACGACCGGCCGACAGAACAGGAAACGTGAGAGCGCACGTGACTTCCGGAGATGGCGATCACCCATCGGCGACACGTTCGGACCGGGGCCCGGGACACGGCTCGGGACATGGTTCGGGGCGGCTGATCGCCGGACGGTATCTGCTCCACGACATCCTCGGCAGGGGCGGCATGGGCACGGTCTGGCGCGCCCACGACCAACTGCTCGACCGGCCGGTCGCCGCCAAGGAACTGCACATCCTCACCCACGGCGACGAGGAGCACCGCATCCGGGTGCGCCGCGCCATCCGTGAGGCGCGCGCGGTCGCCCGCGTGCCGCATCCCCATGTGGTCGGCGTCCATGACCTGGTCGAGGCCGAGGACCGGCTGTGGATCGTCATGGAACTCGTCAACGGGCCCTCACTGGCCCACCGGACCGCCGAGACCGGCCCCCTCACACCGCGGCACACGGCCGCCCTGGGCCTCCAGCTGCTCGACGCGCTGGAGGCCGTGCACAACGCCGGCACCCTGCACCGTGACGTCAAGCCCGCCAACGTCCTGCTGCGCCCGGACGGCAGCGCGGTCCTCACCGACTTCGGCATCGCGGCCCTGGACGACGGCGAGTTCCTCACGACCACCGGCGAGCTGATCGGCTCCCTGGAGTTCATGGCGCCCGAGCGGGTGACGGGTGCGGAGGCCGGTCCGGCGTCCGACCTGTGGTCCCTGGGCGCGACCCTCGCCACGGTCTGCGGCGGGCAGTCCCCGTTCCGCAGACCGGCGGCGCCCGCGACGCTGCACGCGGTGGCGTACGAGGAACCCGTTCTGACGGTGCGGCTCGGCCCGCTGCGCCCGGTCGTCGAGGCGCTGCTGCGCAAGGCCCCGGCGGAGCGCCCCTCGGCAGCCGTCGTACGTTCCGCGTTGCAGCGGGTCGCGGCCGGGGAGACGTCGGAGATGTCCGCCGAGCCGCTGCCCCCGGCGACCGTGCGGGTACGTCGGCCCGAGCATCCGACGGCCGACGCGGACACGGTGACCAGCGGGCACGGGCGGCCCGTCCCGGCCGGACAGACCGTACCGACGGCGCGGCACACCACATCGCTCAAGCCCCGGCAGCACCGGCCGTCCCGCTCGACGGGGCCGAAACGGCTGCTGTGGGCACTGGCCGGGACAGCCGTACTGGCGACGGGCGTCGTGGGCGGTCTCTTCCTCACCGGGACGCTGCCGTTGAAGGAGGGCCCGAAGACGACGACCGTCAGTCAGGTCGTGCAGTCGGCGACCGGCTGGCAGCCGGTGACCGGAGCGGCCGTTCGGCGCGGAGACCAGGTCACCGTGCGGTTCGTCTCGGGTGCATGGACGGTCGACCACCGGAACATCCCCATGACCGGGCCGGCCGGCTACGACGCGGACACCGACGCGTCGCTGGACGGTGCGAAGGACTGCAAGGTCGAGCCCTCGGCACCGTTCGGCACCCTGCTGGCCGTCCTCACGGGCACCAAGGACTTCCCCGTCCACTCCGTCGGACGGAAGCTGACCTTCCGGGCGACCGGGAACGGCACCCTGCAACTGGGCATCAACGACTCCGCCGGGGCCTGCTCCGAGGACAACCGGGGCACGCTGACCGTGCAGGTGAGTGTCACGCACCAGCCTTGACGGACCGGTCCTCGACACCGACATTGTTAATGGGATCCATTTTCATGTAGCGTCCTTCTCGCTTGCCAACCGAGGAGGATTCCCATGGCCGTTCCCAAGCGGAAGATGTCCCGCAGCAACACCCGGCACCGTCGCGCCCAGTGGAAGGCGGCCCCGACCCAGCTGGTGCCGGTCACCGTCGACGGGGTCGCGCACATGGTGCCGCAGCGCCTGGTCAAGGCGTACGAGCGCGGGCTGATCCAGCCCTGACCGGGCGCCTCAGCCGTTCCAGCTCTCGTCGTACGGGTCGCGCGGCGTCGGGACCGGCTTCGCCTCGGTGATGTCGAAGAACGGGATGATGCCGTTGTTCACCGGGTCCTTGGTCCGCCTGTCGGTGTAGGTGCCGGTGAGTTCGAGCCAGGTGTCCGGTTGCAGGACCGGGGGGATCTTGCCGGTCAGGCCGACCTTGACCGGCTGGGCGTCGGCCGCGCAGCAGTTCAGGGCCATCCGAACCAGGTACGGGGTACCCTTGCCGTCGAGCGCGACGAACCCGCTGATCGCGATCCGCCGGTCCCCCAGCGAACGCCCGTGGCCGTAGGCCGCGCGGCCCGCGTAGTCGACGAGGCTCAGGCGTACGGGATCACCGGAGGGCAGCGGCGCGTAGGCGAGCGGCGCCTGGAGGGCCGTACCCGTGCGCAGGGCACTGTAGGAGCCCAGGGCGGGCGGGGCGACCAGGATCAGCGCGAGCAGGGGCAGGACCAGGAGCCAGGAGACGCGCGGTTCCCGGTGGACGTGAACCTCCTTGTCGTGGCCCGCCTTCGAACGTTTCCGCTCGTACCAGACCGTCGCCAGCGCGGCCACGATCAGGACCACTCCGGCGCCGACGACCAGGGGCTGAAGCCCTGTCTTGACGTAGCGCAGATAGAGGTCGGTGGTGCCGGCGTGCAGCATCGCTCCGCCGACCAGGAACAGGACGACCGCCTGTGCCTGCCGGTTCACAGGAGCACCGCCCCGACGAGCACCGACGACGCCACGGCCATGACGAAGGTGGCCGGCGCGAAGCGGAGGGCGAAACCGCGGCCGAAGGTCGCCGTCTGCATGGCGAACAGCTTGAGGTCGATCATCGGGCCGACCACCAGGAACGCCAACCGGGCCGTGAGCGAGAACTGCGTCAGCGACGCGGCGACGAACGCGTCCGCCTCCGAGCAGATCGACAGCAGCACCGCGAGGACGGCGAGCGCGAGGACCGACACCACGGGGTTGTCGGCCGCGAGGCTCAGCCAGTGCGCCGGGACGACGGCCTTCAAGGTGGCCGCGGCCATCGCGCCGACGACCAGGAAGCCGCCCGCGTGCATCAGGTCGTGCCGTACGGAACTCCAGAACGCGGCGCCCTTGCCGAGGCCCTCGTCCGAGGGATGGGCCGGCGGGCGCAGCCAGTCGGCGCGGCCGAGCCGCTGCCAGAGCCAGCCCATCGCGCACGCCACCAGCAGACTCGCCACGAACCGGGCGACGACCATCTCCGGCCGGCCGGGGAACGCGACGGCGGTCGCGGTCAGCACGATCGGGTTGATCGCCGGGGCGGAGAGCAGGAACGCCAGCGCCGCCGCCGGGGCGACACCCCGCCGCACCAGCGCCCCCGCCACCGGCACGGACGCGCACTCGCACCCGGGCAGCACCGCCCCGGCCATCCCCGCGACCGGCACCGCGAGGGCGGGCCGGCTGGGCAGGGCGCGGGCGAAGAACGACGGCGGTACGAACACCGCGAGCATCGCCGACAGCAGCACCCCGAGGACGAGGAAGGGCAGTGCCTGAACGACGACGGCGACGAACACGGTCATCCAGCTCTGCATCACCGGCGTGGACACCGCCCCGCGGATCGGCCCCTGCAGGGCGACCATCAGGATCAGCAGCATGGTCAGGACGAGCGGCGAGCTGAACTGCCAGCCCTGCTGCTCGCCGCCCGGATCCCCCTCCGGCGCCTCCGTGTCGCGGTGGTCGGCCCCGGGCGGGGCCGCTTTGGTGATGCTCACGGGCGAGGTACCTCCGGGCGTGGCCGTGCTGTGGGCGTGCGTTCCCTACCAGTTCAGTACGCCCCGACGGGCACTGTTGCTCATTTTGCGAGACAGAGGAACGAGCTTAGGTTGGCGCGTATGCAGTCCTACACCATTGGTCAGGCCGCCCGTCTGCTGGGCGTGAGCCCCGACACCGCGAGGCGGTGGGCGGACGCGGGGCGGGTGAAGACCCACCGTGACGAGGGCGGGCGGCGGATGATCGACGGACGGGATCTGGCCGCGTTCTCGACCGAGTTGGCGAGCGCGAACGCCGGTGCGGGCGGTGGCTCCGGCGAGGAGGAACCGTCGTACACCTCGGCCCGTAACGCCTTCCCCGGCATCGTCACGGCCGTGAAACTCGGCGATGTGGCGGCCCAGGTCGAGATCCAGGCGGGCCCGCACCGGCTGGTGTCGCTGCTGACCCGGGAGGCCGTGGAGGAACTCGGCCTCGAAGTCGGCGTGGAGGCCACGGCCCGCGTGAAGTCGACGAACGTACATATCGACCGCACCTGATCCGGGGCACGCGTCGCGATAATTCGGTGGCCGTGTCCACCGGGCCTGGTTACGGTCGCGGCATGGTGGAGACTTCCGGCACGTGCACCGACCAGTTCGCCTCCGTGCGCGAGGCGCTGGCCGCCTCGCTCGACGACAAGGACGTGGGCGCGTCCGTCGCCGTGTACCTCGACGGCGAGCCGGTGGTCGACCTGTGGGGCGGCCACCTCGACGAGGCCCGTACCGTCCCGTGGGAGCGCGACACGCTCACCAACACCTGGTCCACGACCAAGACGATGACGGCACTGTGCGCCCTGGTCCTCGCCGACCGGGGCGAACTCGACCTGGACGCGCCGGTCGCCCGCTACTGGCCGGAGTTCGCCGCGAACGGCAAGGACGACGTCCTGGTACGGCATCTGCTGGGCCATACGGCGGGCCTGCCCACCTGGGACGAGCCGATGACGCTCGACGACCTCTACGACTGGCCGACCGCCACCTCCCGGCTCGCCGCCCAGGCCCCCGCCTGGAAGCCCGGCGCCGAGGGCGGCTACCACGCCGTCACCTACGGCCACCTGGTCGGCGAGGTGATCCGCCGGGTCACCGGCCGCACCCCGGGTGTGTTCTTCGCCGAGGAGATCGCCGGGCCGCTGGGCGCCGACTTCCACATCGGACTGGCCGCCGAGCACGACCACCGGGTCGCGCCCGTGATCGCGCCGCCCGAGCGGGTGCTCGACCCGAACGCGGCTCTGCCCCGCGACCGCCCCGGCAACCCGCGCCTCCCGCCCGCCACCGGCAACACGGAGGCCTGGCGGCGCGCCGAGATCCCCGCCGCGAACGGCCACGGCAACGCCCGCTCGGTCGCCGCCGTCCAGTCGGTCCTGTCCTGCGGCGGCACCGCACGAGGCGTACGGCTGCTGTCGGAGGCGGGCTGCGAACGCGCCCTGGAGGAACAGTTCCGCGGCACGGACTCGACGCTGGGCGTGCCCATGCGCTGGGGCATGGGGTACGGCCTGCACAGCGGCCAACTCCCCAACCCCCGCACGTGTTTCTGGGGTGGCTGGGGCGGCTCGCTGGTCCTGGTCGACATGGACGCGCGCCTGACCGTGGCGTACGTCATGAACCGGATGCTCGACCCGGAAGGCCTCGGTGACGAACGCGCTTTCCTGATCCTGGCGGCGGCCTACGAAGGGCTGTCCGTGTAGGTGAGAGACTCGGCCGAGTGGAACGACCTCCCTCCTCCCCCACGTTCGACGAACTCCTCGGCCGGGCCCGGGCGCTGGTCAGGGACGACCGGCGTGCCGTGCTCGGTATCGCCGGGAGCCCCGGCGCGGGCAAGACGACGTTCGCCGAGCGGCTCGTCGGCGCGCTGAACGGAGACGGCACGCCCTGGGTCGCCCATGTGCCGATGGACGGATTCCATCTCGCCGACGTCGAGTTGGACCGGCTGGGACTGCGGGACCGCAAGGGCGCGCCGGACACCTTCGACTCGGCGGGGTACGCGGCGCTGCTGCAACGGCTGCGCACCGGGGGCGAGGACGGCATCGTCTACGCGCCGGGCTTCGAACGGGTCCTGGAGCAGCCGATCGCCGGAGCGATCCCGGTCCGGCCGACCGCCCGCCTGATCGTGACGGAGGGCAACTACCTACTCCTGTGGCCCCGGGTCCGCTCGCAACTGGACGAGGTGTGGTTCTGCGAGCTGGACGAGCAGGAACGCCTGCGCCGCCTCATCGCCCGACACGAGGAGTTCGGCAAGACCCACGAGGAGGCGGCGGCGTGGGTCCTGCGCTCGGACCAGCCCAACGCGGAACTGGTAACGGCAACCCTTGACCATGCGGACCTGGTCGTCCAGACGGGCGGGTAGAGGCAACCCTTCCCGAGCGGACCTGGCCGTACAGACAGACGGGACTGCACCCACCTAGGGGCGCGGGGAACTGCGCGACCAGCCCCCACCGGCCGACAGCCGAAAGTCTCCCTCAGCAGCCCGAAACCGTCAGCTCCGGCTCACCGCGGGCATCGCCCACCGCCTCACCGATCACTGCCGAGAACGCCTCCGTACGCACCCGCAGACCTTCCGGCGTGGTCTCGAAAACAGGCGCGAACTCGGCGGCCCCGTCTCCGTACCGCACCGCGAACACGCCCAGCCCCTCCGGCGCGCCGGGCGCAGGCTCGGCCTCCAGCGCCGTGGAGCTGACCAGGTGCCGCCACCCCTCGTCGGGGTTCCCGTACCCGCGCGGGTCGGCCGCGAGGGCGAACGCCGCCTGCTCCTGGGTCACCTCGGCGCGGGCGTCGAAGTGCTCCACGCCATCCGCCCCAGGGTGCGTCAGACGCAGGGTGCCCGCAGAGGCCACGGCACCGGCTTCCGCCGTACGGCGGACCCGGTCCCCGTCGTCCGTGGCGTACGGCAGTCCGGCGAGCAGATACGGCGTGCCGTCGAGGTGTTCGACGGCGACCGTGACCCACAGGGCCGTGCCGTCCGTGACGTACAGGGACCGCACATGACGCAGGACGTGGTCGCGGCCGACGACCGGCTTGGTGACCAGCTTGGCCGCGAGGCCGTCGGTGCGGACGTCCCGTACCCGGACCTCGCCCATCGGGCGGCAGAGCAGGAAGCCGTCCACGACCGGGCCGAAGCCGTGCTGGCGGTTGACCGCCGCCGGAAGATAGTACGTGCCCGCCGCCTCCACCAGGGACGGCGTCATCTTGCTGTCGAAGGCCACCGAGACGCTGCCCGCGCGGAGTTGGTGGCGCAGCGGTTCGGTGGAGGGGGTGCGATGCCAGGGGGTGGTGTCCTGGATCTGCCAGACCAGCATCCACGCGAAGTGGCCGTCGATGCCGCCGTCCGGCTTGGTCGCGTGGCGGGCCCAGCGGCTGTCGCCCCGGTAGCGGCCGAGGTCGGCGCCGATGCGGTGGCCGAAGTAGCGCAGGCCGAGGACCGATTCGAAGGCGGAGTGCTGTTCGCTGTAGCGGGGGCCGCCGTTGTCGTAGCCGCCGTTCGTCAGGCGGGCGTCGATGTAGTGGGCCAGTGCCTCACCGTCCTCCGCGAAGATCTCCTCGCCGCTGATCCGGTGGGCCTGGGCGAGGAAGGAGAGGGAGATCGGGCCGTAGTTGTTGTCGTAGGCGCCGCCGTGCTCGGGGGGCAGGGCCGCGCCCCGGTCGCTCACCCGGTGGGCGCGGATCTTGTCGACGTACAGCGAGATCGCGCGCGACCTGACCGACCGCCCTTCCTCGGAAGGGAGATGGGGAGCCAGCATCAAACCGCCCACCACACAGCCGATCGCCTGGTTGCCCGCCTCCTGCGGGTTGAAGAAGGTCGCCTCGGTCAGCCAGCGCCAGTAGCCGCGCGCCAACTCGACCAGTTCCGCGCGCTGTTCGTCGGCGACGAGTCCCTCGGCCGCGTCCAGGATGTTGACCGCCTGGAGCAGCGCCCACACCGTGCTCGGCCAGTCGCCGATGGGGTGCGCGCCGGTCTCCAGTACGTAACGGGCGTACGGGAGACCGGAGTTGCGGGTCCTCAGGTTGGGGTAGCCGGGGTTGTCCTCGGTGTAGACGCGCTCGCGGAGATGGAAGGCGAGGCTGCGGGCCACCGCCTCCGGCAGGCGCGGGTCCTTGCCGCGCTGCCAGGCCAGGGCCAGCAGCGAGGTGACGCCGAGGGAGGTGTCGCCGATGTCGTCGGTGGCGGCGGGGTGTTCGAGGTTGCCGTCGCGGGTGAGGCGAGTGAGCGCCTCACCCACGACGGCGGTCAGGACGGCGTCGTAGTCCGCCGGAGTCGCCGGCAGATCGTGCAACGCCCCTCGCTGGTGCGGGAGATGCAATGCCCTCAGCCCTTCATGCCTGGGGTGGCCATGGTCTAACCCTGCCGACCGGCGCGCAGTGCGACGGTCACAGTGTGCGGGCCGAGTCCGCCGATGTAGACACGGTTCCCGGCCGTCGCGTCGGTGCCGCCGACCACGGTGTAGTCCTGCCCCGGGTCGTAGCGCAGTACGTCGCTCCGGTCCGGCCCGGCGAGCGGTTCGCCTGCCTGGAGGTCGGCCTCGACGCGGATCTCGTCGTCGCCGACCCGGTAGGTCATCGGCCCGCCCGTCAGGCACCAGCGTCCGTCGCCGATCGGTACGGCGCCCTCCGGCTCCCCGCCCGGCCGGAAGGTCAGTTCGAGGGCCCAGGGCACCGGTGGTCCGCTGATGTCGATCCGCAGGTCGGCGCCGTCCTCCCGCAGATCCACCTCGACGCGGGTCGTGTGGGAGACCTCGTCCTGGGGCCGGCCCGGGAAGGCCATCGAGGCGGAGAAGCGTCCGTCGTCCACCAGCCGGTAGGCGCCGTCGTCCCGCCTCTCGCCCTTCGGGAGTGGCTGGTAGTAGGCGGCCGTGAGGGTCTGGGTGAGCCGGTAGCTGTTGTCGGCGGGCTGTTCCATGTCGGCGGCGCGGAACGGGCCCAGGTCGAAGAAGCCGCGCGAGAGACGGACCGCGTCGAGGACGGCGGCGCCGGCGAACAGGCGCAGGAAGGTGGGGTTGCAGGCGAGGCCCGAGCGGACGCGCCGGTGCTCGGGCACGTCGGAGCCGCCGTACACCACCGTGTGGGCGGTGGCCGAGGCGCGGGCGGCGAGGCGTGCGGTGGTGAGGTACCGGTCGCGCGGAAGTGTCTCCTCGGCCGGGTCCGGCAGGGCCTGGCACAGGTCCGGGGTGAGGAGGGTCTCGGCGAGCAGGTCGGGGTCGTCGATGCCGTCGGCGGCCGCCAGCCTGGCCACCCGGGCGAAGTCGCCCCGGCCGGTGCGGATCGCGAGCAGCCGGTAGTGCGGCAGGTAGGGCGCCAGCGGGAAGGGGTGCTTCTGGTCCTGGCGTCGCGAGTGGACGGTCTCCACCGTGCCGTCCGGCCTGATCAGGTCCAGGGTGGTGACGAGGTTGCGCTCGACGGCGTACAGCAGGTCGGCGCGGCCGAGCACCTCGGCCAGCAGGAGCAGCGACGGGTTGGAGACGTGGGCCGCGTAGTTGGCACTGCGTTCCGAGTACAGGCCGTCGGCGTCGATGTCGATGCCCTCGGAGAGCCACTCCTCGACGCGGTCGAGGAGGCGGTCGTCGGGGAACGAGCGGTGCAGCCGGGCCAGTGCCGCCGACAGCTCCCAGCGGTGGTTCGGGGTGTGCACCCCGCCGGTGAGGAGACTGCCGGTGGCGGCGTCGGCGATCTCGGCGAGCGCGGCCGTGACGTCGCGCAGTTCCGGGCCTCCGCCGGCGGCGAGAACGTGCGCGTCGCACACGTCGTTGACGGTGAAGCCGGAGTCCGGCGGCGACTGCACGTTGTCGCCGCCGGCGAAGAGACCGGTGCTCGTCTGCGTGGCCCGCAGGGCGCGGAGGTGGGTCGTCGCGGCGGCGACGGCCTGGCCGCTGTCGTGCAGTGCCGAGTCCGGGGACCGGTACGCCGCGACCAGGGTCTTCACCCGCCGCGCCAGACCACGGTGCGGCACACCGGTGGGTTCCTCGTCGGGGCGGGCCGCCAGCGGGGCGGCCAGCCGGTCGGCGGCGCGGGCCGCCGCGCGGACGAACTCGTGGTCGAGCGGGGTGGGCAAGGTCAGTCCTTCAGTCCGGCGTTGATGTCGGCGCCCATGACGTAGCGCTGGAAGACCAGGAAGACGAGGATCAGCGGGATCATGGAGATGACCGAGGCGCCGAGCAGCACCGACCAGTTGATGTTCTGCGCGCCGACGATGCTCTGGATGCCGATCTGCACGGTGAACTTGTTCGGGTCGTTGAGCATCAGCAGCGGCCAGATGTAGTCGTTCCAGCGCCACTGGAAGGACAGGATGGCGAGCGTCAGCATGATGGGCCGGGAGAGCGGCACCATGATCCGCGCGAAGATCGCCAGCTCACGGGCGCCGTCGATGCGGGCGGCTTCCACGAGTTCGTCGGGAACCGTCAGGAAGAACTGGCGGAACATGAAGCATCCGGTCGCGGTGAGCACGGCCGGGAGGATGATGCCGGCGAAGGAGTTGTAGAGGCCGAGGTTGCGGACCACCAGGAACTCGGGGGCGAGCATGACCTCGGACGGCAGCATCGTGGTGGCCAGGATGCAGATGAAGAACGCCTTGAGCCATTTGTTGTCGTACTTGGCCAGCGCGTACCCGGTGCAGCAGCTGACGCCCACCGTGAGGATCGTCGTGACCACGCACACGATGGCCGTGTTGATGAAGTACTGGGAGAAGTTGGCGCTGTCCCACGCCGCCTTGAAACCCGACAGGGTGGGGTTGTGCGGAACCAGCGTCAGCGGATAGGAGAACAGGTCGCTGGCCGGCTTGAACGAGCTGAGGACGAACCACAGCACCGGAAACCCGTACAGACACGCCAGGACCCACAGCAGTGTCGTCGGGGCGATCGCCCGCCGGAGCCCGCCGCTGGCCGACCCGCGGGACCGCTTCTTGGAGGCGGCTCGTTTGGGATCGGCGTCGACCGGACGTGGCAAGTCTGTGGTTGTCATCGGTTCTCCACCCGCCGGTTGACGATCAGCTGGATGATCGCGACGGCCATCAGGATGAGCATGAGCACGAACGACGCGGCGCTCGCGTAGCCGATCTGGCCCCGTTTGAAGCCGGTCTCGTAGATGTACTGGACGAGCAGGTTGTTCGAGGTGCCGGGTCCGCCGTTGTTGAGGGCGACGAACACCGGGTACTCCTTCATCGCGTTGATCGTGTTGAGCAGGATCACGATGAACGAGGTGGGCGCGATGCTCGGCAGCGTGATGCTGAAGAACTGGCGCCAGGGGCCGGCGCCATCGAGCGAGGCCGCCTCGTAGTAGGACACCGGTACGTTCTTGATCGCCGCGATGAACAGCAGCATCGAGAAGCCGGTCCAGGCCCAGGACGCCGCCATCACGACCACTATCAGCGAGAGGTCCGCGTTCGACTGCCACGGAACGGCGCTGCCGCCGAACTTCTCGATGACGTAGTTGACCAGTCCGAAGTTCTCACCGAACATCCACCGCCACAGGACACCCACGACGATGGGCGACAGCAGCCAGGGGATGAAGAAGATGACGCGCGCGACCGACCCGCCCTTGGCGTTCTTGCTCACCAGCAGGTTGGCGGTGAGCAGCGAGACCGCGAAGTTCAGCGGGACGAAGAGCACGGCGTACAGCAGTGTCCGGCTCAGCGCGTCGTAGAAGGTGGAGTCCCCGAACAGGTTGTTGTAGTTGTCCAGTCCGATGAACTGGAACGCCCCCACACCCGTGTAGTTCGTGAACGAGTAGACGAGCCCGATCACCGCCGGCCATACGAAGAACAGCGCGAAGAGCACCACGTTGGCCGCGATGAGGACGAGCGGCGCAAGGATGTACTTGTTGCGTCTCCTGGACGGGCTCGGCGGGCTCGCGGACACGGCCGAGGCGCGTTTTGTCATCTTCCTGACTCCGTGCTGGTGGAATGGATTCCTGGGGCTCACGCCATGAGCCCGGCCTTGGCCGGGCGGCCGGGCCGGGCGGCGGTGTCGAGACCCCGCCGCCCGGCCCTTCGGCCTACGATCAGCCGCCGACCTGCTGGTTGTAGCCGGCGACGATGTTCTCCAGGGCCTTGTCGGCCGACTGCTGGCCGTTGATCGCCTTGCCGAGTTCCGTCTTGGTCGGGTCCTCGGTGAGGCTCTTGCCCTTCAGCACCCAGTTGGTCTGCGCGCCGTTGAAGTAGCCGGAGATCGGGGCGTACAGCGGGATCGACTCGTTGTACAGCTTGAACGCCGCCTGCGCCGCCTCGGACTTGAAGGGGTACGTCGGGTTCAGACCGCTCTCGACCGGCAGGAAGCCGGACGCCTCGCACAGGGCCTTGTAGTGGGCCGGCTCGTACAGCCAGGACAGGAACTTGTTCGCGGCGGCGGACGCGTCGCTGTTGTTGTTGAAGCCCACGACCATGCCGCCGCTGTTGACGTCACTGGCCTGCACCGGCTCGGCGGGAGTCGGGACGCTCGCCCACTCGAACTTCTTGATGCTGTCCGCGAAGGCGGGCACCTGCCACACACCGGACCAGTAGGCGACGACGTCACCGCTCTGGAACATGGCGGACGGGTCGGCGCCGCTGGTCCACACCGACTTCGGCATGGTCTTGTCGTCGTTCCAGCCGACGAAGGTGTTCACGGCCTTCTTTGTGGCCTCGTCCACCGAGAACTTGCCGGAGTCGTCCGCGTGGACGTACTGGCCGCCCATCTCATAGACCATGGCGCGCAGTCGCGAGGGCGACTGGTCGAAGGTCAGGGAGTACTTGGCCTTGGTCTTCTCCCGGACCTCGTTCGCCGCCTTGATGAAGTCGGTCCAGGTCCAGGTCTTGTCGGGCGAGGTCGGGTAGGAGACACCGGCCTTCTCGAAGAGCGACTTGTTGATGAACATGCCGGACGCGGTGACGTCCGAGGGGATGGCCAGCACCTTCCCGGACGAGTCCTTCGCGATGAAGTTCGCGTTGATCTTGTTGGTCTTGTTGTCGGCGATGGCCTTGAGGTCGATCAGCTTGCTCGACCAGATCGGGTCCAGCGCCGGCACGGCCGCCACGTCGGGCAGGGAGTTCGCCTGCGCGGCGTTGTGCAGCTTCGTCGTGTAGCCGTCGTAGGGAATGTTGACGAGCTTGACGTTGACGCCGGTTTCCTTCTTGTACGCCGCCACCGACGTCTTCCAGCCCGCGTCCTGCCCCGGAACCGTGGAGATCCAGAACGTCAGCGACTTGGACGTGCCGCCCGAGTCGGAGCCCCCGCCGCAGGCGGAGAGCAGCATGGCACCTGCCGAGGCAACGGCAGCGAGGGGAACCAGGCGGCGCATACCGCCGCGGCCGAGTCGGCTGGAGCGCCGCACACCCACAGTGGTCATCTTCGATCCCTTTTTTTCGGTAGGGGACAGAGCACGGCGCCGACCTTGGCGGCACTGGTGCAGTTTGCAGGAAAGCTGCTTTCCGGAAGGCGTGGCCTCGCCCGGCCTCACCGTCCACGCGGGGCGGGATCCCCGGCCGTTCTGGCCGTCACCGCACGGGCACGCCCTCGTGTGGTTGCCGTACATCGAGTACGGGCGGGAGTCTCGCCCCAAGCCGGCGTCCCGGCCGACTTAGAAAGCGCTTGTCCGGACATTGGCAGACCGAGCCCAAAGCCGTCAATCCTTCACTCGCGCCGCGCCGGTCACGGTTTGGATTCCCCGGGCGACGGCCAGCCTGGAGGCGCCCACGACAGTGCCGCTGTCGCCGAGGGTGCTGCTCACCACCTCTGTGGGCCAGCTGAGACGTTTCAGTTCGGCGCGCACGCCGGGCAGGAGCTGGGGGTTCGCGCCGATGCCACCGCCGAGGACGAGCAGGCCGGGATCGAGGACGGCGGTGACGGCGGCGGCCAGCCGGCCGACCTCACGAGCGTGGGCGGCGACGAACGCGCGGGCGGTCCCGTTGCCGGCGGAGGCGAGGGCGAAGAGCTGCTCGGCATCACGGGGCGCGGGCCCGTCCTCGGGCGGCCAGGCGCCGCTGACGCGGGCGATGAGCGCGCGGGCACCCGCGTACTCCTCCAGCGCCTCCCGTGCCGCCTCCCGGCCCTCGGCCCAGGGGTAGGGCAGCCTGGCGATCTCGCCGGCCGCTCCGTTGGCGCCGCGCAGGACGTGGCCGTCGACCACGATGCCGAGGCCGATACCGAAGCCGACCTGCAGATACCCGAACGTGTGCCGACCAAGGGCCGCTCCCCCGTGCAGTTCGGCGAGGGCGGCGCAGTTGACGTTGTTCTCGATGTGGACGGGGATGCCGGACGGCAGGGCGAGCGCGTCGACGGCCCGGGCGATCCGCGGGGTCGCCGGGCGTGGCGCCTGCCCGCCACCGTTCGCAACGTCCGGTACGGCGACCACGACCGCCCGCACCGGCGAGGCCGCGCCGATCCGGTCGACGACGGTGCGCACGGCGTCGGCGGAGCGGGCGTCGCCGTACGACTTCTCGGTGGCCAGGACCGTGGAGTCGAGGGCGCAGCCGCGCACCTCGGTGTGGGTGGAGCCGAGGTCGACGGCGAGGACGCAGCCGGCGGCCGGGCCGAGCCGGTAGACGGCGGCGCTGCGGCCGGTGGTGCCGTGGGCGGTGCCGGAACGGGCGGCAAGCCCGGCGGCCTCCAGTTCGGCCACGGCGGTGGAGACGGTCGGCTTGGACAGGCCGGCGCCGGCGGCGAGCTGGGGACGGGTCGCGCTGCCGGCCTCCGCGAGCACGGCGAAGACCGCGCCGGCGCTCTCGGTCAGCCGCGCGGCGTCCACCATGTCCTGCTCGGTCATGCGGTCCCCCAGGGATCTTCATCCATGTCGACGGCGGGGTGCGGTCGAACGCCGCCGTGGAATTCCGGCCGCGGAGAGCCACGGTGATCGGACTTCCGGTAGTTTCCTGATTCTCTTGACGCACCCTACTTCGTTAGTTAACTTCCTAACGAACTCCACACGGCACTCGCCTGCCGTGTTTCATCCGAAGTCCGTCCCGGGGCTTCCCTACGTTCACCGTCCCCTCCATCCCGAGCACGGTTCGCCCACCGTCTGCTGCTTCGTACCGCCGCGCCGCTTCACGTCGGCGCGGCGACGAAAGACGAAAGAGGATCCGTGCAGGACTCCGCGCCCATCGCCGTCGGTATCGACGTGGGCGGTACCAAGACCCACCTCCGCGCCGACGCGGGGAGCGTCACCGTCGCCGATCATGTGCGTTCGAGCAGCGGCTGGCGGCCGCACGACCCCGTGGCCGCCGCCGACTGGCTGTGCGCCCTGGTCGGCGAGGCGCTGCCCGTCGGCGCCCTTCCCTCCTCGGTGGCCGTGGGCGGTCACGCCTGTGAGACGCCCCGGCAGTGCGAGGAGATCCGCTCCGTCCTTCAGGAACGTCTCGGCGTGCCGTGTCTCGTCGTCGGCGACGCCGAACTGCTGGTCCCGGCCGCGGGACTGGACAAGGGCGTCGGCCTGGTCGCCGGCACCGGCTCGGTGGCCGTCGGGCGGCGCTCCGACGGCACTCTCGTCCAGGTCGGCGGCTGGGGTGCCGCACTCGGCGACGAAGGCGGGGCCGCAGGTCTCGTGCGCGAGGCGGCGCGGGCCGTCTGGGCCGCCCATGACCGGGGCGAGGCGCCCGACGCACTCGCCGCGGGGCTCATATCCGCGTTCGGGGTGAGCGAAGTGCCCGCGCTGGGCGCCGCGTTGGAGAGCGCCAAGGACATCTCGGCCGAGTGGGGCCGACACGCTCCGGTGGTGTTCGAGGCCGCCGCGAGCGGTTCCCTGATCGCCGAAGAGGTGATCGCCGAGGGCGGCAGGGCGCTCGCGTCGCTCGTGGTGCGGCTCGCCGGGCGCGGGGTCGCCGTCGACGACGTGGTGGTCTCGGGCGGTACGGTGCTCGCCCAACCGGCCCTGCACGACGCACTGTTGGCGTCCCTTGCCATACTCGTCCCCGGTGCGCGGCTGCGGCCGTTGCGGGTGGCGCCGGTGACGGGTGCCGTGGCGTTGGCCCGTTCACTCGTATGACACGTTCCGGTCACTGACCACACCCCGACCGGACATGGCCCGACCGTAGATCTTCACCCGTACGACTCACCCTCATCACAGGCCACCTGTGGCCGGCACGTTTCATGTGCCCGTCTCATGTGCTCGGCGAGACGCAGTCGTTGGCACCACCTTCCCTCCTGGCCGCACGGCCGAAGAACTCCAGAGAGGCACGCGCATGCCGTCTTCAGACGGACTCCACTCCACCGCGTCGTCGGTCCGGCCCGCCCTGAACCGGCGGAGCATCCTCAAGACGTCCCTGGCCGCGTCGGCCGGTCTGGTCGTGGCCCCGACCGTGCTCACGTGGGCGAGTGTCGAGGAGGCGAGCGCCGCGACCGCCGCCTCGTCGGTCGAGGCGAGGTCCGCGACGACCGCGGCAGCGTTCGTCGACGACTACACGACCAACATCGTCGCCAACCAGACCCCCGAGACCAACGCGGTGATCCGGATCCTCGGCGGCTTCGCCAAGGTGTGGAAGACCGGCGCCGCCTGGAACACCGGCACTCCGCTGATGGCCGACGTGCTGCGCGCCAACGTGCGGTACTGCGTCCGCATCACGCACGCGCGCACCGAGGCGCAGGCGAGGGAGGCGTTCGTCTACGACCGCCAGCACCAGAGCTACGCGATGATCGCCGCCCTCGGCCCGCTGGCCGACCTGTACAAGGCGGGCGCCAAGGCCGTCACGTCGATCACGTCGGCGCCGGACACGACGCCCGCGACCACGATCAGCGACTCCGTTCCGGCGGGCGCCCCGGCCGGATCGGCGCTCGGTGCGGGCTCGTACACCTCGGACCTCGGTCAGGTGGCGAAGCTGGTCGACACCGTGCGCGGCCCGTTCGCCTCCGGCAACCCGGCCAAGTTCGCCTTCCAGTACCCGCGCCCGTGGCGTATGAACGAGGACAGCGAGGTCGTCCCCACCGGTGCGACCGACGCGCTCGGCTTCCCGGTGTACGAGTCCGACGTGGTCGTCGTCACTCAGCTGCTGCGGCAGCGCGGCACCAACCCGGCCGAGGACGGCGGCTTCCCCAGCGGCCACACCAACGCCTTCCACCTGGCGGCGCTGGCGTTCGCGTACGCGGTCCCGGAGCGCTTCCAGGAGATCGTGACGCGCGCCTTCGAGCTGAGCCACACCCGGATCATGTCGGGCATGCACTCCCCCGTCGACGTCCTGGGCGGCCGGATCATGGCCACCGCCCTGGCCGCCGCCGCCCTCGCCGACCCGGCGAACGCCGGTCTCAAGGCCGCGGCGCGCGCCCAGGCCCTCGCCTACTTCCAGGCGCAGACCGGCACGACGGCGGACACCCTGTACGCGTACGCGCACTCGGGCACCGACGCGTACGCCGACCGGGACGCCAACGCGCGCACGGTCGAGCCGAAGCTGACGTACATACTCAACCGCAGGGGCCGCGACCAGGCGCTGACCGTGCCCAAGGGCGCGGAGGTGCTCCTGGAGACGCGTCAGCCGTACCTGGACGCGGAGCAGCGGCGCGCGGTGCTGCGCACGACCGCGCTGCCCGCCGGGTACGTCCTGCTGGACGGCGCCGAGCAGTGGGGCCGGCTCAACCTGTTCGCCGCGGCGGACGGTTACGGCTCCTTCGAGTCCGACGTGACCGTATCGCTGGACGCGGCGGCGGGCGGTTTCGGCGCGGCCGACACCTGGCGCAACGACATCGACGGCCGGGGCGGACTGACCAAGACCGGCACCGGCACGCTCACGCTGACCGGGCACAACAGCTACACGGGCGGCACGGTCGTCGAGGAGGGCACGCTGGTCTCCGCCTCGGCCCACGGTCTTGGCCACGGCGACGTCCAGGTGCAGGGCGGCACGCTGCGGGTGACCGAGCCGGTCCAGCTGCACGGCACGTACTCCCAGAAGGCGGCGACGCTCGCGGTGACACTGCGCGCGGGCCGTCGCAAGGAGGTCGTGACGGTGACGCGCCGGGTGGTCCTGGAGAAGGGCAGCGTCCTGTCGCTGACCCTCGACTCCGAGAAGCCGCCGGCCGTGGGCAGCGTCGTCTCCGTGATCGAAGCCCCGGTGGTGCGGGGCCAGTTCGACCGTATCGAGGTGAACTCGGACAACGTTCGCGCTGTCCCGGTCTACACCTCGGAGGGACTGTCGGTACGACTCCTGAAGCGGTAATGCACGCTGCGGGGCGGGAGCTGATGCGACAGTAGGGCCATGGCCCGGCTCCGGATCACTCCCGCCGCCGCGCGGTCTGCGTCGCCGCGAGGCGGACGATGACGCGCGACCGGCACACGGTTCTCGCCCCGTCCGCCGTCGAAGCCCCGGTGGAGCCGCTCCCCAGCGCCTCTCCCACGCCCCCGACCGGACGCGCGCGGCTGCTCGCCCTGCTGAGACACCACCGCCGTCTGCTGGTCCCGCTCGCCGTGGCCGTCCTGCTCCTCCAGATGGCCGTCGCGATGGTCACCACGGCCGTCGAGCAGACGCCCACCATCGACGAGCCCGTGTACGTCGGCACGGCGGCCGTCTACCTCCATGAGCACAGCCTGCGCCTCAACCCCGAGCACCCGCCGCTGGGCAAACTGATCGTCGCCGCCGGAGTCGCCGCGGCCGGCCCGCACTTCGACCGGCACTTCGAGGGCAACCAGGGCCAGGTGGGCCGCCATCTCCTCTACGAGTCCGGCAACGACCCCTGGCGGCTGATGCTGTGGGCACGGCTGCCGGTGATCGTGCTGACGCTGCTCTTCGGTCTTGTGGTGTTCGCCTTCGGCAGTGAACTCGCCGGTGCGAGGGGCGGGTTGGGGGCGCTCGCCCTGTACGCGTTCTCGCCGGACGTCGTCGCGCACGGCTCGCTGGCCACGCTCGATGTCCCGGCGGCCGGTTTCGTGCTGACGTCGGTGTGGCTGCTGTGGCGGGCGCGGCGACGGCCCCGCCTGTATCTCCCGCTCGCAGGTGTCGCGCTCGGGGCGGCCATGGCCACGAAGATGAACACCCTCGCCGCGGCCCCGGTACTGCTCCTGCTGGCCGGTGTGTCGGTGTGGCACGCCCGGCGCACCACCTCGGCTCCGAGGGCACACCGGAAGCTGCTCGTGCGCGCCGTGGCTGGCGCGGTCCTGGTGGCGCTGGTCGCGGTGGCCGTCGTATGGGCGTCGTATCTCGTCGTCGATCCCCGGCTGCGCTGGGCGCCGACCGCGGGCCAGGTGCCGGTCGTGCACGGGCTGCGGGGGCAGTTGGCGGGGCTGCTGCCCTTCCCGGAGGCCTACCGCGACGGGATGCGGATGCAGTTCGGCCTGGAGAACGCGCACTGGGAGGGCTTCCTCTTCGGGCGGCACTACGAGGGTTCCCTCTGGTACTACCTGCCCGCCGCGCTCCTGGTGAAGACACCGCTGGGCATGCTGGCGCTGTGGGCCGCGGGCACGGTCGCGTTTGTGACGAGTCATCAACTCCGGCCGGTGGCACCCTATTTGCTGCTCCCGACGGCGGTACTGCTGGCCGCCGCCATGGAGGGGGAACGGAACTTCGGGGTGCGGTACGCCATCTTCGTGCCGATGTTCGGGGCGCTGGCGGCGATCGGTGTGCTCGCGCTGCGGCGGCGGTGGGTGCCGTTCGTCGCGGCGGGGCTGCTGGCGTTCGTGGCGATCAGTTCGCTGCGGACGTTCCCCTTCTATCTGCCGTACGCCAACGAGGCGTTCGGGGGTACGGCGAAGACGCACGAGCGGCTGCACGACTCCAACGTCGACTGGGGCCAGGACCTGGGGCGGCTCGCGGACCGGCTGCGGGACCGGTACGCGGGCCAGCACGTCTGGCTGGTCTACAAGGGCAGCGGTGTGCCGTCGTACTACGGGATCCACGCGTCCGATCCGCGCCGTCAGCCCGAACGGAAGGTGCGCGGACTGCTGGTGGTGTCGGACTCGTCGATCGCCAAGGCGACGGGCCGGCTGGCGGTGCTGATCCACACCAGTCACGAGGTCGACGAGGTCGGCCACTCGATCACGATCTTCCGCCGGTGAACGGTGAGCTATGTTGAGTCGCTGTGGGAGACGAACGAGGCTCATCGGTGCCATCGCCGCAGCAGGCACGTGCCCAGGCGTCCGCGATCACCTCGGGGAAGACGGCCCCTGAGGCGGAGGCGGCGCCGGCCTCCCGGCTGCGGGAGCTGTTCGACGGGCCCCGGCTCTCCCCCGGGCAGCGGCGCATCGCGCAGTATCTGATCGAGCACATCACCGAGGCCGCGTTCCTGTCGATCACGGACCTCGCGGACCGGGTGGGCGTGAGCCAGCCGTCCGTGACCCGGTTCGCGGCGGCCGTCGGCTTCAGCGGCTACCCCGCGCTGCGCGAGCGGCTCCAGGCCATCGCGCTCAGCACCCTCGCGAGCGCGCCGGGCACGGCGGAGGAGAACCGCAGCAACGAACTCCAGGCCGCCGTCGACGCCGAGATCGCCAACCTGGAGAACCTGCGGCGCGACTTCGCCGACCCCGACCGGGTGATCGAGGTCGGCCGGAGCCTGTCGCGCTCGACCCCGCTGACCGTGCTCGGGCTGCGTATCTCCGGGTCGCTGGCCGAGTACTTCGCCTACGCAGCCCGCCGTATCCACCCCGACGTACGACTGGTGACGCGGGGCGGCAGCGTCGCCTACGACGCGCTCCTCCAGTCGCGGGAGGCCGGGGGCACCTGGGTGCTGGCCTTCTCGATGCCCCGGCACGCGCAGGAGACGCTCACCGCGGTGCAGGTCGCCCGGCGGGCCGGACTGCGGGTGGCCCTGATCACCGACCTGGCGCTGGGCCCGCTGGCCGACGAGGCCGACATCACCTTCGCCACCGGCACGGGCTCACGGCTGGTGTTCGACTCGTACGCCGGGCCCGTGGTGCTGTCGGCCGCACTGCTCCAGGCCATGACGGACGCCGATCCGGAGCGGACGCAGGGGCGCCTGGAGGAGTACGAGCAGAGCGCCGACCTGCATCAGTTCTTCCTCCGGGACTGAGTCCCCCACCGCATATGCGCAGGTCAACATGTGGGCGTATGGGTGTTCATCCCGTTTTGTGCATGAATTTTTTCATACTTCTTGCAAACCGGACGGCATATATAAATACTGCTCACGGACCCGCTGCCGCCGTCTCCTACCCGCGTCGGCGCCTCGGGTGTCCGGACGGGTGTCGCCTGCGCGTACGCCCGTTGCGGCCCCGGCCATCCCCTAGGCCGGGGCCGCTGAACACCGTCGCCACCCTGTCGACGCCGCACTCCCGGAAGCGAAGACCATGCCTCTGACCTCCACGATCGCCACGCGGACCGGCCCGGACTGGCCGTGTCAGGTCAAGATCCCCGGCAGCTACGACTGGGAGCGCTCGGCGGTCAGATGGCTGCGCGAGCTGGTGCCGACGCGTTACGCGGGCTACCCGACGCTGATCCGCCACCCCGTCCTGCTGGCCCGCCACGCGCACATCCAGGTCCAGCACGAGATCCGGGTCGCCCGCACCGCCCTCCAGACGGCCCGCGCCGACCTGCCCGGCCTGGGCCTGAGCGAGTCGGTCATCGAGCACACGATCAAGATGTACGCCGCCGAGGTGCTCCAGCTCCAGCACATCGCCCGCAGCATCCGCGAGGTCACCCAGGCCCTGGTCGACACCCACGCCGCCCGCTGAGAGCATCCGCGAGGGCGCTCAGGACGCCGTACGGGCCTCCAGGTCCTTGCGGGTGTCGTCGCCGTAGACGCCGGTCTCGTCGCCGCGAATGCCGTACCAGAGCTGGAAGCGGGCCACGGCCTCGGTGAGGGCGGTGTCGTAACTGCCGGACGTGGCGCCGTCGGTGTAGACGTCCGGGATGCGCAGCAGGCGTTCCTGGAGTTCGGTCACCTCGGGGCCGCTGTCCCCCTCCCGGAGGAAGCCGGGGCCGTCCGGGTCGGCCGCGGCCGGTGCCGACACGCTGGGAGCGGTCGAGGCAGTGGCGGAGGGCGCCGGTCCGGCCTCCTCTCCCTGGGCGTTGCCCGGGAGCAGCAGGGCCGCGGCGAAGCCGACGAAGGCCGCCGCGCCGACGGCGACCACGACGGCCGCGCGGCGCAGATTCGGACCGAACCCGAAGCCTTCGGCGGCCTGTTCCCGCCGTTGGGCACGTCTGCGCGGGGCGACGGGAGGCAGTTCCTGCGTGGCGTCCTCGGCGCCGGGCGCCGGGCTGGGCAGGATCACGTCCTCGTAGCCCTCGGGCACGGCGGCCATCGCCTCGTCGTGCTCCCGCATGAGCTGCGCCAGCGCCTCGGTACGGCGTCGGCGCAGTACGCGCGTCGGCTCCAGGGTCCGGCGGCGTTCCGGCCGGCCCGGTGCGGGCGGTGTCGACACTCTGCTCCCCTTCCCTGCGTACGGACTGCGGCACGGATTTCTGTCCGTTCCGCACAAGAACCGGGAACGGCCGTGCCGTCGGCTCCGTGGAGTGATACGCGGTCGGGGGCCGCCGGGTTCAGCGCGACGGGCGGAGGTTGTGGGAAGCGCGGCGCCGGTCGCCTCCCTCGGTGCCGGCGCGCTCCACGAAGTGGCCGAGGTGGTCCGGGGTCGGGCGCAGCAGGCCGTCGCGGACCGCGAGGGCGGTGGCCTCGGCGCGGGAGGCGGCGCCGGTCTTGCGGAGCAGATGCTCGATGTGGCTGTGCACGGTCCGCGGGGACAGGAACAGCGCCTGGGCGATGGCCTGGTTGGTCTGCCCGGTGGCGGCCCGCGTGAGCACTTCCAGCTCGCGCGGGCTGAGTCCGTACGGCAGCTCGGTCGGTGTCTCGTGGACGAGCACCGCCTCCGCCGGGCCGGTCAGCCCCGGGGACGTGGTGTGCCGGTGCAGGGAGACGCGGTACCAGATGCCGTCGAGCGGCCACAGCAGCCGCAGCCGTCGGCCGCCCGTCTCGGCGAAGGCGCGCAGCAGTGGTTGGAACTCCTCGTCGGCCGCCACCCGGGCGCGCTCCCGGCCCGGCAGGTCGACGCTCCCGCCGTCGGCGACGAGGCTCGCCGCGCCCTCGGGCGGCAGTCCGTGCAGGTCGCCGGTGTGTGCGGTCGGGTCGGCGAGCGCGCCGAGGGCGGGGAGGACGGAGGCGAGGAGGCGGCGGGCCTCGGTGTCGTACGCGTCGGGGTGCCGGGTGGAGAGGGTGATGAGTCCGACGAGGCGGCCGTCGTGCCGGAGCGCTCCGGTGATGGCGTCGCGCAGGCCGGCCGGGCGGACCCGCTCGGCGTAGAACCAGCCGTGCCGGAAGCGCTGTCCGGGGTCGTCGTCGGCGTCCTCGGAGATGGAGGGCGGCATGTCCTGGCGGACGACGTTGCGGTACCAGGGGGTGCCGATGAACTCGGCGGCCATCGCCTGGGAGGTCTCGGCGGTGTAGCCGATGCCGGCGACCTGGATGTGTTCGCCGGTCAGCGGGTCGATGGACAGCAGGGTCGCCACATCGAGGGGCAGCGCGCGGCCGAGTTCGTCCAGGGCCTGGGCGCAGGCCGAGACGGTGTCGCGCTCGCGCGTGAGCATGCCGATGCGGGTGGCCGCCGCGATCTGGTGGTGGCTGAGCATGCGCGCCTCCGGGAACTGCCCGGGAGTCATCCAGGGTGAAGTCGTTTGGCCCCTAACGCTAGGGGCGGGGTCCGTGCCGGGCAAGGCGTTCACCGCGAAGTAACGGGATCGATCCCGGGCGGACCACCGGACGGGGTGCGGCTGGGACTAGTCGTGGGCGGGAGGGGGTCGGGGACGCGGCCGGGGTCGGGACGGGGGCGCGGACGGGACGCGGACGGGGTCGCGAACACGGTCGGGACGGGGTCTCGGTCGGGACGAGGTTCGGTGAGGTCGGTATTTGTACGGATGGTGCGGCGGCGCCCCGGGGTCTTTTCTGTTCGGCACGGCCGGTCCTCACCACCGGCAGCGTCGCAAGCCCCCTCGCAGCCCGCCGCCGGCGGGCACGTCCCCTGGGAGAGCACCGCCATGATCACATCCCCGTTCGCCGACTCCGCGGCCTCGCGCAGACAGTTCCTCGCCTGGTCCGGTACGGCCCTCGCCCTCGCCGCCGCCGGCTGTTCGGCGCCCGGCAGCGACACGGCGTCCTCGGGGCAGCAGGCCGCCGACAGCTCCAGCGAACCCCTGACGAAGATCGGCCTGGACTACCCGTTCACCCAACTCCCGCTCTACGCCACGCTGGTGAAGCTCTCCACGGCCGCCGCCAAGAAGCACGGGGTCTCCCTGCTGACGACCAGCGACGGCAGCAGCGCCGACACCCAGGCGACCAACCTCAACACCTGGGTGGCCCGCAGGACGCCCGCGATCGTGTCGTTCCCGATGGTGTTCGAGGCCACCGAGCAGATCGCCAAGGCCGCCCTCGACGCGGGCCTGATCTGGGTGACATACGGCGGCACCCTCGAACACCAGAGCGCCGACATCCGGTTCAGCTTCCGGGAGGGCGGCACGCTGCTGGGCGAGGCGGCGGCCAAGTGGGCACTGGAGAACCTGGGCGGCAAGGGCAAGGTCGCCTTCCTCACCGACAGCACGATCGAACTGGGCCGCGAGCGCACCAAGGGCATGGTCGACGCCTTCACCAAACTGGCGCCGGGCGTGGACGTGGTCGCCGAGGAACAGGCGATAGACCCGGACACGGGGTTGAGCAAGACCAAGGCGATCCTGGCCAAGCACCCCGACCTCAACGTTCTCCTCGGGGTGACGGACGCGGCGGCGTACGGCGGCTACAAGGCGCTGGAGCAGACGGGCCGGGCGAAGGACGACGCGAAGACGTTCGTCGGCGGGCAGGACGGAGCGGCGCCCTCGCTCCTCGCGATCAAGGCCGGGACCTTCTACCGGGCCTCCGCCGCCCTCGCCCCGCAGGACATCGCGAACGCCATCGTCGACGTACCGCTCGCGGTCGCCGCCGGCAAGGCCGACCCCGGCGTGGAGGTACCGATCGCGCTCGTCGGCCCCCGCGACACGGCGAAGATCGACGCGCTGCTCGCCCAGAACGGCTAGGGACGGCCATGACAGAGGTGAGCCTCCGGATCCGTGGACTGACCAAGTCCTTCGGCGGGGTCCGGGCACTGGACGGCGTGGACCTGACCGTGCCGATGGGACAGGTCCACGCCTTGCTCGGCCACAACGGCGCCGGCAAGTCGACGCTCATCAAGTGCCTGGGCGGGGCGTATCCGCCGGACGCGGGCACGATCGAGGTCGGCGGACGGACGTACGAGCGGCTGAGCCCGCGCGAGTCGATCACGGCGGGCGTCGCGATCATCTTCCAGACGCTGAGCGTGGTCGACGCGCTCACCGTCTCCGAGAACATCTTCCTCGGCCAGGAGTGGACCCGGTACGGCCGGATCGACCGCCGCGCCCAGGAGGAGGTCGCCGCCGGCCTCCTCGAACGGGTGGCGGCGACCTGCTCGCCCCGCGACCGGGTGGGCGAACTCCCCATGGGACAACGCCAGTTGGTGGAGATCGCCAAGGCGCTCAGCCGCAGCGCCTCGGTCCTGGTCCTCGACGAACCGACCGCCGCCCTCTCCACCACCGAGAGCGACGCCCTGGCCGAACGGGTCGAGGACCTACGCACCCAGGGCCTGGCCATCGTGTACGTCACCCACCTGCTCGCCGAGGTGGAACGCCTCGCGGACGCGGTCACGGTGCTGCGGGACGGGCGGGTCGCCCACCAGGCGGTGGGCGCGGGGCAGCGGCGGCGGGAACTGGTCGCCGCGATCGCGGGGCGACCGGCCGACGCGCCTGGCGGGGGCGGGCCTGTCGGGAGCGGGTCTGCCGAAGGCGGATCTGCCGAGGGCAGGTCTGGCAGGAGCGGGTCTGTCAAAGGCGGGCTTGCCGGGAGCGAGACTGCCGAAGGCGGGCCTGCCGGGAGCGAGACTGCCGAAGGCGGGCCCGCCGGCTCCGGTTGCGACGACGTCGCAGACACCACACCCCGCGCCACAACCTCCCCCGCCACTCCAGTGGCGCGGGGTGTGGGCTCGTCCGGCGGCGGTCTGGTCCTGGCGGCGCTGCGCGGACCCGGCTTCGGGCCCGTCACGCTCACCGTGGGCGCGGGTGAACGCGTCGCGCTGTACGGGCTCATCGGCTCCGGGCGTACGCGCATCCTGGAGACCCTGTACGGCAGGCGCCGCGCTGTCGGCGGCACCGTGCGCGTCGGTGACCGTGCCGTCGCCGCCGCCCGGCCCGGCGACGCGCTGGCCGCCGGGATCGCCCTCGTACCGGCCGACCGGCGCAGGCAGGGGCTGTTCCCGACGCTGAGCGCCCGGGACAACGCGCTGCTTCCGGCGGTGCGCCCGCTGTCCCGGTACGGCGTACGGGCACTCGGCGCCGAGCGGCGGGTGTTCGACGCGCTCGCCGGTGCGGTGGGGCTGCGTCCGGCGCGGCCCCGGCTGCCGGCGGCCTCGTTCTCCGGCGGCAACCAGCAGAAGCTGGTCCTCGGCCGGTGGATCAACGACACCCGGGACCTGCGCGTACTGCTCCTCGACGAGCCGACCCAGGGTGTCGACGTGGGCGCCCGCCAGGAGATCTACCGCGTCGTGCGCTCACTGGCCGCCGACCGGGGCACGGCCGTGCTGTTCGCGTCCAGCGACCCGGAGGAGATCGTCGCGCTCGCCGACCGCTGCCTGGTCGTCGCCGGGGGCCGGATCGTCGGGGAGCTGTCCGGAGCCGAACTCACCGAGGAGGCGCTGCTGTCGGCCGTGCACGACGCCTCCGATGCCCCACCCGTACATGAGCAGTCCGCCCCCGCCGAAGGAGCAGTATGACCACCGCCGACTCCGTCCTCGTGCGCCCGCGCGCCCTCGCCGCGGGCGGTCTCGGTACCGTGCGCCGGCATCCGCTGATCGTCGTTCTGGCCGCGATGGTGCTGGTGTTCCAGCTGTCGACGGGGAGCTTCCTCGACCCGGCCAATCTGCGCGGGATCGCCACCGACGCGGCCACTCTCGCCATCGTGGCCGTGCCGCTGGCTCTGCTGGTGATCAGCGGTTATCTGGATCTGTCCGTCGGTTCGACGCTCGCCCTGGGCGGACTGGTCGCCGGGTGGCTGGCCGGGCAGGGGCAGTCGCCGGTGGTCGCGGTGCTGGGCGGACTGACGGCCGGAGCGGCGGTCGGTGCGGTGAACGGCGTCCTGTGCTGCTACTTCGGCCTCTCGGCGTTCATCGTGACGCTGGGCATGCTGACCGCCGTACGCGGACTGGCACAGCAGCTCTTCCCGTTGCCGCTGAGTGGGTTCGGCTCCGGGTTCGCCTGGCTGGGCGGGTCCCGGATCGCCGGGATCGCGGCGCCGGTCGTCATCGCGGCGGTGGTACTGGTCCTGGGTGCGTTGTTCCTGGCGCTCACACCGGCCGGGCGGCATGTCTTCGCGATCGGTGTGAACCGGGAGGCCGCGTATCTGTCCGGGATCAGCATCCGGCGTACGCCCTTCGCGCTCTTCGTCGTCACCGGGGTGGCCGCCGCGCTCGCCGGGGCCATCAAGGCGTCGGTGCTGGACAGCGCGGTCGCGGGGACCTCGGGAGCCGGGTTCGAGCTGACCGTGCTGACCGCCGTGCTGCTGGGCGGGGTCGCGCTGACGGGCGGTTCGGGGTCTGTCTTGGGTGTGCTGCTCGGGGTGCTGTTCCTCGGCAGCCTGCAGAACGGGCTGACCCTGCTCGATGTGCCGACCTTCTGGCAGCAGATGGCGCAGGGGACGGCGCTGGTGGCGGGTGCCGCGCTGGCGCACTTCGCTCCTCGGGCGGGCCGGTGAACCCTGGTCGCGGCCTGCCGCCTGTGAACGCGGTCAACACCGCCGCTGCCGTCAGCACCCTCAACACTGTGAACCCTGCGAAAGAGGTCCTCGCGTGAGCGACAACGCTCCCACCCTGATCCTGACCGGCGGTCAGGTCCTCACCGTCGACGGTGACTTCTCCGTGGCGGAAGGGGTCGCCGTGCGTGGCCGGGACATCGTCGCCGTCGGGAGCGACGCCGAGGTGCGCGCCCTCGCCGGCCCGGGCACCCGCGTGGTCGAGTTGCGCGGCCGTACGGTCCTGCCCGGCATCAACGACTCTCATCTGCACGGTGCCGCGTACGGGATGACGAAGCCGCCCTTCGCCATCGACGTCGGTCATCCGGCGGTCGGGTCGATCGCCGACATCGTCGGTGTCGTGGAGAAGGCGGTACGCGAGGCGCGGGCCGGTGAGTGGGTGGTCGGGCTGGGCTGGGACCCCGGGTATCTGGCGGAGTGTCTGGACGATCCGCGGCGGCTTCCGCATCGCCGGGACCTGGACGCGGTCGCGCCGGACCACCCGGTCTGGCTGACCGACTTCTCCTCGCACATGGTGTGGGTCAACAGTGCGGCGCTGCGTGCGTGCGGGATCGACGCGGAGAGTGTGGCGCCCGGCGGTGGTGTCATCGACCTCGGGCCCGACGGGGAGCCCACCGGCATCCTGCGCGAGGCCGCCCAGGGGCTCGTGCAGGCCGGCCTCCCCTCCCCCACCGTCGCCGAACGGCGCCTGGCCATCCAGGGGGTGGTGCGTGAGCTGCACTCGCGCGGGATCACCAGTTACACCGAGCCCGGTCTAGGGCCTGGCGGTGCGGGGACTTTCTTCGGCGGGCTGAGCACCGACAACTGGACGGCGTACGCCGAACTGGCCGCCGAGGGTGAACTGGACGCCCGCATCAGCGTGTTGCTGTTCCCCGCGCCCATGGGCGGCTCCGCCGACGACGTACGCAAGGGGCTCGCGGAACTGCGCCGCCCCGAGTCGGCCGACCCCCGGCTCCTCAACGCCATCGGCGTCAAGATCTTCGCCGACGGAGTGCCGCCGAACCGTACCGCCTGGATGAACGACCCGTATCCCGAGGGCGGTCACGGTGCGCTGTGCGTGCACGGGGCCACGCCCGCGCTCCAGGTGGACGAGCTGCGCGAGATGATCCGGGTCGCGCACGAGGCCGGTTTCCAGCTCGGGGTGCACGTCACGGGCGACCGGGCGATCGACACCGTCGTCGATGCCTTCGTCGCCGCCGATGCCGTCGCGCCGCGCGCCGACGCCCGGCATTACGTCATCCACGGTGACTTCATCGGGCCGGAGAGCCTGGCGAAGCTGGCGGCGCACGGGTACGGGGTCAATATGAACCCCGCCATCAAGTGGACGATCTCCGACCTGATGGACCAGGTGGTGGGGCCCGTGCGGTCGGCGTACCAGTGGCCGGTGCGGTCGGCGGTCGAGGCCGGGGTGCGGGTGTGCGCCAGTTCCGACGCGCCGATCACCAGGCCGGACTGGCGTCAGGGGGTGGCCGCGATGCTGTTGCGTGAGTCGAAGGGGAGCGGGCGGGTCAGTGGGCCCGAGCAGTGTGTGACGCTTGCGGAGGCTCTGCGTGCTTATACGGCGACGCCGGCTTGGCAGGACTTCGCGGAGGGGTGGAAGGGGTCTGTCGAGGTGGGGAAGGTGGCGGATCTGTGCGTGGTGGATCGGGGGTTGCTGGGGCTTGATCCGCATGAGATCACTGAGGTTGAGGTGGACCTCACCGTGTTTGACGGGCGGGTGGTTTTCGAGCGCTGAGTGCTCCGCTCGCTGGGTGGTTCTTCGGCTGCGCGCCGGTGGGGGCTGGTCGCGCAGTTCCCCGCGCCCCTGAAGACGGCCGCTCGCCGCCTCTCCAAGGACTTGGCGCGGAGTCCCCGCGCCCCTAAAAACGGGCCCCGGCCTGCACCAGCGCGTTGAACAGGGACTGTTGGGACGGGTCCTCGTGGGCCGTGTCCTCGGGGTGCCACTGGACTGAGGTGAACCAGCCCTGGGCGTCCGGGAGTTCCAGGGCCTCGATGGTGCCGTCCGCTGCTGTGGCTGTCGGCACCAGGCCGGTGCCCGGGCGGTCGACTCGCTGGTGGTGGTAGCAGGACGCGTCCGTCTTCTCGGCGCCGACCACCCGGGCCAGCAGCGAGTCCTGACGGATCGTCACCGGATGGACGACGTGCCGGTGTTCGTGTTCCGGGCCGCCCATGTCCTGGTGCAGGGTGCCGCCCAGGGCGACGTTCACGACCTGTAGGCCGCGGCAGATCGCGAGGAGCGGGAGGCCCGACTCCAGTGCGCTGCGGGCCACTTGGAGGTCGAAGGTGTCCTGGAGGTCGTCGACGTCGTACACCGTGTCGTGGGTGTCGGGGGCGCCGTAGCGGTGCGGGGCGAGGTCGCCGCCGCCGGGGAGCAGGACGCCGTCGAAGCGGGCGAGGCGGGCGGCGACCTCGGCGTCGGTGCAGTCGGTGGGATGGATGCTCGCCGGTTCGCCGCCCGCTCGCCAGACCGCCTCGATCAGGGCGCGGGCGTTGACCTCGGCGGCGTAGCGCAGGGCGGACGTGGAGGCGGCGAAGCGCGCCGGGATCGCGATGAGCGGCCTTGCTCGCGTCGTCACAGCTGGATCCAGGTGGTCTTGAGTTCGGTGTACTTCTCCAGGGCGTGCGCGGACTTGTCGCGGCCGTTGCCGGACTGCTTCATGCCGCCGAAGGGGACGGTCAGGTCGCCCTCCTCGTAGCAGTTGACCCAGACCGTGCCGGCCTTCAGCGCCCGCGAGACCTGGTGGGCGGTGGTCAGGTTCGAGGTCCACAGGCCGGCGGCGAGGCCGTACTCGGTGGCGTTGGCCAGCCGTACCGCTTCGTCGACGTCGTCGAAGGTGAGGACGGACAGGACCGGGCCGAAGATCTCCTCACGGGCCAGGCGCGAGTCGGGGCCGACCTGATCGAAGACTGTCGGCTCCAGGTACGTGCCGCCGGTCCGTTCCAGGACTCGGGCCCCGCCGGTGCGCAGTCGGGCGCCCTCCTCCGTGCCCGTACCGATGTGGTCGAGTACGCGGGCGAGGTGAGCCTCCCCTACCAGCGCGCCCATCTCCGTGGCGGGGTCGAGCGGGTCGCCGACGCGCAGTTCGCGCGCCCGGCGGACGACGGCCTCGGTGACCTGTTCGGCGATGGAGGAGTGGACCAGGAGCCGGGAGGGGGCCGTGCACATCTCGCCCTGGTTGAAGAAGATGCCCCAGGCCGCGGTGGCGGCGACGTTGTCCAGGTCGGGGGCGTCGGGGAGGACTATGTTGGGCGACTTGCCTCCCAGCTCCAGCCAGACGCGCTTGAGGTTGGAGTCGGCGGAGTAGCGCAGGAAGTGGCGGCCGACGGCGGTGGAGCCGGTGAACGCCAGTACGTCGACGTCGGGGTGGAGTCCGAGCGCCTGTCCGGCCCCGGGTCCGTCCCCGGCGACGACGTTGAGGACGCCCGGTGGCAGCCCTGCCTCGGTGCCGAGTCGGCCGAGCGCCAGCGCGGACAGCGGGGAGTTCTCCGACGGCTTCAGGACGACCGTGCAGCCGGCGGCGAGGGCCGGGGCGACCTTCCAACTCGCCAGCGTCAGCGGGAAGTTCCAGGGGACGACCGCCCCGACGACACCGGCCGGTTCACGGGTGACGAGGGCGAGGGCGTCGGGGGCGGTGTGCGGGGACTCGTCGGTGAGTTTGTCCGCCAACTGCCCGTAGAAGCGGAAGGTGTTGATGGCGGCGCGCAGTTCGATGTCGTGCGCGTCCGTGATCGGCTTGCCCATCTCCAGGGTCACGGTGAGGGCGAGCAACTCACGTTGTTCTTCCAGGAGTTCGGCGAGCCGCAGCAGTACCCGGCCCCGTTCGGCGGGTGCCAGACGCGGCCACGGTCCGGTGTCGAAGGCGCGGCGGGCGGCGGCCACGGCCGAGTCCACCTCGGCGGGCCCGCCGTCGGCGACCTCGGTCAGTACCTGGCCGTCGCGCGGCGAGACGACGGCGAAGGTGGCGCCGCCGCCGGGTTCGTCCCGGCCGTCGATGTGGTGTGCGCCGTACACCACCGGCGCCTTGGCTCGGCGGAGCCACTCGTCGTGGGTGACAGACGACATGCGGGCCTCCAGAACAGACGGATACACGGGGAGAGGAAGGGGACGTACCTCCGGAGCGGCCGGTCGCCGCTCCGGAGGCGGGTGGACGGACGGGTCAGGCGTCGGCGGCCGGTACGCGCGGGCGGGTCAGCCGGGCGGTGACGAGCCCGGCGGCCATGACGGCCGGGACGGTCAGCTCCAGCCACAGGGCGGTGCCGCTGTCGCCGCCGATGAGGGTGGTGAAGTTGTCGAGGATCAGCCAGACGGCGCCCGCGACGGCGACCGTGGCGAGGGCGGGGGCGATCAGCGTGTTCCACAGGCGCGTGTCGAGGCGCTCGCGGCGGAAGAAGACGACCACGGACACCGAGGTCAGCAGGTACAGGAGCATCATGCCGAGGACGGCGACCCCGCTGAACCAGGAGAAGAGCGTCAGCACCGGGTCCTTGCCCGCGAGGGCGAACGGCACGACCAGGGCCACCGCGACGGTCGTCTGCACGCAGCCCGCCACCCAGGGCGAACGGCGGCTGTTGAGCGTACAGAGGCGGCCGGGCAGCAGTCCGTCGCGGCCCAGGGAGAACAGGTAGCGGTTGGCCGAGTTGTGGAAGGTGAGGAGGCCGGCGAAGAGGGAGGTGGCCAGGAGGATCGGCAGGACGTCGTTGACCCAGCTGCCGAACTCGGTGGCGATCGGGGCGAAGACGAACGCCGTCGAGTCGCCGCTCTCCAGCGCCTTGCCCGCCTCCGCGACGGCGTTCGAGGCACCGTGCGCGGAGACGAGCATCCAGGAGGTGAGGGCGAAGAAGCCGACGACCACGACGATCGCGAGGTAGGTGGCCCGCGGGACGGTCTTCTTCGGTTCGCGCGCCTCCTCGCCGTAGATCGCGGTGGCCTCGAAGCCGAACATGGAGGCGAGGGCGAACATCACGGCCACGCCCGGCGCGCCCTGGGTCACGGCGCCCAGGGAGAAGGTGTCCGAGATGCCCAGCCCCTCGGGCCCGCCGCCCTTGAAGAGGGTCACCAGGCTGAAGACCAGCAGGATGCTGAACTCGGCGAGGACGAAGACCGTCAGCAGCTTGGCGCCCATGTCGATGCCGGTGGCGCCGAGCAGCTGCACGACAGCCATGGTGGCCAGCGACCACACCCACCACGGCAGATCGAGCCCCGTGTGGGTGCTGACCAGGCCGTTGACGATGGCGCCGTACAGCCCGTACATGGCGGCCTGGATGGCGCAGTACGCGAAGAGGGCGACGCCCGCGCTGCCGGCCCCGGCGGTCCGCCCGAGGCCTTTGCCGATGTACGTGTAGAAGGCGCCCGCGTCGACGACGTGGCGGCCCATGGTGACGAAGCCGACGGCGAAGAGCAGGGTCACCACGCCGACCAGTACGTAGGCGCCGGCGGTGCCGGGGCCGTTGCCGATCGCGACGGAGATGGGGACCGACCCGGCGATGCCGGTGAGCGGCGCCTGGGCGGACAGGACGAGGAAGAGGATGCCCAGGACGCCGAGGGCGTTGGGCTTTAGCTTGCCTGCGGTGGATGCGTCCCGCGCGGTCTGTTCTGGGGAGACCGTCTGACTGTCCACTCGGATCACCTGCCAGGGGAAGAGGGGAAATCGTTTCAGGCCAAACGAGTTGCCTCATGGTGGGGTGGAACTATCCGTTTGGCAAGGGGTCCGGCGCGGTGATTCCGGCACCGACGGGTTTTCTTACGCGGCCGTAATCGACGGCCGAGACCGACGGTCGAGATCAGCGACCGCTCAGGCTTCGCCGTCGCGGTCGGCGGCCAGCAGCCGCAGGACGTTGCGCAGCTCGTCGAGCGCGTCCTCGATGATCTCGCGCTCGCCGAAGACGAGCTGGTGCAGGACGAGACCCTCAAGGGTGGCGAAGACCATGCGGGACAGGCCCTCGCTGACGGACCCGGGCAGCAGCTGGGACAGCTCGCGCCGGGTCGCCTCGAAGTACTCGTTGTCGTACAGGTCGCGCAGGTGCTGGAGCAGCTCGGGCCTGCGCCGGGACTCCAGCAGCAGTTCGTACTGGAAGGCCTGGAGGTCGGGGCCGCTCTCCACCATCTCCGTCAGCCCGACCGAGAAGTCGGCGACCCTGCCCGTACCGGTTTCGAGGTCGCTGCTGGACAGGGAGGAGCGGATGGCGTGGGTGAGGGCTTCCTCGATCAGCGCGTCGCGCGAGCCGAAGTGGTGCACGACGAGCCCGTGGGTGACCCCCGCCTCCTCGGCGACCGCCCGGTACGTGAGCTTGCGGAGCCCGCCGCGGGCCACCACGCGTACGGCGGCGTTCAGCAGGGCCTCGCGGCCGGCTCCGTAGGTCACGCGCTTGCGGGGGCGGCGCGGGGCGGCGGGCTCGGTCATGCTCGTGACCCTACCCGTGGCCATGGTCAACGCCGTGGCGCCCGGATGCCGCGGAACTCCCAGTCGCCGCCGAGCGCGGTGGACAGCACCTCCTCGGACTCGGTGGGCTGCGCGCCGACGTCACTGCGGATCGGGGTGGGCCCGGTGACGATGTGGTTCGTCAGCCGTCCGAGTCCCTCGACCTCGACCTCGACGACGTCGCCGGGCTGGACGGGCCGTGAGTTGGCGGGCGTACCGGAGAGGAGGACGTCGCCGGGGTGGAGGGTGATGGTGCGGGCGATGTCGGCGACGAGGTAGTGCATGTCCCACTCCATCTCGTCCGTCGAACCGTCCTGTACGACCTCGCCGTTGACGTACGTGCGCAGGTACTTGCCGTGGAAGTCCCAGTCGGTGACCAGGCCGGGGCCGAGCGGGCACAGCGTGTCGGAGCCCTTCACCCGGAGCATCGAGCCGGCGTCGGTGTCGCGGAAGTCGTGCAGGCCGTAGTCGTTGGCGACGGTGTAACCGGCGATGTACTCCCCCGCCTCGGCCTGCGAGATGTTCCGCGCGGTCTTCCCGATGACGATGGCGACCTCGCCCTCGTAGTTGAGCCACTTGCAGCCCTCGGGGCGGACGATCGCGCCCTGGTGGGAGTTGAGGGATGAGGTCGGCTTGTGGAAGTAGGTGGGTGTCGGGGTCAGTTGGATCCGGAACTCGTCCACGCGGCTGCGGTGGTTGAGGTGCACGGCGACGACCTTGGAGGGCACGACGGGAGGCAGGTGCTGCGCCTCCTCGATCTTGACGCGGCGGCCGTCCCCGGCGACGAGTTCGTCACCCTCGACAATGACCTGGACGGTGGCGCCGTCCAGAAGAATGCGGCGGTATTCGGGCATGTCAGGGCTCCTGTACGGGGGTTCGGGGGGCGGTCCAGCCGGCGGCGGGCCGGTCGAACCAGAGGTGGACCTGGCCGGTGCCGACGGAGTTCTCGTACTCGCCGTACTGACGGGCGGGTGCGGTGCAGGCCTGTTCGCCGAGGGCGCCGGCCATCATCAGGTAGTGGAAGAACTTCGCCTCGGGCTTGTGCTTCCAGAACTCCGGCATGGTGTCGAGGACTTGGTCGTGGCGCCCTTCCTTGAACCAGCCGATGCGCTCCTCGTCGGCCGCCCGGGCCTCCGGCGTGAAGATGTGGACCGGGTCGCTGGCCTCGTGGTCGCGGATCTGGCGCAGCGGCCAGAAGGTGTGCGAGAGGGCGCCGGAGGCGATGACGACGACACGGCGCCCCGGGGTGGCGGCGATGCCGTCGGCGAGGGCCCGCCCCAGCCGCAGATGGTCCTCCATGTCACCGGTCTGGCAGACCCCGATGGTCACCCACCGCTTGTCGGGCAGGCCCTCGCCGAGGAACTTCCACAGGTTGATCGTGGCGTAGTAGACCGGCAGGTAGTCGTCGCCGATCGGGGTGATCCAGGTGCCGTGCTTGTCGGCGAACTGGGCGATGTTCTGGGCGAGTTCGGGGTCGCCGGGATAGTCGTACGGCATCCGGCACATCCCGCGCGGCAGCTCCTCGGAGGTGAAGAGACCGGCCCGGCGCTGCTGTCCGGAGACGACGAACTCGACGGTGGTCGCCCAGTGCGAGTCGAGGACGACGACGGTGTCGTAGTCGTCGCGCTCGAAGACGTCCTTCCGGAGCTGGTGGAGCCCGGTGACGAGGGTGATCTCCTTTCCCTCGTTCAGCTCCAGCCGGTCGGCCTCGGGCAGCACGATGGTGGGCACGTGCGCGAGCAGACCCGCCCCGACGATCTCACCCATGGTTGTTCCATCCGTTCGGCGCGGTGACGGTGTTCTTCAGGTCGCAGTAGAAGTCGAAGCTCCAGGTACCGCCCTCACGGCCGACCCCGGAGAGGCGGGAGCCGCCGAAGGGCGCCTGGAGGTCGCGTACGAAGAAGCAGTTGACCCAGACCGTGCCCGCGACCAGCTGTGCGGTGACGCGTTCGGCACACTCGGGGTCGCCGGTGACGAGGGTGGCGGCGAGGCCGAACCGGGTGTCGTTGGCCAGCCGCACCGCTTCGTCCTCGTCGGCGAAGGTCTGGAGGGTGAGGACGGGCCCGAAGACCTCTTCCTGGACGATCTCCGAGTCCTGGGCGACATCGGTGAGGAGGGTGGGGGCGTAGTACTGCCCGTCCTCGTCCGTGCGGTGCCCGCCGATGACGGCCCGTGCCCCGGCGGCGAGGGCCCGCTGCACGAAGCCGTCGATCTTCTCCAGCTGGCGGGGATGGATGTTGGGGCCGAGGTCGGTGGCTTCGTCGCGTGGGTCGCCCTGCGTCAACCGCGTTGCTTTGTCGACGAATCGCTGAGTGAACTCCTCGATGACCGACTCCTCGACGAGGATGCGGGTCGCTGCCAGACAGACCTGCCCTGCGTTGTCGTACTGCTCCACGGCGAGGTCGACGGCCAGTTCCAGATCGGCGTCCGCGAACACCAACAGCGGTGATTTTCCGCCGAGTTCGAGACTGAGCGGGGTGAGGTTCGCGGCGGCGGAGGCGGCGATGTGCTTGGCGGTCGGCACGGACCCGGTGAAGCTGATCCGGCGTACGTCCGGGTGCGAGGTGAGCGCGTCGCCGATCTCGGAACCGTACCCCTGGACGACGTTGAGGACACCGGCGGGCAGCCCCGCCTCGGCGGCGATGTCGGCCAGCAGGGACGCGGTGAGCGGGGACCACTCGGCGGGCTTGAGGATCACGGCGTTGCCTGCGGCGAGCGCCGGGGCGACCTTCCAGGTGGCCAGCATCAGGGGCGCGTTCCAGGGCGTGATCAGCACGCTCGGGCCCGCCGGATCCCACGAGACGTGGTTGTTGTGTCCCCTGGTCTCGAAGTCCTCGTGGTCCAGCGTCAGCAACCAGTCCGCGAAGAAACGGAAGTTGTGCGCGACCCGCGGCATCACGCCCCGGCGATGCGAGCGGAGGAGGGCGCCGTTGTCGTTGGTCTCGACGATCGCCAGCTCTTCGATCCACTTCTCCACGCCATCGGCGATGGCGTGGAGAAGACGGGCACGTTCGGTGCGGGAGGTAGCCGCCCAGCCGGGAAAGGCTCCCTTGGCGGCGGCAACGGCAGCGTCGGCTTCGTCGGGCCCGCCGCGCGCGATCTCACCAAGGGCACGGCCGTCGATGGGTGAGTTGTCGGTGAAGGTGGCGGCGGACGCGAGGCGTTTCCCGCCGATCCAGTGCCGGGTGTCGACGGAAACACCGGCGACGACGATTTTGTCAGCCATGAGAGAGGGCTCCAATTGAACAGGGGGACAGGCCACTTACCTAGGGGCGCGGGGCTGTGCCATTTGCGGCTCCGCCGCGTGGGCGCGACCAGCCACGCACAACGCGCACGAACCCACCGACATCAAGAGGCACCCACCCCAGAGGTCCCCGACTCCAACAGCCGCCCGCCATCCCAGACCACGCCAACTTGGCGGTAATACGCGGCAATTGGCTCCCGAATCTCCAGCCGAGCCAATTCCTCCGTAGGCGCCGAGAACAACTCCAACTCCGCGTCCCCGACCCACGCCTGCCCACCCTCGAACGAAGCGGCCCCGCTCTCGATCAACTCATCGAGAGCCAACCCCTTGCCGCTCTCGATGGACGGCAGCCAGCGATGATGAGCCATGGGATGCCCGTTCACGAACCCGTTCGTGGAAGAAGGCTCCCGCAGAGTCACCACCGCCTGGGCCAACCGCCGGTCCGCGGCGGCCAAGGTCGCCCCGAACCGCGCCCCCGCCTCGATCCGAGGAGCCGGCCCATAAGGATGCGGCCGAGTCTGATGAATGGAGCCGAACTTCTTCGGATACCCCTGATGCAGCCCGCGAGCGATCGCGAAGTCCTTGTCGACCCAGATGTAGACGCACCGCGAGTACGTCTCACCCCGGTACTTGCACCGGACGACCGCGAACGCCTCCTTGTACTGTCCCCGCACGGGATCCAACAGCTCGTCCCCGGCCGACGAGCACGACTGCCAGTCGGCCCAGATCAAGGCAACCGCGCCCGGATCCTCGTCGGCCAACTCCAGCGGCTCGGGCAGCAGTTCACGCACCCGCGAGGGATCCGTGCGGTACTCGACGGTCAACAGGTCGCCCGAGTAACGCCAGGGCGGCGAGGGGATCAGCGACGAGGCACCGCTCGCCGTCTTGGGGTGGAAGAACCCACGGGGACTGGTCACTTGAAGGCTCCTTGGACAGTGAGGGCGGGCTGTTCGAGCAGTTCGGCGCGACAACGGGCGGCCTTCGAGGCAACGGCATGCCCGCCCAGGGCGACGACCCCGACGAGCCGGTCGTCGACGTGATAGCCGACGAGGACATCGCCCTCCGGGTCGCCGTCGAGAACCCGCACGTCGTCGAGCCCGAGGACAGGCGCCCCGAAGGACTGCAGCCGGAAGTCGTGCTGATCGCTCCAGAAGGTGGGCAACGGCGCGAAGGGCTCCAACTCCCCCTCCTCGCCCGCGAGATGGGCAACGAGAGACTTGGCAGCGTGCTTCGCCGTGTCCGTCGGGATCGACCAGTGCTCGACACGACGAGGTACGCCGTCGTAGCGGGCGTTGGGAAACCGGGCCACGTCGCCGACCGCGACGACCTCAGGGCGCCCACCCACCCTGAGCCATGCGTCGGTGAGCACACCGTCGCCGAGATCGACCCCGTTGCCGTCCAGCCACTCGACGTTGGCGACGGAACCGACCGACTCCACGACGGCGTCGGCGGGCAGGACCGTGCCGTCGCCGAGGACGACGCCGGTGACCCGGTCGGCGCCCTCGAATCCGGCGACCCCCGTGCCGAGCGCGAAGCGCACCCCGCGTTCCTCGTGCCGCCTCAGCAGCGCGCCGGCAAGGAGTTCGCCGAGGGGGCCGACCATCGGCAGGGGCAGCGGATCGACGACGGTGACCTCGGTGACGCCGAGTCCGACGGCCGTGGCGGCGACCTCGCAGCCGATGAATCCGGCGCCCACCACGACGACCCTGACGCCGGGCCGGGTCAGTTCGTCGCGCAGTCCCTGGGCGTCGGCGAGGGTGCGTACGGTGTGGCGGCCGGTCCGCGGGCCGGGGCAGCGCAGTCGCCGGGGGCGCATTCCGGTGGCGACGACCAGACCGTCGTACGAGAGGGTCGTGCCGTCGTCGAGGTCGACGACACGCTCCGCGAGACGGGCCGCGACGGCCTTCGTGCCGAGGCGCCACTCGACGTCCGCCGTCGATGCCTTCGGGGTGAAGGCGAGGGACTCGAACGGCGCCTTGCCGGCCAGTACCTCCTTGGACAGCGGAGGGCGGTTGTAGGGCATGTGCGGCTCGTCGCCGACGACCGTGACGGCCCCGGTCCAGCCGGCCGCGCGCAGCTGCTCGGCGGCGCGCAGCCCGGCCATGGAGGCGCCCACGACGACCACTCGGCGCGCTGGAGACACCCGCATGTCAGTCCTCGATCCGGATGGCCTGGAGCGGGCAGACGTCCGCGGCCTCCTCGACCTCGTCACGCAGTGCGTCGTCGGGGTCGGAGACGTACAGCAGATGACCGCCGTCGTCCATCGAGAAGACGTCGGGCGCCGCGAAGACGCACTGGCCGTGGTCCTGGCACTTGTTCATGTCGACGACGACCTTCATGGCCGGTCCTCCTGAACGGGAAATGAGGAAGAGGGGCCCGACCTGTGTCGGACCGGGCCCCGGCCAAAGGGGGCGGGGACCCTGCCGGGACCCACCCCCTGACTCGTTTGGCTTCAAACAAGATAGGAAGCGACCGGAGCCTGGTCAATAGCTATCCGGATGGATAAATTCTTTCCCTCGCCCTCTTGCGGGAAGGGTCGCCCCTTCATACCGTTTGGCCTCAAACAACCAACCCGGGATGTCCGCCCGAGGAGACAACGGTGAGCAAAATCGACCTTCCAGAAGTCAGTCGGCACATCGAGCGGCTCGCCGCCGAGGGGATCGACGTGGTCCGGGTGGTCTATCCCGACCTCATCGGCACCGACCGCGCCCGTGACGTCCTGCTCGACGAGCTGCCGCGTGCCTGCGAGCACGGGCTCGCCTTCTGCCGGGCCGTCTACCACACCAGTCCGCAGGGCGATGTGGTCCCGGTCAGCGGCGGCCTCGACGCGGGGCTGCCCGACATCTGTGTACGGCCGGACCTGTCGACCCTGGTCGCCCTGCCCTGGGAGCCCGGCGTCGCGGTCTGTCTCGGGGACGTCCTCGACCCGGCGACCGGCTCACCCGCGCCGGAGTCGCCCCGCGATCTGCTGCGCGCCGTCCTCGACCGGTGCGCCGAGCACGGGCTGCGACCCGTCGTCGGGCCCGAACTGGAGTACTACCTGTGCGATCCCGCGCCCGGGGACGCGAGTGGCTGGCAGCGGTACAACCGGGATCCGGGTGTCGTCTACACGGCCGGTCTGCGCGCCGACCCGGACAACCATCTGCTGCGCACCCTGCGCCACGTACGCGATCTGAACATCGGCGTGCTCAGCGGCAACCACGAGTTCGACGGCGGGCAGTTCGAGATCAACCTGCTGCACTCGGAGGCGATGTCGGCGGCCGACCGGGCCTTCCGTTTCAAGGCCGCGATCAAGGAACTGGCGCGCAAGGAAGGCCGGCTCGCCACCTTCATGGCGAAGCCCTTCAACGACGCCGGCGGCTCCGGCTTCCATCTCCATCTCTCCTGCGACTCCGATCCCGAGGGGGACGGCGGCGCGCGCAACCTCTTCGACGACCCCTCGGAGCCGTACGGGCTCTCCGCCACGGCACGGCACGCGGCTGCGGGTCTGCTCGACCACGCGCCCGCCCTCGCCGCGCTGCTCAACCCGACCGTGAACTCGTACAAACGCTTCGGGCCCGACACCCTCGCGCCCTGGCTGATCGACTGGGGGCTCGACAACCGCAGCGCCATGGTCCGGGTGCCGCCGGAGCGCGGTTCCGGGGCCCGGCTCGAACTGCGGCTCGGGGACGCCAGCGCCAATCCGTATCTCGCGATCGCCGGTGCCGTGGCCGCCGCGCTGCTCGGTGTGCTGGCCGGGGAGGAGCCGGCGGCGCCGCTGGAGGGCTACGGCTACGACACCGACAGGTCGGACGTGCTGCCGATGAGTCTGCCGGCCGCCCTGGACGCCCTGGAGGCGGACACCGCGCTGACCGAGGTGCTCGGCAAGGACTTCGTCGCCTCCTTCCTCGCCTACAAGCGCAACGAGGTCGACCGCTTCCAACGGCACGTCACCGACTGGGAGTTCACCGAGTACGCGTACCACCTCTGAGCGCCGATCCAGCTGCCGCTTCTGTACGACCCCCTGGAGCCTTCGATGACCGAGACCCTCCCCTCCGCCGCCGCCCACGAGCCCCTCCCCCTCGACGCCGTCGACCTCTCCGATCTCGACAACTTCACCGACGGGGTGACGCCCTGGCGGATGTTCCACACCCTGCGCCACGAGGACCCGGTGCACTGGCAGCCCGAGGAGGCGCCCAACTCCGGTTTCTGGGCGGTGACCCGGCACGCCGACATCGCGCGCGTCGACCGTGACGCGGAGACGTTCACCTCCACGAGGTTCGTCAACCTCGAAGAGGTCGACGAGGACCAGATCAGGAAACGGGCCTCCATCCTGGAGCTGGACGGAGTGCGCCATCGCGCTCTGCGCAGTGTGATCCAGCGGCAGTTCGGCGCGGGCGTCATCAACAGCTACACCGACTTCCTGCGCGGGCTGACCGCCCAGACCCTGGACGCGGCGCTGGCGAAGGGGAGTTTCGACTTCGTCGCCGATGTCTCCGCCGACTTTCCCATCAACGTCCTGGCCCGGCTGCTGGACGTACCGCCGGAGGACAACCAGCAGCTCATCGACTGGGGCAACCGGATCATCGGCAACACCGACCCCGACTACGCCGACGTACTGCTGCACAGCGCGGAGAGCGAGAAGTACCGCGATCTGCCCTTCCGCTCCCCCGCCTCGCTCGAAGTCTTCGAGTACGGGCGGGAGTTGGCCCGGCAGCGGCGCGGCGGCGACGGGACGGACCTGGTCTCCAAGCTCGTCAACACCACCCCGCGCGACGGAGTGCCACTGTCGGCGCAGGACTTCGACAACTACTTCCTGCTGCTGGTGGTCGCCGGCAACGAGACCACCCGGCACACCATCACCCACTCCATGCTGGCCCTCCTCCAGCACCCCGAGCAGCTCGCCCGGCTGAAGGCCGACCCGTCCCTGATCCCGGGCGCGGTCGAGGAGTTCCTGCGCTGGGCGTCCCCCGTCTACCACTTCCGGCGCACCGCGACCCGCGATGTGGAGCTGGGCGGCAAGCAGATCAGGGAGGGCGACAAGGTCGTCATGTGGTACGCCTCCGGCAACCGTGACGAGGCGGTCTTCGGCAATCCGTACGACTTCGACGTCGCCCGCACGGACAACGACCACGTCACCTTCGGGAAGGGCAGTCCGCATCTGTGCCTGGGCAATCTGCTGGCCCGCACCGAGATCCGGATCATGTTCGAGGAGCTGATCCCGCGCCTCGCGGACATCCGGCTGGTCGGGGACGTTCCCCGGGTGCGCTCGAACTTCGTCAACGGGATCAAGAAGCTGCCGGTGGAGGTCACCCTCGTATGAGGCGCGGGAGTGATCTCCGGGGCACTCAGTTCCCCGTACGCAGCGCACTGAGTGCCATCGGCCTCGCTCTGATGCTAGTTTCCCGTCCATGACCAAACCGCCGATGCGGGACGCCCTGGTCGCGGCGGCCTTCCAGCTGTTCCTGGAGCGGGGCTACGAGCAGACCACCGTGGACGAGATCGTGGCGCTCGCCGGGGTCGGCCGCCGGTCGTTCTTCCGCTACTTCCCCTCCAAGGAGGACGTGGTCTTCCCCGACCACGAGCGGTGCCTGGCCGACATGACGGCGTACCTCGCCGAGAGCCCCGAGGACGCCGAACCGGTCGGGCGGGTGTGCGCCGCCGCCCGCATGGTGCTGCTCATGTACGCCGAGAACCCGGCCTTCTCCGTCCAGCGCTACCGCCTCACGAAGAAGGTCCCCGGGCTGCGCGCGTCCGAGCTGTCGGTGGTCTGGCGGTACGAGCGTGCCCTGGCCGCGTATCTGCGCGAGCGGTTCGCCGGCCGGACCGACGGGATGCTCCGGGCCGATGTGATCGCGGCGGCCGTCGTCGCGGCCCACAACAACGCGCTGCGCTCCTGGCTGCGCTCGGACGGACAGGGCGACGCGACCACGGCCGTCGACCACGCCCTGGACTATGTGAGGGCGGCCTTCGGCACCCCGCCCCCGGGCTCCGGCGGGAACGAACCCGGACCCGAGAGCGAGGACGTGGTGGTCCTCGTCTCTCGGCGCGGGGCACCCATGTGGCGGGTCATCCAGGAGATCGAGTCCGCGCTCACCGAACAGCCCGAGAATTGAGGGTACGCAGTGCCTTTACGCGTGACACTGAGTGCCATACCCTGAGGTCGTGCACGGTGGCACGGCGAACCGCGCACTTCGGATTCAGGCCGAGCGCAGGGAGATGACACCGTGTACCACTCACTAGGCGCCACTCGTCCGATGGCCGCAGGTTCCGCCACGGGCCTGCTCGATGCCCCGGCCGACACGAACACCCTCGTCTTCCAGCGCTGCGGCTGGTGCGCCACCGCGATGTACCACCGGCTGCTGTGCCCGGTCTGCGCGGGCAGCGACCTGCGTACGGAGCGCAGCGAGGGCTCGGGCACGGTCCGGCACGCCACGGTGGTCCACCGGAACACGCCGGCCGCGCGCAATGTGTCGCTGGTCGAGATGGCCGAGGGCTTCGTCGTGCGCGGCCGGGTGATGGGTCCGGCCGCCGGAATCCACAGCGGGGACCGGGTCCGGCTGGCCACCGCGAAGGACCCGGTGCGCGGCGAGCCGGTGTTCCAGCTCCTTGACGAGCCGTACCGGGCCTGGATCTGACGTTCCGGCCGGCGGTCTGACACTCCGTCAACTCCCTTTCCTCCTTCTCCACTTCCCCACAGGCAACCCACAGGTCTCCGATCCCGTCCTCCGGGGCGAGAGGGGCCGACGGGGAACCGGGGCCCCTGAGCAAGGGCCAGGAGGAGGAGACCATTGCTACGTGCCCGGCGAATATGGGTCACCGCTGCGGCGGTACTCGCGGTGGTGGGGGGATCGCCAGGATGGGCGCAGGCGGAGCCGTCGCCCCGGTCGGAGGTTGCGGCCCAACAGCTGCCCTCTGGCTGGACGTTCACCGGTGAGGGTGCGGAGCGGCAGCTCGTCTGGCGCTCCGGCAGACCGGTGCCGATGGGTGACGCGCGCGTCGAGTTCTACGCGGGCGACCAGTTGCTCGGCCGGCCCACGGCCGCGAAGGACGGCCGGACGTTCCGGCTCCCGCTCGAAGACGCCCTGAGCGCCAGGGGACTTCAGGGGACCAAGGGGCTTGCGGACCTCCAAGTGCGCGCCGGCGGACGCCGGTTGGACGCGAACGGGCCGGCGGCGGCCCCTGACGAGCGGCGCGCGGCGATCGCCCCGCCCGCCCTGGCCCCGGCCAACCCCGTCGACCCCGGCAAGCCGGGTTCGTACCGTACGGTCTCGGGCGAGTACACGCTCGACTCGGTGAAACTGCCCGGGTTCCCCGTGCCGGTGGAGATGAAGGCCGTGGTGGTCGCGCCGACCGGCGCCACCGGCCGCAGGCCGCTCGCCCTGTTCCTGCACGGGCGCCACTCCACCTGCTACAAGCCCGGCACCGACGAGATCAGCGGCGCGTGGCCCTGTCCGGCCGGCGAGAAGCAGATCCCGAGCTACCGGGGTTATCTGCGCGACCAGAAACTCCTGGCGTCGCAGGGCTATGTGACGGTGTCGATCTCCGCCAACGGCATCAACGCCCAGGACGCGGACGCCGAGGACGCCGGGGCACAGGCCCGCTCCTCCCTCGTCCGGCAGCATCTCGCCCGCTGGGCCGACTGGGCGGCGAACCGGCCCTCGGCACCGGCGGTCGTACGGAACGCTCCGGTCGCCGACCTCTCGCGCGTACTGCTGGTGGGTCACTCGCGCGGCGGTGAGGGCGTGAACCGGGCCGCGATGGACAGCCTGTACCGTCCGCCGGCCGACCAGGACGGGTACGGCGGCCCGGTGCGCTGGAACATCCGGGGCACGGTCCTCATCGGCCCGACGATCTTCGGACAGAACCCCGTCGCCGACGTCCCGTCGGTGACGATTCTGCCGGGCTGCGACGGCGATGTGTCCGATCTCCAGGGCGAGTTGGCCGTGGACGGCACCCGTGGGATCAGCCGGGGCGCCGCCCTGCACAGCGCGGTGTACGTGATCGGCGCCAACCACAACTACTTCAACACCGAGTGGACGCCGGGGCAGGCGCAGGCACCGGCGGACGACGACTTCTGGTCCGACCCGGACGCCAAGGACCCGGTGTGCGACGTGGGCGCCCGGACCCGGCTGACCGCCGACCAGCAGCACAAGGCGGGCGCGAGCTATATCGCGGCGGCGGCCCGGCTGTTCGTCGCGGGCGACGACCGGGTACGTCCGCTGCTCGACGGCTCCGGCCGACGGGCCCCGTCCGCCGACCCGGCGCGCGTCCTCACGCACGCCGTGGGCGGGAACCGCTCCGCCGGCATCCTGCCGGACGGCGCGGTGACCGTGCAGGGCGGCGGCGGACGGCTGTGCTCGGCGGTCGACGACCGTCCCTCGGTCCGGTGTCTGGCCGCGGACAGCGGCGGTGAGTCCCCGCACTTCGCGGGCTGGATGACCCAGCGGGAGGTGGGCCGCCGCGCGGTCACCTTCAAGTGGTCGCAGCCGGGTACCGCCGTACGGGTGAGTCCCGAACGGCCGGTGTCCCTCGGCGGCGCCAAGGGCCTCGCCCTTCGTGTCGTCGTGCCGCCCAACACCACCGGGACACAGCTGGACGTGTCCGTCACCGACAGCGCGGGCAAGCGCGCCACCCTCGGCCGGGTCCGCGTGGGCGGGCTCCCCGGGAGCAATCGGACGGCCTCGTACTGGGCGCGGGAGGTCCGCGTACCGCTGTCGGCCGCCGCCTCCGCCGGGGTCGACCTGCACAAGGTGCGGAGCGTGGAGCTGACTCCGCGCAGCCGCTCGGGGCAGGCCTGGCTGATCGACGCCTGGGGCTGGCGCCCGGGCACGCCCGCGGTACGGCCGGGCGCACTGCCGCGTGTCGACATCGGACGGCTCACCGTCAAGGAGGGCGACTCCGGCTCCCGTACCTACCGGGTGCCGGTCCGGATCGCCGGGCAGGGCGGCGGCAGCGGCACGGTCCGGGTGTACGTCCAGAATCCCGGGTCGGAGACGGTGACGAACCGGCTGGTGACGGTGCGTCCCGGCGAGCAGAGCATCGATGTGCCGGTGACGGTGAAGGGTGACACCCGGTACGACTACGACGCCTGGCAGTTCGTGTTCGTGAAGGCGGTGCGCGGGGCGGTCATCGGCTCGTACACCGGCGGGGTGACCGCCCTCAACGACGATCCCCGGCCCACGGTGACCGTCGCTCCGGTCGCGGACCGGGTCACCGAGGGACAGCGGCTGACCTGGCGCGCGTCGCTTTCGGCGCCGTCCGGCACCGACATGAGCGCGATCCTGGAGGTGGTGCCGGTTGGCGGCGGGGCCGAGCTGTCCACGACCGATGTTGATCCGGCGTGGCTGGACGAGGTCTCCGGGGAGTCGCCGCTGCCGGAGCGGGCGTTGTCCTCGATCGAGGGGCTGTATCTGTGGGTGTCGATCCCTCCGGGCGAGCTGAGCGCGGAGCTGAGTATTCCTACGGTTGTGGACTCGGTGGTTGAGGGGGACGAGTCGGTGCGGGTTCGGGTTACGGACTTCGATGAGGAGACGGGCGAGCCGGTGCCTGGGGCTGAGTTTGTGGGGACGGTGTTGGACGGGTCGTAGGGGGTTGTTTGTCGGGTGCGGGTGCGCTGTGGCTTGTCGCGCAGTTCCCCGCCCCCCTATCCCTTACGACACCGTTAGTGTCAATGCTCCCGTGTATGTCTTGCCCTGCTCCAGGGGGGTTTCTGTGCCGTCTACCGTCAAGGTGAGGGTCTTGCCCGCTGAGGACTTGACCGTTGCGGTTGTTGCCAGGGTGAGGGCGCTCAGGTGGGACGTGCCCGTTACCGTCCAGGTCGAGCCCGCGTCCAGGGTTACCAGGACGCCGTTGTTGACCACCTCGCTCGGGGTGTTGGTTACCTCGCTGATCTCGCGGTACTGGGCCGAGGTGATGGTGGTGACGTTGTGGCGGGTCGTCGAGGCGGAGATGGTGCCCTCGATCGTGGATGCGGTGAAGGTGAGGGTCAGGTTCTGGCCCTGGAGGTTGGCGTTGCCGCCGCCTCGTACCGCGTTGTAGAAGTCGCCCTGCAGAGCGATCTCCGTGAACGTCGCCTTCGCGTCGGTCGACTGGGGTGAAGTCGTCACCCAGGTCGATGACTTCACCGGGTCTGCGGTGGGTTCCGTGTAGGTGCCGATCGTCTCCGTGCGCCAGGGCTTGCCCGTCACCGAGACGCTGCTCGGGCGGTCGGTGTCCATCAGCTGGAAGATGATGCCGTTGCCCGGGTTGATCGTGGCGCCCTGGGAGCCGTCCACGGTGACGGTGCCCGCGACCGCCTTGCACATGAACGCCGTTTCTCCGGTACGGACTTGGGTGCCGCCGTCGATGGTGACGGAACCGGCGTTGTACCAGAGGACCATGAAACGGCCCGCGTCGATGGTCGTCGGCCGGACCGGGAGTTTCCTCAACTCCACATCTGTCAAGCCCAGTTCGAGGGACTCGTTGAGCGCCGCGACCGCTTCCTTCGTGCTGTCGCCGTAGTGGGCCCGTGCTCCCCAGTGGATGAGGGCGTAGTCGCCGACGTCGAAGGTGCAGCCCAGGAAGTGCTCGGTGACGTTGCCGATGGCGTACGAACCGTAGCCCTGGCCACCGGTGTTGGCGATCGTGCTGTTGATGGCGGTGAGCGTGCAGTAGCTGCCGCCGTCGACCGACAGGGCACCCCATTTCTCCGAGGAGACCGTCGAGTTGACGAAGGTCGCCCTGGTGCTCGCGCCGAGCAGGTTGGTGGTGCGGACGTTGCCCGACAGGCCCAGCATCCAGGGGACATCCATCATGTAGCGGGTGTCGCCGGTGGGGACGTACTCGGCGGGCAGGGTGCCGTCGGAGCAGTGCAGGTGCGAGTTCTTGACGACGACGTTGGCACTGGCGTCGGCGATGAGCGCCGTACGGACCACGCCCTCGTTCCTGATCGTGGCGCCGTCCACGACGAGGGTGGTGCCCACGCCGGTGCCGACGACGGAGGCTCCGTAGCCGATGAAGTCGCAGCGGCCGTTGCCCGCGAAGGCGATCCTCGGTCTGGTGAGGGTGTAGGTGGCCCCGCCGGTGACGTACACGCCGTTGAAGGCCTCGCCGTTCGAGAGGAGGGCGATGTCGCAGGCCCTGGTGTCGGTGACGGTGCCGCCACGGACGTTCGAGGGCACGGACTTCGCCTCGTTCACGCCGTCGGCGTCGACGTACAGGGCCTGGCGGAAGGGGAAGGTGAGGTCGCTGTAGGCGAGGTCGGTGGCCTCGGCGACCGTCAGGACGACGGTGCCCCGGTAGGTTCCGGCCGCGATGGCGACGGCTCCGCCGCCGTAGCCGTCGGTGAGTTCGGCGAGGTCGCTGCCGGTCTCCACGCCGTTGACGGTGAGGGTGAGCCGGTAGCCGTCCGGGACGGTGATGACACCGCCCTCCGCGATGCTGAGGACGCTCACCCTGGTCGTCGCCGTCAGTTCCAGGGTCTCGCCGGAGCCGACGGTGATTCTCGTTCCGGGCGCGGCCTGCGCGGTTGTCGCGGTCGTCGCCGTGACCGCCGGTGCGGCCAGGGCGACGACCGCCACCAGGAGCGCTCGCGGGCGGGACCTGAAGGTGACTTCGCGGTCGGTGAGTTCGGCGAGTTTGTTCTGGGTCACCATCGACTCCCTTGTCTGTTTTCGGGCATGGGCGGCCCACGCTCGGCATCGGCCGGTCAGAGGTGTGGTGTGGTGCGGTCCGGCGGAGGGAGACGGATCCGTCTCGGCTCAGGTCCTCGGCCGGTCGATCAGTTCGATGAGGTTTCCGTACGGGTCGGCGACGAACGCCATCCGGGCGCCCGGGCGCGGCGCGGGACGCGGTGTCATCCGTTCCAGCGCGCCCTTCGCCACCAACCGGGCGTAGGCGAGGTCGAGTTCGTCGGGTGTGTCCACGCTCAGACAGAGATGGCCGAGGCCGAGGGTGTGCGCGGCCTCCAACGGGCTGTCGGCCGCGAGGCCGGGCGCCGCACCCGGGCGGTGGAGCAACTCGACGCGATAGCCGCTGGCATGACGGAGCATCACTCCTCGCAGGTCGGTGCCCGGGATCGCGAAGGCATGCTCCTCGGTGAGGTCCAGGGCCTCGCGATACCAGGCGCTCGCGGCCTCCAACTCCGGTACGGAGATGCCGACATGGTCGAAGCGCGAGGTCATTTCCGGGTCACCTCGGGGCGCGCCTCGGGCTGACTGCCGGCGTCCGCCGGCGCGCGTTCGCCTCTGATGCGGGACAGCACGCGTGTACGCAGTTCGGTGAACCGGGGATCCGCGCGGGTGGTCAGCTGGTCGCGATCCGCACCCAGGGGAATCGTCAGCGTCTCCAGGACCGCCGTGGGCTTCCCGCCCAGCACCACGACCCGGTCACCGAGATACACCGCCTCGTCGATGTCGTGCGTCACCACGACCACCGTGATACCCAGTCGACGGCGCAGCTCCAGAGTCAGATCCTCCAGGTCGAAACGCGACTGGGCGTCCACCGACCCGAACGGCTCGTCCATCAGCAGCACCGGCGCGTCGTACGCCAGCCCGCGCGCGATCGCGACCCGCTGCTGCATCCCGCCGGACAGCTGCCAGGGGTACTTCTCCCCCACGTCCGCCAGCCCGACCGCCTCCAGGCACTCCAGGGCGCGCCGCCGACGCACGGCCTTCCTCACCCCCCGCCCCTGAAGCGGGAAAGCCACGTTGTCCCACACCCGCATCCACGGCAGCAACGACCCCCGGTAGTCCTGCGACACCACCGCGATGTCCGCGTGCGGAGCCGTCAACGGCAACTCCCCATAGCGCACCGCCCCTTGGGTCGGCGGAGTCAGCCCGGCCAGACACCGCAGCAGCGTCGTCTTGCCCGCACCCGACGGACCGACAATGCACACCACCTCCCCCGGATCCACCCGCAACGACAGCCCGCCCAGCACCCGATGCTCCTGCGCGCCCCGGCCGAAACTCATCCCCACGTCCTCGACGTGCAGGCTGGATCCGCGTGTCATACGACGACTCCGTTGAATCCGGCGGCGGCGTACGCAGTGGTCGATTCGCGAGGGGTCATGTACGTGTGGAACAGGCCGTCGGGGTCGTAGGCGGCCCTGATCGTCTCCAGGCGTGCGGAGTTGGCCGGGCTGAGTCCGTGGTCGGGGCGGTCGGCGAGGTTGTTGTCGGAGAACTGGAGGCCCTTCGACAGGTGCTGGATCGCGGCCAGTTGGCCGTGCGCCCATTGCTCGTGGGCGAGATCCTCTACGGGGTCGGTCCAGCCCGCGTTGGGTGAGAGATAGACCTTGGCCTGGCTGGACCAGCAGGCGTCGGCCCGTTCCGGGAAGCCGCCCCAGAGCATCCACAGGACATGGCTGGTGGTGTCCGGGATCGAGTCGAACAGGGGGCGGGAGGCGCCGAGGATGCGCTCGACGGGGCCGTCGGCCCAGATGCCGTCGAGGGCCCAGCGCATGCCGGGCGGGGTGAGCCGGTCGGCGGCGTCGTACAGCTCGGGCATGGTCGTGTCGGCGGCCACGACCGACCGTATGGCCCGGTCCCGGAAGGGCGCGTCCTCCAGCGGGGCGAGCAGCTCGTCGTCCTTGCCGCAGAACGCGGTCGCCGTGAGGGAGACGGTCTTGCGGTCGAGGCCCGGGGTGCTGTGCTTTTCTGGGGGCAAGCCCCCAGACCCCCACCCGACTTTCGCCGAGAACTCGACGGCGGGGTCGAGGTCGTCCAGTTTGTCGTACGCCCAGGACAGCACCTCGTCGCGCAGGGCGAGCGGATAGCTGTGCACCGTACGGCGGATGCGGCGCGGGCTGTCGTGCAGGGCGAGGTGGAAGCGGGTGACGACGCCGAAGAAGCCGGGGCCGCTCCCCCGCGCCGCCCACAGCAGGTCGGGGTGCGTGGCGTCGGTGGCGCGGTGGACGAGCGTACCGTCGGCGAGGACGACGTCGACGGCCTCGATGCTGAGGCAGGCGGGGCCGAGTCTGCGGGAGTCCCAGCCGTAGCCGCCGCCGAGGATGAATCCGCCGATGCCGACGGTCGGCGCGTGTCCCGTGGGGAAGAACAGGCCGTGTGGTTCGAGGAGTTGGAGCAGTTCCGGTCCCTTGACGGCGGGCTGCACGGTGGCCGTGCGCTGCTCCGGGTCGACGGTGATGTCCCGCAGCCGGGACAGGTCGAGCAGCATGCCGCCGTCCCGCACACCGTTGCCGACCCAGCTGTGTCCACCGGAGCGGATCCCGACCGTCATTCCCTCGCGGCGGGCGACCCGTACGGCGGCGACCACGTCCCGCTCGTCCTCGGCGAGGACGATGACGTCGGGGTGGCGCGCGGGTTTGCGTTCGTTCCAGACGGCGTCGAGGCGGGCCTGTTCGTACCGTTCCTCGCCGCTCCGGACGACTCGGGCCGGGGACAGCTCATACATGCCGATCTCCTCACGCGGGGTTCGAGTCGGACACTACTGTCGACACTTTCCGCCTTCAAGAGATCGGACAGCGAAATAGTTGCCATCTCTGCCGACACTAGTTCGCCGCAGGGAGCAAAAAAGAGACTCCGCCCGTGCGACATGCGCACAGGCGGAGCCTCCGCCGACCGTTGTCCGGGACCGCTAGGTGAGAGTGATGCGGATCCCGACCGTGCCCGTCTTCCCGCGCCGCAGCCGGCTGCCCAACATGGTGATGCGGCCGAACACTCCGTACTTGCGGGCGAGGAGCTTGCGGTAGGCGTCGGTCGCGGACTGGTCGAGGATCTCGGCGGTGGCGGGGACCGACTCGCCGGTCGGGTTTCCGCGGACGTCGCAGGGACCGACCAGGACGTCGGCCCGGTTGCGGATCCGCTTCACCTTCCAGGAGTCCGCCACCGACCAGACACCGAGCGCGTCACCGTCCCGCACCACCCAGACCGGGGTGGCGACGGACGTGCCGTTCTTGCGGTAGCTGGTGATCAGCAGGTATTTGCCCGCAGCGAGCCGGTCGAGGGGGCTGGTTTCGTCCATGGCCGGGATTCTAGGCGCCAGAGCCCCATCCGGCCCCCGGCGCCCTCCCCCACTTGCCCGCCGTCACCAGCGCGGCAGCCGCCGCTCGTACTCAGGCTGGATCCGCCGCATGTACCCGGTGTCGTCGCGGTTCCGGATCCCGGAGTCGAGGTAGCGGCGGTGGGCCCGAGCAAGGGCGTCGGGGTCCAGCTCGACGCCCAGGCCGGGGCCCGTCGGTACCTTCACCGCGCCGTCGCGGACCTCGATGGCGCCGGGGACGATGACGTCGTCGGCCGAGTTCCACGGGTAGTGCGAGTCGCAGGAGTGCGCGAGGTTGGGAATCGCGGCGCCGACATGGGTCATCGCGGCGAGGCTGATGCCCAGGTGCGAGTTGGAGTGCATGGACAACTCGATGCCGAACGCCTCGCAGACGGCGGCCAGTTCACGGGTCCGGCGCAGTCCGCCCCAGTAGTGGTGGTCGGTGAGGAGGACCTGGATCGCGTTCTGTTCGACGGCGGGCCGCAGATGTTCCCAGGCGATCACGCACATGTTGGTGGCCAGCGGCATCGCCGCTCCCTCGGCAACCTCCGCCATGCCGGGGATCGTGGCGGTCGGGTCCTCCAAGTACTCGATGACGCCGTCGAGTTCACGGGCGACGTACTTCGAGGTCTCCACCGTCCAGGCCGTGTTGGGGTCAAGGCGCAGCGGCCGGCCGGGGAAGGCCTCGGCGAGGGCCTTCATCGCGGCGATCTCCTCGTCGGGCGGGAAGACACCGCCCTTGAGCTTGAACGAGGTGAATCCGTACCGCTGTTGCATCAGCCGGGCCTGGGCGACGATCCCTGCCGGGTCGAGGGCCTCGCCCCATTCGTCGCCGATGGCTTCGCGGCCGTCGAGGGCGGGGTGTTCGGCCCACTTGTAGAAGAGGTACGCGGCGAAGGGCACCGCGTCCCGGACCTTGCCCCCGAGCAGATCGCTGACCGGGCGCCCGAGCAGCTTGCCCTGGGCGTCGAGACAGGCGACCTCCACGGCCGAGGTGGCCCAGCCGCGTTCGTGGGAGCTGGGCACGGTCGGCGACAGGACGGCGTCGATCGCCGCCGCGACGGCCGTCGTGTCGAAGACGTCCATGCCGACGACGGCCTTCGCGGCCTCGTGGAGCCGTTCGAGGCGGGCGGTGCCGCCGGGCGACTCACCGAGGCCCACCGTGCCGTCCTCCAGGACGAGTTGGAGGACGCAGCGCAGGGCGAGCGGCTCGTGCACACCGTCGGCGTTGAGCAGTGGCGGGTCGCCGAACGCGATGGGTGTGACGAGCAGGTCGCGGATACGGGTGCCGGTGTCCGTACCGGTGCCATTCACGTTCGTACCCCCGGCATCGAGTCGAGTGATTCATATCCATGGACATGCTTCATGAATCTAAATGATCGCTGTAAGCTACGAACGGTTTCATCCGTATGTCAATACAAGGTTCGGAGTTTTCACGGACGATAACCAGATGCCCTGACGGACCCCCGGGGGATGCTGGCCGGTGTGACCGAGATCGCCTGCGACGAGTCGGGGTCCGACGGCGAGAACCTGACCGGCGGGAACACCGACGTCTTCGCGCACGGCAGCGTGGATGTGCCCATGGCGGACGCGGCGGCAGCGATCCGGGAGATCCGTGACCGCATCCGGTCGCCCGCCGAGGAGTACAAGGCGAACCATCTGCTCCGGGAGAAGCACCGGGCGGTCCTGGAGTGGACGCTCGGCCCCTCGGGGCCACTGCACGGGCGGGCGTACGTCCATCTCACGGAGAAGACCTTCTTCATGGTCGAGCGGGTCGTCGACCTGCTCCTGGGTGACCCGGCCGGCGCCGCTCCCCTCTTCCGCGCGGGCGCGCACACCTTCGGGGACGAGCGCTGGAAGGCGTTCCTGGCGGCGGCCAACGCCCTCCTGCGGGTACGCGGTGACGCCGACGCCTGTCCGGGGGTGCCCGTCGACGCGTTCTTCCGCGCGGTGGAGGCCCTGGCCGAGCGGGCGCCGGAGCTCGGGGACGAAGAGGTGACCGACGTCCTCAAGCTGCTCGGCAGCGCCCGCTCCCGGGCCGAGGAGCAGCGCGCCCGGCTGCTCGCCGCCCCCGCCCTGATCCCCGTACTGAACCCCCTGCTGCCCGCGATCGTGCGGACGGCCGCGTACTGGAGTGCGGGCGGGCGGGCCGTCACGCTGGTGCACGACAGGCAGAACATGCTGACCGAGGGGCGCATCGAGTGGCTCAGGGAGACGGCCCGGATCGAGGGGCTGCGGCTGGTCGTCGCACGGGACGACACACGGGTCCAGCTGGCCGACTTCCTCGCCGGGATCGCCCGTAGCATCGCCTCCCACGAGCTGAACGGACGCGGTGACGCGACCCTGACAGGGCTGCTGCGGCCGTATGTGGACAGCGGTTCCGCATGGGGTTCCGTCTGGGGCGACGAGCGCAGCAAGGGGCGGCTTTTCGGAGCTGTTCACAGCTGATCCGTCAGTTCCCTCGCCAACATCAACAACCTTGTCTAGATTGCCGGTTGACACTCCCTCGCAGGTGCCCCAGGAGCTGCTTCCGTGCCCGAGAACTCGCCGGCCGCGTCGCTGCAAGCGCGGATCAACTCGCGACAGCCGCACACCGCCCGGATCTGGAACTACTGGCTCGGCGGCCGGGACCACTACGAGGTCGACCGCGCGGCCGGTGACCGCATACGTGAACTGCACCCGGGCATCGGCGAGTACGCCCGCGCGGACCGGCTCTTCCTGGGGCGGGCCGTACGTCATCTGGTCACCGCGTGCGGGATCCGGCAGTTCCTCGACATCGGGACCGGGTTACCGACCGCCGACAACACCCACGAGGTCGCCCAGCGGATCGCGCCGGACGCCCGGGTCGTGTACGTGGACAACGATCCGCTCGTCATGGTCCACGCCCGCGCCCTTCTCACCAGCACACCCGAGGGGCGCACCGACCATCTCGACGAGGACCTGCGCAACGTCGACGCGATCCTCGAACAGGCCGCGCGCACCCTGGACTTCACCCGGCCCGTCGCCGTGATGCTGCTCGGCGTGGTGATCTTCCTCGGCGACGACGAGGACCCGTACGGCGTCGTACGACGGCTGCTGGACGCGCTTCCCCCGGGCAGCCATCTCGCGCTGTCGCACACCATCACCGGCCCCGCGCTGGCCGAGGTGGACGCGGCGGTCCGCTACTGGAACGCGCACGGCACGCCCCGGCTGGTCCAGCGCACGCCCGAGGCGGTGGCCCGGTTCTTCGACGGCCTCGAACTCCTGGAACCCGGGGTCGTGTCCTGCTCGCGCTGGCGGCCGGAGAGACCCTGCCCCGGGGACGCCGAACCGGCCGAGGTCGCCATGTACTGCGGGGTGGCCCGCAAACCCTGACGGGATCTTGGACCGGGTGAACACGAACACCCCCCGCCACGTATGGAAGTGAGGGCCACTCAACGACCGGAGGGCCCCGCGGTGTCCACACCGCGAGTTCGGGGTTCGGGAGCCATTGATGAGGCACGCACGACGACGGATCGTCCGGCGAGCGACACGGCTGGCGGCCGTCGGCGGGGTCATCCTCGGCGGACTGATGGTCACCCAGGCCGTGGCGACCGAGCCGCCACAGGCCACCAACCTGCCCCTCAGTTCCGCCCAGGCGGCCGGCACCACCGGTACGGGCCTCGTCAGCGAACTCGGCAGCGACCGTACGGCGGGCAGCTGGATCGCGGACGACGGGAAACCGGTCGTCGCGGTGACCGACGAGGAGGCGGCGGCGGAGGTCAAGAAGGCGGGCGCCCGGCCCAAGGTCGTCGACTACAGCATGGACACCCTCAAGTCCGCGACGGAGACGCTGCGTTCGGCTCCGCGCGTGGCGGGCACGGCGTGGTCGGTCGACTACACCAAGAACGAGGTGGTGGTCCAGGCCGACACCACGGTGTCGAAGGCCGACTGGGCCAAGCTGTCCGCGGTCGCCGAGGAGATCGGCGGCTCGGTACGCATGGAGCGCACCCGGGGCACCTTCACCACCCGCATCAACGCTGCCCAGCCGATCCTGTCGACCGGCGGGCGCTGCTCGGCGGGCTTCAACGTGACCAACGGGACGGCCGACTTCATCCTCACGGCCGGGCACTGCGGGCCCAACGGCTCGGTCTGGTTCGCGGACTCCGGGGGCGCGCAGGAGATCGGCAAGACGATCAGCAGCAGCTTCCCGATCAACGACTTCTCGCTCGTCCAGTACGACGGTGGCTCGGCCGGTGAGGGCGCCGATGTCGTCGCCATCGGTGACGGCCGGGGCGTGCGTATCACGGGCGCGGCCGATCCGACCGTGGGCCAGAAGGTGTTCCGCAGCGGCAGCACCACCGGGCTGCGCAACGGTGAGGTGACCGGGCTCAACGCGACGGTCAACTACCCGGAGGGCACGGTGTCGGGCCTGATCGAGACCACCGTGTGCGCCGAATCCGGCGACAGCGGCGGCCCGTTGTTCTCCGAGGGCATCGCGCTGGGGATCACCTCGGGCGGCAACGGGGACTGCACGGCCGGCGGTACGACGTTCTTCCAGCCGGTGACGAAGGCGTTGAGCGCGCTCAACGTTCGGTTGATCGGGCAGGCGGGGCAGGCCGCTGCGCCGGCTCCGTCGGCCACGGCTACGCAGAGTGCGATTGCCCCTGGGGATGCGCAGCCGGGGTCTGTGGCGCCGGTTACTGGTGGGTCTGCCGGGGAGGCGTTGTTGGAGCGGCTGTCGGACCCCAAGAACGTGGGGCCGGGGCTGTTGATCGTGGGGGGAAGTCTGATCGCGCTGGTCGCTACTCGGTGGTTCCGGGTGGAGCAGGATCGGCGGGACTATCGGCGGTCTTACTCGGCTACCTGGAGTTGAGGGCTCGGCTGGTTGGGTGGTTCGTTCGCCACCCGGCCGGTGGGGGCTGGTCGCGCAGTTCCCCGCGCCCCTTTGGGTGGGCCTTCGGCCCCCAAAGGCGGCGGACACACTGAAGGCCGGGGCTTCGCGGCCACGGCCCTGCTGCTGAGATGTTGAACGAAAGTTACGCGTCGTGCCCGGGGTGCGGAGAGACCGCGGCCCATTCGGCTACGAGCTGCTGATAGGTCAGCCGCTGCTCGGTGCTGAGGATCCCGCCCGACCGGAGCCAGAGGGCCCGGATCTCTTCGTTGACGTCGGCTGCCGATCGATCAGGGGCGGATTGAAGAGTGGTGGACATGCTGTGAAGCATATGACGCCACCCGTGAAAGCCGAATTGGTTAAAACCGGCTTTTCCGGCATTACGGACCGTGTTGCTGATCACGTCCATCGGCCGCCCCGAGCACCAGTACCTGGATGGCGAGTACGGCGGCGCCGCGCGCCCAGTCGTGGAAGTCGGAGACCTTGGTCTCCAGGTTGACCGGGTCCGCGAGCGGATGTCGGTTGGCGAGGATGCTCTCCTCGACCGCTCCCCCGGCCGCCGCCACGAGCCCGACGCCCTCTCCGGCCAGCAGGATCTTCTCGGGCATCGCGAAGTTGGCGATCTGCGCGACCAGTGTGCCCAGGCCGCGCGCCGCCTCGTCGATGACACGGGCAGCCATGGGATCGCCCGCGACAGCCCGGGCGAGGATCTCGTCGTAGGTCAGGTCGTGGCCGGTGGCGGCGTGGATCTGGTAGCGGATGCTGGGGATGGTCAGCAGGGAGATGGCGCTGCCGCGCTCCCCGTCGGGGGTGAGCGGACCGTTCGGGTTGACGATCCAGCGGCGCCCTATGCCCATGCCGTCCTCGGAGGACGGGATCCGCCGGCCGCCGCTGACCAGGCCGTAGCCGAGGCCCGCCCCTATCGTGAGGACCGCGAAGCGGTCCAGGCCCCGGCCCGCGCCGAACCAGCTCTCGGCCTCGACGAGGGCGTTCACGTCGTTCTCGACGACCACCCGCAGCCCGGTCCGCTCCTCGACGAGGGCGGCGAGCGGAACGTCGTACCAGTCGAGGAAGACGGAGTCCGCGACCACCGCGCGGTTCTCGACGCGTCCGCCGACACCGATCCCGATACCGGCCACGGCGGGGTGGGCGGCGGTCAGTTCGGCGGCCAACTCGGCGACCACGTCGGCCACTTGGGCCGGGTCATGGGTGGTGAGGGGCCGGTCGAGGCGGGCGACGACGTCACTGCGGAGGGTGGTGACGACGCCGTAGACCATGTCCGCGGTGATCTTGAAGCCCAGGAAGGCACGGGACTCGGCGACGACGTCGAGGGGCTGCGAGGGGCGCCCCTGACGCACCTCGGCCTGGGAACCGGCGTCGGGCACCTCGACGAGCAGGCCCGATTCGAGCAGCGGTTTGGTCAGCCGGGTGAGGCTGCCGGCCGAGAGGTCCAGCCGCCGGGCCAGTTCGGCGCGGGACAGCGGGCCGTGGACGAGCACCTCGATCGCCACCGAGCGCTCCCCGGTGCTCAGCGGCGGCCAGCCGTCTGCCAGTGCGGTCATGACGATCAGACCCCTCACCTTTTCTTTCGCCCTGGAACTAACAAGGCGATCATACGTCTCGATACGTCGCGATCACTGTCCCGAAAAAGATATCCGCCCACACCTTGACGGGTGGATTCTTTCGCGACGAAAGTAAGTGCCCTGAGGACGAGCCGCCGACGAGCAGACGAGGGAGTCGCTCCATGACCGTCGCCTCCACCAGCCCACCCCTGCGTCGACCACGCGGCGACGGCGCGCTCGCGGCGCTGTTCGTCGCCCCGGCGATGCTGGGCTTCCTGGTGTTCCTGCTCTGGCCGACGCTGCGGGGCGTCTACCTGAGCTTCACCCGCTTCAACCTGCTGACCCCCGCCGAGTGGGTGGGGCTCGACAACTACGTCCGGATGGTCAACGACCCTATCTTCTGGGACTCGATGACGGTGACCGTCGAGTACGTCGCCATCAACATCGGGGTCCAGACGGTGTCGGCGCTCGCCATCGCCGTACTGCTCCAGCGGCTGACCCAGTCGGCGGTGCTGCGCGGGATCGTGCTCACCCCGTATCTGATGTCGAACGTCGTCGCGGGCATCGTCTGGCTCTGGATCCTCGACACCCAGCTCGGCATCGGCAACGAGATCGTCGCGGGCCTCGGCTTCGACCGGATCCCGTTCCTCGCGGACGAGACCTGGGCGATCCCGACGATCGCGCTGATCAACGTCTGGCGGCACGTCGGCTACACCGCGCTGCTGCTCTTCGCCGGTCTCCAGGCCATCCCGAACGACATGTACGAGGCGGCCAAGGTGGACGGGGCCAGCGAGTGGCGGATGTTCTGGCGCATCACGATGCCCCTGCTGCGGCCCATCCTCGCGGTGGTGCTGATCATGACGGTGATCGGTTCGTTCCAGGTGTTCGACACCGTCGCGGTGACGACGGCGGGCGGTCCGGCGAACGCCACCAACGTCCTCCAGTTCTACATCTACGGCTCCGCCTTCGGCCGCTTCCAGTTCGGCTACGCCTCCGCGATGTCGGTGGCCCTGCTGGTCGTGCTGAGCGCGATCACCTTCCTCCAGTACCGGCTCACCCGGGCCGGCCAGACCGACCTCGGCTGACCGGAAGGAGCATGCAATGACAACACTGACCTCACCGGCTCCGGCCCCGACGCCCACACCGACCAGGGCTGTCGTACGACCGCTGCGGCCCAGGCCCTCCCTCGGGCGGATCGCCGCCTGGGCGGTGCTGGCCGCGATCATGCTGGTCACCCTGGTGCCGTTCTACTGGATCCTGCGCACCGCCCTGTCCACCAACACCGGCCTCGCGGCGAACCCCTCCGACCCGCTGCCGGTGGGCCTCACCACCGGTGGGTTCGAGCGGGCGCTCGGGCTCCAGTCGACCAAGGAGGCCATCGCGCAGGGCGGCGCGGGCGGCGGTCTGGACTTCTGGCGCTATCTCCTCAACTCGGTGATCGTGTCGACCCTGATCAGCGGCTGCCAGCTCTTCTTCTCGGCGATGGCCGCGTACGCCTTCGCCCGGCTGCGCTGGCGCGGCCGGGACACGGTCTTCGGGCTGTTCCTGGCGGGCCTGATGGTCCCGGCGATCTTCACCCTGCTGCCGAACTTCGTCCTGATCAAGCAACTCGGCCTGGTGGACAACCTGTTGGGGATCGCGCTGCCGACGATGTTCATGACGCCGTTCGCGGTGTTCTTCCTGCGGCAGTTCTTCATGAACGTGCCCCGGGAGGTCGAGGAGGCGGCCCTGCTCGACGGCGCCGGGAAGATCCGGATCTTCTTCCGGGTGATGCTGCCAATGGCGTCGACGCCCGTCATCACGCTGGGCGTACTGACGTACATCACTTCCTGGAACGACTACTTCTGGCCGCTGATGGTGTCCTACAGCGACAGCTCGCGCCTGCTCACCGTGGCACTGGCCATGTTCCGCGCGCAGACACCCCAGACCGGCTACGACTGGTCCGGCCTGATGGCGGCCACCCTCATCGCCGCCCTCCCGATGCTCGTGCTCTTCGGCTTCTTCGCACGGCGCATCGTCAGCTCCATCAGCTTCACCGGCGTCAAGTAAGGGGACAGGGATGCGAATTCACATGCGAACGGTCGGCGCGCTGACCGGGGCGCTGGCGCTGTCCCTGGTGACCGGCTGCGCTCAGGGCGGCGCGGCCGGGTCGGGCGGGAACACGGTGACGTACTGGCTGTGGGACGCCAGCCAGCAACCCGCGTACGAGGCTTGCGCGAAGGGGTTCGAGAAGGAGAATCCGGGCCTGACGGTGAAGATCACCCAGATGGGCTGGGCCGACTACTGGACCAAACTCACCGCGAGTTTCATCGCGGGCACCGAGCCGGACGTCTTCACCGACCACATCCAGAAGTTCGGGCAGTTCGCCGATCTGAACGTGCTCGAACCGCTGGACGACCTGGACATCGACGACTCCGCCTACCAGGCGGGTCTGGCCGCCAACTGGAAGGGTCAGGACGGCCATCGCTACGGGACGCCCAAGGACTGGGACACCGTCGCGCTCTTCTACAACCAGAAGATGGCCGAGGCGGCCGGGCTCACCGCCGACCGGCTGAACACCCTCTCCTGGAACCCGCAGGACGGCGGCACCTTCGAGAAGGCCATCGCGCACCTGACCGTCGACAAGAACGGCAAACGCGGGGACGAGAAGGGCTTCGACAAGGACAACGTCAAGGTCTACGGGCTGGCCACGGGCGGCGCCGGCGACGGCGACGGCCAGACCACCTGGAGCCCGTTCACCGCCTCGGCGGGCTGGAAGTACACGGACAAGGCACGCTGGGGCACCAAGTACCAGTACGACAGCGAGACCTTCCAGTCGGTGATCGACTGGTACTTCGGCCTGGCGAAGAAGGGCTACCTGGCGCCCTTCACCGACTACACCGACGGCGCCAACCCGGCCAACGCCCAGCTCGCCTCCGGCAAGGCCGCGGCCTCCTTCGACGGTGCCTGGATGATCTCCACGTACTACGGCACCAAGGGCATCGACATCGCCACCGCACCCACGCCGACCGGCCCGACCGGGAAGCGGGCCACCATGATGAACGGCCTCGCCGACTCGGTCACCAAGAACGCCCGCAACAAGGAGGGCGCGAAGAAATGGGTGCGGTACCTGGCCTCCGACGAGTGCCAGCAGACCGTCGGCGGCTACGGGATCGTCTTCCCCGCCACCCTTGGCGGCACCCAGGCGGCTGTGGCGGCGTACAAGAAGAAGGGCATCGACGTGTCCGCGTTCACCGAACCGGTCACCGACAAGAAGAACTCCGCCACCTTCTCCTTCCCGATCACCGACTACGCGGCGGACGTGTACTCCCTGATGCGCCCCGCGATGCAGGACGTCTTCGCCAACAACGCCCCGGTGAGCGGCCTCGACGGGACCAACGACCAGATCAATCTCATCCTCGGACAGTGAAAGGCTCACACTTCATGACGTTCTCCCTCGGCATCGTGGGCGCCGGGCAGTTCTCCGGCCAGTTCGCCAAGCTGTTCCTCGCCCATCCGGGCGTCGGCGAGGTGTACGTGACCGACCTCCTGCCGGAGCGGGCGGAGCAACTGGCCGCGGCGGAAGGCCTGTCGGGCACCTTCCCCTCGTACGAGGCGATGCTGGAGTCGCCGGCGGTCGACGCGGTGGCGATCTTCACCCAGCGCTGGACGCACGGCCCGCTGGTCCTCCAGGGGCTCGGCGCGGGCAAGCACGTGTACTCGGCGGTGCCGATGGCGGTCAGCGCGGAGGAGATCGGCGCGATCATCGACGCCGTACGGGCCACCGGGCTCACCTACATGATGGGTGAGACGAGTCAGTACAACCCGGCGACCGTCCACGCCCGCAACCGGATAGCGGAGGGCGCCTTCGGCAGGATCTTCTACGCCGAGGGCGACTACGTCCACGACATGGACCTCGGGTTCTACGAGGCCTACCAGTACAGCGGCGGCGAGAACTGGAAGGCGACCGCCAGCTATCCCCCGCTGCTCTACCCGACGCACTCGGTGGGCGGGGTGCTCGGCGCCTGGCAGACGCACGCGGTGAGCGTGTCGGCGATCGGGGTGCGGGACGAGCGCGGCGACGGGGTGTTCGACAAGGAGGTCAGCCAGTTCGGCAACGACTTCTCGAACGCGAGCGCGCTGTTCGAGGTCGCGGGCGGCGGTTCGTTCCGTACGAACGAGTTCCGCCGGGTCGGCTACCCGTCGCAGATCCGGGAGTCGCGGTTCCGGTTCTTCGGTACGGACGCGAGCATGGAGCAGCTGGCCACGGTCGCCTTCTGGCAGGACAAGAAGGGGGTCACGGACATCAGCGAGCTGCTGGAACCCAAGCCCACCATGGCTCCTGACGATCCGTCACTCCAGCACATCGCCCCGGACCTGAGGGCCGCGTTCACCTCGGGCTCGGCTCCGGTGCACGACCGCTCGCGCCTCCCGAGGGAGTTCGACAACCTGCACAACGGCCACGAGGGCAGCCACCACTTCCTGGTGGACGACTTCGTGACGGCGGTCAACACCCGCACCCTGCCGACGGTGAACGCGTGGGTGGCCGCCCGCTACACCCTGCCGGGCATCGTGGCGCACGACTCGGCACGGCAGGGCGGGGAGCGGCTGCCGATCCCGGACTTCGGGGACGCTCCCGACGCGTAAGTCGCGGTCCTCGGTGGCGGGTGCGGCCGGGTGCTGTCAGGTGCCCGGCTTGCGCCCGTACACGAAGACGTCGTCGCCGTTCTTCAGGAGGGACCAGTACTTCTTGGCGGTCGTCTTCGTCATGTTGACGCAGCCGTGCGAGCCCGGCGGGTTCCACATGCTGAGGCCGACCGAGTGGAAGGCCTGGCCGCCGTCGAAGAACTGGCTGTAGGGCATGGGCACGTTGTAGATGTTCGAGACGTGGTCGATGTCCCGCCAGTAGATCTTCTTCAGCCCGGTGCGGGTCTCGTAGTGGTTGCGGCCGGTACGGACCGGCACCGGGCCGTAGACGAGACGGCTGCCGTCCTGGATCCAGCTGAGCTGGAGCGTGAGGTTGACGCAGGCGATCCGGCCCTTGTTCGTCGGGCACTTGCCTTCCTTGTTGGGCTTGTTGCCGACGGCCCGCTGCTTCAGCATCAGGTCCATCACGCCCCAGGTGACGGGACCCGCGTAGCCCTGGTTGGGGGTGATGCCGTGCTTGTTCTGGAAGGCGCGGATGGCCTTGCAGTCACCGACCGACTGCACGCCGTCGACGGGCCGCCCGAGGAACTTCTCGACCTTCTTCTGGTACGGACCGGTCTGTGTCGTACAGCTCGCGGCCTGCGCCGGGGCGGTGCCGAGCACCAGCGTGAGCGGCGCCACCAGCGCCGTGATGCCGAGCGCGACGGCTCCTCGTCTGCGTACGTCCCCCATGGTGGAACCTCTCTCCTGCGTATATGTACCGATGTGTACCGAGTGCGGGTTGCGATGTGCGGTCAATGTGCGATTCCTGCCAGCTAGACCGGTGTTTCGGGTGATCGGTTGTAGGGCGGCCCGGGCCGGGACGAAACGGTGACATTGCGGAACCCGGTGTTGACCGCAGTGAGGCCGCCGTCGACGCGCAGGGTGGTGCCGGTGATCCAGGCCGCGTCGCCGGAGGCGAGGAAGGCGACGGCGGCGGCGACGTCCTCCGGTTCGCCGATCCGCCCCAGGGGATACAGCTCACGCAGCGCCTCCAACTCCCCGTCACGGCCCGCCCAGGCCGTGGTCCGTACGGTGCCCGGCTCGACCAGATTGACGCGGACCCCGCGGGCGGCGGCGTGCCCGGCGAGGGTGCGGGTGAGGGAGGCGAGGCCCGCCTTGGCCGCGCTGTAGGCGTGGTTGCCGAAGGACTGGACGCCGTTCACGGAGCCGATGCTCACGACGGCGCCCCGGCCGGAGGCCACCAGGTGCGGGAGCGCGGCCCGGCAGCAGCGGTAGGCGCCGGTCAGGGTGAGGTCGAGGTCACGGTCCCAGGTCTCGTCGAGCTGGTCCTCGAACAGCGGGACGTCGGGCGTACAGCCGTAGGCGTTGTTGACCAGGACGTCGAGCGAGCCGAAGGAGGCGACGGCACGCTCGACGGCGGCCTCGGCCGAGGCTCGGTCAGCCACGTCGCACACGAACGCCTCGGCCGCCAGGCCGCGTTCGCGCAGCGCCACCGCCGTGCGCTCGGCCGCGTCGAGGTCGACATCGGTCACCAGGACCCGCGCGCCCTCCTCGGCCAGCCTGCGCGCGGTGGCCGCGCCGATGCCCCGGGCCGCGCCCGTGACCAGAACTCCGTATCCCTCGAAGCGCCGCGTCGATGTCATGGACAGACGGTACTGTCCCGGCGATCAACTGGGCGGATAACGTGCGGACATGTCCGCGTTCATGCAGCAACTCCCCGCTCTCATAGGCGTCGTCATCGGCGCGCTCGGCTCCTACTGGGCCGTCGCGCGAGGGGAGCGTGTCCGCTCCGTCCGTGAACGGGAGGCGCGTTGGGAGGAGCGGCTGCTCGCGGTGTACACGGACTACGCGCGGGCGCTCAAGAAGTCGGTCACCCTGACGTACCGGGTCGCGGCGAGCCTCGGCAACGACCCGCATCCGCATCCCCTCACCCCCGAGGAGGCGGCCCCGCTCCTCGCCGAGGCCACCCTCGCCAGGGACCCGTCCGGGGAGGCGCTGCTTCTGCTGGGCGACCCGGAGGTGGTGGCGAAGGCCCGCGAGTGGGTGGCCGTACTGCTGGAGATGGAGGGGTTCCTGCGGGAGCGGACCGAGGATCCGCAGGCCTGGCAGGCGTTGCTGGAGCGCCAACGGGCGGGCCGCGAGGGCTACTACGCGGCCGTACGCAACGATCTGGCCCTGCCGCCGGGCCACTCGGCGCTATGGCCGGTCCTGCCGACGGACCCGACATGGGGCGGCTGAAGTACCCCTACCGGTATCCGCTCGCGTCCGCCGGTTTCCCCGCGTCCTGGACCTCGACCATGTAGCGCCAGGCGTCCGGACGGCTGCCGTCGAGGTCGGTGAAGCCGTAGACCTGGGCGAGCCCGCCGCTGGAGAAGGACTGGCCGTTCCAGCGGGCCACGTCGGGATCGGTCGCGAGGGCCGTCACGGCGCGGCCGACGAAGCGCGGGGTCTCCGAGATGGCGAAGTGCGGGATGCGTTCCAGGGCGTCCCGCCAGTTCTCCTCGCCGACGCCGAAGTGTTCGAGCATCATCTCGGAGCGCAGCCAGCCGGGGGTCAGCGTGACGGCGGTTGCGCCGCGCGGGCCGAGTTCATGTCCGAGGGCGAAGCCCATACGCAGCACGGACGACTTGGCGAGGTCGTAGAAGAAGGAGAGCCGGTAGTTGTCCCGGTTGTATTCGGCGGTGCCGTCGGTCATCTCGACGACCAGGCCGCCGGGGTTGCGCAGCAGCAGGGGCAGGACGTGGTGGCTGGTGATGGCGTGGGTCTCGACGGCGAGGCGCAGCAGCCGCAGCCCGTTGTCCAGGTCGTGCTCCCAGACCGGGCTCTCCCACTCGAACAGGTTCTCGCCGCCCCAGATGTCGTTCACCAGGACGTCGAGCCGGTTCTGCTCCTCGGCGATGCGCTCGACCAGCGCCTTGACCTGGGCCGGGTCGAGATGGTCGGTGGGTACGGCGATGCCGTGGCCGCCCGCCGCGGTGACCAGGTCGGCGGTGTCCTCGATGGTCTCCGGCCGGTCGTACTCGGAGCGCTGCTGCCGGGTGCTGCGTCCGGTCACGTAGACGGTGGCCCCGGCGGCGCCGAGTTCCACCGCGATACCGCGTCCGGCACCTCTGGTCGCGCCCGCGACCAGGGCGACCTTGCCCGTCAGGCTCCGGTTGCTGTCCTGCCGCATGTCCATGGCTCCTCCGTGCGCGATCGACGACCCGACCGACCCGGCCCGTGAACCGGTGTCACGTCCAGGGTGTCGCCAATTCCGGACATCCGCTGTCCGGTATTCCGCTCACGGCATGCCGTAGTGCGGGCAGGTGCTCCGCCAGCGGGGCCAGGCCGACGTCCTGGCGACGTTCCTCGACCGTCTCCGGGTGGCGGATGGGGTACGGGCAGAGCGTGCCGGCGTCGATACGGGTGCCGTAGAACTGCGGCTGGCCCAGTTCGACCGCGCAGTGGTCGGCGATGTAGGCGTGGTGCACGGCCGGGCAGCCGCCGTCCGCCACGGCTTCGGCGATCAGATCGCGACAGGTCAGCTGGAAGCCGAGGTCGGCGGTGTGCAGCAGGATCATCAGGGCCGCCGTGGAGGCGGGCTCCCCGACCTGACCGGCCTCCGGCCAGCCGCGCCGGGCCACGGCCGCCTTGAGGGCGTCGGAGTTGGCGGCGCGGCACCGGGTGACGAAATGCCGGTTGAGGGCGGTGGGGTCCTCGCGGGCCCGGCGGGTCAGATGCTGGTCCTCCTCGGCCCTGCGCACCAGTTCGGCGGCCAGCGCGGCCGGGGCTCCCGGTGGCGGTTCGGCCGCCGGGCCTTGTGCGTTCTCGGTCTCCATCGGCGGTGCGCTCCTCATACCGTTCTCCTGCCCCCGACGACCTTCACGTCTTCTCTCCTGTGACCAGCGAGAACCACACCTTCTTGCCCGGGGTGCCCGGATCCGGCGGCGCCGTGCCCCAGTCGTCCGCGAGCGCGGCGACGATGGACAGCCCCCGGCCCGACTCGGCCGCGGTGCCGGGGGTACGTGGCCGGGGCAGCCGGGGCGAGGGGTCCGAGAGGGTGACGCGCAGTTCGTGCTCGGTGTGTTCGAGCACGAGGGCGATGGCTTCGGCCGGGCCGGCGCCCCCGTGCCGGACCGCGTTCGCGAACAGCTCGTCCGTCGCGAGGACGGCGTCGTCGAGCAGATGCGAGAGCTGCCAGAGGGTGAGGTGCGCGGCCACCGTGCGCCGTACCCAGGCCGCACACGAGGGGTGCGCGGGCACGGCGACCTGGAACAGGCGGGGCCTGCTGAGGGAGATCAAGGAAGCCTCACCATGTAGTTCACGTTCACGTACACGTACTCATCTGCGCCTGCGTCGTCCATGCGGTCCGAGTGGTCCGGGTGGTCCGTCCCGTCCGGTCCGGTGTCGTCCACCGTCCGCCACCCGGCCCGGCACACGGAGGTGCGGCGACGGCCGGGTAAGCCAGGCGGGGATGCCGCGGGTGCCGTCATCAGGACTCCTTCCGATGCGCCGGAGCGCCGGTGGCTGTTGTCGAAGACAACAGCACCGGGGGCCCACCGGGACAGGGAGTGCGGGGGTTGTCCGGTTGCATATGCGTAGTGGCGGGGGCGGTAGGTTCCCGTTCATGGAGTACGTGAACGAAGGCCGGGCCACCGGCTCGCGGTACCGCTCCGGCGGCCCGGCCGGGGTACGGGGCAAGAGGGTGCTGGTCACCGGGGGCACCCGGGGGCTCGGCGAACGGATCGTACGGCTGCTGCTCGCTGAGGGCGCACGGGTGGCGACCTGTGCGCGCACGGAGTCGGGGCTGGCGTCGTTGAGGGCCTCCCTGGACGAGGAGGCGAGCGGCCGACTGCTCACCGAGGTGCTGGACGTGGTGGAGCCCGATCGGCTGGAGGACTTCGCCAGTGCTGCGACGAAACGTTTCGGCGGAGCGTTGGACGGCGTCGTCGCGTGTGTCGGGGGCTCCCGGGGCGGGCGACTCGAACGATCGGTCGCACAGGACTGGACGGCGACCTGGGAGCTGAACGCCGGTCACACGGCCCGGCTCGTCCGGGCCGCGCTGCCGGGGCTGCGGGCGGCCGGCGGCGGCTCGGTCGTCGTGATCGCGTCGATCTCCGGCTGGAAACCGGGACCGTACGCGCAGTACGGCGTGGCCAAGGCCGCCCAGATCCACCTGGCGGCCTCCCTGGCCCGCGAACTCGGCCCCGACCGCATCCGCGTGAACGCGGTCTCCCCGGGCTCGATGCTGATTCCCGGTCGCCGCTGGGACCGGATGCGGGTTGAGGAACCTGAGGCGTACGCGGCGTTCACGGCTGCCGAGTTGCCCGGCGGTGAGCCGGTCACGCCGGAGGAGGTCGCTGAGGTGGTCGCGTTTCTGCTGTCCGACGCGTCGAGTGGTGTCTCGGGGGCGAATCTGCCGGTGGACAGGGGGCAGAACTCGCCTACGCCGGAGGGGTATTGAGGTAGCGGGGGTATGAGTGGGTTGGGTCCGCTGGGTTTGTTGCTGCGGGAGCGTCGTGGCTGGTCGCGCAGTTCCCCGCGCCCCTTAGGGCCGCGTCCGCGCCCAGTGCCCTTGGCCATCGCAAGGGCTCCGTCATGCCGCCGCCCCCAGTACCGGGCGTGATCTGCGGTCGAACTCCTGCACCATCGGCTCTCCCCGGTGCGGGGCCAGTCGCCCCCGGAAGTCGCGCAGGGCCTGGATCGAGCGTTCGCTGTGGACGCCGCTCAGGGCGTCCAGTGCCTCCGTGGCCGTGCTCAACGCCTCGTCGAGGCGGTGTTGTTGGAGGTGGGCCGTGGCAAGTACCGAGCGGCTGATGGCCTGGCGGCGGCGGCGGTCCGCGTGGGCGCGTACCGACTGCTTCGCGGTGTCCTCCGCCTGGGCCGCCCAGCCCAGGTCCCGGAAGCACACCGCCGACTCCGCCTCCAGATAGTGGTGGTCCAGGAAGCGCACCCAGGGCGACTCCTGGTCGCTGCCCCGGCTCGCGGCCAGTTGCTGCTCGGCCGCGTGCAGGGCGTCGGAGGTCTCGCGGGCGCGGCCGAGCGCCGCGTGTCCCCTGGCCGACATGGCGTACAGGCGCATGAGGCCGAGCGGGCTGCCCGCGCCCTTCGCCGTGGCGAGGCCGGCCCGTGCCAGGCACACGCCCTCGTCGGGGCGGCCGAGGCTCGTCGCCAGGTGGGACAGACCGGCCAGGATCTGCCCGCCGAGCACCCGGTCGCGCCCCTCGGCGCAGAGCCGCAGCCCCTGGGTCATATAGCGCTGGGCGAGCCCGTACTCCCCCGCGTCGTACGAACTCCAGCCGGCCATCGCCGCGAGGCGGGCCGCGGCGGCGAACAGCTCGCGCAGCCGGCCCGGGGCGACGCCGCGCTGCTGGAGCATGGGGATGATCTCGGTGGACAGGTAGTGCACGATGCTGGTGCGGACCCCGCCGCCCCCGTAGTGGTTGTCCATCTCGTCGAACATGCCGATCATCGCGTGGACCTGTTCCACCGGACCGGCGGCGCCGGGTGGCGCGACGGCCACCGACGCGAGGCGGACGGCACCCGCGTCAGCCGCCGTCCCCTCGTTCTCCAACAGCCAGAGCAGCCACTCCCGTTGAGGGTTCGTCAGGGCTCCCGCGACGAACGGGACCGTGCCGAGAAGGGTGCGCCGGGAGATGTCGGTGGAGCCGAGTTCCGCCAGGGTGTGCAGGGTTTCCGCCACGTCCTCGCCGTACACAAGTGCCCTGCCCACGACCGGGCGTTGCTGGTCCGGCACGAAGCCGAGGTCCGCCGGGGAGAGCGGGCGGGCCAGCCGCTCGCTCAGCACCGCGGCGATCAACTCGGGTGTGCCGCCCCGGGGCTGCTGGCCCTGGAGCCAGCGGGTGACCGACGCCTTGTCGTAGTTGGTGTCCACGCCCTGCCGGCGGCCCAGTTCGTTGACGCGGTGCGCGAGTGAGGCGTACGAGCAGCCGGCGTCCTTGAGCGCGGTCGCCAGGGTCTTGTTGGCTCCGCCCGCGCCCTTGCCGGGGCTTCTCGGTTGTCCGTTCGTCACGGCGGCCATCCAGGGTCTCGCAGTCTCGCAGCACGTCGGTGTGGGGCTGACTCGGCGACGCCAACTCACGGTGTGCGCCAGGTCACTCGATCACTATGGTGACCGACAGGCACAGCTCGCAACCTTCGTTCTGATAATTTCAGAATGAAGCGCAAAGGCCTGTCGGTGTCAACCGAAGACGTGGCACACTGCCCGCTGTGACGGCGGTCCCCGGAGGTCCCACGTGAGCGAGAACCGCTCAGGCGGAAGTGCCCCCACTGTCCTTCGGATGGTCCTCGGAAAGCGGTTGAGGCATCTGCGGGAGCAGGCAGGGGTGTCGTTCGAGGACGCCGCACGGGCGATCGAGGTCACGCCGTTGACGGTCCGCCGGATGGAGAAGGCCGAGGTCGGCCTCCGCATCCCCTACGTGAAGGAGCTGCTGCGCACCTACGGGGTCCTGGCCAAGGAGGTCGACGACTTCCTCAAGCTGGCCAGGGAGGCCAACAAGCCCGGCTGGTGGTACACGTACCGCGATGTGCTGCCGGAGTGGTTCAGCGCCTATGTGAGCCTGGAGAGCGAAGCCACCGTCATCCGGCTCTACGAACCCCACTACGTCCCCGGCCTGTTGCAGACCCACGACTATGCCGCCGCGCTGCTGCGCATCGGCTTTCCCAACGAGAGTCCCGAGGACATCCGGCGCCGGGTCGACCTGAGACTGAAGCGCCAGGATCTGCTCGACAAGCCCGAGGCGCCCGCCGTCTGGGCCGTACTGGACGAGACCGTGCTGCGCCGGCCCGTGGGCGGGGCCGAGGTGATGCGGGCTCAGATCGACCACCTCAGTGAGGTGTTGGAGTACCCGAAGGTCCGTATCCAGATCATGCGCTTCGCCGTCGGCCCGCACCCCGGAGCCTTCGGCCCCTTCCACTACTTCCGCTTCGGCTTCTCCGAACTGCCCGACGTCGTCTACACGGAGAGCCTCGCCGGCGCGCAGTACTTCGACCAGCCCGCCGACGTCGTGACGTACCTGGAGGTACTGGACCGGATGTCCGTTCAGGCGGAGCCGGTCGCTCGGACCAGGGAGACCCTGGCAGCACTGCGTAAGGAGTTGTGAACCATGGCAACCAACGGCCCCATCCACAGCGGGATGCCCGCGTCCGAACTCGGCTCCGAGGGCTGGCACAAGCCCTGGAGCGGCACCAACGGCGGCAGCTGCGTCGAGGCCAAGCGACTGCCCGACGGCAGTGTCGCGTTCCGGCAGTCCAAGGACCCGGACGGGCCCGCGCTGGTCTACTCCCGGGACGAGATGGTGTCGTTCCTGGAGGGCGCCAAGTCCGGCCAGGCCGACTTCCTGATCGCCTGACCCGCTGACCCACCGGCGCACTTCGCCGGCGTACGGCGCACCACCACACCCGCACAACCGGACAACCCGCACGAGCACTCCCGCCGTGCGCAGGTCCCGTACACACTGAGGGAGTTGACGCACGACCTCACGCATCACTGCGAAGACCGAAGGGAGCGGCATGCGTACGCCGCCTCGCGTCCCGGGTCGAGTCATGCCGCCCGGACGCGCCGGCCTCCCCTGCCGGGCCGCTCCCCGACGGACCGGGACGCCCCCGCGATGAACCTTCCGCAGACCACCGCGGAAGCCGTGGCCCCGTACCGCACCCTGGTCGTCGAGGGCCACGAGGGCATCCGCCGGACCCCGGTGTTCGCCGAACTGGCCCGCGCCGGTTTCCTGTTACGGCGGCCGCCGGGCGGTCTGCACCACCTCGACCCGACGCTGCCGTACCGCGAACTGCTGTCCGCACCCGGCCGGCTCGCCATCGACGGCGGCATCATCAGGGAACTCGTGTACGGGCCGCTGCGTCACGGACGTTCCCGGGTGACCTGGATCCAGGCACTCGACCACGCCGAGGCGGTCGCGGAACGCGACGGCGCCATGCTCCATCTCGTCGGCGGCGAGCACGGCGACGACGACGCGGAGACCGTGGCCGCGACCCTCGCGTACGCCCGGGTGTTCCGCACGCTCGCCCAGCACGTTCCCGTCGTGACGATCGACGCCGCCGAGCCGCCCGCCGAACCGGGTCGCCGCATCCGTGCACCCGCGTCCCGCCAGTCCCAACTCCGGCAACCTGCACGGCAGTTGACGGTAGGTTAGCGAAGTCCGCGTGAGGCGAATCAGGAGACCCCGATGACAGACGGCCGGCCCACCCCCGACCAGGAAGCACTGTCCAAGATCGACACCACGGTGCCGCACTCCGCCCGTATCTGGAACTACTGGATGGGTGGCAAGGACAACTACGAGGTCGACCGCCAGGCGGGCGACGAGTACCGCGAGATCGCCCCCAACATCGAGACGATGGCCCGGGCTTCCCGCGTGTACCTGATCCGCGCGGTCACCTTCGTGGCCCGCGAGTGCGGTATCCGCCAGTTCCTCGACATCGGCACCGGCCTGCCGACGTACGACAACACGCACCAGGTGGCCCAGAAGGTCGCCCCCGAGTCGCGCATCGTCTACGTCGACAACGACCCGCTCGTCCTGCGGCACGCCCAGGCGCTGCTCACCAGCACCCCCGAGGGCACCACGGACTACGTGGACTCGGATCTGCGCGAGCCCGAGAAGATCATCGAGGCGGCGGGCAGGTTCCTGGACTTCGACAAGCCGGTGGCGCTGATGCTGATGGGCATCCTCGGCCACATCCAGGACTGGGAGGAGGCCAAGTCGATCACGCACCGCCTCCAGGCCGCCCTGCCCCCGGGCAGCTACTTCGTGCACTACGACAGCACGGACACCGACGAGGAACTCAAGCGCGCCCAGCAGGGGTACGACGACACGGGCGCGGTCCCGTACGTGCTGCGCAGCCCCGACAAGCTCACGGCGCTCTACGAGGGTCTGGAGCTGCTGGAGCCGGGCATCGTCTCCTGCCCGCTGTGGCGCCCGGAGCCCGGCACCTCGCCGGAGCCGACGGACGTGTACGGGGGGATCGCCTACAAGGCGTAGCGACTGTCCGGCGGACGGCGCCCGGGCGAGTTCCCGGTCGCCCGGGCGGCTTCCGCTGTACCGAACGGTCGTGTTTAATGTCATCCTGTCGATCGACAGGATTCCTGGCAATAGCCCGACCGATCGGAACCGCATGTCCCTCCTGGCCCGGCCTGCGGTGGCCTCCCTCATCGCCAAGACGATGCAGCGTCTCGTCACTCTCGCGGAGCGGCGGACCAGTGGACGGGGTACCACTGCCGCCGCCCACGCCCGCCTTCCCGAATTCGCGCGCGACACCAGCGAGTTGACGGTCCCTTCGTCGGTCGTCCCCGCCCGGGTCACGGTCTACCGGCCCGCGACCGAGGACCCGGCCCCGCCCGTCCACGTCAACTTCCACGGCGGCGGCTTCATCATGGCCGTCACGGAGACGGACGACGCCTTGTGCCGTGCCGTCGCCGCGCTGGCGGGCGCGGTCGTCGTCAACGTCGACTACGTCGTCGCTCCGCAGCATCCGTTCCCGGCCCCGCCCCGGCAGGCGTACGAGGTGGTCCGCTGGATCGCCGAGCACGGTGCCGAGCACGGCTGGGACGGCGCCCGGCTCACCGTCGGCGGGCAGAGCGCGGGCGGCGGTCTCGCGGCGGCCGTGGCACGCCAGGCCCTGGAGGAGGCCGGTCCCTCGATCGCGCTCCAGGTTCTCCACTACGCGCCGCTCGACCTCGCGACCCCCGCGAAGGACAAGCGGGCGGCGATCGCCAAGCCGATGCTGCGCCCGTGGATGGGCGAGGTGTTCGACAGCGCGTACGTCCCGGACCCGCGCGAGCGCGCCGACCGGCTGGTCTCCCCCGCCCACCCGAAGGAGACCGCTGACCTCAAGGGCATCGCCCCGGCCCTGATCGTCACGGCCGCGCACGACCGCCTGCGCGCGGAGAACGTGCGCTACGCCGAGCGGCTGCGGCAGGTGGGGGCGCTGGTCGAACACCATGACGTGGCGGGGGTCGACCACGGCTACGACCTCAACGACGACGAGCGGGCGCGGGAGATCTACGCCTTCATCGCCCGGCACGTACGGCAGGCCACGGCGGACGACTGACGCCCCCGCCAGTGGCCCGCCGCGGCCTGTCGGCCTGCCTCGCCTTCATCGCAGAGTGAGGGGGGTCTCCGTCTCCGCGCGGGTCAGTTTCTCGGGGTTGCGGACGTAGTAGAGGCCGGTGACGCGCGCGTTCTCGATGCGCATCGCCATGATCCCGTCGAGTTCGCCGTCCAGGTGTACGGCGAGTGCCGTGCTGCCGTTGACCACGGTCGGGGCGATGGTGATCGGGCTCGTGTTCTTGCCGAGCGCGCCGACCAGGAAGCGGGCCACCTTCTCGGCACCGTTGATCGGCCTCAGCGCGGCCTGCTTGATGCCGCCGCCGTCGTTGACCATGACGACGTCCGGGGCGAGCACGTCGAGGAGGGTCTGCGGGTCCCCGGTCTCCAGTACGCGCTGGAACGATTCCAGGACGGCCCGGCTCTCGTCGGGCGACACCGTCTGGCGGGGGCGGCGGGCGTCGACGTGGCGGCGGGCGCGGTGGGCGATCTGACGGACGGTCGCGGGGGTCTTGTCGACGGCGGCGGCGATCTCGTCGTAGCCGGTGTCGAAGACCTCGCGCAGGACGAAGACGGCCCGTTCGGTCGGGGAGAGGGTTTCCAGGACAAGCATCAGGGCCATGGAGATGCTCTCGGCGAGTTCGACGTCCTCGGCGACGTCCGGGGTGGTCAGCAGCGGTTCGGGCAGCCACTGGCCGACGTAGGCCTCCTTGCGGCGGCTCATGGTGCGCAGCCGGTTGAGGGACTGGCGGGTGGTGATCCTGACCAGGTAGGCGCGCTGGTCGCGGACCTGGGCGAGGTCGACCTTGACCCAGCGCAGCCAGGTCTCCTGGAGGACGTCCTCTGCGTCGGCCGCCGAGCCGAGCATCTCGTAGGCGACGGTGAAGAGCAGGTTGCGGTGGGCGACGAACGTCTCGGTCGCCGGGTCGGTCTCATCGGTGCTCGGGCGTGCGTCCACGACATGGTCCTCTTCGTCCTCGTTGACAGTCGACAGCCGTTCCGTCGACAGGGAGACGTTGCCCGGCGCTCCGAATGTGACACGCCGGGCTCCGGCTCCGGTTCAGGCCGCCCGCTCGGCGGGGGTCCGCTTCTGGCCGAGTTCGCTCTGGAGCAGTTCGCGGCGCTTGGCGTCCTTGGTCCACCAGGTGCGCGCACCGGGCTTGCGGGCCTCGTACGACAGCTGCCAGGGGATGCTCCTGCAGATGAGTTCCTTGACCTTGGCGCCCGACCGGCCGCCGATGTAGTACTTCCTGACGGTGTCGTCCTTCGTCATGACCTGGAAGATCCCGGCGCGGCGCCCCAGGCTGATGCACGTGCCGACGAAACCCACCTCGACGGACGCCGGCTGCTCCCCCGCGATGCGGCTCAGCACCGTCTCGGCGGCCTGCGGGCCCAGCTGGACCGCGGCCTGGCAGCTCATCCGGAACGGCAGGTCCGAGGGGGCCGCCGAGTCCCCGGCCGCGACGATGCGCGGGTCGTCCACGCTCGTCAGCGTCTCGTCCGTGAGCAGGCGGCCCAGGGCGTCGGTGCGCAGTCCGCTGCGGGCGGCCAGGTCCGGCACGCCGAAACCGGCGGTCCAGATCGTCACCGCGCTGGACAGCTCGCGGCCACCGGCGAGCCGTACGGCGTCACGGGTCACCTCCGTGACCTTCGTGTCGGGGCCGTCGAGCACGGTCACCCCGAAGGCGGTGAGCCGCTTGGCCACCGAGCGCCGCCCTCGCGGGTGCAGCGACGGGCCGAGCGGGCCGCCGCACACCAGGGTCACCGCGCGGCCCTGCTCCGCCAGCTCGGCGGCGGTCTCGATACCGGTCGGCCCGGCGCCGACGACGGTCACCGGTGCCGTGACGGCCTCGGCGTCGAGAACCGGCCGCAGCCGCTGCGCCTCCTCCAGACCGGCGATCGGGTAGGCGAACTCGGCGGCACCAGGCACGCTCGGGGCGGCGCTGCCGCTGCCGACCGCGTAGACGAGGTGGTCGTATCCGACGGTCCCGCCGCTCGCCAGCGTCACGACACGCCCGGCCGCGTCGATCCGGGTCGCGCTGTCCACCACCAGGCGAACCCTCTCGGCGAGAACCTTCCGGTAGTCGACGACCGCCTCGCCGGTGCCGCCCACCATCTGGTGCAGGCGGATCCGGTCGACGAAGGACGGGCGCGGGTTGATCAGGGTGACGGTCACGTCGGCGCGCTGCGTGAGCCGGTTGGCCGCCATGACGCCCGCGTACCCGCCACCGATCACTACGACCTCGATGTTCCCGGTCATGGTGTCTCTCCTCCGTTGGAACGGCACCCCTTCGAAGGGGGTTCGGCCTCAAGACACCGGTCGACCGGGGGTTGTGACAGGTGGGCGCACAATTTTTTTCGCCCCCGCCGCCCCTACCCGTCCCATCCCTCGGGGGCTCCGCCCCCGAACCCCCATATCGCGCTACGCGCTCGTCCTCAAACGCCGGACGGGCTGGATAGTCAGCCCCTCCGGCGTTTGAGGAGCGGGGGTTCGGGGGCGGAGCCCCCGAGGATGGGACGGGTAGGGGCGGCGGGGGCGAGGAAGATGCCTGCTCAGCCCGCGGCCGACAGTTCCTCCGCCCGCTTTTCCGACGGCGCCTGCCGAGGCGCCCGCAGGCCCGTCAGCGCGACGAACACCGTCGCCAGTACCGCCGCGACGGCGAACGCCGTGAACCCCCAGCTCTCCGACCCGTTCGCCACCAGCCGGCCCCCGAGCCACGGCCCGAACACCGCGCCGAAGCGGCCGATGCCGGACACCCAGCCCACCGCCGTCGCCCGGTTGGCGTCGGTCGAGCGGCCCGCCACCGTCGCGTAGATCATGGCCTGGGCGCTGAAGAGGAACATGCCGGTGAGGAAGACCACGGTGTACGTGAGCGGCAGTGCCATGTGGACGCCCAGGAGGTAGACGCCCACCGCCGTGCCCGCGAACCAGATCGTGGCGATACGGGCGGAGCCGTAGCGGTCGGAGCAGCGGCCGGCGACCAGCATCCCCACGATGCCGCCGAGGTTGATGACGATCAGGAAGGAGAGGGAGGAGCCCAGTTCGTAGCCCGCGCCGCGCATCATCGTCGGCAGCCAGTTGCTGACCCCGTACACCAGGAGCAGTCCGCAGAAGGACGCCAGCCAGAAGAGAGCCGTCGTACGCCACAGGTCGCCGCGGAACAGGGCCGCGACCGCGCTCCAGCGGTCCCCGGCGGCGGGGCGCTCCGTCGCGGCGGCGGGCAGTTCGACGTCGTAGCGGTCGGCGAGCGCCCGGGCCTCCTCGACCCGTCCCTTGGCGATCAGGAAGCGCATCGACTCGGGCAGGTACTTCGCGACCAGCGGGACCCCGATCAGCAGCGGGATCACGCAGATCCAGTACGCGACACGCCAGCCGTCGGGGCCGCTCGTCCACAGGCCCAGGAAGCCCGCCATGATGCCGCCGGCCTGGTGCGCGGTCATCAGCGTGCCGACGATCAGGGCGCCCCGGCCGCGTGGGGCGTACTCGGAGACCATCGTGATCGTCGTGGGGAGAAGGCCACCGAGGCCCAGGCCGGCGATGAAGCGGCCGAGGCCGAACACCCCGAGGCTGGGGGCGACCGCGCACAGGACGGACGCCAGCGAGAACACGGCGGTGCAGGTGAGGATGACCTTCTTGCGGCCGATCCAGTCGGTGACCGTGCCCGCGGACAGGGCGCCGATCAGCATGCCGAAGGTGGCGTAGCTGCCGAGGTCACCGGCCTGGGCGGGGACGAGTCCGAGGGCCTTGTGCTCCAGCATGTGGGGCAGTTCGGCGCCGTAGACGAACATGTCGAGGCCGTCGAAGAAGACGACCAGCCAACACAGACCGACGACGAGCACGGCCAGTCTGCCGCCGCGAGCGGGCGGAGCGGAGGCGGGGGACGGAGACATCGTTGTTTCCTATCGTCCAGCAGGAGAGCGGGGGGAGGTGCGCTCGACGGTAGGGAGCCGTCGAGTAAGTGTCAACGTTTTTGTCAACAATCTCAGGAAGCGGCGGTCCGGGGAGGGGTGTGGGCCGCGTCGTCGCCGGTCACGGCCCACACTCGCCGGTCGGAGCGTCAGCTGTCGAGCGGAGGCGTCCCGTGCGTGTGGAACGACTCGATGGTCTTCAGACCCCACGCCTGGCCCTTGGCCCGCTCCTCCTTCGTCCAGGTGATCAGCGGCCAGTCGGGGGCCAGGACGAGGCGGGTGAGCGGGTTGCAGAGTTCGATGCGGTTGCCGCCGGGCTCGTAGACGTACAGGAAGAACGTCTGCTGGATGGCGTGCTTGTGCGGGCCGGTCTCGATGTGCACGCCGTTGTCCAGGCACAGGTCGGCCGCGCGCAGGATGTCCTCGCGGGTGTCCGTGGCGAACGCGATGTGGTGCAGCCGGCCGCTGGAGCCGGACCAGTCCTCCGTGTAGACGATGTCGTACGACTTGTTGGTGAACGTCAGCCACTGCGCGGCCAGGCGCCCCTCGTCGAGCACGATCTGCTCGGTGGGGCGGGCGCCGAGGACGTGCTGGACGAAGCCGGCGTTCGAATCGACCGCGGCGGCGAGGAAGTTGACGTGGTCGAGGCGGCGTACGCCGACGCCCGTCGCGGGCTTGGCCTGGGGCTGGTTCTTGAGGCCGGGCCGCAGCTCGGGCGGCGCCTCGTACCACTCGCTCTCCCAGTACAGGGCGTACTCGTGGCCGTCGGGGTCGGTGGTGACGTACAGCGGGCCGAGACCCGGTTCGTCCTCGACCCAGCGGCCGGGGCGGCCCGCGTTCTCGGTCTCCTTGACCCGGCGTTGCAGTGCCTCCTCGCTGGAGGCGCGCAGGGCGGTGCGGCGGATGCCGGAGGTCGAGTGGGCGGTGAGGGTGAGGCTGTGGTGCTCGTAGTCGTCCCAGGTCCTCAGATACACCGAGTCGCCGGAGCGGCCGTTCTCGGTCAGGCCGAGGATCGTGGTGAAGAACCGGACGCTGGCGTCCAGGTCGGGGGTGAGGAGTTCGACATGGCCGAGGTGGGCGATGTCGCCGAGCGGCGGGGTCATCAGCTGCTCCTGACGGGGAGAGGTGCGGCGGGGCGGGGGAAGACCGTGCCGTCGAAGATCTTGCGGGCGGTACGGACGACGGCCGTGCGGTGCGCGACCGGGGTGGGGCCGTCGGTGTCGCTGAGGGAGACGACGGTTTCGACGTCCAGGAATCCGGTGGGGTGTTCGATGCGCAGTGGGGCGTCGTCGGGGGTGGGGAGACGCGCCACGCCCTCCCCTACGCCACCGGGTATGCGCAGCCCGGCGGCGACACTCGCGGCACCCAGCACACCGATCGCCGTGTGACAGCGGACCGGGATGAAGGTGCGGGTCATGACGGTGCCGCCGTGCGCGGGCGGGGCGAGCAGGCTGAGCTTGGGCACGGTCGTCGCGGAGACATCACCGAGGCCCATCAACTTGCCCGCCTCCAGCCGGATCTCGCGCAGCCGTTCGTTGAGGGTGACGTTCTCCTCCAGGTCCCTCGGTTCCTCGTAACCGGTGACACCGAGGGCGGAGGCGGCGATCAGCACGGTCGGCATGCCGTTGTCGACGCAGGTCACCGGTGTACCGGCGACGGTGTCCCGGACCCGGCCGGTCGGCAGCAGGGGTCCGCTCCCCCGCCCGAACCCGATCGTCACCGGAGCGGCGCCACCGGGCACACCGGAGATCTCGGTCGTGCCCTCGTACACGACCCGCCCCTCCGCCGTGGGAAAGGTCGCGGTGGCGTGGTCGCCGCTGTTGACCATGCGGATGCGTACGGAGGTCAACTCGTCCCCGGCCGCGACGAGTCCGCGTTCGACGGCGAACGGGCCGACGCCCGCGAGGAGGTTCCCGCAGTTCTGACGGTCACTCACCTCCGGCTCCTCGACGCCGACTTGGAGGAACAGATAGTCGACGTCGGCCTGTTCGTCGTCCGAGCGGAGGACGACGGCCACCTTGCTGGTGAGCGGGTGCGCTCCGCCGAGGCCGTCGATCTGGCGGGGGTCGGGGCTGCCCATGACCCGCAGCAGCAGGTCGTCGCGGGACGCGGGATCGGCCGGAAGGTCCTCGGCGAGGAAGTAGGCGCCCTTGGAGGTGCCGCCCCGCATCAGCATGCAGCGCAGCTCCTCCCCCGGGCCGGTGCTCACGAGTCGGCTCCGCCCCGGACGTACTCCTCGTACGACTGGTACGTGACCCCCAGCCGTACGAGCGTCTCGCGCAGCCCGTACCGGTCCAGGCCCAACTGGCCGTCGGCGAAGGCCAGTCGGGACGCCTCCTCCTTCGCGATGCGGGCCTCGGACGCCTTGACCGCCTCGGCCGAGCGCAGCCGGGGGACGACCATCACGCCGTCGTCGTCGGCGATGATCACATCACCGGGGTGGATCTGCCGGCCGCCGACCACGATCGGGACGTTGACCGAGCCGCCCGTCGCCTTGACCGTGCCCTGAGCGGAGACCGCAGCCGACCAGACGGGGAAGTCCATGGCGCGCAGTTCGGCGGTGTCACGGACGCCGGTGTTGATGACCAGGCCACGAACACCCCGGCGCCGCAGGGCGGTTGCGAAGAGTTCGCCGAACAGGCCGTCCGTACTGGGGGACGTGGTGGTGACGACCAGGATGTCGCCCTCGGCGCACTGTTCGACGGCCGCGTGGATCATGAGGTTGTCGCCGGGCCAGCACAGCGCGGTGACGGCGGTGCCCGCGATGCGTACGTCCTGCTGGATCGGGCGCAGGGAGGGGCCGAGGAGACCGGTGCGGCCCAGGGCCTCGTGGACGGTGGCCACGCCGTGGCGGGCCAGCGTCTCGACGTCCTCGGCCGCTGCGCGCGGCGGGTTGGTGACGATGACGCCGCTCATGCCAGTTCCCCCGTGACCTGCGGGTAGGGGCGCATATACGCCTCGCCGTAAGTGGTGTGCGGGAGGCCGAGGTTGGGGCCGGCGTTGCGCTTGAGCTGGACTCCGCGCCGCTTGGCGAGGTCGGTGTAGTAGTCCCACAGGTGCTGCTGGGCGGACAGGCACTCCATGGCCTTGCGCTTGGTGTCGAACACCTCGGTGATGTCGAGCAGCACCTGCGGGGTGAAGTCGCACATCTCCGGCTGATGGGGCTCGAAGAAGAACACCGGGGGCGCGCCCAGGACTTCACCGGGGGCGGGGTAGCCGATGGCCTGGGCGAGAATGCGCGCGTCCAGGGCCATCCGGGCGGCGGCCGGGTGGTCGGCGTTGTAGGGGTCGGCGAGCGGGTGGGTGAGGACCACATCGGGCTGGGTGTCCCGGTAGATCCCCACCAGTTGGTCGGTCAGCTCGGGGGTGGCGAGGAGGGGGTAGTCGCCGGCGTCGAGGAAGCGGACCTCGGCGCCGAGCGCGGCGGCGGCCTGCTCGGCCTCGGTCCGGCGGATCCCCTTGATCTCCTCCAGCGATTTGCCCTCCCGCCAGGCCTTGGCGGACTCGCCGCGTTCCCCGTACGACAGGCAGGCGATGACGACCTTCTCGCCACGGGAGGCCGCCAGCGCGATGGCACCTCCCGCCCGCCAGACGAAGTCACCGGCATGCGCGCTGATCACGAGCGTCGAGCGAGCGGCTGCGGGCACCGCACCATGTGTCATTGCAGAAATCTCCTTGGTGGACAGGTCCTTCGGCCCACCTCGGCGGCGTCATCCGCGCAACGCGTGTTCGCAGAACACACTATTCGCGCAACGCGGCGATCACGCTCGTGAGATGGGCGCGAGCGGCCGCTTCGGCCGCCTGCGGGTCCCTCGCCGTGATCGTCTCGACCATGGCGAGGTGTTCACTCAGGGACTGCTGGGGACGCCCCGGTCGCAGCGCGAGCTGGAAACGGTGGCGCACCAACTGGGCGTTGAGCTTCTCCAGCAGCTCCACGGCCGTCTGCTGGCCGGAGAACTGTCTGATCCGGGCGTGCAGATCCTGGTTGAGTTCGGAGTACGTGACCGGCTCGCCGTTGGCGACCGCCTTGGCCATCGCCTCGCCGATGCCGGTCAGTTGGGCCAGCTGGTCGTCGGTCGCCGCGACGGCCGCCTTGGCCGCGCACAGCCCTTCGAGGACCATCCGGCATTCGGTGATGGCGACCGCCTCCTCCACGGTCACCACCCGCACCCGCGAACCACGGTTGCGGATCCGTTCGACGAGTCCCTCCGACTCCAGCTCGATCAGCGCCGCCCGGACGCTGGCCCGTGTCACACCGAACTGCTCGGCGAGTTCGTTCTCCACCAGCCGCTGGGCCGGTGCCATGTCGCCGCGCAGGATCGCCTGCCGCAGCCGCTCCAACGCGTGCTGCTTGGCCTGCTCTCCGGTGCCTGGACGGGCTTGTTTCGGCATGTGCCCTCCTGAGTGAGTGCCTGTCGACGCTAAATCTAGACGGACAAGATTGTCAACAATATTGTTTTCCATAATCGCACACAGTTGACCCACAGAAACCCCGCCGCACGACCCCGATCCGTTATCAGGTCAAGCGTCCCGGACTATTGACTCCATCACCCCGCTGTCGCGATCCTCATCACAGAGTTGCGCGAGCCATGACAACCCTGGTGCAAGGACGTGAGTGATGACTGTGCCTGCTGCCTTCCCGCCACATCCGCGCCGCGGACGCAGACCCCTGACCGTGTTGTCGCTGCTGCTCGCCGTACTGGCGCTGACGCTCGGCACCGTGCCCAGCTCGGCGGCCGGCACGGACTGGTGGACGCCGAGCGCGCGGCCGACGCCCGACTCCCAGATCAACGTCACGGGTGAGCCCTTCAAGGGCACCAACTCCCAGGGCGAGGTACAGGGGTTCGTCGACGCGCACAACCACCTGTTCTCCAACGAGGCCTTCGGCGGACGCCTGATCTGCGGCAAGGTCTTCTCCACCAGCGGGATCGCGGACGCCCTCAAGGACTGTCCCGAGCACTACCCGGACGGCACGCTCGCGATCTTCGACTACATCACCCACGGCGGCGACGGGAAGCACGACCCGGTCGGCTACCCGACGTTCAAGGACTGGCCCGCGTACGACTCGATGACGCACCAGGCGAACTACTACGCCTGGATCGAGCGCGCCTGGCGCGGCGGCCAGCGTGTGCTGGTCAACGACCTGGTCACCAACGGCGTGATCTGCTCGGTCTACTTCTTCAAGGACCGCAGCTGCGACGAGATGACGTCGATCCGCCTCCAGGCCCAGCTGACCTACGACCTCCAGGACTACATCGACGCCCAGTACGGCGGCACGGGCAAGGGCTGGTTCCGGATCGTCACCGACACCGCGCAGGCCCGTGAGGTGATCAAGGCGGGCAAGCTGGCGGTCGTGCTCGGTGTCGAGACGTCGGAGCCCTTCGGCTGCAAGCAGATCCTGGACATCGCGCAGTGCAGCAAGGCCGACATCGACAAGGGCCTCGACGAGCTGTACGACCTCGGCGTGCGCAGCATGTTCCTGTGCCACAAGTTCGACAACGCGTTGTGCGGGGTGCGGTTCGACGAGGGCGGTCTCGGTACGGCGATCAACGTCGGCCAGTTCCTGTCGACGGGCACCTTCTGGCAGACGGAGACGTGCACGACCGCGATGCACGACAACCCCATCGGCGGCGCCACGGCGACCAGCGCGACGGAGGACCTGCCGGCCGGCACCGAACTGCCGACGTACAGCTCGACCGCCCAGTGCAACACCCGCGGGCTCACCGATCTCGGCGAGTACGCGGTGCGCGGCATGATGAAACGCAAGATGATGCTGGAGATCGAACACATGAGCGTCAAGGCCACCGGCCAGGCGCTGGACATCTTCGAGTCCGAGTCCTACCCGGGCGTGCTCTCCTCGCACAGCTGGATGGACCTCAACTGGACCGACCGCGTCTACGGTCTCGGCGGCTTCATCGCCCAGTACATGCGCTCCTCCCAGGAGTTCGTCACGGAGGCCGCCCGCACCGACGCCCTGCGCACCAAGTACGGCGTGGGCTACGGCTACGGCACCGACTTCAACGGCATCGGCGACCACCCGGCCCCGCGCGGCACGGACACCGGTACGACGGTGACGTACCCCTTCACCAGTGTCGACGGCGGCTCGGTGATCAACCGGCAGACCACCGGTTCGCGCACCTGGGACATCAACACGGACGGTGCCGCGCACGTCGGGCTGATCCCGGACTGGATCCAGGACATCAAGCAGGTCGGCGGCGCGGACGCGGTGAGCGACCTGTTCCGGGGCGCCGAGTCCTACCTCGACACCTGGGGCGCCTCCGAGAACCACAGGGCCGGGGTCAACCTCGCCAAGGGCGTGACGGCGACGGCGAGTTCGTCCGAGTCGAACCCGTTCACCAGCTACCAGCCCGGCCGGGCCGTCGACGGCGACTCGGGCACCCGCTGGGCGAGCGACTGGAGCGACGACCAGTGGCTCCAGCTCGACCTCGGGTCGACGAACCTGGTCAAGCGGGTCACCCTCGACTGGGAGAAGGCGTTCGGCAAGTCGTACCGCATCGAGCTGTCGACGGACGGTACGACCTGGCAGACCGCGTGGTCCACGACCGTCGGCGACGGCGGCCTGGACACGGCACAGTTCGCGGGAGTACCGGCCCGCTATGTGCGCGTCCACGGCCTTGATCGGGGTACGGACTGGGGATACTCGCTCTACGAGGTGGGTGTCTACAGCACCTGAGTTCCGTACCTAGGGGGAGTTCATGGCACGCAAGCCGTCGGCCGAGCGGCGCCGGCAGCTGACGGAGGCGGCCATCCGCGCGATGACCCGGGACGGCGTCCCCAGGACGACGACCCGGTCCATCGCGGCCGAGGCGGGCGTGTCACTGAGCGTCTTCCACTACTGCTTCGACTCCAAGCAGGCCCTGGTCGAGTCGGTCATGACGACGATCACGGACCACTCCGTCGACATGGTGCGCGCGGCGATCCAGCCGCAGTCCACCCTCCAGGAGACGATCCGGGCGGGCTTCCGGGCGTACTGGGACCATGTGGCCGCCCATCCGGGCGAGCACATGCTGACATACGAACTCACCCAGTACGCCCTGCGGGAGCCGGGGTTCGCGCATCTGGCCCGCCGGCAGTACGAGCTGTACGGCGATGCGTACGCCGGCCTGCTGGAGCAGCTGCGCGAGAGCATGGGCTTCGAACTGAGCGTGCCCGTCCCGGTGTTGGCCCGCTATCTGGCCGCGATGACGGACGGGCTGACCCTCAACTTCCTCGCCCTCGGCGACGAGAAGGCCTGTGTGGAGATCCTCGACACGGTCACCGACCATGTGGCCTCCCTCGTACGGGAGTAATCCGTACGGGAGTCGGGGGCGCGTGCCCTACTTCGGCGAGGTCAGGATGGACACCGCGTTGGCGGCGACGATCGCCCCGATGCTCGCCCATTCCAGGGCGCCCAGGTTCTCGCCCAAGCCGATCCAGCCGACCACGGCGGCCAGTACCGGGTTGACACTCATGAACAGCCCGAAGGCCCGGGCAGGCACCCGGCGCAGGGTGAACATGTCGGCGAGATAGGGCACGGCCGAGGCGAGCACCCCGGCGACGACGGCGTAGCCGACGGCCGCGAGGGTCGGCGGGTGGTCGACGACCAGGACGATCCCGACCGGCAGGAAGAGCAGCGCGGAGACGCCCGCGGCGGCGGCCGAACCCTCCGCACCGGGCAGCCGCCGCCCGACCGCGCGGTTGAGCAGGATGTACGAGGCCCAGCAGGCGGCGGCGAGCAGCCCGAGGCCCATCCCGAGGTAGTCGGCGGACGGCTGGGGGCGCAGCAGCGCGACGACGCCGACCGCGGCGATCACCGCACAGCAGGCGTCCACGCGCCGCCGGGTGGCCGCCAGGGCGATGGCGAGCGGCCCGAGGAACTCCAGGGTGACCGCCAGGCCGAGGCCGATCCGGTCGATGGCGGTGTACAGGGACAGGTTCATCGTCCCGAAGACCAGGGCCAGCAGGAGCACGGGCCACCACTGGGCGCGGGTGAAGCTCCGCAGGCGGGGCCGGGCGACGGCGAACAGGACGACGGCGGCGACGTACTGGCGGACGGCGACGACCCCGACCGGGCCGAGCACCGGGAAGGCGAGGGAGCCGGTCGCGGCGCCGACCTGGTTGGCCAGCCCGCTGCCGAGCATGACGGCGACGCCGGTGAGCCTCGCGGCGCGGGGCTTCGGGGGCGCTGTCATGGCGACGCCGCTGGGGGCAGCTGCTGTGTGTGTGGGGCCTGCGGTCATACGCCGATCGTGCGCCGGTTCCGTGGATGCGCAAAATGCATGGGCTCAGCCATCTATACGCTGGAGTCATGGATGCGCTTCAGGGACGGAACCCACAGATCGAGCTGCGGCAGTTGCGCTGTCTCGTCGCGATCGTCGACGAGGGCACCTTCACGGACGCCGCCATCGCGCTCGGTGTCTCCCAGGCGGCCGTCTCCCGCACCCTGGCCTCGCTCGAACAGGCCCTGGGCGTACGGCTGTTGCGGCGGACCTCGCGCGAGGTGAGCGTGACGGCCACCGGGCTGCGCGTGGTGGCGCACGCCCGGCGGGTGCTCGGTGAGGTGGACGACCTGGTCCAGGAGGCGACGTCCGGTCATGCCCGGCTGCGGATCGGGTACGCCTGGTCGGCGCTGGGCCGCCACACCCTCGTCTTCCAGCGGCGCTGGGCCGAACGACACCCGGAGACGGAGGTGCAGCTCATCCGGACCAACTCCGGCACCGGTGGGCTGGCGGAGGGGGCGTGCGATCTGGCCGTCGTGCGCCGACCGCTGGACGACCGGCGGTTCGACTCCGTCGTCCTCGGCCTGGAACGGCGCATGTGTGTCATGGCCGCCGACGATCCGCTGGCGCGGCGGCGGTGGATCCGGCTCGCGGACATCAGCGGGCGCACGGTGTTGGTGGACCGGCGGACCGGGACGACCACGGAGGAGTTGTGGCCGCCGGGGTCGCGTCCGGTGGTCCAGGAGACCCACGATGTCGACGACTGGCTGAACTCGATCTCGACGGGGCGCTGTGTCGGGCTGACGCCCGAGGCCACCGCGCACCAGTATCGGCGGCCCGGGGTGGTCTACCGGCCGGTGCGGGATGCGGAGCCGGTGGTGGTTCGGCTCGCCTGGTGGCGGGATGATCCGCATCCTGCGGGGGCGGCGGTGGTTGGGTTGTTGACCGACCTCTATCGCGAGGAGTGAGGGGTTGTTTGTTTTCTGCGGGCCGGTGGGGGCTTGTCGCGCAGTTCCCCGCGCCCCTAAAAGAAGGGGCGCTCCTCCACCGCCTGTCAGTAGCTCACCGCCAGCAGGCGTTCCGCGTAATCCGCCAGGTACTCCTCCCTCTGTTTCGGCGATACCTCACCCGGGGTCCTCGCCACGAAGGGGGGCAGGACGTCGAAGCCGAGGCAGCTGAGGATGCCGTGGTGGATGGGCCAGAGGGCTCGGTTCAGGTCTTCTTCGGTGCCGTGGGGGGTGTAGAGGCCTGAGGGGGTGCCCGTCGTGGTGCAGATCAGGGCTTGTCTGCCCTTCAAGGGGCCCGTGTCGTAGGTGCGGCCCTCTCCGTAGGCGAAGCCTCGGGCCATCGTGCGGTCTATCCAGCCCTTGAGGATGGCGGGCATTCCGGACCACCACAGGGGGAACTGGAGGATCAACAGGTCGCACCGGGCGACCTTCTCCTGTTCCGCGAGGACGTCGGGCGGGGTCTCGTGGGCCGCGTGGACCCGTTCCTGCTCGGCGGGGACGTCCAGGTAGTCGGGGTCGGTCCAGACGCCGGGGAAGTCGTCGGCGTCGACGGCGGCCTTCCAGCCGAGCCGGTAGAGGTCGCTGACCACGACCTCGTGTCCGGCGCGTCTGAGGACGTCGACGGCTCTGACCTTCAGCGCGCCGTTGAAGGAGCAGAGTTCGGGATGGGCGAAAACGATCAGCACGTTCACTGTGGGGGGTCTCCTCGGATCGTCCGTTCGTTCAGTTCTTCGGAGGTCGGTCCGTCCTGTCGAGCGGGATACGGAGGGTGAAGGCGGTCGAGCCGGGTCCGCTCGTCAGGTCGAGGGTGCCGCCGTGCGCCTGTACCAGGGACAGCGCGACCGCGAGGCCGAGGCCGCTGCCGCCCCGGTCGCGGCTGCGGGCCTTGTCGACGCGGTAGAAGCGGTCGAAGACCCGGTCCTGGTCGGCGGCCGGGATGCCGGGGCCGGCGTCGGCGACCCGGACCACCGCGTGGCCGGCGTCGACGTTCACGTCCACGGACACCGGGGTGCCTGCGGGCGTGTGCACGGCCGCGTTGGTGAGCAGGTTGTCCAGGACCTGCCGGATGCGGAGGGGGTCGAGGCGCAGGAGCAGTTCCTTGGGGGCGGCCGTCACCGTCAGGGGGTGCCCCGGGTGGCCCGCGCGGAAGGCGTCGGCCGCCTGGCCGGTCAGGTCCACCAGGTCGGCGTTCTCCGGGCGCAGCGGGGTCTCGATCTGGGCCGCGTCTAGTCGGGCGAGCAGCAGCAGGTCGTCGAGGAGGATGCCCATCCGGGCGGCCTCGGCGCGCAGGCGGGCCAGGTGCTTGTCCCGTTCGCCGGGCTCGTTGGCGGCGGCGTACTGGAAGAGGTCCGCATAGCCCCGTACCGACATCAGAGGGGTACGGAGTTCATGGGAGGCGTCGGCGACGAAGCGGCGCAGGCGCTGTTCGGCCTCCGTGCGGACGGCGAGGGAGTCGTCGATGTGTTCGAGCATGGTGTTGAACGCGGTGCGCAGCTCCTCGACCTCCGGGCCGCCGTTGCCCCGGTCGGCGCGTACGGGCAGCCGGGCGGAGTCGGTGAAGTCGTGCGAGGTGATGCCGCGCGCGGTGTGGGCCATGTCACTGAGGGGCCTGAGGCCACGCCGCAGCACCGCGCGGCCGAAGATCACCAGACCCAGCAGGGCGATGGCGAAGGCGACCACCTGGACCGTGACCAGCTGGTCCATGGTGTTCTCGATGTCGTCCATGGGCGCCGCCGTGACCAGGACGACACCGGACTCGACCTCGCAGGCGCGCAGCCGGTAGGCGTCCCCGTCGATGCGCGCGGTGCGGTAGACGGGGTCGGTGCCCGACGTCCGCAGGCTCGCGGCGGTGGCGAGGAGTTCCCGGGAGTCGGGCGGCACGTCGGCGGGCTCGCGCAGGACCGGCGTACCGCCGGAGACCTTGTACGAGGCGGTGTACCAGCCGTAGTACGGCTTGCCCTGCACGCTGCCGTAGTCCACGACGTCCTTGGACTGGGTGATCTGGACGAGCTTCATCTGGTCGCTGAGCTGGCGTTCCAGGTACTCCCGCATGTACATCGAGAGGGCCGCGCCGACGACGGCGAACACGACGAGCGAGAGCACGCCCATGCCCAGCGCCAGGCGCGTGCCCAGTCGCAGCCTGCGGTAGCTCTCCCGGCAGCGGCGGATCACTCGCCGACCTGCCGGACCACGTACCCGACGCCTCGCACGGTGTGGATCAGCGGTTCGTCGTGGTCCTCGGGATCGTCGAGCTTTCGGCGCAGCCGGCTGACGACCAGTTCCACGACGTTGGAGCGGCCGCCGAAGCCGTACTCCCAGACGTGGTCGAGGATCTGTGCCTTGGTGAGCACGGTCGGCGACTTGCGCATCAGGTAGCGCAGCACCTCGTACTCGGTCGGGGTGAGCGTGAGCCGTTTGTCGCCTCGGCGGACCTCTCGGGTGTCCTCGTCCATCGTCAGGTCGGCCACCCGGAGCACGGAGCGCTGGAAGCCGGGCCCCGCGCTGCGGCGCAGCACGGTGCGCAGCCGGGCCATCAGCTCCTCCACCGCGAAGGGTTTGACCAGGTAGTCGTCGCCGCCCCGGGTGAGGCCCGCGACCCGGTCCGCGACTCCGTCACGGGCGGTGAGGAAGACCACGGGCACCATCGTGCCCGACAGCCGCAGCCGGTCGAGCACGGCGAAGCCGTCGAGGCCCGGGAGCATCAGGTCGAGCACCACGATGTCGGGATGGAACTCGGCGGCCCGGCTCAGCGCCTCCTCACCGGAGTACGCGGTGACCGCCTCCCAGCCCTCGTAGCGGGCGACCGTCGCGACCAGGTCGGCGATGGGCGGGTCGTCGTCCACGACGAGGAGTCGTACTTTTTCCACGTGCTCATAGTGCTCCACGTGACCCCCGTGCCATACCGCCCTCCCCTCCCTACGCGAGATCGATAACAACTTGAAAGTCCAACGACAGCATTACGACAGCTACCGTCGGTCAAGCTCGGTGTCCCCGGACCCGATCAAGGAGCACTGTCCGTGACGACCGTCCAATCGCCTCCCGCGCCCCCCACGGCGATACGACCCAAAGTGGTGGCCCGCACCGGCCTGTACGCCGTGCTGGCCGCCAACGTGGCCGTCGTGACCGTCTTCTTCGCCCAGGCAGGCTTCGCCTCGAACGCGCTGATCGTCATGGGCCGGCTCGCCGGGCTGTACGGCGCGCTCTTCATGGCCTTCCAGCTGGTCCTGGTGGCCCGGCTGCCGTGGCTGGACCACCGCATCGGCATGGACCGGCTGACGTCCTGGCACCGCTGGGTCGGCTTCGGACTGCTGTGGACGCTGATGGCCCACGCGGTGTTCATCACCTTCGGCTACGCCGAGGGCACGTCCATGGGTCCGGTCGACGAGCTGGTGGAACTGGCCGAGACCACCGAGGGCGTGCTCCGCGCGATCGTCGCCCTCGTCCTGATCATGATCATCGGCGCGGTCTCCGCGCGCTACGCCCGCCGCCGGCTCGCCTACGAGACCTGGCACTTCATCCACCTCTACACCTATGTGGCGGTGGTCCTGGCGTTCACGCACCAGGTCGGTGTCGGTACGACGTTCACCTCGTCGTCCGCCGCGACGACGTACTGGTGGACCATGTGGGGCGTGGCGCTCGGTTCGGTGTTCCTGGGCCGTGTGGTGCTGCCGCTGCGCAAGAACCTCCGTCACCAGCTGCGGGTCTCGGCGGTCGTCCCCGAGGCCGACAACGTCGTGTCGATCTACATGACCGGCCGTGACCTGGACAAGCTACCCGCCCGCGCCGGCCAGTTCTTCCTGTGGCGGTTCCTCACCAAGGACCGCTGGTGGCAGGCGAACCCGTTCTCGCTGTCGGCGGCGCCCGACGGCAGGTCGCTACGGCTGACGGCGAAGGTGGCCGGCGACGGCACCGCGACCCTGAAGCACATCCCGGTCGGCACCCGCGTCTTCGCCGAGGGCCCGTACGGCGCGTTCACCTCGATGCACCGCACCCGCCCCGAGGCCGTGCTCATCGCCGGCGGTGTGGGCGTCACGCCGATCCGCGCGCTGCTCGAGGAGATCCAGAGCCACGCCGTGGTCATCTACCGGGTGGCCAGGGACCAGGACGCCGTCCTGTACGAGGAACTGCGGGACATCGCCCACGCCAAGGGCTGCGAGCTGCACCTGGTGTCCGGGCCGGTCGCCCCCGACAAGCTGGCCCCGGCCGAGCTGGCCAAGCTGGTGCCGGACATCACGGACCGGGACGTCTTCCTGTGCGGCCCGCCGCCCATGATGAACGCGGTGCTGCGCAGCCTGCGGGAACTGGGCGTGCCCAAGTCGCAGACCCACTTCGAGCGCTTCAGCCTGGCCGGATAAGAGGAACGTCGTGAAACGAGCACTGCCTGTACTGGTCCTGAGCATCGCGGGCCTGGTCCCCGTCTGGCTCTACGAGCCGTCGCTGGGCACGACGTCCTCGGAGGCCTCCGCCTCGACGCCGTCCGCGTCCTCCTCCGCCGCTTCGGGTTCCTCGGGTACGTCGTCGACGGTCGTCAAGGGCACGACCGTGACCACCGAGAAGGGCGATGTCCAGGTCGAGGTGACGTTCGCGGGGACGAAGATCTCCTCGGTGCGGATGCTGAAGCAGCCGAACCACCCGCAGACCACCGCCGCCGTGCCGGTCCTGATCAAGGAGACGCTGGCCGCGCAGAGCGCCGACATCGACACGGTGTCCGGCGCGACGATCACGAGTGACGGCTACAAGGAGTCCCTCCAGGCCGCCATCGACTCCCAGGCGGACTCCGCAGCGTCGTCCCCGTCGCCCTCCGCGTCGGCCTCGGCTTCCGCCGAGTCCGCGTCGAAGGTCGTCTCGGGGACCGCGGTGGACACCGAGAAGGGCACCGTGCAGATCGAGGTGACCTTCGAGGGCGACACGATCGCGTCCGTGAAGATGCTCCAGCAGCCGAACCACCCGCAGACCACGGCGGCCGTGCCGGTGCTGATCTCGGAGACGCTGGCCGCGCAGAGCGCGGACATCGACACGGTGTCGGGTGCGACGATCACGAGCGACGGCTACAAGGAGTCCCTCCAGGCCGCGATCGACGCGAAGGGCTGAGCGGATGCGGCGCGTCGAACACATCATGGGGTTCCCGATCTCGCTGCGCATCGACGACGAGAACGCCCCGGCGGAGGCGGCCGACGCCGTGTTCGCCTGGCTCCACGAGGTCGACGCGCGCTTCAGCCCCTTCAAGGACGACAGCGAGGTGTCCCGCCTCGACCGGGGCGAGCTGGCGACCGGCGACCTGAGCGCGGACCTCACCGAGGTGCTCGGCCTGTGCGAGGAGTACCGGGTCGCGACCAAGGGCGCCTTCGACGTACGGCTGCCCGGCCGTGGCCTCGATCCGTGCGCGATGGTGAAGGGCTGGGCGGTGCAGCGGGCGGCGGATCTGCTGGCGGCGGCGGGCGTACGGACGTACTGCCTGAACGCCGGTGGTGACGTGGTCGCCGCCGGGCGCCCCTGGCGGGTCGGGGTACGTCACCCCGAGCACGCCGACCAGCTGTGCACGGTGCTGGAGCTCACGGAGGGCGGTGTGGCGACCTCGGCCCGCTATGAACGCGGCGACCACATCCTCGACGGCCGCACCGGCCGCCCGGCGACCGGGCTGCTGAGCCTGACCGTCGTGGCCGCCACGCTCACCGAGGCGGACGCCACGGCGACGGCGGCGTTCGCGATGGGCGCGGAGGGCGTCGACTGGGCCGCCGCGCGCAAGGGCTGCGAGATCTTCGCGGTGGACGCCGACCGCCAGGTCTTCCGGACGGCGGGCTTCCCGGTGGCTGCCTGAGGTTTCCTTGGCTGATGTCGTACGTCCGTGTGGGCGCCCTCCGTTGTGACGGTGGGCGCCCACTGGCGTGTCCGTGGCCGTCAGTGGCCCCGGGCGATCCACTCCTCCAAGTGCGGTGCCTCGGCCCCGATGGTGGTGGGGTCGCCGTGCCCGGTGAGGACCTTCGTCCCGGGCGGGAGGGCGAGCAGGCGGTCCCGGATCGAGTCGATGATCGTCGGGAAGTGGGAGTAGGAGCGGCCGGTGGCGCCCGGGCCGCCGTTGAAGAGGGTGTCGCCGGTGAAGACGGTGGCGAGTCCCGGGTCGTAGAGGCAGACCGCGCCGGGTGCGTGTCCGGGTGTGTGCAGGACCGTCAGGTCGGCGCCGGCGGCCTCGATCACCTGGCCGTCGGCCAGCCAGGCGTCGGGTTCGCGGTCCGGGTGGGTCTGCTTCCACAGCGGCAGGTCGTCGCGGTGCAGCCAGATGGTGGCGCCGGTGAGCGCGGCGAGTGCGGGGGCCGCGTCGATGTGGTCGTTGTGGGCGTGGGTGCAGATGATGGCGGTCAGGCGCCGGTCGCCGACGGCCGCCGCGATGGCGTCGGCGTCATGGGCGGCGTCGATGACGATCGCCTCGTGGTCGTCGCCGACGATCCAGACGTTGTTGTCGACGTCCCAGGTGCCGCCGTCGAGGCTGAACTGCCCAGAGGTGACGAGGCGTTCGATACGCGCGGCCATCACAGCACCACCACGGAACGCAGCACGTCGCCGCCGTGCATCCGCTCGAACGCCTTCTCCACCTCGTCGAGTTGGATGGTCTCCGTCACGAACTTCGCGAGGTCCAGGCGTCCTTGGAGGTGGAGGTCGATGAGCATCGGGAAGTCACGGGAGGGCAGGCAGTCCCCGTACCAGGACGACTTCAGCGAGCCGCCGCGCCCGAAGACGTCGAGCAGCGGGAGTTCGAGCTTCATCTCCGGCGTGGGGACACCCACGAGGACGACGGTCCCGGCGAGGTCGCGGGCGTAGAAGGCCTGCTTGTAGGTCTCCGGGCGGCCGACCGCCTCGATGACGACGTCGGCGCCGAAACCGCCCGTGAGTCCCTGGATCGCCTCGACCGGATCGGTCTCCTTGGAGTTGACCGTGTGCGTGGCGCCCATCGTGCGGGCGGTGGCGAGCTTCCGGTCGTCGATGTCGACGGCGATGATCTTCGCGGCACCGGCCAGGTTGGCGCCCGCGATGGCGGCGTCGCCGACTCCGCCGCAGCCGATGACGGCGACGGTGTCGCCGCGTCCGACGTTGCCGGTGTTGATGGCGGCACCGATGCCGGCCATGACCCCGCACCCGAGCAGCCCGGCGACGGCGGCGGAGACCGACGGGTCGACCTTGGTGCACTGCCCGGCCGCGACGAGGGTCTTCTCGGCGAAGGCACCGATACCGAGGGCCGGGGAGAGTTCCGTCCCGTCGGTGAGGGTCATCTTCTGCTTGGCGTTGTGCGTGTTGAAGCAGTACCACGGGCGCCCGCGCAGGCAGGCGCGACAGTTCCCGCACACGGCACGCCAGTTGAGGATCACGAAGTCACCGGGGGCGACATCGGTGACGCCCTCCCCCACCGACTCCACGATGCCGGCGGCCTCGTGGCCGAGGAGGAAGGGGAATTCGTCGTTGATCCCGCCCTGCTTGTAGTGCAGGTCGGTGTGGCACACCCCGCAGGCCTGGATCTGCACCACGGCCTCGCCCGGACCGGGGTCGGGCACGACGATCGTCTCGACCCGCACCGGTTCGTTCCTGCCCGGTGCGATCACGCCGCGTACTTCCTGCGCCATGGTGCTGAACCCTTCCATCGGCCAATGTTCGGTTCTTCTCTCCGACCCTACGTGCGACTGATCGGTAACGGCACGTCCAGGGTCGAGCCCGGCGCGACCCGGCCCATGGATACCCCCGGGGGTACCTCTGCTACGGTGGTGAATATACCCCCCGGGGTAATTTCACGAGGCTTCCTACGGCTTCACGAGGAAAGGAAAGGGGTGCCGCCATGTACTTCGTCGACCGCATCGAGGTCCCTGGACTGGGCAACCGCGGCTATCTGGCGGGCGGGCCGCACCGGGCCGTGGCGGTCGATCCGCCACGGGACATCGACCGGGTGATCGAGGCCGCCGCCCGACGGGGTGTGCGCGTCACGCACGTCGTCGAGACGCACGTCCACAACGACTACGTCACCGGGGGCCTGGAGCTGGCCCGGATCACCGGGGCCGCGTATCTCGTCCCGGCGGGAGCGCGGGTCGCGTACGACAGGGTGCCGGTGACGGACGGGGACGGCGTGGAGATCGAGGAGGGGCTGGTGCTGCGGGCGCTGGCCACGCCCGGGCACACCCCGCACCACACCGCGTACGTCCTGGAGGAGGCCGGCTCGGCCGTGGCCGTGTTCACCGGCGGTTCGCTGCTGATCGGCACGGTCGGGCGGCCGGACCTGGTCGAGCCGAGGCTCACCGGGGAGCTGGCCCGGGCGCAGTACGACTCGGCGCACCGGCTGGCCGCCGAACTCCCCGACGAGACGGCCGTACTGCCCACGCACGGCTTCGGCAGCTTCTGTTCCGCCGGAACGGCAACCGGCGACGCCACGACCATCGGCCGGGAACGCGTCACGAACGAGGCACTGCTCAAGGACGCCGACACGTTCGTCGCCGAACTGCTCGCCGGGCTGGACGACGTGCCCGCGTACTACGCGCACATGGGCCCGCTGAACTCCGCGGGCCCCGCACCCGTCGACCTGACTCCGCCGGCCCCGGCGGACGCCGAGGAGATCGCGGCGCGGCTGGCCGCCGGGGAGTGGGTGGTGGACCTGCGCAACCGGGTGGCGTTCGCCGAGGGCCATGTCGCCGGGACGCTCAACTTCGAGGCGGAGGGACAGCTCGCCACGTATCTGGCGTGGCTGCTGCCGTGGGGCAAGCCGGTGACACTGCTCGCGGAGTCGGCGTCCCAACTCGCCGATGCCCAGCGGGAGTTGACACGGGTCGGCATCGACCGCCCGGCCGCCGCCTCGACGGGCACCCCGGCCGGGTGGCTGCGCCCGGGTGAGCGACCGCGCACGTTCCCACGCGCCACGTTCGCGGATCTGGCGGGCCAGGAGCGCAATGAGGTCGTGATTCTGGACGTGCGGCGGGACTCCGAGCGTGCGGGTGGTCATATCGCGGGTTCGCTGCACATCCCGCTCCACCAACTGCGCGACCGGCTCACGGAGATACCCGACGGGACGGTGTGGGTGCACTGCGCGGGCGGTATGCGGGCCGGGATCGCCGCCTCACTGCTGGACGCGGCGGGGCGTGTCGTGGTCGCCGTCGACGACGGCTTCGCCGCCGCCCGCGAGGCCGGACTCCCGATGGCCCGGGTCACCCCGGCCGAGGCCCACGAACTCACGGGCGCGGACGGGACCGCCGTACTCCTGGACGTCCGCGAGGCCGAGGAGTGGGCTGCCGGGCACGCCGCCGGCGCGGTGCACGCGCCGCTGTCGTCGCTGACAGCGGGCGCCTCGCTGCCGGGGGCGGCGCAGGGGCACCCACTGATCGCGATCTGCCGCTCCGGCAAGCGCTCCCGACAGGCCGCGGCACTGCTCACGGCACGCGGCGCGGAGGTCTCGGACGTGCTCGGCGGGATGGGGGCGTGGGTGGGGGCGGGTCTGCCGACAGAGACCGGGGGTGGCCTGCCGCCGGAGGCGAACCTGTCGGTGCCGAACGGGAGCGGGACACAGAGCGAGGCAGGTCTCTCAGCAGCGGCCGGAAGCGGGCTGCCGGCCCCGGCGGACCTGTCGGCAGCGACCGCGAGCCGACCGCACACGGCCGCCTCCAGCGACGGCGGACCCGTCGCGTGAGTGCGTTCGTTCTCGCCCTGCTCGCCGGAGCCGTGACCGGTCTCGCGCTGGGGGCGCTCGGCGGCGGCGGCAGCGTGCTGGCCGTGCCCGCGTTGATCTATCTGCTCGGTTTCACCCCGGCCGCGGCCACCACCGCGAGCCTGGCCATCGTCACCGTCACCTCCGCCACCGCGCTGGCCGCGCACGCCCGTGCGAACACCGTCGAGTGGCGGGCCGGAGCCGTGTTCGCGGCGGCGGGGCTGGTGCCCGCGATGCTCGGCGGGGCGGTCAGCGGGTATGTGCCGTCCGCCCTGCTGACCGGCGCGTTCGCGATGATCGCCGGGGTCGCCGCGTACCGCATGCTGCGCCCTTCGGCGTCCGTACAGGAGGGGGCGCCGGTGCGGCCCGTTCAGGTCGCTCAGGCCGGCGCGGGGCTGGGTGCGGTGACCGGGGTGCTGGGGGTGGGCGGCGGTTTTCTCGCCGTACCGGCACTCGTGAACGTCGTGGGGCTGCGGATGCGGGCCGCCGTCGGGACGAGCCTGCTGGTGATCACCGTCAACTCGCTGGCCGCGCTGCTCGCCCGGGCCGGTACGGCGACCCGTGTCGACTGGGCCCTCGTCGCGCCCTTCGCCGGAGCCTCGATCCTCGGCGCGTGGGACGGCAAACGGCTCGCGGGCCGGGTCTCCGGTGGCCGGCTCCAGCGGATCTTCGCCTGGGTGCTGATGGCGGTGGCCCTGTTCATGCTGGCCGACGCGGTGCTGTGACCGTCACCCACATGCCGCGCCGTCCCGACGGGGAGGCCCCGAGAGGCTCTCCCCCGTCCACCGCTCACTCCTCGATCCCCATCACGCCAGCGACAGGAACAGCTTCTCCAGCCGGGCCCGCATCTGCTCCTTCGTCTCGCCGCTCCGCTCGGCCGCCTCCACATCGGTCAGGCACTGCTGCAGTCCCGTCGCGATGATGGCGAAGCCCGCCCGGTCCAGGGCACGCGAGGCGGCGGCGAGCTGGGTGACGACCTCCTCGCAGTCACGGCCCTCCTCGATCATCCGGATCACCCCGGAGATCTGACCCTGCGCCCGGCGCAGCCGATTCAGCACCGACTTCAGCTCATCGCCCTCGAACTGCAGCTCCACAACCACTCCTCCACATACCCCGCTACATACCCTTGGGGGTATTTTACCTCCCCAACGGTCACACCCCACGAAAGGATCCCAGTCACTCATGACCGCTCCCGTCACCCCCGTCGCCCTCGACACCGACCAGGCCCGCACCCGCCTGCCCCAGCTGACCGTCATCGATGTCCGCACCCCGGGCGAGTACGCCTCCGGGCATCTCCCCGGCGCCCTCAACATCCCCCTGGACCACGTCCGGCGCGCGCTGCCCGTCCTCAAGGAGGCGGCGGACCAGGGAGAACTGCTCGTCGTCTGTGCCTCCGGCGCCCGCTCCGAGTCCGCCTGTGCGGTCCTCGCCGAGAACGGTGTCCCGGCCATGACCCTGACCGGCGGCACCCAGGGCTGGCGGGACGGAGGACACGAACTGCACCGCCCGGCGACCAAGGCCCGCGCCGTCTGGTCCATGGAACGTCAGGTCCGCTTCACCGCGGGCACCATCGTCCTCGTGGGCCTCGGACTGGGCCTCCTGCACCCCGCCTGGCAGTTGCTGTCCGCGGGGGTCGCGGGCGGCCTCGTGTTCTCGGCCGTCAGCAACACCTGCGGCATGGCCTACCTGTTGGCCAAACTGCCGCACAACCGGCCACGGCCCGCCGACCTCGACGCCACCCTCACCGCGCTCGCGCAGCGATCCCGGGCACAGGCCGGGTCGGCCGGGCACGCCACCGACGTCAGCGCATGAAGTCCCGTACGGCCCGGGCGAGTTCGGTCTCGTCCAGGCCGTCCGGCCCGTCCGTCCCACCGAGGGCGAGCAGCCGGTGCGGTACGTGGACCAGCGTGCCGGCGACATGATGGGCCGAGGTGCCGCGCGGACAGGGCTCGACCAGCACCACGTCGGCGTGGTCGGCGGCGAGCACGGCGGTGCGCAGTCCGACCTCGTCGAAGGGGCGGACGGTGGCCGCGTAGAGGACGGCGAGATCCAGTCCGGCCGTGGCCCGCAGCACCGGGTCGAGGGTGGCACCCACCGCGAGCACCACGCCGGCACTTCCTTCCCGGACCAGTTCGAAGCCCTCGGTCGCGCCGTGCGGTTCGGCGTTGGACTCGGCGGACACATGGACGTACGCCCGCTCACTCCGGGCCATGGCGGTCGCGACGGCCCGCCGCACCTCGTCCGGGTGGCCCGGGACGTACACGGTCCAGCCGGGACGGGCGGCGAACCGGGCCAGTTCCTCCGGGACACCGAAGCCGACGAGGACCCCGGCGTCCGGGCGGCCCGCGTCGCCTCCCGGGAGCGGCAGGGCGTCGGCGGCGGCGAGCAGCATCTCGGATTGCACGGTGTCCTCCTGGGTAAGAACCTGACGCACAGCGTGAGGAATTCATTAGAAAAGGCGCTTCAGTGCCCGCCTCACACCACTGCGGATTCCCCGGAATTCAACACTCCACTCCGTGTTTTCCGGCCTTTAACAATCACAGATCAATGTGGTTGTTTCTTTGCCCTGCCCAGGCTGTGAGCTGGTGTTGACGCAACGTCATGCCGTGCTTCTCTTGTCCGTGCTCGACAACGGTTGCACGGAACGGGAGGGAAACTCCGATGGCCGAGAGCCCAGCGGACAGCACGACTGATTGCACGGCTGATTGCGCGCTTCGCCCTTTTGTTCATCTGATCGCGGGGCCGACAGGCGTGGGGAAGAGCGCGGCGGCCAACGACCTGGCCCGGGTCACCGGCGCCCCGGTGGTCGTCGCCGACCGGCTCCAGTGCTTCACGGACCTGGCCACCACCAGCGCCCGCGCGGGTGGACAGGCCCCGGGTGTACGGCGGTACTGGCTCGGCGACCGGACCGTCGCCGACGGCGACCTCGGCGCGAAAGCGGCCGCCGAGTCCCTGTTCGACCTGGTGGAGCGGCTGAGCGCCCGCCATCGGTTCGTGATCGTCGAGGGCGGTTCGATCTCCCTGCTGCGCGTGCTGGCCGCGCGCTGCGCCACGCAGCCCTGGGAGCTGTCCGTACGGGTGCTGCCGCTGCCCGCGTACGACGAGTACGTCGAGGCGCTCACCGGCCGGGCGCTGACGATGCTCGCCCCGCCGGCCCCCGACCGCAGCCTTCTGGAGGAGCTGGCCACACTCTGGACCGATCCCCGGCAACGTCGTTTCGCGGCGTCCGTGAACGGTTTCGAGGCCGTTCTGGAATGCTGTGCGAAATATTCACTGGATGTAGAGACCATTCACAAACAGGTGCTGCCTGCTCCGGTGCTGTCACGGATGGCGTCCCTGATCGCCCTGCGCCATGCCGAACACGGCATTCTGCAGAGCCGCGTGTTCACCGAAACTTTCGAGAAACGGGTGCCTGGACCGGTTTTCGATCCCGGCATGCTGGGGCGTGCGGCATGAAAGGAATCGCGAGCATCGATCCCCGGTCGGATTACCTGGTTCCGTTCCCGGAGTCGGCCGCCAAGGACTCGGCGGACATCGGGGACCTGTTCCGGGCCGCCGACGACTTCGGCCATATCGTCGGATCACGGCCGCTCGGCATGTTCTCGCCCCCGTCCATGGCCGCGCTGCGCGAGTTCGTCGCGCTGGCCGGCCCAAGCGGTCTGCCGGTCACCGCCCGGGGCGGCGGCTACTCCGTCTACGGCCAGGGCCAGGCCGAGGGCGGGTACGTCGTCGACCTGAGCGCCCTGAACGAGGTGCGCTGCGCGCCCGCCGCACGGACGGTGACCGCCGGGGCGGGCGCCCGCTGGAGCGAGGTCGTCCGGGCCGCCCTCGCCGAGGGGCTCACCCCGCCCGTGCTCCCCGACCATCTCGGCGGCAGCGTCGGCGGACTGCTGAGCACCGGCGGCCTGGGCGGCTCCAGTCACCTGCACGGCCTCGTCGCCGACCACGTAAGGGAGTTGGACGTCGTCACGGGCGCCGGCGAGGAGGTGACCTGCTCGCGCGAGCGCCACCCCGACCTGTTCGACGCCGTACTGGCGGGCCTCGGCCAGTGCGCGCTGATCGTCCGCGCCACGCTCGACCTGGTCCCCGCGCCCACCCTGGTCCGCCGCTTCCGCCTCTACCACCACACGCCCGGCACCTACTTCGCCGACCAGCGTGCCCTCGCCCGCGACGACCGCTTCAGCCATGTGAGCGGCCAGGCACGGCCCGCGCTCGACGGCGCCTGGGACTACATGATCGAGGCCGTGGCCCCGCACACCGCCCAACTCCCCTGCGACGACACCCTGTTGACCGGCGGCCTCGAACACGACCGGGACACCGAGGAGATCGAGAACCTCTCGTACGAGGAGTTCCTGTGCCGCATGGACCGCGACGAGCGGATCCTGCGCACCACCGGCGAGTGGCAGCGCCCGCACCCCTGGCTCACGCTGCTCCTCCCGGAGGAGGCCGCCGCCGAGTTCGTCCCCACGGTACTGGCCGACCACGCGCAGAGCGGCCTGCGCGCCTGCGGAGTGGTCCAGCTGCGCCCGCTCACCTCACAGGCCCTGCGCGCCCCGCTGCTGCGCCGGCCGCCGGGTGAACTCCTGTGCCTGCTCTCCCTGATGCGCACGGCACCGCCCGGCGCCCCCGAGAACGTACGGGAGGCGGTCGCCGCCAACCGGGCGCTGTACGAGCGGGCGCGCGACCTCGGCGGTGTCCTCCACCCGACCAGCGCGGTGCCGATGACCTCCGGGGACTGGCGGGCCCACTTCGGCCCCGCCTGGGAGACCCTCGCCCGCGCGAAGCACCACTACGACCCGCACTCCGTCCTCACTCGGGGGTACGGACTGTGGCCGTAACCGCCGTAGCTTCCGTGTCCGCCGTCACCGTCTTCTGCGGCGCCTCCCCCGGACACCACCCCGGCCATCAGGAGACCGCCGCCGACCTGGGCCGCGCCCTCGCGGAGGCGGGCCTGCCGCTCGTCTACGGCGGCGCCCGCACCGGCCTCATGGGCACGCTCGCGGACGCCGCGCTGGACGCCGGCGGCAAGGTGACGGGCGTCGTACCGCGCCGGATGCTGCCGTACGAGATCGCACACACCGGTCTCAGCGAGCTGGAGGTGGTGGCGGACATCCATGAACGCAAGGCGCGGATGGCGGAGTTGGGCGACGCGTTCGTGGCGCTGCCGGGCGGGCTCGGTACGGCGGAGGAGCTGCTGGAGGCGCTGGCGTGGGCGCAGCTGCGCATCCACCGCAAGCCGTGTCTCCTGCTCGACCCGTACGGCTTCTACCGTCCGCTGCTGGCGTTCCTGGAACACGCGCGGGACGAGGGCTTCCTGCACCCCGGGGATCTGGAGCGGATCGTGGTGTGTGCGTCGGCCGAGGAGGTGGTCGCCCAACTGACCGCACCATTCGTCCAGTTGTCCAGCGAGGTGGCTGAGGCACGGCCGACTCCCGTACGACGGAGGCTTCCTGGTGGCCGGACCGCGTTCCTGTTCTCGGGCGCCGGGTCGCAGCGGCCGGGGATGGGGCGTGAACTCCACGACGCCTTCCCGGTGTTCGCGGCGGCGCTGGAGGAGGTGTGCGCAGGGCTCGACCCGTATCTGGACGTGCCGCTGCTGGACGTGATGTTCGCCGAGGCCGGTACACGCACGGCCGCGCTGCTGGACCGGATCGCGTTCGGGAATCCGGCGATCTTCGCGCTCCAGGTCGCGCAGTACCGGCTGCTGGAGAGCTGGGGTGTGCGCCCGGACGTGCTGTTCGGGTACTCGGCCGGGCGGATGGCCGCCGCCCATGCCGCCGGAGTGTTCTCGCTGACGGACGGCTGCCGTGCGGTGGGCACGCTGTCGCGGCTCATGGGCGCGCTGCCGAAGGGGGGTGCGATGGCGGCGGTGGAGGCGTCCCCGGAGGAGCTGCGCCCGAGGCCAGGTGTGGTGGTCGCGGCGGTCAACGGGCCCCGGGCGGTGGTGGTTTCGGGCGACCGGGACGCGGTGACGGCCGTACAGGAGGAGTGGGCGGGCCACCGTCGGTGGACACGGACGCTGCGTACCGACGTGGCCGCGCACTCGCCGCACTTCGACCCGCTCCTCGACGAATACCGCCGCACCCTGGAGACGCTGCACCTCCACGCCCCGCGCCTCCCCCTGGTCTCCGACATCACGGCGAAACCGGTCGGCTCCGAGGCCTGTACGCCGGAGTTCTGGGTGCGCGAGCTGCGCGAGCCGGTCCAGTTCGCGGACGCGGTAAGCATGTTGGCGCAGGACGAGGTGACCACGTATCTCGAACTCGGCCCGGGCGAGGTACTGGCCGGCATGCTCGGCGACTGTCTGCCGAACGCGGACACCCCACCCCTCGTCCTCACTACGGCGCTGGACTGGCGGGCGCTGCACGAGGAGCACACGGACAACGGGCAGGAATAGCTGCTTCTCCACTTCCCCGGCGGCCGACGTAGGGTGAAATCTCCCGCCCGTCCGCCCGCCGAGGAGCCCCGTGAGCATCGCAGAGCCGAACGCCGGTCAGCCCGCCTGGCGGCTGCTCCTCGGATACGTACGGCCGCACCGCTGGACCCTGCTGGTGGGCGCCCTGCTCTCGCTGGCCACGGGGGCCGCCGGGCTGGCGCTGCCGTTGGTGGCGCGGGGGCTCATCGACGATCTGTCCCACGACCGGACGATCACCAAGGCCCTGCTGCTGATGTCGGCGCTGGTCGTCGCCAACGCGGCGCTGGGCGCGCTGGGTTCGTATGTACTGCGACGGACCGCCGAGTCGGTGGTGCTGGGGGCGCGGCGGGCGCTGTCCTCCTATCTGCTGCGGCTTCGGATACCGGCCGTGGACCGGACCGAGCCCGGCGATCTGATGGCCCGGGTCACGTCCGACACGACCCTGCTCCGCGAGGTCACCACCGACTCGCTCGTCGGCCTCGGCACCGGCGGGCTCACCCTGATGGCGACGATCGTGATGATGGGCCTGGTGGACCCGGTGCTGCTGGGCGTCACCCTCGCCGTGATCCTGGGCGCGGGGACCGTGCTCGGGGTGATCGTGCCGCGTATCAACAAGGCGAGCCGGCGGGCGCAGGACGCGGTCGGTGTCATGGGCGCCTCGCTGGAACGGGTGCTGGGCGCGCTGCGCACGATCAAGGCCTCCGGCGCCGAGCACCGCGAGGAGCGGAACCTGCACGCGGCGGCCGAGGAGTCGTGGCGGCAGAGTGTGAGCGCCGCCAAGTGGGCTGCTGCGGCGGGCAATACGGCGGGCCTCGCGATGCAGATCGCGTTCATCACGGTGCTCGCGGTCGGCGGCGCGCGGGTCGCGACGGGCGCGGTCGAGGTCGGCACGCTGGTCGCTTTCCTCCTCTACGTCTTCTATCTGATGTCGCCGATCCAGCAGGTCGTCGGAGCGGTCACGCAGTACCAGACGGGTGCCGCGGCCCTCACCCGTATCCAGGAAGCCCTCGCCCTGCCCGCCGAACCGTCGTCGGCCCACCCGGCGCCCCTCCCGGCCGCCGACGCCGAACCGGCGGCGCTCGCCTTCGAGGAGGTGCGCTTCCGCTACGACGACGATCTTCCGTACGTCCATCACGGCGTGACATTCGCCGTGCCGGCCCGGGGCATGACGGCGTTCGTCGGCCCGTCCGGCGCGGGCAAGACGACCGTCTTCTCGCTCATCGAGCGCTTCTACGACCCCGAGTCGGGCGTGATCACGCTCGACGGCCGGAACGCCGCCGACTGGGAGCTGACCGAACTCCGGTCCGCCATCGGCTATGTCGAGCAGGACGCGCCCGTGCTGTCGGGCTCGTTGCGCGACAACCTGCTCCTGGGTAATCCGGAGGCGGACGAGGAGTCGCTCACCCGCGTGGTCAAGACGACCCGCCTCGACGGTCTGGTCGCCCGGCTGCCGCGCGGCCTCGACACCCTGGTCGGGCATCGCGGCACCAAGCTGTCGGGCGGTGAGCGCCAGCGGGTGACCATCGCCCGTGCGCTGCTGCGCCGCCCCAGGCTGCTCCTGCTCGACGAGGCGACCTCGCAGCTGGACGCGGTGAACGAGGCGGCGCTGCGGGACACGGTCGCGGATGTCGCCCGTACGACGACCGTTCTGGTCGTCGCCCACCGGCTGTCGACGGTGACGACGGCGGACCGGATCGTGGTGATGGACGCGGGGCGGGTACGGGCCGTGGGCACCCATCGTGAACTCGTCGCGGGGGACCCGCTGTACGCCGAACTTGCGGCGACGCAGTTCCTGGCGACGACCGACTCCGGCTGAGTCTCAGCTCTCCAGCCTGCGCAGGCGTTCCGAGTCGCAGGTGCGGGGGCAGGTGGAGCAGGCCTCGTCGGGGCGGATCGTGTAGTAGAGGCAGCAGCCGGCACGGGTGCGGGTCGGGTGGCGCTGCCCTGACGTGTCGGTGAGGTGGCGGAAGTCGGCGCCGCCGGGGTACGGGGAGACGGCGGAGGGCAGCAGTTCGGTGGCCGCGCGGATGGCGTCGCCCTCCCGGCCGAGGACGCGCCCGAGGTACCAGATCCCGGAGACGAGGTCGTCGGAGACCAGGCCCCACAGGGCACGCGATCGCCGACGGGCGACCGGGCCGAGCGCGGTGAGCAGCGGGGCCATGTGGTCGGCGACGGCGGCGCGCAGCTCGGTGCGCAGCGCCTCCTCGTGCGGGAGCACCGTGACTCCGGGGAGGGTGGCGGCTGGGTCTCCAGGGAGGCAGGAGAAGGAAGACCCCGGTGTGATCTTGTACTCACCGGTGGCGAGGTCCAGCCGAACGTCCTCCGGCCGGATACGCGGCACCCGGCGCTCCAGGTACCAGACCCCGCTCATCAGCAGGCCGACCGACCAGGCGTAGTCGTGCAGGGCGCGGGACGCGGCGACATGCGGGCGGGCGGTGTGCCCGTAACGCTCCTGGATCCGCGCCGTCTCGGCCTCGACGAAGGCGTCGAGAGCTTCGTGACTGTCCGTCAACTCGGCTCCGGTGACACCCTCTTGAGCGCCCGTCACACCCGGCCTCGCGACCTCCACGCTGAGCACTTCACACATGTCCGTGAGGCGTTGATAGGCGCCGCCGAGCACGCGCGCGGCGGCGGTGGCCGGCGGGGACTCAAGGGCGACGCTCATCGGTACTCCTGCGCAGAGAGGTGCGAGTGGGGTTAGATAGGCAAGGCTTACCTTACTGGCAAGATCGCAAGGCGGTTACCGGGGTGCCCCCATGTCGATGATCAAGGACCATGCACGTCACAGCGCTTCCACAGCTGGTTGAAAAGTAAAGCATGCCTAACCTAAGCTCCCGGCTCGTGACTGCGAACCGTCGGGGCACACCGACCGGTGTGCCCTTCCGTGCCCTGAGGCACATCCCGATCCTTCTCACCGGATTCGGGGCCCTGGCCCTGATCTCCGCGCTGAGCCTCGCCCTCGGCGCGCGCTCGGTGCCCCTGTCGACGGTGACCGACGCGCTGTTCGGCCACGCCCAGGGAAGAGACGCACTCGTGGTGACCGGGCTGCGGCTGCCACGTACGGTGATCGGGCTCGCGGTCGGCGCGGCGCTCGGGGTCGCCGGGGCGGTCGCCCAGGGCATCACCCGCAATCCGCTCGCCTCACCGACCACTCTCGGGATCAACGCGGGTGCCGGTTTCGCGGTGGTGGTCGCGATCTTCGCGCTGAAGCTCAACGACCCTGTCGAATATGTGTGGTTCGCCTTCGCGGGCGCTGCGGGCGCCGCCCTGCTCGCCCAGTCGCTGGCCCGCCGGGCGGGCGACATCGACCCGGTACGGCTCGCGTTGGGCGGCACCGTCCTCCAACTGGTCCTGCTTTCCTGGACGTCGGCGGTGATGCTCCTCAACCAGCGCACCCTGGACGAGGCCCGCTTCTGGCTGGCGGGCTCCCTCTCCGGCCGCACCCTCACCACTCTCTGGCCGGTACTGCCCTCGCTGCTGCTCGGCCTGGTGCTCGCCCTCGCGGTCTCCCCCGCCCTCAACGCCCTTGCCCTGGGCGACGATTCGGCCCAGGCACTCGGCGTCCCGGTGGCCCGGATCCGCCTCGCGGGCGGTATCTCGGTCGTCCTGCTGGCCGGTTCGGCCGTCGCGGTGGCGGGCCCGATCGCGTTCATCGGCCTGGCGGCGCCTCATCTCGTACGTCCGCTGCTGGGTGGCGACCATCGCCTCCTGGTCCCCGGCTGTCTGATCGCCGGTCCCCTGCTCCTGCTCTCGGCCGATGTCCTGGGCCGTCTGGTGATCCGCCCCTCGGAACTGGAGGTCGGCATCGTGACCGCGTTCCTGGGCGCGCCCCTGCTGGCGCTGCTGGCACGGAAGGTGGCCTCATGACCAGCGCCGCCGCATTCGCCCGTACGACGTCCAACTCCCGGCTCCGACTGCGCCGCCGCGTGCTGCTGTACTCCGGCTGCGGCTTCGTCACCCTCTTCGCGCTGCTCACCGTCGCCCTGACCACCGGTGAGATGGGCATGCCGACCGGTACGGCACTGCGGGCGCTGGTCGGGCTCGGGGACTCCGGGGACGTACTGGTCGTGCAGCAGTTCCGGGCGCCGCGCGCCTTCGCGGCGATCGTCGCCGGGGCCGGGCTCGGTGTCGCCGGGTGTGTGCTGCAGCGGCTGTTCCGGAATCCGCTGGCCTCGCCCGATGTCATGGGCGTGACCGGCGGGGCGTCGCTCGGTGCCGTATCCCTCATCGCGGCCGGAGCCTCGCAGACCCTGATCCCTGTCGGCGCGCTGGCCGGAGGGCTGCTCTCGGCACTGCTGCTCGGCGTGTTCGCCTGGCGTTCCGGGGTCGCCGTGACGCGGCTGGTGCTGACCGGGCTCGCCGTGCAGGCGGGCCTCGCCGCCGCCGTGAACCTGCTGATCGTGCGCTTCCCGGCCGAGCTGGCCGGCTCCGCGCTCCAGTGGACCACCGGTTCGGTGTACGGGCGGACGTGGACGGAGGTGTGGGGAGCGGGCGGCGCCATGGTGGCCGCCCTGGCCGTCACGCTCGTACTGCACCGGCGGCTCGCCGTGCTGGACCTCGGGGACGACTCGGCGGGCGCCCTCGGGCTCAGTACCTCCGCCGCCCGGCTCCAACTCCTCTTCGTCGCCGTCGTGTTGGCGTCGCTGGCCGCCGCGCTCGCCGGTCCGGTGACGTTCGTGGCGCTCGCCGTACCGCACATCGTCCGCTTCCTCACCGGCCCGCCGACCGCCGTCTCACTCGCGCTGGCCGGTCTCACCGGTGCCGTACTGCTGCTCGCCTCCGACCTGGTCGTCCAGCATCTGCTGCCCGCCGAGGGGCTGCCGGTCGGGGCGGTCACCGCCACGCTCGGCGCGCCCTGGCTGCTGGTGCTGATGTTCCGTCAGAGCAAGCCCGTTCACAGGAGTCACGCATGACCGCCCGGCCGGACACCGTCAACCAGCTGCGCACCGAGGCCCTCGACCTGCGCTACGGCGACCGGCTCGTCGTCGGCGGGCTCGACCTCATCCTGCCCGGCGGCGCCGTCACCGCGATTGTCGGCCCCAACGCCTGTGGGAAATCAACCCTGTTGAGAGGGCTGAGCAGACTCCTCGCGCCCGCCGCCGGCACCGTCACGCTGGACGGCTCCGACATCCACCGCATGTCCGCGAAGACGCTCGCCCTGCGGATGGGGCTGCTGCCGCAGCAGCCGGTCACCCCGGAGGCGATCACCGTCGAGGCGCTCGTACGGCTCGGCCGGTACCCGCACCAGCGGCTGCTGGCCCCCTGGTCGACGGCCGACCAGCGGGCGGTAGACGAGGCCCTGGAGCGCACCGGCACGACCGCACTGCGCGACCAGCCCGTCGACCGGCTCTCCGGCGGGCAGCGCCAACGCGCCTGGATCGCGCTGGCGTTGGCGCAGGACACCGAGCTGCTCCTGCTCGACGAGCCGACCACCTTCCTCGATCTCCGGCACCAGCTCGACGTACTCGATCTGGTCGCCGCCCTGCACGCCGAGGCGGGCCGCACCGTGGTGATGGTGCTGCACGACCTCGGACAGGCCGCCCGTTACGCCGACCACATGGTGGTCCTCAAGGACGGCCGCCTCGCCGCCGTCGGCGCTCCCGGCGACGTGCTCGACGCGGAGCTGGTCAAGTCCGTGTTCGACGTGGACTGCCGGGTCATACCCGACCCGGAGACCGGCACCCCGCTGGTCATACCCAGAGGCAGCGCGGTGCGGCACTCCGCCGCGACCGCGTGACCCACCCGCACCACCCCAATCGACAGAAAGACCAACCCCCCTCATGCGCACCACCCCTTCCCTGCCCGGATTCGGCCGGTTCGGCCGCCTCGGCAGGCTCATCGCCCTGCTTCTCGCCGTCGTACTCGGCACCGCCGTCCTCGCCGCCTGCGGCAGCGACAACTCCGACGACAAGGGCACGGACACTACGGCGCGGGCCGCCGCCGACACGGCCGGATTCCCGCGCACCCTCAAGACCGTCATGGGCAAGGTGAAGATCCCCGCCAAGCCCAAGCGGGTCGTCGTGCTCGACACCGGCGAGCTGGACGACGTCACCCTCCTCGGCATCGACCCGGTCGGCGCGGTCGCCCCGCACTTCAAGTCCGAGGGCGGCTTCCCGACCTACCTGAAGGGCGAGTTGAGCGGCACGAAGGACGTCGGTCCGCTCCTGGAACCGAACCTCGAACTGATCGCCTCGCTCAAGCCCGATCTGATCCTGTCCTCGAAGGTCCGCCACGAGGCCATCTACAGCAAGCTCAGCGCGATCGCGCCGACCGTCTTCACGGAGACCACCGGCGGCGTCTGGAAGCAGAACCTGAAGGTGCACGCCGAGGCCCTCGGCCTGGAGACCGAGGCCGCCGCCAGGCTCAAGGAGTACGAGACGCGGGCCAAGGCGCTCGGTGCGGCCATCGAGGCGAAGGACAAGGGCACCATGCCGACCGCGTCCGTGGTCCGCTTCATCGCCGGTCCGACCCGCCTCTACCAGTCCAACTCCTACAGCGGTGTCGTCCTGGGCGACATCGGCCTTGTCCGCCCCAAGTCGCAGATCTCGACCGACCCCGAGGTCACGATGAAGGACGTCAGCCCGGAGCAGATCGACCAGGCCGACGCCGACCTGATCTTCGTCACCGCCGCCGACACCGAGGACAAGACGCAGAAGCAGCAGGTCGTCACCAACCCGGTCTGGAAGAGCCTGCCCGCCGTCAAGAACGGCAAGGTCTTCGAGGTCCCGGACGAGATCTGGATGTCCGGCATCGGCGTCCAGGCCGCCGAGCAGATGCTCGCCGACGTGGCCGAGGCCACCGGTGTGCGGCTCCCCAAGGAGTAACTCCCGCTGTACGGGGGCGGGGCGCGCCCTTCTGCACGCGCCCCGCTCCCGGGCCTCCGGCTCGAACCCCCGACCTGGACCCCAACCCCCCACCCGCTAGCGGAAGTTGTTCCACACGTCATGCATCTGTACCTGCTCGCCCTCAACCCCACCGACTCGGTCACCGAGGGCTTCCTGCCCGCCGCCGCCCGACTCGGCCTCGACGTCACCGTGTTGACCGACCAGCCCGACGCGCATCGGGCCATGTACCCGGACGTCGAGATCCTGGAGTGCGACGTCCGTGACTTCCGGGCTGTCGTCACCCGGATCTCCACGCATCACCGGCCCGACGCAGTCTTCAGCAACAGCGACCATCTCCAGACCCAGGCGGCCCTGGCCGCCGACTACTTCGGCCTGCCCGGCAAGGACTGGCGGGCCGCACTGGCCTGCAAGGACAAGGCTGAGATGCGGCGTCGGCTCGCGGTCGCGGGCGTGGACACGGTCTGGTCCGCCGAGCTGACGGAGACCCGTCCGATCGAACCCGTCGCGTCGGCCGCGCCGTATCCGTGTGTCCTCAAGCCGCGTGAGGGAGTGGCGAGCGAGGACGTCGTACTCGTCGCCGACGCACAGGAGTTGGAGAGTCGCGCCAGGGAGATCTTCGCGCGGCGGCCGGGTGCCGTACTGGTCGTCGAGGAGTATCTGCCCGGCGAGCTGTACACCCTGGAGACGCTCGGCGACAGGCACGTCCGACACGTCCTGGGCGGATTCCACACCGACGTGTCGCCGCCCCCGTACTTCATCGAGGAGCGGCTCGTCTTCGTCCCGGCCCACCCCGAGCCGGTCGTCGCGCAGATACTGGCCCAACTCGACGCTCTGGGCGTCGGGTTCGGCGCCTGCCACACCGAGTTCGTCGTGCACGAGGGGCGCGCCCGGATCATCGAGGTCAACTACCGGGCCATCGGCGACCAGGTCGACCTGCTGCTGGCCCGGCTCCTGGAGATCCCGCTCTTCGAGCACATCCTGCGCACCCACCTGGGCGAGCCGCTCCCGGCCGACCTGGGCGTTCGCCGTGACGGCGCGGCCCGTCTGGAGTACCCGTGCGCCGACCGCGCGGGCACGCTGGTCTCCGCTCCCCCGGCCAGCGAACTCACCGTGGACGGCGTACATCTGACATATCGTCCGCTGCGCGCGGTGGGTGAGCGACACGAGCTGTACCGCACCAACCGCGACTACCTGGGCGTCCTGCGGGCCACCGGCACCGACCAGCCGACGGTCGACCGGGTGTCGGCGGAGTTCCTGGCGGCGCGGCGCTGGGAGGTCCAGCCGTGACCGCCGCACCTCCCATGACTGCCGGAGCCGAGTTGCTCACCCGTGTCCTCAGCGCCCTGCTCCGCGAGGACGTCGTCGGTCTGCGCACCCGGGGCACGCTCACCCACCGCCCGGACGGCATCTGGCTGCGCCTGCCGACGGACACCGACGACGCCCTGCTGCTGCCGCTCACCGAGGACGGCTTCCAGTGCGTGTACGCCGCCCGGCTGCCGCTGCTCGTACGCGAGTCGGACGGCGCCGAGCTGACCTCGTACGACGCCGTGCTCGCCGAACTCCGAGCGCTGGCCGACCCCGTGGACCGCGCCGGCTTCGACGCCTTCGCGGAGGAATGTCGGCAGACCCTGGCCACGCTTCGGCTGCACGACGCCACCCGGGAGGAGGTCACCGAGCGGCTGACGGACCGTCATGGCCCCGACCCCGCACGCTGGACGGGCCTGACGGCCTCCCTGGCGTACGACACCCTCGCGGCCCGGATCGACCATCCCGTGTATCCGACCGCGCGAGGCCGGTCAGGGCTGACGGAGGAGCAACTGCGGGCGTATGCGCCGGAGTTCCACCCCCGTTTCGCGCTGCGCTGGCTCGCCGTGCCCCAGGAGGCGGTGACGCTCGCGGGAGCGTTGCCGGAGGGTTGGCCGACGCCGGCCGTGCTCGGTATGGAGGAGCTGAGCGGCACGCATCTCGCCCTGCCCGTGCACCCGTTGACCGTCGGCGCCCCGCTCGACGAGGCGCTGCGGGTCACCGGCCTCGCGGGACGCACGCGGCTCGCCGACCACGGGTACCTCGAAGTGGTCCCGACGCTGTCGATGCGTACCGTCGCCGTGGCCGCCGATCCCACCCTGCACCTCAAACTCCCCCTGGCCACCGCCACGTTGGGACTGCGCAACCGGCGTTCCATCAAGCCGGGCACGCTCGTCGACGGCGCCGCCGGGCAGCGGCTGATCGAGCGGGTCGTCGAGCGCGAGCCGCGCTTCCGGGACACCGTTCTGCACGCCGACGAGACCACGTACGCGCACGCAGGACACGAACTCCTCGCCGTCCTGTGCCGCCGCTACCCGGCCGGCCTCGACGACACGGCCGTCGTCCCGCTGGCCGCATTGCTGGCCGAGGCGCCCGGCGGACGGCTGGTCGTCGACCAGCTCGCCGACCGCTTCCACGGCGGCGACCCGCTCGCCCTGCTGGACGCCTGCCTCACCCTCCTGTTCGACTGGCAGACCACGCTCTTCCGCCACGGCATCGCCCTGGAGTCGCATCAGCAGAACGTGTCGCTGGTCCTGGGGCCCGAACCCGGCCGGGTGCGACTGCTGTTCAAGGACAACGACGGGCCGCGCATCAACACCGACCGGCTCGCCGCCGTTCTGCCGGGGCCGTGGGGCTTCGACGACGAGCGGACCTACGGCACCGAGGACGGGCCGGTCGCCGATGTGTTCGCCACCATCACCGTCCATCTGTGCGCGGGCGCCTACGCGTTCGGGCTCGCCAGGCACGGCCGCGCGCCGCTGCCCACGCTGCTGGGGCTGGTCGGCGACCGGCTCTCCGAGGCCGTGGACCGGCTCGGCGGCACCCCGGCCGCCGTACTGCGCGGCCGGATCCTGGACGCGCCGCACCTGCCCGTGAAGGCGATGGTCAGCGCCGGAACCCTGCTCAGCAAGGAGCGTTCGGGCGCCGCCGACATCAACAAGTACTACACCACGGGCCCCAACTACCTTCTCCAGGCAAGGGATTCGGTATGAGCGCCGAGGCCGCCTGGCGCCTGCCAAGACCCTCGCCCCTCGGCCGCGGACATGTGCATGCGGTGGCCGCCTGCTACTTCGTCGCGTCCTTCGCGGCCCTGGGTCTTCCGCCGTATCTCACCGAGATCCTCCCGGAGTTGGGCGACCGTTCCGCGCGCTGGGCCGGGGTGCTGTATGTCGTCCCGACAGTGTTCGGCGCGCTCGGCGCACCCCTCTGGGGCAGGCTCGCTGACCGCTACGGTCGCAAACGGCTGCTGCTGCGGGCTCAGTTGGGTCTGGCCGTCGCCTTTGTGCTCGCCGGATGGGCGGATTCGCTGGCCACGTTCACGGTGGCGCTGATCCTCCAGGGCATCCTCGGCGGCACGTTCGCCGCGTCCAACGGCTACTTGGGGGCCGCGCTGGAGGGCCCGGCCCTGTCGAAGGCGCTCACGCTGATGCAGGGCAGCGCCCGAGCCGCCCTGGTCGTCGCGCCGATCGTCGTCGGCGCGCTGTCGGGCTGGCTGTCGCCGCACCGCCAGTACGCGCTGCTGGCCGTACTCCCGCTCACCGCCGCCCTGTTGCTCGCCGCGCTCCCCGAGCCGAGCGAGGAGCAGGCGCCCGAGTCCATACCCGAGACCACCGCGCCCTCCGCCGCGCCGGTGGTCTCCCTGCGCACCCTGTACGCCCTGGAGTTCGCGTTCGTGTTCTCCACCGTCATCTCCTTCCCCTATCTGATCTCCCTGGTCGAGGACCGGCTGCCGTGTACGTCGGCCACGTTGTCGGGCGTCCTCTTCGCCCTCCCCCACCTGGTCTATCTGGTGTCGGCGCTGGCGGTGCACTCCGTGGTCCGGGACCGGCCCCGGACCGGGATCGTCCTCGGATTCGCCTTCATCGCGCTCGGCCTCGCCGGACACGGCGTCGCGGGTTCGCTCACCACGCTGATCGCCGTACGGCTGGTCCTCGGAGTGGGGCTCACGCTCGGCCTGGTGTCCCTGTCCGTGCTGGCCGCCGACTGCGCCAAGGGCCGTGCGCCCGGCGGGATGTTCGGCGCGCTGGAGTTCTTCTCCAAGGCCGGCGCGGTCGCCGCCGGTCTCGCCGCGGCGGCGGGCAGCGCCCGTTTCGGCCCGGCCGCACCGGTGCTGACCGGCAGCGGTGCCGCCGCACTCACCGTCCTCGCCTCCCTCTTCCTCCCCAACCCCCGCTCGCACCGCGCCCGTTGGAGCCGCTGATGCCCTCACTGACCGACTCGCCCGCCACTACTGCAGCCGCCGAACTCTCTGCTGCCGCACTGTCTGCTGCCGGACCGCCCGTCGCCGAACTCCCCACCGCCGACGACGTGGTGACCCACACCCTCCTCAACTGCCTGCTGCGCGAGGTGTCGGGCCCGGAACGCCAGACCGTCGTCGACAACGGCCACCTCCTGCTCCGCCTCCCCCGCCGCGGAGTTCTCCTGCGGGTCAGCCTGCGCCGTACGTCCCTCCTGGGCGCCCACCGCTTCACCGGCCCGGTGAGCGAGCAGGCCGGCGACGGCTGGGCGTTGGTGGACTGGCGGCGGCTGGCCGAGTACACACGCGACGAGCTGTCCCTGCGGACCGGCGAGCGCAACGACGAGTTCCTGGAGCAGATCACCTCCAGCCACCAGGCCATCACGACCGCACTCGCCCACGAGCGCCCCGCCACACGGGCGGCCGACCACTCCCCCTCCCACCTCGCCGCCTATCTCGCCTCCGAGCAGTCCCTGCTCTTCGGCCACCGTTTCCACCCCACGCCCAAGGCCCGCACCGGCGACCCCCGCGCCTGGGCGGCGTACGCACCGGAGACCGGGGCCGTCTTCCCGCTCCGGCATCTCGCCGTACGCGCACACCTGATCGCCGAGGAGACCGCCGCCCCCTGGGCCGCCGCCGCACTGGACGGTCAGCGCACGGACGTTCCCGACGGCTACCGGCTGCTGCCGACGCACCCCTGGCAGTACGAGACCCTGCGCGAACACCCGCTGCTGCGGGCCGCGTTGGAGCGCGGTGACGTCCTGGACCTCGGCACGGGCGGGCGCCCCTTCGCCGCGACCGCCTCCGTGCGGACCCTGTACGACGGCGAGACGTTCCTCAAGTTCAGCCTGAACGTCAGGATCACCAACTGCCTGCGCAAGAACAGCAGTTACGAGCTGTCCGGTGCCGTCGCCCTCACCCGTGCCCTCGCCCCGGCCCTCGCCGAGCTGGCCGAGCGCTTCCCCGGCAGCGCGGTGCTCCGCGAGCCCGCCTACCGGACGCTGGCCCTGCCCGGCCCCGACGGTACGCCGGACCGCGATCTCTTCGAGGGCTTCGGCGTGATCGTCCGCGAAGGCCTGCCCCGACGCCTCACACCCGGGGCAACTCCCCTGCTGGCGGCGGCGGTTGCCGACGAGTACCCGACGAGCGCCGCGCACATCTCCCGGCTGCTCACCGACACGGACCGCGAGTCGGCCCTCACCTGGTGGTCGGCGTACCTCGAACTGCTCGTCCCACCCGTTCTGGCCGCCTACTTCGACCACGGGCTGGTCCTGGAACCGCACCTCCAGAACGTGCTGATCTGCGTGGGCGCCGACGGCAGCCCCGCCCAGGTCCTCTTCCGGGACCTGGAGGGCACCAAGCTGGTCCCCGAGCACCACACCGACACCCTGACCGCCGTACCGGCCGAGGTCGCGGGCCCGATGACGTACGACGCCGAGCGCGGCTGGGACCGGGTCGTGTACTGCCTGCTCGTCAACCACATCGCCGAACTCCTCGCCGCCCTGGCCGACTTGCACCCGGAGGCCGAGGCCGAGCTGTGGGGGCGGGTGCGTGACACGCTCCGGTCCTACGCCGACCGGTCGGGCTGCCCGCCACGGCTCGCCGCGTTGCTCGCCGGGGTGCCGCTGCCCGCGAAGGCCAACCTTCTCACCCGCTGGGAGCGCAAGGCGGACCGCGAAGCAGGATACGTACGGCTGCCGTCCCCGCTCGCCGAGGACATCCTGCGCGACACCACCCGGAGCACCCGATGACCCCCGCCGTGCGCGACCACGCGCTGTCCCTGCCCACCGCCGAACTACCCGCGTACGTCTACGACTTGACGGAGTTGCGCAGTCACGCGGCGATGATCAGGGCGGCGCTGCCCGAGCGGGTCGAGCTGTACTACGCGGCCAAGGCCAACCCCGAACCGGAGATCCTGGCCGCGCTCTCGCCGTACGTCGACGGCTACGAGGTCTCCTCGGGCGGCGAACTCGCCCATGTCGCCGACGCGGTGCCGGGCCGGCCGCTGGCGTTCGGCGGGCCGGGGAAAACGCCGGAGGAGGTACTGGCCGCGCTGAAACTGGGCGTGGACCGGTTCCACGTCGAGAGCGAGCATGAGCTGCGTATGCTCGCCGAGCTGACGCGGCAGGCAGGCCCCGACCGGCGGGTGGCGGTGCTGGTACGCGTCAACATCCCCGTATCGGACGGCTCGTTGGCGGGCAGCTCGCTGACGATGGGCGGGCGGCCGACCCCCTTCGGCCTGGACCCGGCCGGTGCGGTACGGATGCTCCGGGCGCTCACGGACGGGACGTACCCCCACCTCGAACTGCGCGGAATCCACGCCCACTTGGCGAGCGGGCTCGACGCCCGGGAGCAGTTGGCGGTGGCCGAGTCCGTGGTGACCTGGGCTGCGGGGCTCGGGGTGCGCGTCAGCGAGGTGAACGTCGGCGGTGGAATGGCCGTCGACTACACGGCCCCGGCCCGCCGTTTCGACTGGGCGGCGTTCGGCAGAGGCCTGGCCCGGCTGACCGAGGCGTACCCGGAACTGACCCTGCGTATCGAGCCGGGCCGGGCGCTGACCGCGTACTGCGGCTGGTATGCCACCGAGGTGCTGGATGTGAAGCGGAGCCACGGCGAGGAGTTCGCGGTGGTCCGGGGCGGCACCCACCATCTGCGCACCCCCGCGACGAAGGGCCACGACCAGCCCTGCACGGTACTGCCGGTGGACGCATGGCCGCACCCGTGGCCGCGCCCGGCGGCGGAGGATGCTCGGGTCACCCTGTCGGGCCAGCTGTGCACACCGAAGGACGTACTGGCCCGCCGGGTCCCGGCGGCGGGACTCCGGGCGGGCGACCGGGTGCTGTTCTCGCTGGCGGGCGCCTACGCGTGGAACATCTCCCACCACGACTTCCTGATGCACCCGAGACCCGGTTTCCACTTCCTGGGCACGGAGCCGCTGCCAACGAACCACCGGAGTTAGCACACATGAGCGAGGGCCGCCCGGTGAGGCCGGACGGCCCTCGATTCACGCCTGTCCCGCCTGCCCCGCCGGTCAGGCCTCGATGCCCGGCAGCAGCCCGGTCACAGGGGCGGCCATGTCGGTCACCTGGTGCAGCTGCTGGAGATCGTTCAGCCGGTTGAGCGAGCCGAGCTGAGTGGAGACCCGGGGCAGGTCGTCGTGGTACTGGGCGGGAATCTCGCTCACGGCGAGCGAGTCGAGCTGGGCGATCGGGTTCAGCTTGCCCGCGTTCTGGTCGGCGGCGGGGGCCGCGCTGGCCAGCGGGGCGGCGAGGCCGGTGACGCCGACGGCGAGACCAACGGCGGCGGCGATTCGTCGTGTTGAGATCATGCATTCAGCAACGGCCCGCGCCCCTCCCCGGACACGGCCACTCCGTCCCCCTCACTCGTCAGGCTCATCCTCTGTCTGCGCTTGCCGAGGCCACCCGGACGGAGGAGTCTCAGAAGGAGAGGCCCCTCGCGGCCCGCGCCCGACCGGGCCGCGCCCCCTCGGAGGAGGTCACCATGGGCACCGCGGCAAGCCAAGCCTTCGACACCGAAGCACTGCGCCGGGGCATCGAAGGACAGGACGCGACGGCCCTGCTGTCGCTCTACGCCGACGACGCCGAACTCCGCGTCGTCGACCACAACACCCAGCCCAGCCACCCGATGGTCATGCACGGACGCGACGAGATCAGTACCATGCTGAATGACGTCTACAGCAGGGACATGACCCACAAACTGGAACAGGTCGTCGTCCAGGGCGACCAGGTCGCCTACACCGAGTCCTGCCTGTACCCGGACGGCGTCCGAGTCCTGGCCGGCTCGATGCTGTCCCTGCGCGACGGCAAGATCGTCGACCAGACTGTGCTGCAGGCGTGGGACGAGGAGGGTTCCTGATCAGCGCATCCAGGCGCTGTAATCCATGACGTCGCCCGCCTTCAGACCCCACTCCGGCTCCGCATAGGTCGCGGTGAGCTCCAGGCCCAGGACGGTGCCATTGGTCGGGGCCAGGATCAGCATGCGGCGGGCGCCGTGGCCGTCGTACACGTATGCCTGGCCGGGGCGGCCCAGGCGGTCTGTCACCCGGCCTACGGGGCGTAGGCCCTCCGCGTCCGCCAGCAGGGCGGCGAGTGCCGCGGTCTCGTGGGCGCCGAGCGTCCAGTGGTCGAGCAGCACCCTTACCGCGTCCAGGAGTTCGGGGGTTGTGAGTGGTGTGGTCTGGTGCTGTGCCTCCTGGAGGTAGGCCTCCAGGCGCTTCGGGTCGTGCGGTGGTGTCGACTCGGGTGGGGCGTCGCTCCAGCTCGGCCCGAAGGTCTGGTCGCTGATGACGTGCCCGTCCTCGACCAGGCCGGGTTCGCCGTCGCCGTCGCTGAGTACCGGTCGGCCGGGATGCCGGGGATCGGTCGCCACCACCAGCTCCGTGTGGCTCGCGTCGGCCCGCCAGCGCACGATGCGCTCGACGGGGAGCGTGATCGGCGGTTTGTCCTCCGACATGCCCATGCTCCACGTCTGTACGTGGGTGCCCCTCCGGAGTTCCGGGGAGCCGTCCGCTGCCGCCGCGTCGGCGATCGAGGCCATCCTGGCCAGGGGTACGGGGGTGGAGCCCGCGTGCACCAGCAGCGGGCGCGGTGCCGCCACTGCCGGGGCCGTGTTCGGGCCCGCGAGGAGCAGGGCCAGCGCGGTCACCGCGACGACGGCGACGGTCGCGAGGCTCCACGTCCAGCGGGTGCGGCGACGGCCGAACAGGGTTCTGGTGTGGAGGAGCTGGTTGAGGCGGCGTTCCGCGTCGTGGTTCAGGGGGCCGTCGCCGAAGTGGGGGTCGTTCGCCGGTACCGGGTCGGCGGCGCGCAGCAGGTCGAGTTCGTCAGGCATGGCCGTGTTCCTTCGGGGAGTTCACATCGGCGGCGAGCGCGGGGCGTATCCGGTCGATCTCGGTTCTCAGCCGGCGCCGGGCCCGGTGCAGCCGCATCGCCGCCGCGCGCGTACCGCACCCCAGGGCCACGGCGACCTCGTCGACGGCGAGTTCCTCCCAGGCCGTCAGGCGCAGTATCTCCTGGTCGGCCGGGGTGAGCCGGCCGAGTGCCTCGTGCACCCAGGCGCCCGGCGACTCGGCGTCGGGGCTCGCCACGACCTGTCTGCCGTGCGCCGTCTCGTCGTTGCCCACCCGGTCGACGAGCCGTCGGCGCCGGCCCTGGCCGCGTACCGCGTTGGCCAGGCAGTTGCGTGCCACGCCGTACAGCCAGGGCAGCGGGGACGCGGGCAGGTCGGTACGGCGTCGCCAGGCGACGGTGAAGACGTCCGCCACCACTTCCTCCACCTCGCTCGTACGGCCGTCCAGTCGCCGAGCGACATAGCGGCTGACCGCCCAGTAGTGCTCGCGATAGGCAGCGGCGAAGGTCTCGTCGTTGCTCATGTTCCGTTGGTGTCCGGCAGCCTGCGGATCGTCACACCCGTTTCCGTGATTCTTGTCGCGTCGTCCGAGTGTGACGCCGGGACCGGGCGCGGACACAGGCGGGGCGTGAAGACCATCGAGCTCCCACCCCGCACCACCACCGGTCGCAGAGCCGTCAAGTGGCTCACCACCACGGACCACAAGACGATCGGCACGCTGTATCTGGTGACGTCGTTCGCGTTCTTCTGCATCGGTGGCGTGATGGCGCTGTTCATGCGCGCCGAGCTGGCCCGGCCGGGTCTGCAGATCATGTCGAACGAGCAGTTCAACCAGGCGTTCACGATGCACGGCACGATCATGCTGCTGATGTTCGCGACACCGCTGTTCGCCGGTTTCACCAACTGGATCATGCCGCTGCAGATCGGCGCCCCCGACGTCGCCTTCCCGCGGCTGAACATGTTCGCCTACTGGCTCTACCTGTTCGGCTCCCTCATCGCCGTCGGCGGCTTCCTCACCCCCTCCGGTGCGGCCGACTTCGGCTGGTTCGCCTACTCCCCGCTCTCCGACGCCGTCCGCTCCCCGGGCATCGGCGCCGACCTGTGGATCATGGGCCTGGCCTTCTCCGGCTTCGGCACCATCCTCGGCGCGGTCAACTTCATCACCACCATCATCTGCATGCGCGCCCCCGGCATGACCATGTTCCGCATGCCGATCTTCGTATGGAACGTGCTGCTGACCGCGGTCCTGGTCCTGCTCGCCTTCCCCGTGCTCGCCGCCGCGCTCTTCGCGCTGGAGGCGGATCGGAAATTCGGCGCACACGTCTTCGATGCCGCCAACGGTGGCGCCTTGCTGTGGCAACACCTGTTCTGGTTCTTCGGGCATCCAGAGGTGTACATCATCGCCCTGCCGTTCTTCGGCATCATCAGCGAGGTCATCCCGGTCTTCTCCCGCAAGCCGATGTTCGGCTACATGGGCCTGATCGGCGCCACCATCGCCATCGCCGGCCTGTCCGTGACCGTGTGGGCCCACCACATGTACGTCACCGGCGGCGTCCTCCTCCCGTTCTTCTCCTTCATGACGTTCCTCATCGCCGTCCCAACCGGCGTGAAGTTCTTCAACTGGATCGGAACCATGTGGAAGGGCAGCCTGTCCTTCGAGACACCAATGCTCTGGGCCACCGGCTTCCTCATCACCTTCACCTTCGGCGGACTCACCGGCGTGATGCTGGCTTCACCTCCCATCGATTTCCACGTGTCCGACACGTATTTCGTCGTCGCCCACTTCCATTACGTCGTGTTCGGCACCGTGGTGTTCGCGATGTTCTCCGGCTTCCACTTCTGGTGGCCGAAGTTCACCGGCAAGATGCTCGACGAACGCCTCGGCAAGATCACCTTCTGGACCCTGTTCATCGGCTTCCACGGCACCTTCCTCGTCCAGCACTGGCTCGGGCCGAACGGCATGGTCCGCCGCATCCCCGACTACCTCGCGGTCGAGGGCCTCACCGCGCTGAACACGATCTCGACGATCAGTTCGTTCCTGCTCGGGCTGTCCGTGCTCCCGTTCTTCTACAACGTCTGGAAGACCGCGAAGTACGGCAAGAAGGTCGAGGTCGACGACCCGTGGGGCTACGGCCGCTCGCTGGAGTGGGCCACCTCCTGCCCGCCCCCGCGCCACAACTTCCTCACCCTGCCCCGTATTCGCAGCGAATCCCCAGCCTTCGACCTCCACCACTCCACCTTTCCTGTCGAGGAACGGGAGTTGACGGCGAAGTGACCGCCATGGACGACCACGCCGTGCGCGCCGCAGCGATGATCAACGACATCCAGGGCCATCTGCTCGTGGCGGCGACCCTCGACGAGGCACGAGGGGCCGCCGCACGCCTCACCGGTCGGCTGCCCTGGCTGACGGACAGTCAGCAGACCGAGCTTGAGCGGCTGTTCGAGGAGGAGTACGTGTCCCTGGCGCGCACCTCCTGGCAGCGCACAGCCCAGCGCGCTGGGGAGCTGCGGGCCGAGTACCTACAGGCCTACCGCGTACTGCGCCGACGGCTTGTGGTGATCTGCCTGCTCGCGCTCGCCGGAGGCCTGCCGGCCGTCACAGCGGCCTGGGCCGACCGGTGTTGAAGCCGCGGTTGCCTCCGGCGCCGGAGGCAACCAGGCGACCGGAGTGACCTCGTTGTCAAGGAGTCGTGGACTGAACGGCAATGACTCCAGGGCATGTCGCGAAGATCCTTGAGTCACGTCGTCCCACAGCGACATCGGGGCGCCACGAACCGACAGATGTAGAGACAGAGAGACAAAGGGGAGTCTTCGTGAATCGCATCATGTCCAGGCTGGGCATTCTCGCCGCAGCCGCCGTATGCAGTGTCCCGCTCCTGGCCGGGGTGGCTCCCGCCGCGTCGAACGACGGCGTCTGCGAGTCCACGAACTCCGAGTTCTGCGTCTTCCGGCAGGCCAACTTCGACTGGGCTGCCGACTTCAAGGCCTCGGACACGCACTACGAGAACAACTACTACCCGCTCCACCCCAGTTACTCGGTGGACAACAGCGTGAGTTCGATCGCCAACTACTACCCGTGTCCCGTGGTCGTCTACGAGAACCCGGCGCAGAGCGGGGACACCCTGGTCATCGACACCGGCTACGGGTACTCCAATCTCACCAACGTCACGGGTGACCAGTACGGAGTCAACATGAACAACGAGATCGGCGGCCACTCCATCGCCTGCTAGCAGTTCGGTTCGACGAGTCCCGGCCCACGAGGACGGGCCGGGACTCCCGACTTCCGCATTCTCCCTATTCGGTTCTCCTCATTCGGTTCTCCCTATTCGGCGAGTGGGACATGAAGCACTGGAAAAGGAAGACAGCGTTGACGGCAGCGGCGCTGATCGTACTGAGCGGCGGCGGCTACTACGCATTGTCCGAGGCCGACGAATCCACCGCGGCGGAGACGGCGACGGCGGTCGACCTGAACCTGCCGCTGAGCGCCTACCGACTCGGCCTGCGCGATCAGTCCGACGCCAGGCGTGCCGAGGGCCTCCTGGTGGACGCCTGTATGAAGAAGGCCGGATTCAGCTGGTACGCACCCGTGACGCCGCTCCCTCCCGACCCCCTGCGCCGCCGCTACGGCGTCATCGACTCCCCGGTCGCCGAGCGCTACGGCTACCATCCCCCACCCGATGGATTCTCCGCGGACATCGCGCGCCGACGCCTTGAGATCCTCAAGGGCGCCAAGGCCAACGCGGCCTACTACGGCCCTGAGAAGGCCCGGCAGCAGGGGTGTGCGGTGAGTTCGGGACAGGAACTCGCCCGCGGCGCCGGGAACCTCACGAACACACTGGCCGACCGCCTTTCCTGGCAGTCGCTGGAAGTCTCCGAGAAACACCCCGCCGTCGTTTCCGCTTTCCGGGCGTGGAAGAAGTGCATGCACACGCGGGGTTACGACTATGCGACGCCGGACGACGCCATGCTGGACAAGGCCTGGAAGCTGGAAAGCTCCTCCGCCGCCGGCCCGAAGGAGCGCGCGGTGGCCGCCGCCGATGTCGAGTGCAAGGACGAGGTCGACCTGGTGAGGATCCGGGTGGCGGCCGAAACGGAGATCCAGCGGGACGTGATCGCCGCGAACGCCTCCGAGCTGAAGTCGCTGGCCAAGAGGCTCGACGTCTACCGGAAGAACGTACGGAGTGTGCTGGACCGCTTGGACTCCCCTTCCGGGAAGTAGCGCACCCGACCGGAGAGGTCAGCGGGCCGGACGACGGTGATGGCTGGGCGGGTGCCCATAGGCGGCCCGGAAGACCCTGGTGAAGGCGGAGGCGTGCGTGAAACCCCAGCGGCTCGCGATGCGGTGGACCGGCACGTCCCGCAGGGCCGGGTCGGCCAGGTCACGGCGTGCGCGTTCCAGACGCTGGCGGCGTAAGTAGGAGGCGACCGTGTCGTCCTCGTCCCGGAAGAGGCGGTGCAGATAACTGGGCGAGATGTGGTGGGCGGCGGCGATGACGGCCGGGGTCAGGCCCGGGTCGTGCAGACGCTGTCGGACGAAGGCCCGGATGCTGAGGACCAGAGTCCGTCTTCGGGTCTCGGGCGGGAGTACGCCCTCCACGTCGAGCTCGTGGGTGAGCAGCGCGGACACCAGGCCGACGACGACTGTCCCGAGCCGGGGACCGTCGGAGGGCCGGAAGCTGTCGGCATCCGCTGTCAACCGGGTCAGTAACTCGGCCAGCAGCGCACCGATCCCCTCACGTCCGGACAGCCGTCTGCCGACGAGCTGCCCGAAGTCGGCCCGGGACAGCGGGAGCAGGTACTGGGGAACCTCGACACCGATCGCCGTGATCAAGGTGGCGTCGGCGCGAGCCTCGCACGGTTGTGACGAGTCGTCGAGCAGGAATTCGAGGGACCCGATGATGGCCTGTCGGTCGCCCCGGGTCCCGTCCTCCGTCCCTCGCACCACCAGGCCTATGCGGAACGTCTCAGGATCGGACCGCTTGATCGGTCCGGGCGTGCGACGGACGACCGTCGGCCGGAACGCCGTCGGCCACACCGCCACGTCGCCCAGTTCCATCCGGTCGCGCCACCAGTCGAACCGGTCCTCCGCGGGCACGTCCTCCGTCGAGAACACCGTCTCCGCCAGCATGGTCCCCCAACCACCCGTCGCCCTCGTCGGCCACCCGAGCACCTGGATCCCCAGGCATCACGGGCGACCGGGACATGCCAGCACAGCGCGGCGCTTCCACAAGCGGATCAGAAGGGAAGTCCCGGGGAACTCTCAGGAAATATCTCGCTCGCGACACTCGCGCATGGCTGCCGTGGCTCCCCGGCCGGTTCCGTTGCGGAGGCTGACGACGGACGCGCCGGCCTCGGCGCTGGTACGGGCGACCACCGACGCCGCGTACGGCGAACGGGCGCGCGCTCTCGCCGCCGGGATCGGCGCGGAGGACGGCGTGGGTCCCGTACTGGAGTCGGTGAACCGGCCGACCCGCCGAACAGCGCGACGACCGCGCGACCACACCCCGGCGGAGGAACCCGGAAGGACGTCAGGAACCCCGAGTGCTCTCGGTGTTCTCGGGCCCCGGAGGCACCCAGCCCGCCGGGCGCAGGATGCCCAGCAGCATGCGCACCAGTTCGTCGACCACCTCGTCCAGCGTGGCGTCCACCCACCCGGCGCTCCAGTCGTGCAGCAGGCCGTTGACGCTGCCGATGAACGCCGTGGCGGCCAGTTGGTAGTCGCGCGGCGCCGCCTCTCCCTCGGCGACGGCGGCCTCCGCCTCCGTACAGATGAGGTTCACCCACCGGGAGCGGCGGGCCAGGCGCTGTTCCTCCAGCCGGGCGCTGACGCCGACGATCTCGACGAAGGTCATCCGGATGCGGCGCGGGTCGGCGGTGACGTTGGCGGCGTAGGCGCGGAAGATCGCGGCGGCGCGTTCGGCGAGGGGCAGTCCCTCGGCGGCGGCCAGCGCGACGAGCGCCGCTTCCTCGGCCCAGTCGTTGACCTGGAGGTGGAGGGCGGCCAGGACGTCCTCCAGGGTGCGGAACTCCTCGTAGAACTGGCGGGTCGACAGACCGGCCGCCTCGCTGAGCGCGGCGACGGTGGTCGAGCGGTAGCCCGGGGTGTCGCCGAACAGCTGGAGTGCGGCGTCCAGGAAACGTCGACGCCGTGCGGCCTGCCGTTCCTCGGCCGTCTTGCCCGCGTAACGGCCGGTCGGCGCCCTCAGCCTGCCCGCCAATGAGCCCTCCTTCGTCGGTCCGAGGGCAAGTTTGTCGTGTACGCACTCTTGTGGAGAAGGGCACCCCCTCCTTACTTTCCAGTAAGTCCAATCTGAACGTGACCGTATTCAGATTGCCCACCACGCATGTCATGCACCCGCCACAGCCCATCGCCCACTCCCGGAGGGGAGAGCACGCATGCCCGCTTCCAGATCCAGGCATCTCTGTTCCATGGCCGCGGCCCTCGTCCTGACCATCACCGCCCCCGCGAGCGCCGCCGTCGCGGCGACCGACGCCGAGGACGCCACCGCCGCCGCGAGCCTGCGCGAGGTGATGTTCGTCGGCAACAACTGGGAAGGCACCGCGGACGTCATCAAGTCCAGCGGCGACTTCGCCAAGATCGGCCGGATCAACGTCGTACCGGACAAGGAGGCACGGCTGGCCGCGATCAACGCGGACCCGATCAAGTGGATCTACTTCATGGCCATCCGCAACGGCGTCGGCGAGGGCCACGACCAACTGGTCGACGACATGTACTCCACCCCGGACGGCAAGTCGATGGTGGTGTCCCGGCCGAGCTTCGCCGACGTCGTGTCGATCAACCTGGCCACCGGGGCGATCAACTGGCGCTTCCCCGTGTCGGGTTACCGCTCCGACCACATGGCGGTCTCCCCCGACGGGACCCGGGTCGCGGTCTCCGCCTCGATCTCCAACACCGTGCATGTGCTCAACATCAACACCGGTGCGCAGATCGGTTCGTTCAAGACCGGCGACAAGCCGCACGAGAACATCTTCACCAAGGACGGCAAGTACATCTGGAACATGTCCATCGGGGACGTCAACACCTCGCAGGACGCCCCCTGGCAGGACTTCACGAAGGGCGACCGCAAGATCACGGTCGTCGACGCGGCCACCTTCCAGCAGGTGAAGGTGATCGACATGCGGGACCGGCTCAACGCCATCGGCCTCACGGACTACTCGGACGCGGTCCGCCCGGCCGCCTTCTCACCCGACGAGACGAAGCTGTACTTCCAGGTCTCGTTCTTCAACGGCTTCTTCGAGTACGACATCGCCACGGACAGAATCACCCGGACGAAGACCCTGCCGAAGAACCCGGCGACCAGCGACGACCGCACCACCTTCGTCAACGACTCGCGCCACCACGGCATCTCGATGAAGCCGGACGGCACCAAGCTGTGCGTCGCGGGCACGATGGACGACTACGCGACGGTCGTCGACCGTACGACCCTCCAGGAGGGCCCGCTCGTCACCGCCTCGAAGCCCTACTGGGCCACGGTGAGCGGTGACGGCAAGTCCTGCGTGATCTCCGAGAGCGGCGCCGACCAGATCACGGCCATCGACTTCACCACCGGCCAGAAGACGGTCTCCGTCCCGGTCGGCGACCACCCCCAGCGAGTCCGCCTCGCCCATGTCGAGGCGGACTGGACGGCCCCGGCGACCAACTGAATCATCCGGTTCTGCTCAAACCACGCGGACACCCGCGCCCCTGTTTTCAGGGGCGCGGGGCTGTGTCGATTTGCGGCTCCGCCGCGTGGGCGCGACAAGCCCCCACCGGCCGGCAGCCGACGAACCAACCGCCTAACCGAACTCGGACGCGGCCCAAGAAGCCAGCTCAGCCCGCGCAGCACTCAGCAGGGTCGCCGAAGGAGCCGTAGCCCCATTCGTCACCAGCGCGTAATGCAGAACCCCCGAGTCCGCCGCCGTGAGCAGCAGCCGCCGACTCCCCGTGCCGCCGGGCTCGGTCCCCGCCGCGACAGGCGTCGTCGACGAGTAGGCCGGCGGCCCGTACACCGTGCCCAGGTCGGAGACCACCGTCGTCGTCGCCGTCGGGAACGACGCCGGCAGATGCAGCTCGGTCGGCGCCGAGATCCCCTTCGACCGCCACACCAGCACGCTGTACTGCCCGGACCCCACCAGCGTGGACACGTTCGGCAGCGAACTCGGCACCGGGTTCCAGGTGAGGGTCGTGGAGCCGTCCCGGGAGCGGTCCTCGTAGGTGAAGGCGAGCGTCGTCCCCGCCGTGGCGCCCGGATAGACGCGGTCCAGCATCCGGGCGTCCTGCCGCAGCACCGCCGTACCGGAGTCGTCGAGGCGTACGGCGGACAGGTCCTCGTCGTTCCAGGCGTCACCGGTGGTGAGCACCTTGTCGGGGTTGTCGTTCATCAGCTCGTGGTGGCGGCCGTTGTAGATGTCCCACTGCCACTGGCTGCCGGAGAGGACGGGCCCGGAGCCGCTCGCGTTGGCCCACCAACCCGACCCCTTCACCCGGGAGTCGAGGGCCTGGTACATCGCCTTGTAGATCGTCGGCGCCTTGCCGGAGACCGATCCCGACAGGGGATGGCCGAACTCGCTCACGATCCCGGTCGTTCCGAGGGCGGTGGCCCGGTCCCGGACCGTTCCGAAGTCCGTGACGTACTGGCCGTCCTCCGCGTTGCCCCACATCAGGATGCCGGAGATGGCCTTCTGGTCGTAGAAGTGGGTGTTGAAGACATAGCGGGCACCGACCGTCCCCGCGTCGAGGAACCCGCCCTCCTGCTTCTGGGAGTCGATGTTGGCGTTCCAGAACATGTTCGGTTCCACGAAGGCGGGCTTGTCCTGCCACCCGGCCGCGTCCATCCGCGCCCGGAACTTCACGAAGAACGGCCACAGGACGTCCTTCTCCCAGGTGCGGCTGGTCTGGCCCGAGTCGTAGTTGCCGGCCTGCGGCTCGTTGTACGGGTCGAAGCCGACGACACCCGCGAACTGGGCGGTCGTCAGGTTCTGCTTGAGGTACGTCATCGTCTTCTGGGCGGTGTCCAGGAAGGAGTCCTGGAGCCCGTACGTGTTGTGCCAGAAGTCGTACGACGCGTCCTTCACGGCCGCGTTCTGGGTGATGTTCTGCCCCCAGAAGAGGCAGATCCCGCAGTACTCGTCCGGATAGTTGCCGAGGTCCACGGCCCACTTGGGGGCGCCGTCGCCGGTGTACCAGCTGTCCGAGTCGAAGAGCCAGCGGGAGTAGAGGTCCTGGTGGAAGTCGGGGTAGACGCGGATGCCCGCGTCCAGGAAGGCACCCATCTGTGCGGTGGCGGCGGCCAGATAGCTGCTGCTCACCGTGCCACGCACGGGCTCCGCGTACGCCCAGGAGAGCAGGAAGCGGATGCTGTTGCCGCCACCGAGCGCTCGCAGCGCCGTCGCGGACTTCTTGGCGTCGGCGACCGAGGCGAAGGGGAGTCCGTTGTTCTCCTTGAGCTTCGTCTCGCCGGAGACGTTGTAGCCGCGGAGCACGACCTCGCGGCCCAGAGCGTCGGTGAACCGACCGTTCTGGACGGTGAGGGTGGTAGAGGTAGGGGTGTCGAACCAGAGGGTGTCGGCCCGGGCGGGCTGGGAGCCGACGGTGGTCAGGAAACCCGTGACCAGGACCAGTACGCCGAGCAGATGCACGCGCAACTTCGACATGTCCATTACAGTCCCGCGCGCATCAGTGGTCGTCAATACCAAGTGACTGTTGAGTAATCTTCAGCTTTTGGCACCGATAGTCGATGATCGAGTCACATGGGCGACAAAAGGAGCGGATCGTGCGTGACATCCTCCCGGCGCTCGGGCGCTGGTACGCGGCGGGCGAACCGTTCGGCCTCGCCACCGTCGTCTCCGTGAGCCGCAGCGCGCCGCGCGACCCCGGGGCCGCGATGGCGGTCGGACCCGGTGACGAGGTGGTGGGCAGTGTCTCCGGGGGGTGTGTGGAGGGTGAGGTCTTCGAGCTGGCCCAGGAGGTGGTGGCGGACGGCGAGGCGCGGCTCGCGACCTTCGGCTACAGCGACGAGGACGCCTTCGCGGTGGGGCTGACCTGCGGCGGCGAGATCACCCTGCTGGTGCGGCCCGTCACACCCGCTCTCGACCCGTCCTTCGCGGCGGTCGCGGAGGCCGTGGCGGCGGGCCGGCCGGTGACCGTGGCCACCGTGACCGACGGTCCGGCGGCACGCGGCGCCACACTCGCCGTCTGGCCCGACCGGGTGTCCGGCACCCTCGGCACGACCGGCCTGGACGTGGCCGTCACCGCCGACGCGCGCGGTGAACTCGCCCTCGGGGCAACGGGGTTGCGGCACTACGGGCCCAACGGGGAGCGGCGCGAGGACGCCGTCACCGTGTTCCTGCACTCCTTCGCGCCCCCGCCCCGCATGCTCGTCTTCGGCGCCATCGACTACGCCGCCGCCGTGGCCCGGATCGGCGCCTTCCTCGGTTACCGGGTCACCGTCTGCGACGCGCGCCCGGTCTTCGCGACCCCGAAGCGCTTCCCCGAGGGTGTCGAGGTGGTCGTCGACTGGCCGCACCGCTATCTGCGCGGCACGGACACCGATGAGCGCACGGTGGTGTGCGTGCTGACCCACGACCCGAAGTTCGACGTACCGCTGCTGGAGGAGGCGCTGCGCCGCCCCGCCGCGTACATCGGGGCGATGGGCAGCCGCCGCACCCACGACGACCGCCGGACCCGGCTCACGGAGGCCGGCCTCACCGGGCCCGAGCTGTCGCGGCTGCGCTCCCCCATCGGGCTGGACCTCGGCGCCCGTACGCCCGAGGAGGTCGCGGTGTCCGTGGCCGCCGAGATCGTCGCGCTGCGATGGGGCGGCAGCGGGGCGGCGCTGACGGCGACGGCCGGCGCCATTCATCCGCCGAAGGCGGGTTAGGTCCGGCGGGGCGGCAGTCGGTGCAGTTCCACGTCGGTGAGGCGGCCGGCGTCCGTCACCGTCGCCGTCATGTACGTGCAGTGCGGCTGGCGGCGGCGGTCGGTCGGCGAGCCGGGGTTCAGCAGCCGGAGGCCGGTGTCCGTCGTGGTGTCCCACGGGATGTGGCTGTGACCGAACACGAGGACGTCGAGGTCGGGGTAGCGGGTGATGCAGCGGGCTTCTCGGCCCTGCGCGGGGCCGGTCTCGTGGACGACTCCGAGGCGGAGGCCGTCGAGGTCGGCGTAGGCCACCTCGGGCAGTCTCGCCCGTAGGTCGGGGCCGTCGTTGTTGCCGTATACGCCGATCAGGCGGCGTGAGCGGGTCTCCAGGAGGTCGAGGGTGGCTGTGTCGACCCAGTCGCCGGCGTGGATCACGATGTCTGCGTGCGGGAGTTCGGTAAGAAGTTGCGCCGGTAGTTGCTTGGCGCGTTTGGGGAGGTGGGTGTCGGAAAGCAGCAGGAGGCGCACGTTCCTGAGCGTAGGGGGTGCCGCGATTTGCCGTCTTGCGGGTGCGGCGCCATCGTGGCTTGTCGCGCCCGCGCGGCGGAGCCGCACATTGACACAGCCCCGCGCCCCTTTCGGGGCGCTGCCGAACCGCCGACAGGAGCCAGGGGTCACGCCCGGTTAGTATCAGGCATCCCGAACCGTGCCGTTGCGGAAACGGGGAGTAAAGCCAAAAGGGGGCTTCCAGCCGCATGCCGGTCAAGGTCAGCGTCATCGTTCCGGTGTACAACCCGGGACCGTACATCGAGGACTGCGTCGCGTCGCTGCTGCGGCAGTCGCTACCCGCAGACGAGTACGAAGTGATCCTCGTCGACGACGGTTCCACCGACGACACCCCGGCCCTGCTGGACGAGCTCGCCAAGACGGACTCGCGTTTCCAGGTCATCCATCAGGAGAACTCGGGCTGGTCCGGCAAGCCGCGCAACGTCGGTATCGAGGCCTCGCAGGGCGAGTTCGTGATGTTCGTCGACAACGACGACTATCTCGGTGACGAGGCCCTTGAGCGGATGTACGACTACGGCGTGGCCAACGGCGCCGATGTGATCGTCGGCAAGATGGCCGGCAAGGGCCGTCCGGTGCCGGTGGAGCTGTTCCGGCACAACCATCCCAAGGCCAGTGTCGAGAACGCCCCGCTGATCGACAGCCTCACCCCGCACAAGATGGTCCGCCGCGCCTTCCTCGACCGCATCGGTCTGCGCTTCCCCGAGGGTCGGCGGCGGCTCGAAGACCATGTCTTCGTCACCGAGGCCTACCTGCGCGCGGACAACGTCTCCGTGCTCAGCGACTACGTCTGCTACTACCACGTCAAGCGCGACGACGCCTCGAACGCGGGGTTCCAGCGCTTCGACCCGGTCGGCTACTTCCGGAATCTGCGCGAGGCCCTCGATGTCGTCGAGCGGTACACCGAGCCCGGTGCCGTGCGCGACCGGCTCTTCCGGCGCTGGCTGCGGAACGAGATGGTCGAGCGGATGCGCAGCAACCGTCTCCTCAAGCTGCCCGAGGACTACCGCAAGGAGATGTTCGACGAGATCCGCGGGGTCGTCGTCGAGCGCTTCGGGCCGGGTGTCGCCAACGGTATGCAGGAGGCGCAGCGGATCGTCGCGGCGCTGATCGCCGCCGATCGGCTGGACGACGTCGTCGCGTTCGCGGAGTGGGAGGCGTCGCTCGCCCCTTCGGCCACTCCCCTGAGTGTCGAGTGGCGGGACGGGGTCCTCCACGTCGGCTTCACCGCCGAGTTCACCTCTCACGGCAAGCCGATGACGTTCCCCGCCGAGGACGACAGCGACGGCGCCGACCTGGACGGCACGCCCACCGACGCCGACGACGCGATCGCCCGGGTCGCGGCCTCCACGGTCGCCCGGTTCGGGAGCGCGACGGCGGACTTCCTGGTGCGTGAGCGGGCCACGGCCGCCCAGTTCTTCCAGCCGGTGGAACTGACCCGCGAGACCCTCCCCGCCAGCGACGATGGTCAGGTGCGGCTGGTGCTGCGCGGTACCGCGACCGTCGATCCCGGTACGGCTGCGGGCGGTGTCGCCCTCGGCGGCGGTCTGTTCGACGTGTTCGTGCGGATCAAGCTGGGCGGCTGGACGCGTGAGTGCCGTCTGGGCCCGGTCAAGCTGGACCCCCGTCCGGTGCCCCCGGCCGGTGTGGTCGCCGGTCGTGTGGTCCTGCCGTACTGGACCGCCAAGCAGGCCACCCTGTCCCTGGACGTCGACCGCGCTGTGAAGGGCGTGGGCCTCGGTCGCCTCAAGCCGGACGATGTCACCGTCACGGGTGACCGGCTGCGTGTCGCCCTCCCTCTGCACGTGCCCGTCGACACCAAGGCGCTGCTCCGGTTCACCTCGGCGGCGGTCGCCGAGCCCGTGGACATCGAGGGCACGCTGTCCGCCGGCTTCGTCGACGCGACGCTGCCGTCCGGCGCGCTGGCCGACGGGACCTGGAAGCCCTCGCTGTGCCTCGCCCCCGAGGCCGACGAGCCGCGCTTCCTCGCGATGTCCGTCAGCCTCAGCTCCAAGGCAGGCCGCGTTCAGGTCGTACGGCCCGCCAAGCCCGCTGGGCCGAGCGGCGGTCAGAAGCTGGTCCGCAAGGTGCGGCGCACTCTCGGGAAGATCGCCCGCAAGGCCGGGCTGCGACGCGGAAACGGAGCCTGACACCATGCGCGCACTGGACATCGAAGGCGCCTGGGTACTGGAGCCGAAGATCTTCCCGGACGACCGGGGCAGCTTCCACGAGTGGTACCGGGGCGAGGAGTTCCGCGAGGCCACCGGCTACGACCTCTCCCTCGCCCAGGCCAACTGCTCGGTCTCGCGCCGGGGCGTCGTACGCGGCGTGCACTTCTCGGACGTACCGCCTAGCCAGGCCAAGTACGTGACGTGCGTGCGCGGCGCGGTCCTGGACGTCGTGGTGGACATCCGGGTCGGCTCGCCCACCTACGGGCAGTGGGAGGCCGTACGCCTCGACGACGACACCCGGCACGCCGTGTTCCTCTCGGAGGGGCTCGGGCACGCCTTCATGGCGCTCACCGACGACGCCACCGTGGTGTACCTGTGCTCGACCGGGTACGCGCCGGGGCGTGAGCACGGGGTGAATCCGCTCGACCCGGCGCTGGGCATCGCCTGGCCCGAGGGCATCGAGCCGGTGCTGTCGGAGAAGGACGCCGAGGCGCCGACGCTGGCGGAGGCCGAGCGGTCCGGGCTGCTGCCGTCGTACGCGGACTGCGCGGCCTACTACGCGGGCCTGCGCGACAACCGGTAACCCAGGAACAAGGGCTGTGGCCCGGCAGCTCATCGGCTGCCGGGCCACAGCCCTTGATTCAGCGGTACGTCAGCGGCTGGTGCTCAGCGGCTCCAGGCTGCGGCGCAGCTGCTCCCAGCCCTTGCCGCGCTTGGTGCCGCGGTTGCGGGAGCGGACGAGCGGGGCCCAGAAGGCGGCCTCGACGAGGGTCTCCGGCTTGACGGCGGGCGTGCGCTCCAGGACGCTCTCGGGGACCTTCTGCGGGTCCGCGACCTCGAACTCCGCGATGATCTCGTCGTACTTGTCCGAGAGCACGGTGTTGTCGGGGTCGGCGCCGAAGACGATGAGCTGGCCGGTGGGCGCGGTGTCGACGAGGACCGTGACCAGGTCGGGGCGGTACCGGGCGAGGATCTCGATCAGCTTGTAGACGTCGCCGGTCCAGGCGTTGGTGTGCCGGTCGCGGGCGGCCTCGTCGATGCTGCGCGGCAGCATGTCGTCGAGGACGATGACGCTGGCCCAGTCCGAGTGCTTCTCGACGTTGATGAAGTCGCGCAGCGCGTACTCGAACAGGTGCATGCCGTCGATGAACGACAGGTCGAGCGTGGTGCGCTGCCAGTAGCCGAACGGGCTGCGGTTGCGGGCCAGGTTGCGCAGCGGGTGCCGGCCGCCCTTGAGGTGGGCGAGGGGGTTCTGCCGGGCGAAGAAGTCGTCGCTGGTGGCCTTGGCGAGATGGACGTCGCAGCGGATCTCGGAGACCACCTTGAACGCGGGGTCGATCGCGATGCTGGGTACCCGGGACAGGGTCAGGCTTCGGCCGTCGTTGACGCCGATCTCCAGGTAGTTCCTGTTCGCGCTGACCTTGTGGAGCTCCCGGAGGAACTCATGACGTTTCACGAGGAAATCTCCTTGCGGATGTGTGGCAGTGCTTCGTGCAGGGCGGTACGCCAGTCACGGAGGGGTCCGAGACCGGTCTGCTGCCAGCGGCCGTGGCCGAGGGCGCTGTATGCGGGCCTGGGTGCGGGCCGGACGAAGGCCGCGCTGGTGGTGGGGCGCACCCGGTCCGGGTCGGCGTCGATGAGGCGGAACACCTCACGCGCCAGCTCGCACCAGGTGACCTCGCCGGAGTTGGTGGCGTGGAGAATACCGTTCGTCCCGGGCCCGATCAGGGGCCCCAGGTCGGCGATCCGTACGGCGACGTCCGCGCTCCAAGTGGGTTGGCCGCGTTGGTCGTCGACGACATCGAGGGTGTCCCGACGCGCCTCCAGGTCGATCATCGTACGCACGAAGTTGCCGCCGTGGGCGCCGTACAGCCAAGCCGTGCGCAGGACGGCGCTGGTGTCCGGGAGCGTGGCCAGGACGGCCTCTTCACCGGCGAGTTTGGTACGGCCGTACGCCGTGCGCGGGGCCGGGGTGTGGTCCTCGGGGTACGGGGTGTCGCGGGCCTCGCCGTCGAAGACGTAGTCCGTGGAGACGTGGATGAGGCGGGCGCCGTGCTCGGCGCAGGCCTGGGCGAGCAGGCGCGGGCCGACGCCGTTGATGTGGAACGCGGTGTCCTCGTCCGTCTCGGCGTCGTCGACGGCGGTGTAGGCGGCGCAGTTGACGACCAGGTCGGGCTCGTGCTCGGTGAAGACGCGGCGGATGTCGTCGGGGTCGGTGATGTCCAGGGCGGCGCGGGCGAGGCCCACGACGTCCTCACCGCGCCTGAGGAGTTCCTCGACGGTGTCGAGGCCGAGCATGCCGGCCGCGCCGGTGACCAGCCACTTCATCCCTTTGCCTGCTTCTCCGCGGTGCCGACGCGCTGCTTGAGGGGCTCCCACCAGGCGCGGTTGTCGCGGTACCAGGCGACGGTGGCGGCGAGGCCGGCGGCGAAGTCGTGGCGCGGGGTGTAGCCCAGCTCGTCGTGGAGCTTGCTCCAGTCGACGGAGTAGCGCAGGTCGTGGCCCTTGCGGTCCTCGACGTACTCCACGCTGTCCCAGGTGGCTCCGCAGGCCTCCAGGAGCAGCCCGGTGAGTTCCTTGTTGCTCAGTTCGGTGCCGCCGCCGATGTTGTAGACCTCGCCGGGCCGGCCTCCGGTGCGCACCAGGTCGATGCCCTGGCAGTGGTCGTCGACGTGCAGCCAGTCGCGGACGTTGAGGCCCTCGCCGTACAGCGGGACCTTCTTGCCGTCGAGGAGGTTGGTGACGAAGAGGGGGATGACCTTCTCGGGGAACTGGTGCGGCCCGTAGTTGTTGGAGCAGCGGGTGACGCGCACGTCCAGGCCGTGGGTGCGGTGGTAGGCGAGGGCGAGCAGGTCGGAGGAGGCCTTCGACGCCGAGTAGGGCGAGTTGGGGGCCAGCGGGTGGTCCTCCGGCCAGGAGCCGGTCTCGATCGAGCCGTACACCTCGTCGGTGGAGACGTGCACGAAGGGGCCGACGCCGTAGCGCAGGGCCGCGTCCAGCAGCACCTGGGTGCCCACCACGTTGGTGCGGACGAAGTCGGCGGCGCCGTCGATCGAGCGGTCCACATGGGACTCGGCGGCGAAGTGGACCACCTGGTCGGCCTCGGCCATCAGCTTGTCGACCAGTTCGGCGTCACAGATGTCGCCCTGGACGAACTTCAGCCGGGGATGCCCGGTCGGCAGGTTCTCCAGGGTGCCCGCGTACGTGAGCTTGTCCAGCACCGTGATCCGGGGCGCGTCGGGGGCGTCGGACGCGAGGAGGTTGCGGACGTACATGGAGCCGATGAATCCGGCGGCGCCGGTGACGAGGAGGTTCATGAATGGATCTGCACCTTGCTGTGGTCTCCGAGGACGAGTCGGTGGGCGCTGGGAACACTGGGGGCCGGGGTCACCTCGACATGCCGGCCGATGAGCGAGGACTCGATGCGGCCCACCCCGGCGATGGACGAGTCGCGCAGCACGATGGAGAACTCCAGCTCGCTGTCGGTGATCCGGCAGTTCTCCGCGAGGGAGGTGAACGGTCCGACGTAGGAGTCGCTGACGACGGTTCCGGCGCCGATGACGACGGGTCCGACGATGCGGGAGCGGGTGATGCTCGCGCCCTCCTCGATCACCACACGCCCTATGGTCTCGGAGGCGTCGTCCACGTCGCCGTCGATCCGCCGCTCCAGGCTCTCCAGGACCATGCGGTTGACTTCCAGCATGTCGGCGACGTTCCCCGTGTCCTTCCAGTAGCCCTTGATGAGCGTGGATCGTACGTCGGACCGGGTGTCGATGAGGTGCTGGATGGCGTGGGTGATCTCCAACTCGCCGCGCCAGGACGGGCGGATGGCGCGTACGGCGTCGTGGATGGCCGGGGTGAAGAGGTACACGCCGACGAGCGCGAGGTCGCTCTTGGGGTGCTCGGGCTTCTCCTCCAGGCCGATCACCTGGCCGTCCGCGTCGAGTTCGGCGACGCCGAAGGAGCGCGGGTCGGGGACCTGGGTGAGGAGGATCTGGGCGTCCGGACGCAGTCCGCGGAACTCGTCGACGAGGGCGCTGATGCCGCCGATGATGAAGTTGTCGCCGAGGTACATGACGAAGTCGTCGTCACCGAGGAAGTCCCGGGCGATCAGCACCGCGTGGGCCAGGCCCAGGGGCTTCTCCTGCGGGATGTAGGTGACTTGCAGGCCGAACTTCGATCCGTCGCCGACCGCTTCCTCGATCTCGGCCGCGGTGTCGCCGACGATCATGCCGACCTCGGTGATGCCCGCGTCGGCGAGGGATTCCAGGCCGTAGAACAGCACGGGTTTGTTGGCCACGGGCACGAGCTGCTTCGCCGAGGTATGGGTGATCGGCCGAAGCCGCGTGCCGGCGCCACCGGAGAGCACGAGAGCCTTCATCCGTTCACCCTAGCTGCGATTTCCCGGTACGTAATATCCGGTGCCTCAGAGTGACCGCCAGGGCTGCCCTTCAGGACTCCAGTGCGATCTCGCTCCACACCTGTTTGCCGCCGCTGACCGGGACGGTTCCCCAGGCCGCCGACATGGCCTCGACCAGGAGCATGCCCCGGCCGCCGGTGGCCTCCCAGCCGAGGTTCGTGGGTCTGATGGGGGTGCGGGGCGAGTTGTCGGCGACGGCGACGCGCAGCCGGCCGTTGAAGAGGGTGAGGTCGAGACGGACCTGGCCGTCGGTGTGCACGAGGGCGTTGGTGACCAGTTCGGAGACGACCAGGAGCACGGTGTCCATGTTCTCCTGGATGTTCTCCGGGGCCCCCGCCTCGCCGGACAGGCTCCAGGTGCGCAGGGTGCGCTTGCTGAAGCGGCGGGCGTGCCGGACCGCCTCGGGCACCCGCCACACGGTCCAGCTCTCGCGCAGCGGGCGCTTCTCCATGCCGTCGTAGCGCAGCAGGAGCAGGGCCACGTCGTCGTTGCGGTTGGCGCCCGCGAGCAGGGCGTCGGCGACCAGGCCGAGGTGGGCGGGGTCGGCGGCGGCGAGGTCGGCCGCGAGGGCGTTGAGTCCGTCCTCGACGTCGGTCTCCGCGGACTCGACGAGGCCGTCGGTGGTGAGGGCGAGCAGGGTGCCGGGCTGGAGGCGCAGCATGCTCATCGGGAAGTCGGCCCGGGGCAGCACACCGAGCGGGGGTCCTACGTCGGACTCGGCGACCTCGGTGGTGCCGTCGGGGTGGCGGACGACCGGGGGGAGGTGGCCGGCGCGGACGTACCAGGCGGTGCCCTCCTCCATGTCGACCTCGACATAGCAGCAGGTGGCGAAGAGGTCGGTCTCCATGTCGGCGAGGAGCCGGTTGGAGTGGGAGACGACGACGTCGGGCGGGTGACCCTCGACGGCGTAGGCGCGCAGGGCGGTGCGCATCTGGCCCATGAGGGTGGCGGCGCTCGCGTTGTGGCCCTGGACATCGCCGATGACGAGGGCGACGTGGTTGTCGGGCAGCGGGATCACGTCGTACCAGTCGCCGCCGACCTCCAGGCCCTCGGTGGTCGGCAGATAGCGGGCCTCGGCGACCCCGCCGGGCAGTTTGGGCAGCCGGCGGGGCAGCAGGGAGCGCTGGAGCATGCCGACGAGTTCGTGTTCGGCGTCGAAGGCGTGGGCGCGGGTCAGGGCCTGTCCGGCGAGGCCTGCGGCGGCGGTGAGCAGGGCCCGTTCGTCGGTGCCGAACTCGTGCGGGCTGTCCCAGCCGATCAGGCAGAGGCCGGCCATCCGGCCGCCGGCGGGCAGCGGCAGTACGGCGAGACCGCCGGGGCCGACGCCTTCGAGCGCGGGCTCCATCTCGGTGCCCGCGGGCCAGATCGCGGCGCGGCCCTCGCGCAGGGCGGCGGCCAGTGTGGGCATGGAGCGCACCGGCGACTCGGGCCACTCGGAGCGCCATTCCAGGCGCCACAGCTCGGGCCAGGACTCGGGTTCGGGCGGGTCGAGGACGGTGACGACGAGCCGGTCGTTCTCCAGCTCGGCGAGGGCGATCCGGTCGGCCCGCAGCGGCTCGCGCAGCGCGGTGACGACGGCCTGGCCGACGTCGCGGACGGTCCCGGCGGTGGCCAGGGCGGCGGCGAGGCGCTGGACGCGGGCCACGTCGGTGACGCCCGAGCGCAGCGTTGAGGCGTCTCCCACGGTGCCCACGAGCCGGGCGGGGCGGCCCTCCCCGCCGGTCACGAGCCGTCCGCGCAGCCGCAGCCACCGGGGCGGACCGGCGGGCTGCACCACCCGGAACTCCAGCTCGCGGTCGCCGATGGACATGTGGTCGGCCTCGACGACGGACATGAGGGAGGGCAGATCCTCGGGCACGGTCAGCCCGAGCAGCGTCTCGACTCTTCCATCGAAGTCGGTCCGGTCGAGCGCGAACAGTTCGAGGAGTTCGTCGCCGACCTCGACGCGGCCGGTGTCCATGGCGAGGCTGAAGGCGTTGGCGGGAAGTTCACCTTGATCCCCGGCGGCGATCGGGGCGGGCCAGGCGACTGCGTCGGCGAGCAGGGCGAGACAGTCCCGGGCGTCGTCGTCGAAGCCGCCGGGACTCTCCGTCACGGCGAGCAGACACCCGCCGTCACCTACGGCCGCCCCCGCGCGGACGGGCAGGGCGGCCAGGTGGACGTCGGCGGTCGGCATCCGCCGTGACTCGGCGCAGTCGGCGAGTTCGCCGGGGCCGAGCCATACCGTCCGGCCGGTGCGGTGGGCCTCGGCGGCGGGCGATCCGCCGGCCACCGCGTAGCTGTCGCGCAGGCCGTACAGCGTGCGGGGCACGCCGGCGGACTCGACGAGACACAGCAGATCACCGCCATCACCAGGGGTGTACACGGCGGTGGTGACCACATCCGCGAAGACGAGCGCCTGTTCGAGGACGCGGCGCAGGTACTCGCGGGGGTCGAGGTCGGCGGGGAGGGTCTTGAGGGCAAGTTCGGCACGCAGCGTTCTCGTTCCGCGTCTCGCGTCCTCACTGACCACGTCGTCATTACAGCGCGTATGGGGCGCTGGCGCAGCCCCTGTGCCGTTCCGACGACACCGGTCGGCCCAGTGGACACCCCGCACGGCGGCCCCACAGAGCCACGACCGCCGGTGCCCACCCGGGTCCTGGTGTTTCTCGCCCCCGCCGCCCCTACCCGTCCCATCCTCGGGGGCTCCGCCCCCGAACCCCCGCTCCTCAAACGCCGGAGGGGCTGGGTGGGGCTGCGGACGGGTGGGTGGGAAGGTCGCGCTGGACGCGCTCGTCCTCAAACGCCGGACGGGCTGGAATGCCCAGGCCCGTCCTGAAGCGCGGCGGGGGTGGATGGGCGGGGAAAGGGGTGGGCTGAGCACGGTTGTCCTCGAACGTCGGCCGAGGCTTGATCTCTCAGCACCGGCCCGCACCCCACTCAGCCCGTCCGGCGTTTGAGGACGAGGCCGTTCAGGCCGACAAGCGGGGGTCTGGGGGCGGCAGCCCCCAGGGATGGGACGGGTAGGGGCGGCGGGGGCGAGAGAACGAGCAGGTCGTTCGCCGTGCGCGGTGGGGCGTGTGGGGGGAGCCTTGAGCCGGGAGGGCCCGGTCCGGTGAGGAGGTGGTCCGGGTGGGCGATGCGCAGGTCTCCGGGCGACCGGGCGGCGGCTCCGCGGCGTTCGACAGGCCACTCCTGTCGCTGGCGCTGGCCGGAATGATGGACGACGTCCAGGCCCACGCGGGCGGCGTGTATCTGCTGGCCCCGGGCGAGTCCGTACTGGAGATGGCCGTCATGGCCGGGCTGCCCCGGGCCTTCGCCGCGCCCTGGGAGCGGGTCGGGCTCGGCTCGCCGGTACCCGTCGCCCAGGCGGCGCGCGAGCGGCGGTTCGTGTGGGTGGGCGGTGAGGAGGACATGGCCCGGCGGTACCCACGGGTCGCCGTCGTGCTGCCGTACCCCTTCGCACTGGCCGCCCTGCCGGTGGCGACCGACTCGACGGTGTACGGAGCGGTCTTCGTGACCTGGCCCGGTTCGCATCCGCCGGAGCTGTCGGACCGGGAGCGGGAGCAGCTCACCGCGGCCTGCGACCGGCTGGCGCTGCGGCTGGAGCGGGCCGCCGCCGAGCACCGTACGCTGCGGCCCGAGGCGGATCTGCTGGCCGCCTGGCCGGGCACGCCGGTGGCCGACACCCTCGGCACGGTCGAGGCGGCGCGGATGGTGTCGCGGCTGCCGTACGGGCTGTGCTCCCTCGATCTGCACGGGCGGGTCGGTTTCGTGAACGCGGCGGCCGCCGAGTTGCTGGGGGTACCTGCGGACGAGCTGCTCGGCAGTCGGTTGTGGGCGTCGGTGCCCTGGCTGAACGATCCGGTGTACGAGGACCGCTACCGCGCCGCGCTGTTCAGTCTGCACGTCACGTCGTTCGTGGCGCTGCGCCCACCCGGCGACTGGCTGTCGTTCCGGCTGTATCCGAGCACGACCGGACTGAGCGTACGGATCACCAGGGCACGGGCGGTGGCCGAGCTGGACCGGGCGGAGCGGCGGCCGGGCGGACCGTCCAGCCTCGTCACGATCTCGCAGGTGCTGTCCCTGGCGGGGGCGCTCACCGAGGCGGCAGGCGTCCAGGATGTCGTCCAGCTGGTCGCGGACGAGATCATGCCGGCGGTGGGCTGCCAGACGCTGGTGATGCTGGGCTCGCGGGGCGGGCGCATGCGTGTGGTCGGGCACCGGGGGTTCGAGGACCCGGAGCTGGTGGAGCGGTTCGACGGGCTGCCGCTGTCCGAACAGACCCCGGGGACGCAGGTCCTCACCACCGGGGTGCCCGCCTTCTTCGAGTCGCGGGGACAGTTGGACCGGCTGTATCCGACGGTGCGGGAGGTGGTCGGGACGATGGCGGCCTGGGCGTATCTCCCGCTGATCGCGTCCGGGCGGCCGGTGGGCACGTGTGTGCTGGGGTACGCCGAACAGCACGCGTTCCCCGCCGACGAGCGCGCCGTCCTGACCAGTCTCGGCGGTCTGATCGCCCAGGCCCTGGAGCGGGCCCTGCTGTACGACGCCAAGCACCGGGTCGCGCACGGCCTCCAGGCCGCTCTACTGCCCGCTTCCCTGCCGTCGCTGCCCGGGTTCGAGGCCGCTGCGCGCTATCTGCCCGCCACCCAGGGCATGGACATCGGCGGCGACTTCTACGACCTGGTGACCTCGCACGGGCGGGCCTCGGCGGTGATCGGGGACGTCCAGGGGCACAACGTGACGGCGGCCGCCCTGATGGGGCAGATCCGTACGGCCGTACGGGCGTACACGACCGTCGGTCAGGCGCCTGAGGAGGTCATGAGCAGCACCAACCGGCTGCTGATCGATCTCGGGACCGAGTTGTTCGCCAGTTGTCTGTATCTGCGGCTGGACCCGGGATCCGGGCGGGCCGTGATGGCCCGCGCGGGGCATCCGCAGCCGCTGCTGAGACGCCCGGACGGGCAGGTGCGCGTGCTCGATCTGGCCGGGGGCCCGCTGCTGGGAATCGATGCCTCGGCCTCGTACCCGACAACCGAGGTCGAGCTGCCGCCGGGCTCGGTCCTGGCCCTGTACACGGACGGCCTGATCGAGTCCCCGGGCGTCGACATCGACGAGGCACTGGCCGCGCTGGGGCAGCGGCTCGCGGAAACCGGCGACCGCCCACTGGACGAACTCGCCGACGGGCTGGTCGAGTTCGGCGCGGGGACGACGGCCCGGGCGGACGACATCGCGCTGCTGCTACTGAGGGCAAAACCGGAGAACTGACGGCTCTGGCGCCGGCGGCGACGGCTGCCCTACGGGAGGAACGTGCACGCCGGTGGGCCGTGGGCCGTCCGCGGTACAGGGCCGAGGCCCGGAACCATGCCACGCACACCTGCACCGAGGACACGCCCAGAGGCGACAGCCGCCGAGCCGGTCGCCCACGGCCGTCCGGCCTACAGGGCGGGGCCCGGAGCCAGCCACGCACACGTGCGCCCACGGAACTCCGCCGCCGCTCCGCCGGAGGCCCACGAACGCAGAACGGTCCGGCCCTCCCGCCGGAGGGCCGGACCGTTTCACTGGCGGCCGGTACTACTGGTGGTGTGGCCGGTCAGTGGCCTTCGGTCTCCAGACCGGTGCCGTCGTCGACGCCCTCGGTGGCCTGGTCGTCCACACCGCCGAGTTCGTCACCGCCGACCTCTTCACCGAGTCCGGCCTCCTCGCCCGCACCGGCTTCCTCACCGGCACCAGCCTCTTCACCGGCGCCGACTTCCTCGCCGGCGCCCGCCTCTTCACCGGCACCGGCTTCCTCACCGGCGCCCGCTTCCTCGCCCGCGCCGGCCTCATCTCCGGCGCCGGCGCCCGCGTCAGCCGCGCCGAGGGTGGCGCCGACGGCCGCCAGGGCCGTGGTGACCGGCTGGAAGAAGGTCTCGCCGCCGACCGTGCAGTCGCCGCTGCCGCCGGAGGTCAGGCCGATCGCGCTGCCGTCCTGGGTGAACAGCGAGCCGCCGCTGTCGCCGGGCTCCGCGCAGACGTTGGTCTGGATGAGGCCGGTGACCGTGCCCTCGGGGTAGTTCACGGTGGCGTCGAGGCCGGTGACCTCGCCGTCGTTGAGGCCCGTCGTGGAGCCCATCCGGAAGACCTGCTGGCCGACCTCGGCCTCGGCGGCCTGGAGGATGTCGACGGTCTGACCACCCCCGACGTCGACGGTGCTGTCGGCCACGGTCGCCGGGTCGTCGTACTTCACGAGTGCGAAGTCTCCGTCGCCCGGGAAGGTGGCCGCCTCGACCGTGGCGACCGGCGCGCCACCCTCTTCCTCCGACCACTCGGCCGCGGCGACACCGCAGTGACCGGCGGTCAGGAAGCCGGGCGTGCCGTCGCCGGTCACCACGTTGAAGCCGAGGGAGCAGCGGGCGCCGCCGCCGAAGATGGCGTCGCCGCCCTCCACGGCGAGGGGCTTGAAGGTGCCCGCGCTCTTCTTGATGGTCGCCATGCCCGCGCCGAGGCTCTGGACGGTCGACTCGATGGTGTCCCAGTTGGCGCCGGTGACCGTGCTGTCGGCGGTGACCTGGATCTTGTTGGTCCGGGGGTCGACGGACCAGGCGGTACCCGGGATGGTCGCCTCGGCCTTGAGGGTCTGCGCGCCCGCCTTCAGCTCGGCGATGCTGTTCTCGACCTCGCGGACTGCGGCGCCGGCCTTCTGGGCCTGGATGATGACGTTGTTGTTGTCACCCTCGACGTCGACGACGTTGATGATGAGCTGCTGCTTGTCGGCGTCGTAGTAGGAGCCTGCGAAGGCGTCCCCGAGCAGTTCCTCCAGCTGCGAGGCGAGATCCGAGGCCGCCGTCGCCTTCAGGGTCTTCGGAGCCGCGCCGTCCGCAGCGTCGGTCTGGGACGCCATGGCGTTGGGCAGCAGCAGTGCCGCCGCGCCGATCGCCGCGACACTGCCCACCGCTATCGCGGCCTTACGCTTCGGAACTCGCTTGTGACTCAACTTCTTGACCTCCTGCGGGGCGGGGTCTTAGCCGCCGATCGTTCTCGGCGACCGACTGGGGCGCCTGGATGGCTGTAGGTACGGACGGTTCACGTGGGGCGTTCAAACGCGTTTGCCAACTCCCTTTGCGAAACAGCGAATCGGCCATTGCCAGGCCCTGACCGAGAGCCGCCGGGAACAACCACCCATATGCCGATGACGCCTGCCGAAGCAGACAAGATCCATTCCACCGGCTTCGCGCCCTGAGCGGTCGATCCCGGCCTGTCCGCCGAGGAGTTGGGCCGGCACCGCGCCCTGCGGCGAACGCCCTGATGGGAGCGGTCGTCCGGGGCGGACTCCACCGGCCGCCGCGGACACCTCGCCGATGATCGCGGCACCGGCGACACCCAGGGCTTTCGTCCCCCTGACCGCACCCCACCCGCCCCCGACATATCCGTGCGCGGTGACCGGATCCGATGTCCGGATCAAGCCGGTCCCCCGAGCCGCCGGCACTCGTCCGTATCGCCCTTCCGGATCAAGCAGACGCACAGGAAAGGCACAGCGAAACACTTTCCGTAATCGCCTCATGGCTTTGTGTCGGTCAAACCGATACGAATCCCGGCTTCAGGGAATCTGCACATCGAATACTCAGTCAGGTCACCGCACACTCCTGTTCCGCACATCCGCCCGTTACACGCCACGCCTTTGATGGCGGACTGTCCGATTCGGTCGCGCACCCATGTCCGACGTGTGTGCCCGGCCGCAAGAGCCGGGGTGCGCCGAAGCGGTGCGGCATGTGAAGAAGTCGCCGCGAAGCCGTGCGCACGCCCTCACGGTTTGGGGCCCGTGGGGCTCAAGTGCCCTGGTGAGGGCGTTGGTTGATTGGAAGACGGCTGTGCGGGCGTGCTTTGATCCATCGCATCGCAGGGGCCGCACAGGTTCCGGAAACGAGCCTGACTGGTCCTGCGATCGCGGCCGTCATCTGTCCCCAGTGGGGGCCGCTCTCCCCCTTGAAACACCCATACGAAGGGAAGTTCCATCATGAACTCCACCCCCCAGGTTGAGACCGCCGAGCTGTCGGACGCCGCTCTCGACGCCGTCTCCGGCGGTCTGTCCCTGAACGCCGTCGGCACCGTCACGGGCCTGGTGGACAGCGTTGCCCCCGGCGTCACCCCGCTGGTCGGCACGGTCGTCGGCACTGTCGAGGGCCTCACCGGCCTGAACACCGGTGCGGTCACCAACCTGGTCGCCGGTCTCTGATCGACGCCTTGTGCCGCTGAGTCCCGGAACCGTTTCGCGGTTCCGGGATTCTCGGTTGCCACAAACCATCGGCCTTTCTCAGGCAAGTCTTCGTCACGCAGGTGAGGAAAGCCCGTGCAGTTCCGCCAACAGGCCCTCGCCAAGCTCCAGTCGCCCGAAGAGCTGGACCTTCCGGTGCGTTTCGCGCGCCCCCAGGGCTGGCTGGTCCTCTCCGTCACGGTGGTCGTCATGGCCGCCGCGTCCGTGTGGGCGGTCACGGGGTCCGTCTCCTCCACGGTGAGCGCGCCCGCCATCCTCACGCACGGGGAGGGCAGTTACGTCCTGCAGAGCCCCGTCTCCGGCCAGATCACCGCGGTACTCGCCGAGGAGGGCGCCCGGCTGCCCGCCAACTCGCCTGTGCTGAAGGTCCGTACGGCCTCCGGCGACACGGTCGTCCGCTCGGTCGCCGCGGGCCGGCTCACCGCGCTCGCCGCCACGATCGGCCAGATCATCGGGACGGGCACGAACATCGCGGCCGTGGAGAAGGTCGCCCGCGCGAGCGATCCGCTGTACGCGACGGTGTACGTCCCCGCCGAGAACGCCGCCACGATTCCCGCGAACGCGGCCGTCGACCTGACCGTCCAGACGGCACCCACCCAGCAGTACGGGGTGCTGCGCGGCCATGTGAAGTCGGTGGACCGGGCTCCCCAGGCGCAGCAGCAGATCGGCGCGTTCCTCGGGGACAGCCAGCTGGGCGAGCAGTTCACCAAGAAGGGCCGGCCGGTCGCCGTCCTGGTGAGGCTGGACAAGTCGTCGGCCACGAAGAGCGGTTACGAGTGGTCGTCGGCCGACGGGCCGCCGTTCAAGCTCACCTCCATGACCCTGGCCTCGGGCTCGATCCGGCTGGCCGACCAGCGTCCCGTCGATTGGCTGCTGCCGTGAGTGCCGCACAGAACTCCCGGGCCAAGCGCCGCTCGGCCCCGCCCCGGCGCACGGTCCCCAAGGGCAGCGGCAAGTCCGTGCGTACCCCGACCGTCCTCCAGATGGAGGCCGTGGAGTGCGGCGCGGCCTCGCTCGCCATGGTCCTCGGACACTTCGGTCGGCACATCCCCCTCGAAGAGCTGCGCATCGCCTGCGGTGTCTCCCGGGACGGCTCGCGCGCGAGCAACCTCCTGAAGGCGGCGCGGAGTTACGGTCTGACGGCCAAGGGCATGCAGATGGACACGGCCGCGCTCGCCGAGGTGAACGCGCCCGCGATCCTGTTCTGGGAGTTCAACCACTACGTCGTCCTCGACGGCATGGGGCGCCGCTTCGGCCGGCGCGGGGTGTACATCAACGACCCGGGCAAGGGCCGCCGTTTCGTGCCGATGGAGGACTTCGACTCCAGCTTCACCGGAGTCGTCCTCGTCATGGAGCCGGGCCCCGACTTCGAGCGCGGCGGGCGTAAACCGGGCGTCCTGGGTGCCATGCCGGCCCGGCTGCGCGGCACTTCGGGCACGATGCCCGCCGCGATCCTGGCGAGTCTGCTGCTGGTGGCGGTGGGCGCCGCGATGCCCGCGCTCAGCCGCACCTACATCGACACGTTCCTCATCGGCGGCCAGACCTCGATGCTGGAGGTGCTGTTCGCGTCGATGGGCGCGTGCGTGGCACTGACCCTCGTACTGACCTGGCTGCAGCAGGCGAACCTGCTGCACGGCCGCATCATCTCCTCGACCCTGAGCAGCGCACGCTTCCTGCGCCATCTCCTCCGTCTCCCGGTCACCTTCTTCTCCCAGCGCAGCCCGGCCGACCTGGTCCAGCGCCTCCAGTCGAACGACTCGGTGTCCGAGACGCTGGCCCGCGACCTCTCGGCGGCGGGCGTCGACGCGGTCGTCGTCATGCTGTACGCGGTGCTCCTCTATACGTACGACCCTCAGTTGACGGCCGTCGGCATCGGGGTCGCGCTGCTGAACATCGTGGCCATGCGGGTGGTGATCCGGCTGCGGGCGACCCGTACCGCCAAACTCCGCGCGGACAACGCCCGGTTGACCAACACCGCTTATTCCGGGCTCCAGTTGATCGAGACGATGAAGGCGACCGGCGGCGAGGAGGGCTACTTCCGCAAGTGGGCCGGACAGCACGCGACCACGCTGGAGGAGCAGCAGCGGCTCGGGGTGCCGAGCGCCTGGCTGGGTGTCGTCGCACCGACGCTGGCGACGCTGAACAGTGCGCTGATCCTGTGGATCGGCGGGATGCGGGCCGTCGAGGGGCACTTGTCCGTGGGTCTGCTGGTGGCGTTCCAGGCCCTGGTCGTTCGGTTCACGGCGCCGCTGACCCGGCTGAACGGTGTGGCGGGCCGCATCCAGGACTTCGCGGCGGACGTGGCCCGGCTCAAGGACGTCGAGAACTTCCAGGCGGATCCGCTGTACAACCGGCCGGGCGGCGGCGATTCGACGCGCCGCCTGCACGGCCACGTAGAACTGCAGAACATCACCTTCGGCTACAGCCCCCTCGACAAGCCGCTCCTCTCCGGCTTCGACCTGACCGTCGGTCCAGGTCAGCAGGTGGCGCTGGTGGGCGGCTCCGGCAGCGGCAAGTCGACGGTCTCCAGGCTGATTTCGGGCCTGTACGCGCCCTGGGAGGGCGTGATCCGTATCGACGGACAGCGTCTGGACGACATTCCGCGCGGTGCGCTCGCGGCCTCCGTCTCCTTCGTCGACCAGGACGTGTTCCTGTTCGAGGGCAGCGTCCGGGACAACGTGGCGCTGTGGGACCCGTCGATCCCGGACGAGTCGGTGGTGGCGGCCCTTGAGGACGCGGCGCTGTACGACGTGGTGACGCGCAGGCCGGGCGGTATCCACAGCCGGGTCGAGCAGGACGGGCGGAACTTCTCCGGCGGACAGCGTCAACGCCTGGAGATAGCACGGGCGTTGGTGCGCAACCCCAGCATTCTCGTCCTCGACGAGGTGACCAGCGCGCTGGACGCGGAGACCGAGCAGACAGTGATCGACAACCTGCGCAAGCGCGGCTGCGCCTGTGTGGTGATCGCCCACCGGCTCTCCACGGTGCGCGACAGCGACGAGATCGTCGTGCTCCAGCACGGCACGATCGTGGAACGCGGGCGGCACGACGCCCTGGTGGCGGCCGGCGGGGCGTACGCCGAGCTGGTCAGGGAGCGATGAGATGACGACCGTTCACGAGGAAGACGTCGTCCTCACCGCGCTCGGCCAGATGGGCACGCGTTACGACCTGTCCGGGCAGACCCGGCTCGACCTCGAAGGCCCGCAGGTGCTGTGGCTGGTCGCGTCCGGCGCGCTCGACCTGTACGCGGTGGACGCCGTGGAGCAGGGCCAGTGGCACCACATCGGCCGGCTTGAGGCGGGCGCGCTGCTGCTCGGCCCGGTCACCGGACCGGAACACACGCTGGTCGCCCGCCCGGTGCGCGACTGCGTGGTGCACCGCATCGGCCTGCGCGAGCTGTACCAGACGCCGGACACCCAGACCTGGTCGTACGACGAGTACGGCAACGCCCAGTACGTGCCCCCCGCGACCAGCCCGCTGGAGTACGCCCTCGCCCTGGGCGTCGGCCGAGGCATGTCCGTCCTCTTCCAGGCGCCGATGGCCTCGGAACGGGCCGCCGCGCCGACCGACGACGACGTGTTCTGGATGCAGGTCCCGCCGGGCAGCGTGCAGTACGGATCGCTGTACGGCGCCGAGGCCGCCGCCGACCTGCTGATGGACCCCGGGGTCTGGCAGGGCATGGTCGACCAGCAGCACCGGTTGCTCACCACCCTCGACCGGTGGATCGAGCAGCTGGAGCGCCGCCACGAGACCCGTACGGCGGCCGGTATCAAGGCGGGCGAGGCCGTCCGCGCCCAGGCCGACCGGACCCTGCTGGCGTCGATCGGCAAGCAGTCGGCGAAGCGCACGACCGCCGCCGACGCGGATGCGACGTACGCGGCCTGCAAGCTGGTCGCCGGGGCGGCCGGGATCACGCTCGCCGAGCCCGCGCAGAGCGGCACCGAGAGCGACCGGCTCGACCCGGTCGAACGGATCGCGCTCGCCTCCCGTGTCCGTACCCGGGCCGTCCGGCTCGACGGCCGCTGGTGGCACGACAACGTGGGCCCGCTGGTCGGTCACCGGAGTCTGTCGGGTTCTCCGGTCGCGCTGCTGTGGCGGCGCGGCGGCTATGTGGCCGTACAGCCGTCGTCGGGGCGCGAGACGCCGGTGGAGAAAGCGAACGCGGCGGAGTTCGAGGAGCGGGCGGTGATGTTCTACCGGCCGCTGCCCGAACGCGGGATGAGCCCGCTGCGGCTGCTGCGGTTCAGCATGGGCGGCAGCCGGGGCGATGTGGTGAACCTGCTGCTGAGCAGCCTGGTGACGATCGCGATCGGCGCACTCGTGCCGGTCGCCACCGGCAAGGTGCTCGGCGAGTTCGTGCCGAAGGCGCAGACCACGCTGATCGTGCAGTTCTGTCTGGCCGTGATGATCAGCAGTGTGGTGGCGGCGGCCTTCATGCTGATGCAGAACCTCACCCTGCTCCGGATGGAGGGCCGGATCGAGGCGACGCTCCAACCGGCCGTCTGGGACCGGCTGTTGCGGCTGCCGACGAAGTTCTTTACCGAGCGCTCGACCGGTGAGCTGGCGAGTGCGGCGATGGGCATCAGCGCGATCCGCAAGCTGCTGGCGGGAGTTGCCCCGGTCGTCACCCAGTCGGTCACGGTCGCGGCGATGAACCTGGGCCTGCTCCTCTGGTACAGCGTCCCGATGGCACTGGCGGCGATCGGCATGCTGGTGGTGATCGCCGCTGTGTTCCTGGGACTTGGCCTCTGGCAGGTCCGCTGGCAGCGGCGCCTGATCGTGCTCTCCAACAAGCTGAACAACCAGGCCTTCCAGACCCTGCGTGGACTGCCCAAACTGCGGGTCGCGGCGGCCGAGAACTACGCGTACGCGGCCTGGGCGGGCGAGTTCGCGCGCAGCCGTGAGCTGCAACAGAAGGTCGGCCGCATCAAGAACCTCACCACGGTCCTCGGCGCGGTCTACCTGCCGATCTGCACGCTGCTGATGTTCATGCTGCTCGCGGGCCCGGCGCGCGGTGAGATGTCGGCGGCGGCCTTCCTCACCTTCAACACCTCGGTGACGATGCTCCTGACGTCGGTCACCCAACTGACCGGCGCCTTCGTCTCCGGGGTGGCCGCGCTCCCGCTGTACGAGGAGATCAAGCCGGTCCTTGAGGCGACCCCGGAGGTACGCGTCGCGAGCACCCGGCCCGGCGTGCTGACCGGCGCGATCGAGGCCCGCCGACTCGCCTTCCGCTACTCGGACGACGGCCCGCTCGTCCTGGACGACGTGTCCTTCCAGGTGAAGGCGGGAGAGTTTGTCGCGATCGTGGGCCCCAGCGGCTGCGGCAAGTCGACCCTGCTGCGGCTGCTGATCGGCTTCGACAAACCGGTCTCGGGCAGTGTGCTGTACGACGGCCAGGACCTGGGCGCGCTCGACCAGTCGGCCGTACGACGTCAGTGCGGTGTCGTGCTCCAGCACGCCCAGCCGATGACGGGTTCGATCCTGGACGTCATCTGCGGTACGGAGCCCTACACGCCGGAGGAGGCGATGGCCGCCGCCGCGATGGCGGGCCTCGCCGAGGACATCCAGCGGATGCCGATGGGGCTGCACACCATCGTCCAGGGCAGCGGCGCGATCTCGGGCGGCCAGCGACAGCGGCTGATGATCGCGCAGGCGCTGATCCGCAGGCCGCGCATCCTCTTCTTCGACGAGGCGACCAGCGCCCTGGACAACGAGACCCAGCGCATCGTCATCGAGAGCACGCGTGCGCTGAACGCCACCCGGATCGTGATCGCCCACCGGCTGTCGACGGTGCTCGACGCGGACCGGGTGATCGTGATGGAGGACGGCAAGGTCGCCCAGCAGGGTCCACCGGCACAACTGCTGGCGGACACGGACGGGCGGCTGCACGAGCTGGTGCGGCGGCAACTGGCGTAGGGGACCGTCAGGGTGCCTCCGGTGCGCCCCGCCACAGGTCCGGGACCTTGCCGTCGGCGGCGTACATCTGCGTCGCCAGCACTCGTACGGCCGCCGCGAAGCGGGACGGGTGGCGCAGGAACTCCATGTGGATGCCGGGGAACTCCACCCACGGGACGCCGATCCGGCGGGCGATCTCGATCGACGGCAGGGCGTAGTACGTACCCCGGTCGTCGGCGCCCGCGCCCAGGACGATGGGGAACGGGGCCGCGCGCAGCGCCTCCTCGTCGGGGTGGAAGGCGGCGAAGGCGGGCCATTCGCGGCCGAAGAGGTGGTCGGCGTTGCCCAGGAACCGTTTCCACAGGTCGGCGGGCCAGCGGTAGGAGCCCTCGCCGCGAGTCGTCTCGCCGAAGCGGCGGCCCGCCGCCGGGGCGCCGCCCGCCGCGTACAGGCCGGCCAGTTCGGCGAAGAAGCCGCGCCCGGGGTCGCCGTCGGGGAGGACGTTCACGGCGGGCGGTTCATGGGCGATCAGGCCCAACATGCACTCCGGGTGGAGCGCGGCCAGCGTCAGGCCGACGATCGCGCCGCCGCTGTTGCCGAAGACCAGGGCCCGGCCGCCCGCGAGTGCGCCGACGAGGTCGCGGGCGTCGGCGGCCTGCCGGGCCAGCTCCATCGGACCGTCATCGCCGCCCGTGCTGCGGGAGTTGCCGCGCCGGTCGTAGGTGATCACCGTGAAGGCGTCGGCGAGGCCCTCGGCGATCCCGGAGTAGTAGCCGGCGTCTCCTCCGGCGCCGCTGATCATCAACAGGGCCGGACCGACCCCGCGTACCTCGTAGTACAGCTCGGCCCCGTCGACCGTCAGCCTGCCGCTCCGCACGTCCGCACATCCTCCCTAGCGATACTTTCCCGTATCGATACTTTGCCGTTTCGATGAAAGTGGTCTAGGCTCGAAGCGTCGGGAGTACGAAACAGTTTCGTTTACGTATTCGTAACCCCCGGTCTCCATTACTCCTCTGCTCACTGTTCCCTGCCGCCTCTCCTCTTCACGAGCGACCTTCCCTGGAGTGTGCTCAGATGTCCCAGTCCCTGACCGAAGGCGCCCCGAAGGGCGTCGCGAACACCACGGACAAGGGGTCCGCCGCGCCGAACGCGCAGCGGTGGTGGATCCTCGCGATCATCGGAATCGCGCAGCTGATGGTCGTCCTCGACGCCACCATCGTGAACATCGCGCTTCCCTCCGCACAGGCCGACCTCGGCTTCTCCGACGGCAACCGGCAGTGGATCGTCACCGCGTACGCGCTGGCCTTCGCCTCCCTGCTGCTGCTCGGCGGCCGGATCGCCGACCTCTTCGGCCGCAAGCCCGCCTTCCTCATCGGTGTCGCCGGATTCGCCGGGGCCTCCGTCCTCGGCGGCGCCGCGAACGGCTTCGAGATGCTGGTCATCGCCCGTGCCCTCCAGGGTGTCTTCGGCGCGCTGCTCGCGCCCGCCGCTCTCTCCCTCCTCAACACGACCTTCACCGACGTGCGCGAAAAGGCCCGCGCGTTCAGCGTGTACGGCGCGATCGCGGGGGCCGGCGGCGCGGTGGGCCTGCTACTCGGCGGTCTGCTGACCGACGCGCTCGACTGGCGCTGGACGCTGTACGTCAACCTGATCTTCGCCGTCGTCGCGTTCGTGGGCGGCTGGATGCTGCTGAGCAACCACCGGGACGCCGCCAACTCCAAGATCGACGTCCCGGGCACCGTACTGGTCGCCGGTGGTCTCTTCTCCGTGGTCTACGGCTTCTCCAACGCCGAGACGCACGACTGGAGTTCACCGCAGACCTGGGGCTTCCTGATCGCCGGCGCTGTGCTCCTGGTGGCGTTCACCCAGTGGCAGACCCGCGCCAAGCACCCGCTGCTGCCGATGCGCGTCCTGCTCGACCGGGACCGGGGGGCGTCGTTCCTCACGGTGCTCATCTCGGGCGCGGGCATGTTCGGTGTCTTCCTCTTCCTCACCTACTACCTGCAGCTGAACCTCGGCTTCAGCCCCACCAAGACCGGCCTGGCCTTCATGCCGATGATGGCGGCCCTGATGGTCGCGGCCCAGGTGTCCACCACCAAGCTCGTGCCCCGCTTCGGCCCCAAGATCATCATCCCGCTGGGCTTCGCCCTCGGCGCGGTCGGCATGGTCTGGCTGACCGGTATCGGCGTCGGCTCGGACTTCAGCACCGCCGTCCTGCCGCAGCTGCTGGTGATCGGCGTGGGCATGGGCGTCATCATGCCGCCCGCGATGCAGCTGGCCACCAGCGGAATCGGCGCCGAGGACGCGGGAGTGGCCTCCGCGACGGTCAACACCATGCAGCAGGTGGGCGGTTCGATCGGTACGGCGCTGCTGAGCACGCTCGCCGCGAGCGCCGCGACCAACTACCTGTCCGGCCGCAACGCGAGCGACAAGCTGGTCCAGGCCCAGTCGACGATCGAGAGCTACACCACCGCCTTCTGGTGGTCGGCGGGCTTCTTCGCCGCGGGCGCGCTGATCACCTTCCTCCTGTACCGCCCCGGCGTACGGGCCCAGGACGAGAGCGCCGCCCCGGTCGTCCACATGTGACCCACCCGGGTCGTCCGGACCGAGGGGCCGCCGTCTTCAGGGAGACGGCGGCCCCTCCCGCCTGTCGTGACGTCCGCCGCGCTGCCATGGTGAAGGCATGCGCAAATCGGCGGCGGCCCTGGGCAGTTCACTCTTCCTGGCACTCGCCCCCGGCACCGTGGCGGTCCTCCTGCCGTGGTGGCTGACGGGCTGGCGTACGGGAGACTGGTGGCTGCCCATACGACTGGTGGGCCTGATCCCGCTTACGGCGGGCACGGCCGTCCTGCTGTCGGCCTTCGTCCGCTTCGCCGCCGAGGGCCTCGGCACCCCGGCCCCGGTCGCGCCCACCGAACATCTGGTCGTGGGCGGCCTCTACCGCTACGTGCGCAACCCGATGTACGTGGCGGTCGTCGCCGTCGTCGCGGGCCAGGCGCTCCTGCTCGCCCGGCCGGTCCTGTTCACGTACGGCGTCTGCGCCGGGCTGCTGATGTGGGCGTTCGCGCGCTGGTACGAGGAGCCGGCGCTGGCCGACCGGTTCGGCGCCGAGTACGAGCGTTACCGCCGGTCGGTACCGGGCTGGTGGCCGCGACCGCACCCCTGGCAGGGCGAGTGAGTGCACACCCCACGGAAACGTCAACCAATACGGCCGTAATTCACCTTGTCGAGTGAACCAGATCTTGCGGGGCGTGTGTCAGGGATGGTCACGACTCCGCCGGGGTAGCTACCGAGATCGAATGCGCCCCCTGCAGAGGTGGAGCGGCCATGACGCCGGAAGCCGAAGACCGCATCCCCGGGCCGCCCGAGCGCACGGCCCCGGACTCGTCCGGAGCCCCGCCGCCGACGGCCGGCCCGTATGCCCGTACGTACCCGAGCGGGCCGTTCACCGTGGTCGAGGTCACCGGTGAGATCGACCTGGCGACCTCGGGCTTTCTCGCCGAGCACCTGGACGCCGCGACCTCGTGCCCCGGCCCGGACGTCCTGGTCGACCTCCGGCACGTCGACTTCTTCGACTGCTCGGGCCTGCGCGAACTGTGCCGGGCGGACACCCGGGCCCGCGAACGCGGCGGACGCCTGCGTCTGGTCTCCGACACGCCCCGCCTCCACCGCCTGCTGCGCGCGGCGGGTCTGCTGCACCGTTTCCCGCCGCTCGCCCGGATCCCGGAGTAGGGCTTCCCCGTACACACGTCAAGGGCCGGTCGGCGGCCCCACACCACCGACCGGCCCCGCTGCGAGATCGCGCGGCACCCCGCGACACAGGGATCGCCCTCCCCATCCGCGAGCGTCCTGCAAGGCTCACGGGAGCGCGCGACCCCGGTCCCTAGAACGTGAAGACGGCCGTCCCGTAGGTGCTCTTCACGCACTCGTTCGCGAAGGTCCGCTCATAGGCGACCCGCTGGCCCCGCCACACGCCCTCGACGGTGACGACCACGGGGTCGTACTGCTTGGTGCACTTCACATCACTTCTCGCCTCAAGGACGCCCAGATCCCCGCCCACGGCCCGGAGTTCGGCACAGGCCTCGGACGCGGCCGGATGGGTGCCCGAGGCCGTCGGCGCACAGGTGAGGGTGACGGCGCGCTCGGGGGTGACGGCGGCCGAGACCTCACCGTGCCCCACGGTGAGCACCAGGGCCGAGGGTGCGTAGAGCCCGGCGGGCGCGGGGGCCGGAGCAGCGACGGCGGCCCCGGTGAGGGGGCCGCAGACGGCGGTGGCCGTCAGGGTCAGAGTCGCTGCCCAGCGCGCGGTGTTCGGCATTGTGTGCATCCTTCCGCTCAGTTCGAATGCGAATCGAAGGTCCAACGGTCCGCATGGGTACTCGATCCCAGCCGGTCGGGCCGGATCGGCGAGCGTGAGTCTGCCGAGTCCGGCGCCGAAACTCATCTCGACCCCATGCGTTTCGGTAACCTTGCGTATTGAATCAGTGGCGTGAAGTTACGTGATTCGAACGCCTGAAGCCCGCAACTGAGCGGTTGTTGATCGCTCGGGGCGACCGACTGGCCGGATTCACCAGCCTTTTTAATCGGCCTGAAACATTCCGGTACGGCCGGCGAAACGACTGCCGGTTCACCCGTCACCCCCATGGCACATCCATCCATGAGGGACTCGAAAGATGGATGAAACGTCCTCTGGTGCGGCCTTCGCCGGTCCCCCTACGGTCGGCAGACCACCCGAGGACGGCATCCGCCTGCGCCGCACACCCCAGCGGCGACGGCAGCCCTTCCCTCTGTCCGCGCCACAACGCGCTCCACCGCCGATCCCCCGCTGGAGCCTCCCTTGCCCTCGCCGTCCTCACAGCCCCAGTCAGCCCTCTCCCCCACCGCCGCGCCGCCGGCCCTCACCGAGGTCGAGACACACGGCGTCGAACGCATTCCCGACGCGGACCGCACCGCGACCCCGCTCGACCTGTTCCGGCTCGCCTTCGGCGGCGCCAACACGTTCTCCACCTGTGTCCTCGGCGCCTTCCCGATCCTGTTCGGCCTCTCCTTCTGGCAGGGCCTCGCGGCCACGCTCCTCGGAGTGGTCGTGGGCGCGCTGATCCTCTGCCCGATGGCGGTCTTCGGCCCGGTCAACGGCACCAACAACGCGGTCTCGTCCTCCGCACACCTGGGCGTCCACGGCCGCGTGGTGGGCTCCTTCCTCTCCCTCCTCACCGCGATCGCCTTCTTCTCCATCTCGGTGTGGAGCTCCGGCGACGCCCTGGTCGGCGGCGCCCACCGGCTGTTCGGTCTGCCGCGCGGCGATGTGACGTACGGCGTCGCCTACGCGCTCTTCGCCGGTCTGGTGCTGGCGGTGTGCGTGTACGGGTTCCGGTTCATGCTGTTCGTGAACAAGATCGCGGTGCTGTCGGCGACGGTGCTGTTCCTGGTCGGCGCGGTCGCGTTCGCCGGTGACTTCGATCCGTCGTACGCCGGTGTCTTCACGGACTCGGCGGACGCGGCGACGCAGGAGCTGTTCTGGCCGTCCTTCATCGGCGCGGCGCTGATCGTGCTGTCCAACCCGGTGTCGTTCGGCGCGTTCCTCGGCGACTGGTCGCGGTACATCCCGGCGGACACGCCACGCCGCAGGGTGATCGGCGCGGCGTTCCTGTCGCAGCTGGCGACGCTGTTGCCGTTCCTGTTCGGGCTGGCGACCGCGAGCATCATCGCGACGAAGGCTCCGGACTACGTCGATCCGGCCGCGCCCGACTTCGTGGGCGGCCTGTTGGCGATCTCGCCCGGCTGGTTCTTCCTGCCGGTGTGTCTGCTGGCGCTGATCGGCGGCATGTCGACAGGCACGACCTCCCTCTACGGGACCGGGCTCGACTTCTCGTCGGTGTTCCCCCGGCTGTCCCGGGTGCGGGCCACCGTGCTGGTCGGTGTGCTGTCGATCGTGTTCATCTTCGTGGGCCGGTTCGGGTTCGACCTCGTCCAGTCGATCTCGACGTTCGCCACGATGATCATCACCTGCACGACGCCGTGGATGGTGGTGATGATCCTGGGCTTCTACACGCGGCGCGGCTGGTACGACCCGGACGCGCTCCAGGTCTTCAACCGGCGTCAGCGGGGCGGGCGTTACTGGTTCGCGCACGGCTGGAACTGGCGGGGCATGACCGCGTGGTGGGTCTCGGCGGTGATCGGTGTGCTGTTCACCAACATCCCGGGGCAGTTCGTCGGACCGCTGGGGAATCTGGCGAACGGCATCGACATCAGCCTGCCGCTGTCCCTGGCCGTCTCCGCGGTCCTGTTCCTGACGCTGCTGCGGGTGTTTCCGGAGCCGCGGGCGGTGTATGGGCCGGAGGGGGCGCGGTTGGCTCGGACGGTGGATGTCGCGGTGCCGCCGGTGAGTGGGCCGGGGGTGGGGGTGCCTGCGGCGCTGGCGGCGGAACGGGGCTGAGGCGGCACTTTTTCGCCCCCGCCGCCCCTACCCGTTCCCATCCTCGGGGGCTGCCGCCCCCGAACCCCCGCTCCGGCCCTGAAGGGGCCTTGTCCTCAAACGCCGGACGGGCTGAAATGCCCTGGGCCCGGGCTGAAATGCCTCGGCCTGGGCTGAAAGATCAAGACCGGCCGGCACCACTCAGCCCGTCCGGCGTTTGAGGACAAAGGGGGGTCTGGGGGCGCAGCCCCCAGGGATGGGAACGGGTAGGGGCGGCGGGGGCGAGAAAACTCTCCCTACGTCGGGTTCGCGTCCACCTGGGCCGCCTCCCCCCTTGGGCCCCCTATCGACAGGGACTCGGGGCTTGCCGTGACCGTGTCCGTCAGCCAACGCTGTTCCGCCGAGCCGTCCCGGACCTTGACGACCACGTCCGCGTCCGGGTCGTCGGACGCGGGGGCCACGGCCAGGCCCTCCTCCCAGCGCGGCAGCAACTCGCCCCGCACCGTGAGGTCGTAGCGGACATCGTCCCCCCGCTCGGCCGACACCGCGGCGCAGCGGCCGAGGATCACGACACCGGCGTCGGCATGCGAGTCCAGGCACAGCTCGGGGTTGGCGACACTGCGCAACAGCCCGTCGTCCTCGTACGACCACATCTGGGTCCACGCGGTCGAGCAGGACGCGAGCCTGGTGACGGCACCGGCCGTGGCCTTCCCGCCCCGGATGTCGAGGCACAGGTCGGCGGTGACGTTGCGCAGCCGGGTCTGCCGGGCGGCGGTCGGGTTGCCGCCCGTCGCGGGCGGCGAGGAGGACACCGCCGGCGGGGTCGGCGAGGCGTCGGGCACCGGGGCGCGTCCGCCGGTCGCGCTGGACGAGGCGGCCGGGTCGGCGCCACTGCCGTCCTTCGGCCACAGGCCACTGCCCAGGACGACCGCGAGAACGACCGCCGAGGCCAGGCCCACACTCGTGAGCAGGGTCTTCCTGTTCCGGGGCACGCCCGCCACCGGGCGGCGCGGGGAGGGAATCCGGGAGAGGAGACGGCTCCGGCCGGCTCCACCGCGCTCGCCTCTGCCGCCGTGCCTGGCATGGCCCCGCGTCCGCGTGCCGGCCTCGCCGCGCCCCGGCCGGGAGTCGAGATAGCGACGGGCACCCCAGCCGAGCACCGCCTCGGCGAGCAGCGTGCCCAGGCCGCCCTCGAAATGGCTCAACTGCTCTGCGGCGTAACGGCAGTAGCGGCACTCCACCAGATGCTGCTGGACATCGGGCAGCAGTGCGCCACCGCGTCTGATGGGAACGTCGAGAAGTCGGTTGTAGAACCGGCAGTCCTTGGACGGCGCGAGTTCCCGGTGGGCGCGTACACAGCCCTCGCGGAATTGTTCGCGGGCCTGTTCGAGCGAAGCCGCCGCCGTATCCGTGTCCATGCCAAGAAGAACGGCGGGCACATTCATCGGCTCGGCTTCCACCTCGGTGTGCCACAACAGGCACTGCGCGAGTCCGGGAAGGGACTGGAACGAACGCTCCGCGAGCTTACGGTTTTCCGGCGTCATGGACTTCGCCGCGCGCATACCGCGACCGCCCGCCGGTTTCCTCAGGTCCGGGAGTACGTCGGATATGCGGTCGTCGGCGGCCCATTCCCTGACGGTGTCGCGTACGGCCACGAGGAACCGGGGGCGCAGTGCGACGGCCGACTCGGCCCGCATCACCCGCTCCAGGACCTGGTGGAACGCGGCGGCGGTGACCATCGAGGCGGCCTGGGCCGAGGTGGCGAGGCAGATGACCGCGTACTCGTGGGTCGCCTGCCAGTGCCGCGCCGTCAGAAGCGCGACGGACGGGCCGGTCTCGCCCTCCGGCCTGCTTCTGAGCTGGGCGGCGAGACTCTCGTCCGATTCCCCCGGGACCCCACCGGAGTACGGGGGGTAGGACGGACGAGGAGGGGGGGTGGGCACTGAGCGGTTTCCTTCCCACGCGCGGGTGACTCACTGCGGTTCCGGGAAACGGCCCGGCCGAGTCCGCACGAAGACCGGCGGCTTTGTGTCCCCCCGCCCCGGGCCCCGGCTGTGGCGCTGGACCGCCACCGAATCACCACCGGTGAATCGAACCCTGCCATTCCCCCTGCACAGGTAGTTCACCCTTGCACAAGTCACTCATGGCCAACAAGGCACTTGAGCAACATCCATTCATTGAAGGAAAGTCAGCAACAGCAGAAACTACCGGTGGCAGTACCGGCTTTCGGTGCTTTTCCGCGCCCCGTGTGAACCGGATGCACGCGCCGGTGCACCGCGCACGCTCCCGGCGCACGCGAAGGCGGAGTCCACTGGAACCCGGCCCTTCCTCGGAGGCCACGCGCGGGACGGCGGCTCTCCCGCGCGAAACGGCCGCCGACCCCGTTCCTCCCGCCCTCGGTCGGCGGCCCCGAGGGCGGGGCCGAAGCCACCCCCGGCAGAGACGTCTGCTCAGATCTGCCAGGAGCGCAGCCGGTCGGCCGCGCCGTAGACATCGGTCTTGCCCGAGATCAGGTCACGGGCGAGGTCGACGAGAGCGCCGTACGGCGGGTCGATGCCGACGTCGCTGACGAACATGTACGCCACGGCGGTGGCGCAGGCGAAGCGGGCGTTGGCCGACGGCAGCGGCTTGAGCAGCGCGAGGGTGTGCAGCAGCGCGGCGGCCCGCCAGGCCGGGTCGGAGTCCACGCCGAGGCGCGGCGGGTCGACCCGGTGACGGGCCACGGCGGCCACCAGGGCAGAGAAGTCGTTGACCGTGGGCTGGTCCGGCAGGACCTCTTCGTGGCGCTGGAGCAGCCAGGGCACGTCGATGTGGATGACGGGAGCCATCGGTCAGGCGACCCGTCCCCGACCCGGCGCGACCGGTTCGTCCTCGGGGAACGCGGCGGCGAACTCGTCCGCGTGGGCCGCGAAGAACCGCCGGAATTCCTCCGCGCCCTCCTGGAGGGCGCGGTGCCGGGCGATGTCGGCCGCCGCCGCCTCACGCACGAGAGCCTTCATCGACGTACCGCGCTCCTTGGCTATCTGCCGCAGGTCCTCTAGCTCGCGGTCACTGAACTCCACATTCAGAGCTGGCATGCCCCCACGGTACCGCTCCGGTACTTACCCGTAAATACCCCCAGGTCAGGCGGGTAGGGCAGTGGTACCGAGGGGGCGAGGCGGTATGGCCCGGCTATCCCTGGTCGGCCACGAAGGACGCCATCCGGGCCAGGGCGGCGTTCCAGTTGATCGTGTGCTCGTTGGTCGACCAGGACTGGATGTCGTCGATGTAGCAGAACTGGCCGACACAGCCCTGCAGTTTGCTCTGTGCGTAGGGGTCCTGAATGCTCGAGTTCGGGCCTCCGGCGAGTGTGCCGTCCGGCGGGCTCGGCAGGCTCGGGTCGAGCTGTTTGGCGTACCAACGGCTGTGCTGCTGATGGGAGTTGACCTCGCCGTAGCCCGTCACGTACGACATGTTCAGCGCGTTGCGGCCGAAGAGGTAGTCCATGCTCTGGAGCGCGCCGTCGCGGTACTTCGAGGCGCCGCCGATGTCGTACGCGGTGGCGATGACGACGGCGTTGTTGAGGATCTGGGCGTTGGAGCCCCAGTCGTACAGGTTGGCGTCGGGGGCGTAGGGCATGCCGTACGGGTGTGCCGCCAGGGTGGCCAGATAGCGGTCGGCGCCCTTGGTCACCGACTGGCGGACCTTGTCCCGGCCGGGGAGCCGGTTCGGGACGGTCGCCAGGTCGAGGCGGCCGGCCGCTGCGGTTCTGGCCCAGTCGAAGCCGAGAGGGACGAAGATGTCGGCGGTGTGGACGGGCGATGTGAGGATGTGCTGCTCGAACGCCTTCTCGCCCGTGGTCAGATACAGCTCGGCCGCCGCCCAGTAGAACTCGTCCCGCGCGTCGGTGTCGGGGTAGGCGCCGCCGCCGGTGCCGTCGTTCGGGTCGGGGTGGATGCCGGGGTGGGCGAGCGCCGCCGTCCAGGCCTTGCGGGCCACCGTGAGGGCGTGCGCGGCGAACGTACGGTCGTAGGGCCGGTAGAGCCGGGCCGCCTGGGCCGCCGTGGCCGCGAGGTTGAGGGTGGCCTCGGTGGTGGGCGGGTGCAGTTCGCGCTTCTGCGGGTCGGCGCTCGGCAGCAGCGGCAGCCCGGTCCACTGCTCGTCGTGCATCTTGTGGTGCGCCATGCCGGCGAGCGGCTGCCCGTCGGGCACCTGCATCTTCAGCAGGAACTCCAGTTCCCAGCGGGCCTCGTCCAGGACGTCCGGCACCTTGTTGCCGCTCTCCGGGATGCCGAGCGTGCCGTCACCGAGCGCGTCTCGCTGTCCCGTACGGGCGTACAGGGAACGCTCGTACGTGCTCAGCAGCTCCCACGTCGAGATACCGCCGTTGACCACGTACTTGCCGTGGTCACCGGCGTCGTACCAGCCGCCGGTGACATCGAGGGTGTAGTCACAGACGCCGGGCTGGCAAGGCACGCTGCCGTCACCCTGATTGGGCGCCACGTCGACATGACCCGCGGGGCGGGCGTAGCCGGGGCGCAGGTCGTCGCGGATCTCGATGCCGCTGCGCTGCGTGTAGTAGTACTTCAGCGAGTCCAGCCGCAGCCGGTCGTAGGCGCTCGCGTCGATGTCGAAGGGGCGGCTCGTCTCGCCGTCGGCGACCAGGGTGAGGCCGGTGGCGCGTTTGCGGTAGGCGCCGAAGTCGATCGAGTGGACGTTCTGCCCGGAGGAGGCGTCGGTGCCACGCGGCACGGTCCTGCCGTGGGCCACGGTCGTCCCGTCGGCCTTCTTCAGCCGCCAGGGCAGGGGCTGGGTGGAGGTGGTGACCAGCGTTGCGTTCTTCGGCCCGGCGGGGAGGTAGGCGACCTGGTTGACCCGTACCCGGGGTCCGGTGTCGGGTTCGTAGACCTCGGGCGGGACCCCGCCCACCAACGACACGTCGTCCATGCAGAACCGGAAGGGGTCGGCGCTGCCGCCGAGCTGGAAGCCGACCTGGCCCTGGGTGGTGTCGGTGGGTGCGGTGAATGTGTAGGTGTAGGAGTCGCCGGATGCGCTCAGTTGCGGGCTGACCTCGAAGTAGGTGTCGTAGGGGGACACCGAGAGGCCGACGATCGCCCGGACGACGTGGCCCTCGGGTGTACCGGTCGCCTTGAAGGCGAAGCGGTACGACTCGCCCTTGACGAGGGTGATGTCGTTCTGGCCGACGGCGGCGTCCCAGCGGTTGGTGGTGCCGCCGGGGATGTCGGCGCAGAGGGCGCCGTCGGTGAGGCCCGCGGTGACGTTGCTGGTCGTCCACCAGGGGGCGGTGGTGGTGTCGAAGGTGCCGTTCTTGAGCTGCTCGATCTCGTCGGCGTCGGCGGGGGTGGGCGGGAGGGTGGTGAGGGCCGCCGCTGTGAGGAGGGCGGTGAGGGTGAGCAGGGTGGTTCTGCGTCGTTTCACGTCTGGGCTCCTCGGGTGGGGTGGGTGAGAAGAGCGGCGCTTGGTGTTGCTGTGGGAGCGCTCCCAGGGGCGGACGTGGCCCATGCTGTGGGAGGTTGCACGACGCGTCAACGCTCCGAACGGGTTTTTCGCCCCCGCCGCCCCTACCCGTCCCATCCTTCTGGGGGCTGCGCCCCCAGACCCCCCTTCGTCCTCAAACGCCGGACGGGCTGGATAGTCAGC
>NZ_JBIAQP010000019.1:0-3686 GCF_042889145.1 Streptomyces sp. NPDC002680
GGCTGGAGGGTGGCGGCGGCCGGGGGAGGTGGCAGGTGGGTGGGAAGGTCGCGCTCAACGCGCTCGTCCTCAAACGCCGGACGGGCTGGAGGGTGGCGGCCGGTGCTGAAGTGCGGCGGGGGCGGGTGGGCGGGGAGAAGGGGTGGGCTGGGCGCGGTTGTCCTCGGACGTCGGCCGGGGTTTGATCTTTCAGCCCGTCCGGCGTTTGAGGACGAGGCCGTTCAGGCCGACAAGCGGGGGTCTGGGGGCGCAGCCCCCAGAAGGATGGGACGGGTAGGGGCGGCGGGGGCGAGAACAAATCAGCCCAGCACCCGCGAGCCTCCCACCGGCAGGTCCCACAGGTCCTCGCGGGGCAGGCCGGCCTGCTCCCAGGCAGCCTGCACCCGGGAAAGGGGTTCGAGGACCGGCTCCGCCGACAGGACGAACGTCGCCCAGTGCATCGGAGCCATCCGCCGCGCCCCCAGATCCACGGCCGCCTGAACCGCCTCCTCCGGGTCACAGTGGACGTCACTGAGCCACCACCGCGGGTTGTACGCACCGATCGGCAACAGCGCGAGGTCGATACCCGGATAACGCTGCCCGATACGGGCGAACCAGTGGCCGTACCCGGTGTCACCCGCGAAGTAGACCCGCTGACCGTCCAGGTCGGTGAGCACCCACCCGCCCCACAGGGTGCGGCAGGTGTCGGTGAGCCCGCGCTTGGACCAGTGATGGGCCGGCACGAAGTCGAAGCGGACGCCGCCCAGTTCAGCCGTCTCCCACCAGTCCAGCTCGGTGACATGAGTGAACCGGCGGCGCCGGAACCAGCGCCCGAGCCCGGCCGGCACGAACACCGGCGTGTCGCGCGGGAGTCTGCGCAGCGTCGGGGCGTCGAGGTGGTCGTAGTGGTTGTGGCTGATGACGACGGCGTCCACGCGCGGCAGCGCGCTCCAGGCGACGCCCACGGGAGTGATCCGGGCCGGTGTCCCCAGGATACGGCGCGACCAGACCGGGTCGGTGAGGACGGTGAGCCCACCGATCCTGACCACCCAACTGGCGTGCCCCGCCCAGGAGACGGCGACAGTACGCGCGTCCACGCGGGGCAGCGGGCCGGGTTCGAAGGGCAGGCGCGGAATGTCGGCGAGGCCTTCCGGCGTCGGCCGTACCGCGCCCTCTCTGGCGAATCTGGCCATACCCCGCAGGCCGGGCAAGGGGGCGGTGAGCCGGTCGGCGAAGGAGCGAGGCCACACCCGGTCGCCGTGCGGCGGCCGAAGCACCTCAGGCGTCGCGCCGGTGCTGATGCTCGTGGTCGTGGTCGACTCGGACTGCTGCGTCATCGAGGAGGCTCCCGTCGCTGAGCGTCGTCACGGAGATCGTCGAAGATCGATCCCACCAAGGTCAACGCGCGTCGCACGTGTGGCAGTTCCAGTGGATCGGGTGAACTGAGCGACTGCGCCCGTTCCCCGGGCGTGTCGCCGAGCAGCGCGCCCGTGGCCAGCCGGACACGCAACGCCGCGAGGTCGTCCCCGAACCGGTGACCGCCCGGCGCGGGCATCCCGAGCCGGGCGGTGAGGAAGTCCTCCAGCTCCTGGGCGTCACCGACACCGTGGGCGCCGAGCGCGGTCCGCAGGGGGCCCAGATCGACGTACAGATGACGGCCCGCGCGCGGGGGCCGGGCCAGACAGCCCGCGGCGGTCACCGCGCGGTGCACGGCGACGGCCACGCGCGCGTGCAGGCGTACGGCGGCTGTGAGCCGTTCGGTGACGGGCTCGGGCTCGCCGAGGGCGTAGGCCGCCGCGGCGGCGACCGGTTCGGCGATCCGGGCGTCGAGCGCGGTGAGTACGTCGAGCACGCGCGCGCGTAGGGCGTCGCCTGCGGTGTTCGCGGGGAACCGGGCGAGGGCGGCGGGCCAGCCCGGCGGCAGCAGCGCGCCGCACAGGTCGGTGACGACGGTGACCTTGTCGGGCAGCATCTCGGCCGGGCTGAGCAGCACGGTGTCGTGCGGCCTGTGCAGGGTGTCGCGCCAGGTCTCGTCGCTGACCAGGTGCAGGCCCTCCGCCGCCGCTGCCTCGACGGTCTCGTGCAGGAGTTCGGGCGGGGCGACGGTCGCCGTCGGGTCGTCGGCCACGGACAGCACGAGCAGCCGGGGATCACCGCCCTCGGCGCGCACCCTCCGTACGGTCTCCAGGAAGGCGTACGGGTCCGGCACGCCCCCGCACTCGGCGGGCGTGCCCACGTGGAACACGGATCTGCCCAACGCCCGTACCTGGGGCGCCCACCAGGCCGCGCAGGGCCGGGGCACCAGGACGTCGCCGCCGATCGCGGCGGTCAGCGCGAGCAGCAGGGGCGGGGCGCCGGGGGCGGCGGCCACCCGGTCGGGGTCGGCGGACAGTCCGCGCCGGGCCCAGTAGCCGCAGGCCGCGTCGAGGAGCGCGGGGCCGCCGCCGGTCGGCTGGGCGTCGGGGCGATCGGCTGCGGCGGCGAGGACGGCGGCGAGTTCGGGCAGTACGGGGAGTCCGTCGCCGGGTAGCGGCGGGCCGTAGCGGACGGGGCCGTGCCCCTGGGGGTCCGTCCGCCGCATGCGTACCTCCGCGCGGTTGCTGGTGCGGTGCCTGGTGGCTGCTTGTGGGTGCTGGTACCCACGGTCACAGGGACCCATGGGAGCCCGCTCGGGTTGCCTCGGCCGGCCACGCGGGCGGCATCCCGGGTCACCCGCGCGCGGAGGTGTTCCTGCGGCGCAGCCGGTGTACGGCGGCCCCGGCGGCGCCCGTGATCAGCACTCCCCCGGCGACCAGCGCGGGCACCGAGTCGGTGAAGGCACCGCCCTGACCGGCCTCCACCCCGCGCTGCACCGGGGCGGGGGTGGGCTCCCAGGGGGGTGTGGGGACGTGTGTCGGGATGTGCGTGGGGGTGTGCGTCGGGCAGGTGCCCACGCCCTGGAAGTCGCCGGATGGCAAGTCGCCGGTCAGGGAACCGCCGCTCTGGGTGTCCACACCGTGCGACGCGGTGGCGCAGGTGCCCGTGCCGTCGCGCGTGACGGTGAACGTCGCCTGCCACGCCTTGCCCTGGCCCCCGGCCTGTCCGGGACACGTACCGTCGGCGGACCACTCGGAGGCCGGCGCGCCGGCGCTCTGCTCGGCCTCGAAGGTCAGGTCGGGCGCGATCTTCGCCGTGCCGCTGTATGCGGGGCCGACCGTCGGGTCGTCGGTGCCGGGGACCTGCTGGAGCTGGACGGTGCCCAGCTCGAAGCCCTGCGAGTGCGCGTCGATGAAGGCGGGCGGGGTCCCGCCGGTCGCCTCGCAGGCCACGGAGACGGTGACGGTGCCGCCGGGGCCGACGGTGCCCGGGCTGACCTCCCCGGCGGTGTCCGCGGACACGGCCGAGGCGGCGGTGCCCAGGGCGGCACCGGCCAGGGCGGCGGCGGACAGGACACGGGCGGTGCGGCGCATGGCTGGGCTCCTTCGAGCGGCGGCTGCGGAGCACGTCGGGTGATGCCCCGCATCCCCATGACAGCCCGACGGGGCGCGGGGCGCGCGCGGCCGGACCCCATTCGCGGGACGGGCACGCCCGAGCGGGTGACATACCGGCACGCCGGTGTCGGCCGCATCCGCGGTGACCGCCCGAGTCCCCCGGCACCAGCCCGTACCCGCGCTGCCGACCTGTGCACGTGCCCGCGCCGACCTGCACCCGTAGGTGCCGGGCGCCAG
>NZ_JBIAQP010000019.1:3781-37453 GCF_042889145.1 Streptomyces sp. NPDC002680
CGCAGCACCGCAGCACCGCAGCACCGCAGCACCGCAGCACCGCAGCACCGCAGCACCGCAGCACCGCAGCACCGCAGCACCGCAGCACCGCAGCACCGCAGCACCGGCCGACCCTCGCGCGGCCCCGCCCGCCCTTGCCCGCCCGCCCCCGACCCGACCGTCAGTTCGACAGGGAGACCAACTCCCCTTCCAAGCCCCGCCCCCGCCGCGCGACCACACGTGCCGCCACCTCCGACAGCTTGCGGTTGGTGGCCTGTGAGATCCGGCGCAGTACGCCGAAGGCGTCGTCGGCGTCGCAGCCCAGGACGTGCATGACGATGCCGCACGCCTGGTCGACGACGGGCCGGGTGCGCAGGGCGGTGCCGAGCTGCTCCAGCTCGGTGAGCGCGGCGCCGTAGGAGCGGTCGCGGACCAGGCAGGTGGCCGCGAGGTCGCCGAGTGCCCGTACGGGACCGTGCGGGGCGTCCTCCAGGGTGCCGGGCCGGAAGCTGTAGAGGCTGAGGGTGACCGTCAGCCCGGAGCGCCGGAAGGGCAGCGTGACGCTGGAACGGACCCCGGAGTCGAGCGCCACGGCACGGTACTCGGGCCAGCGCCGCTCGCTCAGCAGGTCGGCCGAGTCGACGGGCGTACCGCGTTCGAGGGCGGCCGGGATGGGCCCGTCGCCGGAGCGGAGCTGGACGGCGACGAGGCCCGCGAGGTCGGGATGAGTGACGGCGGCCGAGCGTTCCGGCCCCGTCTCCTGTGCGGATCCGGTGCCCGCCTCGGTCACCATGCTGCTGGCCCCGCAGCAGTCGGCGGTGCAACGGACGGCCTGCTCGACAAGCTCCGACAGTCTGCGCCCGGGCACGGTCGATTCGGTCGACTCCCTTGCCCAGTGGCCGAGTTGACCGCTGTCCGGCATCGCGCCCACCTCCTTCTTCTCCGCGCCTGCCCGCTCGCCCCAAAGGAAAACGAGTTAGGTTCATGTCATGGCGCAGACTGACGAATTCGGTGAGGAACTTGTGGATTTTGTGCGCAGGGTCGCCGAGTTGAAAGCCGCGCGATCCGTACCGCCCGACGATCTCCCGACCGTCCTGGACGCGGCCATCTTCGAACTCGACCATGTGGCCGACCAGTTGTGGCCCTGGTACGAACGACTGTCGTCCACCCTGCCCTCCGCAGGGGCGGGTCAACGTGACCGTCAGGACCAGCAGTTGCTGCGGATGATCTTCCAACAGCTCCCGCTGCCCGTGGCTTTGACGGACCGTGAGACGGTCGTGCGCCGCCTCAACCCCGCTGCGACCGCGTTCACCGGGGCCCGCGCGGGTTATGCGACGGGCCGTCCGCTGACGGGCTTCCTCGTGCACGCCGACCGGGCCGCGTTCCGTTCCCAGGTCGCGGCGGTGGCCCGTGGCGAGGGCGACCGGGGCCTCACCGTACGGCTCCAGCAGCGCCCGTCCTTACCGGTGCACACGACCCTCACCGGGCTCAGACCGAACGGCGAACCCCGCGCGACGGTCCTGGTGGTGCTCCAGCCGGCCGACCCGACTCTGCCGCCGGGCCCGCCCGAACCGGCGGGGAATCCGGCAGCAGCCCTCCCCGACCTCGCCGAGGCGACGCGGCACGCGACCCTGCTGGACCTCCTGGACGCCATGACCTCGGCCCTGCTGACCTGCCCGTCCCACGACCCGCGCACGGTTCTGGAGCAGGCGGCCGGAGTACTGCACGGCCGGTTCGCGGACTGGGTGATCGCCGACACAGGCGGCGCCCGTCCGTCCCGTACGACCGTGCTGGGGCCGTCCGGGACGGACACGGCCGCCGTCGCGGCACAGGATCCCGCCGACTGCCCGCTGGTCGTCGAGGCGGCGCGGGGCGGCTCCCCCGCGCCGCGCGTACGCCCCGACGACCCGGACGCCTTCGGCCGCGACACGACCGGCGCACCGGTCCTGGTCCAGGCGAACGTGACGTCCCTGTTGTGCGTACCCCTGACCCGCGACGGCGCCGTCCACGGCGTACTCACCCTGTTCCGCAGCGGCGCCCGACCGGCGTTCTCACTGGCGGAGGCACAGACGATGGACATGATGTCCCGCCACATCGCCCTGGCGATGGACGAGCCCTAGGGGCGAGGCATCCGCGCCCGTAGGGGCGCGGGGAACTGCGCGACCAGCCCCCACCGACCCACGGCGAACACACCGCACAGCCGGCGGAGCCGAACCGCACAACCGACGGAGTCAGGCCGCGTCCTTCATGACCTGGTCCCGCAGCCGGTCGCAGGAGCGGCTGATCAGCCGGGAGACGTGCATCTGCGAGATGCCGAGCTGCTCGGCGATGCGGCTCTGGGTCATGTCACCGAAGAACCGCATGTAGAGGATGTCGCGCTCACGCTCGGGCAGCGCCCGCAGCCGGGGCTTGACAGCCTCGCGGTCGATGACGGTGTCGAGGGCCGGGTCGGGTGCGCCGAGGGCGTCGCTGAGGGAGTATCCGTCGTCGCTGCCGGGCAGTTCGGCATCGAGGGAGAGCGCGGTGAAGCTCTCCAGTGCCTCCAGGCCGGCCTTGACGTCCTCCTCGGTCATGTTGGCGTGCTCGGCGATCTCGGCGACGGTGGGCCTGCGGCCAGGGATGGTCTGCGCCAGGTCCTGGGAGGCGAACCGTACTCGGTTGCGCAGGTCCTGGACCCGGCGCGGTACGTGCAGGGTCCACATGTGGTCGCGGAAGTGCCGCTTGATCTCACCGGTGACGGTGGGGACGGCGTAGCTCTCGAAGGCGTTCCCGAGTGCGGGGTCGTAGCGGTCGACGGCCTTGACCAGGCCCAGCGCGGCCACCTGGCGCAGATCGTCCATGTTCTCGCCGCGGTTGCGGAAGCGGCCCGCGAGCCGGTCGGCCATGGGCAGCCAGGCCTCGACGATCTTCTGGCGCAGGGTGTCGCGCTGCTGGCCCTCGGGAAGGGCGGCGAGCTTGCGGAACGACTCGGCGGTGTCGGGGGCGTCATGGTGGGGATGACGCTTCGGACTCACTTGGGTTCGCATGGTGCGACGCAACTCCCTCGGAGTGCTCTGGGATGGACGGACGGTCCCCGTGGAAGCGCGCGTCCAGCCCGGACGGACACACCCGGGTCGGCGGTACACCGCTCCCACGGACGTGCCTCCTGTCCGAAGCACTGATGTTGCGGTTGCCCCGCCTCATGCGTGCCAAACAGGCTTTCGGGTATCCCGGCGACGGCATCAACGGTCAGCTCGCCGCCTGGGGCCGTCTCGGTAAGAGGCAGCGCTGAGGTGCGCCGGCGGTGTGTCGGGACCGGATCTTCGGGTACGCGGCGGGCACCCCCGAGTCTGGAGGCAGTCATGCAAGGCAGTGGCCGCGTCAGCGCCCATCGCGACGACGAGATGAAACACCAGGTCCAGGACCTGCTGAGGTCCGGCCACCCCACCAGCACCGAGGAGTGGCACGACCCTGAGCCCGCCGCCGAGGACGACCCGCCGATCGCGGGCGGCCCGGTGGCCCCCGACCGCTCCCCGGCCGGGCTGGAGACGGTCCGCCTCGAACTGGCCCGCTTCCTGGTCCGTACGTCCTTCCCGGCCGGCCCGCGCGAACTGCGCGGCCTCCTGCGCGCCGGCCACGCCCCCGACACCCTGGTCGAGCCCCTGGAGCGGCTCCCCAGGAACGCCCGCTACGCCTCGGTGCAGAAGCTCGCCGAGGCGATCGTGAGCGGCGGCCCGGAGTCAAGCCCGCGCGAGCCGTGACCTGACCTGACCTGACCTGACCAGGCCGCCGAACCGAGAAAGGACACCGAGGACCATGCGTATCGCGTTTCTGACCGCACCCGAGGGTGTCGAGCAGATCGAACTGACCGAGCCCTGGCAGGCGGTGACCGACACGGGCGACGAACCCGTGCTCGTGTCGACGGAGCACGGCCGGGTGCAGGCCTTCGACCATCTCGACAAGGCGGACACGTTCCCCGTGGCGGAGGTGGTCGGCGAGGTACCGGCCGCGTCCTTCGGCGGGCTCGTGCTGCCCGGCGGGGTGGCCAACCCGGACCTCCTGCGTACGGACGAGCGTGCCGTCGCGTTCGTGCGGGACTTCTTCGACCGGGGCCGGCCGGTCGCCGCGATCTGTCACGCCCCGTGGACGCTCGTGGAGGCGGACGTCGTCCGGGGCCGGGTGCTGACCTCGTGGCCGAGCCTGCGCACCGACATCCGCAATGCGGGCGGCGAGTGGGTCGACGAGCAGGTCCGGATCTGCGACCACGGGCCCAACGTCCTGATCACCAGCCGTAGGCCGGACGACCTGAAGGCGTTCTGCGCGGCGCTCGTTTCCGAGTTCGACAGGTCCGACGTGGCCGACGAGGAGGCTGACTGATGGACAAGCACGAGCAGCGCGAGGCGTTCCGGGCCGACGATCCGACGGGATATCCGACCAGGGCGTGGTCACGGACACGGCCCCGGGCCCGGCAAGCGGGGAGTTCCGCCAGGCCTTCGTCACGGCGATCGCGGCCCACCGCCACTGGGACCGGAAGCCGGCACGCGGCTGACGCCGCAGAACGACGCCGCTCCTGGGAGCCATAGGGCCTGGCATCGGCACCGCCCCACTCGCCGGAGCTGGCGCGGCCCGCCCGCACCGGGACCGGCCTGCGGCGCGCTGCTGACGCCGCCGAATACCACCGCTGCCGGGAGCCATGGGGCCCCGGCAGCGGTGTCGGTCACTCCTCCGCGCAACCCCGTTCCCGGGCGCCCTCGCGGGTGCGGCCCGCGGTGATCGGGCGGCGTGGGTGGCGGCGTAGATACTCGCCCTCCAGCCCCGCCATGCGCGCGTTGTGGGTGCGCAGGGCGTCGTTCGAACCGTGCAGGAGCGTGTCGTGGCGTGTGCGGTGGATCGTCTCCAGCTCGCGCATCAGCTGCTGGTCGTCCAGTCGGCTCGGGTCGACTCCGGTCATGGTGACACCCCGCTCGTCGTGGCGTCCTTCCACTGTACGAAGAACCAGGCGCTCGGGCCTCGTGTGCTACCGGGCCCGCTCCACGCGCCGCTCGTCCCACACCGGCTCCGGGGTCTCCCGGACCCGCCCGTCGCTGCCGAAGACCAGATAGCGGTCGAACGAACGAGCGAACCAGCGGTCGTGGGTGACGGCGAGGACCGTGCCCTCGAACGCCTCCAGCCCCTCCTGGAGAGCCTCGGCGGACTCCAGGTCGAGGTTGTCCGTCGGCTCGTCCAGGAGCAGCGCGGTGACGCCCTGCAGCTCCAGGAGCAGGATCTGGAAGCGGGCCTGCTGGCCCCCGGAGAGCCGGTCGAAGCGCTGCTCTGCCTGCGCGGTCAGCTCGTAGCGGCGCAGCCGGGAACTGGCCGCGCCCCGGTCCTGCGCGTGCTCGGACCACAGGATGTCGAGGAGCGTACGGCCCTCCAGCTCGGGGTGGGCGTGCGTCTGGGCGAAGTGCCCGGGCACGACCCGCGCGCCGAGTTTCCACTCGCCGGTGTGGTTCACGGTGTCACCGGCGAGCAGTCGCAGGAAGTGGGACTTGCCGGAACCGTTGGAGCCGAGGACGGCGACCCGCTCGCCGTAGAAGACCTCCAGGTCGAAGGGTTTCATCAGCCCGGTCAGCTCAAGTCCCTTGCAGGTGACGGACCTTACGCCGGTCCGGCCGCCCTTGAGCCGCATGGTGATGTCCTGCTCGCGCGGCGGCTCGGGCGGCGGCCCCGCCTCCTCGAACTTCCGCAGCCGAGTCTGGGAGGCCGCGTACCTCGACGCCATGGCCGGGCTGTTCTCAGCGGCCTGACGGAGGTTCAGCACCAGCTTCTTCAACTGGGCGTGCTTCTCGTCCCAGCGCCGGCGCAACTCGTCGAAGCGCGCGAACCGTTCGGCCCGCGCCTCGTGATACGTGGCGAACCCGGCACCGTGCACCCACGCGTCCGCACCGGCGGGACCCGGTTCGACGGACACGATCTTCTGCGCGGACCGGGAGAGCAGTTCCCGGTCGTGGGAGACGAAGAGAACCGTCTTCCGGGTCTCCGCTAGCCGCTCCTCCAGCCACCGCTTGCCGGGCACGTCGAGGTAGTTGTCCGGCTCGTCGAGCAGCAGCACCTCGTCGGTGCCCCGCAGCAGCGCCTCCAGCACCAGCCGCTTCTGCTCACCGCCGGACAGCGTCCGCACCTGCCGCCACTGGGCCTTCTCGTACGGCACCCCGAGCGCGGCCGTGGTGCACATGTCCCACAGCGTCTCGGCCTCGTACCCGCGCGCCTCGGCCCAGTCGGAGAGGGCCTGCGCGTACTGGAGCTGGGCCGCCTCGTCGTCGACGGTCAGCATGCCGTGCTCGGCCACGTCGACGGCCTTCGCGGCCTCCTGGATCCGGGGCGTGGCGACCGACACGAGCAGATCCCGTACGGTCGTCTCGTCCCGTACGGAGCCCACGAACTGGCGCATCACACCGAGCCCACCGCCCACGGTGACGGTCCCACCATGCGGTTTCAGCTCACCGGAGATCAGCCGCAGCAGAGTCGTCTTCCCGGCGCCGTTGGGCCCCACAAGGGCCACGACGGCCCCTTCACCGACGCGGAACGACACATCGCCGAGCAGCGCCCTCCCATCAGGGAGGTAGTACTCAAGATGCGCCGCTTCCAGATGTCCCATGGGACCGCATTCTGCGGCCCGACGACGACCCCCGGCAAACCCATAAAACCGACGGCCACGGAAACGCGCCCCGACAGGGGCGCGGGGAACTGCGCGACCAGCCACGACGGTCCCGCAGCCGAATAACCACCTACCCGACGGAGTCAAGCCGCTCTCCGGCCGGCCCACTCTCCGCGTCCGCAGCGACAACCGCCCCCGCCCAGGACACCGCCTTCCACCCGTCCCCCGGCGACCCCTCCAGAACAACCACCCCGGTGTTGTCGAGCCGATGCTCCGCGGCAAAAGCCACATCGACATTGTCCGCCCGGGCCGCCGCCCACATCCGGATAGCGGCGCCATGACTGACCATGGCGACGGTGCCAACCCCACTCGCGGCCGCCTCCGCCACCACCGCGTCGAACCGCCCGAGCGCCTCGACCCCGTTCTCCCCACCCGGCATCCGCCGCTCCGTCTCACCGCCCGCCCAGGCGAACACGGTGGTCATGTACAGATCCGCCGCCTCGGCATCCCCCCGCATCTCCAGGTCCCCGGCGGCCACCTCCCGGATCCCGTCCCGTACCAGCACGTCGAGACCACGCGCCCCGGCCAGCGGCGCGGCGGTCAGCTGCGTACGGATCAGGGTGGACGCGTACAGCGCGTCGATGTCCTCGCCCGCGAGCGCCTCCGGCAGCGCGGCGGCCTGCCGCTCCCCCAGCTCGGTCAGTGCGGCCCCCGGAACTGCGGTGTCCAGCAGATACAACACGTTCGACGGGGTCTGACCGTGCCGGATGAGGAGCAGACGCATACGGGTTTTCCTCTCGCCCTACGACACTTGCGACAAGCCCCACAACACGCACAACCGACGCGTTCGACAAGACAAAAGGGCTCACTTCAGGGTACCCAGAGCGTCATGACCGCAGACATCGACCTCACCGTCCCCCTGCCCGGCCGCCACGCCCTGCGCAAGAGCCTGCTGAATCTCGACTTCCGGCTGTTCGAGACCGCCGCCACCCGGCACTGGCCGGGCGCCGAGCGGGTCCTGCCGAGGCTGAGCCGCAGCGCGAACCACGGCGTCCTGTGGATGGCGACGGCGGCCGCACTGGCGGCCACCGGGAGCCCCAGGGCGCGCCGGGCCGCCGTCCGGGGCCTGGCCTCCCTCGCGGTGGCCTCCGCGACGATCAACACGGTCGGCAAGCGCTCGGTACGCCGTCCACGCCCCGTACTGGACCCCGTACCGCTGGTCAGGCAGCTGAAGCGGCAGCCGATCACCACGTCGTTCCCGTCCGGTCACGCGGCGTCGGCGGCGGCCTTCGCGACCGGGGTCGCCCTGGAGTCCCGTGGCCTCGGGGCCGTGGTGGCGCCGGTCGCCTTCTCGGTGGCGATGTCCCGGGTCTATACCGGCGTCCACTTCCCCAGTGACGTCCTGGCGGGCGCGGTCCTGGGCGCGGGCGCCGCGTTCGCCGTACGGGGGCTGGTGCCGACCCGCGACCACGCCACGCCCCCGGGCCCGCCGCACGCGACGGCTCCGGCGCTGCCCGACGGCGAGGGGCTGATCCTCGTGGCGAACACGGCGGCGGCCACCGCCGACCGGGCCCGCGCGCTGGGTGACGTACTGCCGCTGGCGGAGATCGTGGAGTGCGCGCCCCAGGACGTACGGGAGGAGCTGGAGAAGGCGGCGGCCCGCTGCCAGGTGCTCGGGGTGTGCGGCGGCGACGGCACCGTCAACACGGCCGCCGAGATCGCCCTGCGCCACGGCAAGCCGCTCGCCGTGCTGCCCGGCGGCACGCTCAACCACTTCGCGCTCGACCTGGGCGTCGAGGACGTCCGGGACGTCGGCCGGGCGGTGCGGCGGGGCGAGGCGGTGCGGGTTGACGTGGGCCGGTTCCGGTCCGGGGAGCAGGAGGGCGTCTTCCTCAACACGTGCAGCCTGGGCGTCTATCCGGAGCTGGTGCGCGAGCGGGAGCGCTGGTCGGACCGGATCGGCGGCTGGCCGGCCGGGGTGGTCGCGGCGGCACGTGTCCTGCGCACCGACAGTCATCCCCTGGAGGCCCAGTTCCGGGGCGGTACACACCCGTTGTGGCTGCTCTTCGCGGGCAACGGCACCTACCACCGGCTGGGCCTCGTCCCGGCCCGCCGGCTCGACCTGGCGGACGGGCGGCTCGACGTACGGGTGGTGCACGGCGGCCGACGGCCCGCGCTGCGCCTCCTGGCGGCGGCCGTTGCGGGCCCGCTGACCCGTTCCCCCGCCCACGCTGGTGTCCGGGTCCACCGGCTCCACGTGGACGACGTGACGCCGGGGACCCTTCTCGCGTACGACGGCGAGGTCACGGAGGTGACGGGCGGCGTGACGCTCGAGAAGCTCCCGGAGGCGCTGACGGTCTACCGCCCGCTCGGCCGGAACTGACCGGCGGCTGTCCACACTTCAAGACGCGGGTCTCATTATTCGGCATGGCTGCGTACGGTGAAGGGGAACGAGCCGAGAAGACGAGAAGGGGCACGGTCATGTCCAAGCCGCAGTCGCAGCCGCAGGAGACCGCCGTCTACACGCACGGGCACCACGAGTCCGTGCTCCGCTCGCACACCTGGCGCACCGCCGCCAACTCGGCCGCGTACCTCCTCGGTTCACTGAAGCCGCACATGAAGATCCTGGACATCGGCTGCGGCCCTGGCACGATCACCGCCGACCTGGCGGAACTTGTCCCCGACGGGCATGTCACCGGCGTCGACCGGGCACCGGGCATCCTGGAACAGGCCAGGGCCACGGCCGCCGAACGGGGCCTCGGCAACGTCGAGTTCGCGGTCGCGGACGTCCACGCGCTGGACTTCCCCGACGACACGTTCTGCGTGGTCCACGCCCATCAGGTGCTCCAGCACGTGGGTGACCCGGTGCGCGCGCTGCGCGAGATGCACCGGGTCACCAAGCCGGGCGGGTACATCGCTGTCCGCGACGGGGACTATCTGGCCATGGCCTGGTATCCGGCGTCGCAGGGCATGGACGACTGGCTGGACCTGTACCGGCGGGTGGCCCGTGCCAACGGGGGCGAGCCGGACGCGGGGCGCCGACTGAAGTCCTGGGCGCTGCGGGCCGGTCTCACGGACATCACGGCCACGTCCAGCACTTGGACGTTCGCGGACACCGACGAGATCGCCTGGTGGAGCGGTCTGTGGGCGGACCGGACGCTGGCGTCGGCGTACGCGGACCGGGCCACGGAGGGCGGCCTCGCGACCGTGGAGCAACTGCGGGCGGTTTCGGAGGCGTGGCGGGAGTGGGGGCGCCGGGAGGATGCCTGGTTCACCGTGCCGCACGGCGAGATTCTCTGCCGGAAGGCCACCTGATTCACCCGGCCGATGTCTGAGTCGCGGATTTCGGGAAACCCGGTGTCCAGGAGGTTCGACACTATGGTTCCCATTCTGCTCGTACTGCTTCTGGCCCTGATTCTGTTCGGTGCCGGATTCGCGGTGAAAATTCTCTGGTGGATCGCAATCATCGTGCTCGCCGTCTGGCTACTGGGATTCCTGGTGCGGGGCACGAGCGCGAGCGGATCAAGGGGTCGCTGGTATCGCTGGTAACCGGCCCCGATAAAGATTCAGCCCCTGCGGCCCGAGGACCTGATTCAGGTCCTCGGGCCGCGACCCGTGCCGTTCCCGAAGAAGGAGTAGACGGCCCAGGGGCCGGTGAGTTCGACCCTCGGACCATCATCGTCACCGTTCGTCCGGTCGACCAGTTCCACGAATTGCTCGGAATCCTCGCGCGTCACAAGTTAGGCCGCTTCGAGGACATCCGATGACGCGTACAGTCGGTGGTCCTCGGCGTACCGGGAAAGGGTCCGGTGCAATTGCCCGGCGAACACCTCGGCGTTCTGTTCAAGGTGTTCGAGATACACCTTCACGTGCCACTCCACTCGCCCCGAAAACCGGTCCAGGGCGCGCCGGAAATCGTCCTCGCATTCCTCGATCATCACGCGTACTGCGCTGTCGTCCCGGAAGACGGTGCCGGGCCGTAGTGGCAGCGGGGTCGTGACGGCGGTCAGCGCGTCGATCACGGCATGGTGGGCCCGGTCTCCGTCGTCCGTCCGCTGCCGGAGCGGCTCCTCGGCGAAGTCCGCCTCCGGCACGGTGCTGACGACGGCGACCAGACCGTGATGGGTGAGCAGTTTCGGCGGGACACCCGCGACCCCCGTCAACTGGGCCTGGAGGGCCGCGTCGAAGGGACGGCAGACGGCGTAGACGTACCGCAGTCCGGTCATGGGGGCCTCCTCGTCCTCACGGCGTGATCGCTTCCTCCACGAGCAGCCGGCCCGCCGCCATGATCGAGTCGGCGTCGATGCCCGCGGCGTGCAGCTGCTCGTCGGGGGTCGCCGAGCCGGGCATCGTACGGACGGCGAGGCGTACCAGGCGGGGCATGGGCCGTCCGTCGAGGAAGGCGTCGAGGACCGCGTCGCCGATGCCACCCTCCTCGCGGTGGTCCTCGACGGTGAGCAGACAGCCGGTCTCCTCGGCGGCCCGGCGCAGGGTGACCTGGTCGACGGGCTTGACGGAGTACAGGTCGACGACCCGCACCGGGATGCCCTGGGCGCCGAGCGCGTCGGCGGCGGACAGGGCCTCGTGGACGGTCACGCCCGCCGCGACCACCGTCAGCCGGTCCTCGCGCCCGGCGGTGCGCAGCACCTTGCTGCCGCCGATCGGGAACTCGTCGCCGGGCCCGTACAGCCCCGGTGTCCCGCCGCGCGAGGTGCGCAGATAGCCGATGCCGTCGAGGCCGGCCATGGTGGCGACGAGCTGCGCGGTCTGATGAGGGTCGCACGGATACAGCACCGTCGAGCCGTACAGCGCACGGAACATCGCCAGGTCCTCCAGGCCCATCTGGGAGGGCCCGTCCTGCCCGATCGCGACACCCGCGTGCGAGCCGACGACGTTGATCCGGGCCCCGCTGACCGCCGCCATCCGCAGGAAGTCGTGCGCGCGGGTCAGGAAGGCGGCGAACGTCGACACGTACGGGATCCAGCCGCGCGACGCCAACCCCACGGCGGCGGCGACCAGTTGCTGTTCGGCGATGTAGCACTCGAAGAACCGGTCGGGGAACTCCTTGGCGAAGGCCTCGGCGCGCGTCGAGTCGCTCACCTCGCCGTCGAGGGCCACGACATCGCCCCGAGCGTGGCCGAGCGCGGCGAGCGCCTGCCCGTAGGCGTCCCGGGTGGCGACCGCGTCTCCCCTGTCCCAGCGGGGCAGTTCGAGGTGTCCGGCGCGTACGGCGTGCAGGGCGCGGGCGGCGCGCGGCTCGGGCGGACGGACGCGAAGGTCGCGCGGGCCACCGAGTTCGGCGATCGCCTCGTCGGCGTCCGGCAGGGGCTTGCCGTGCAGTCCCTCGCGGTCCTCGACGGAGGCGACGCCCTTGCCCTTGAGGGTGCGGGCGAGGATCACGACGGGCTGCCCGGTGGTGGACTCGGCCTCGGCGTAGGCCCGGTCGACGGCCTCGACGTCGTGGCCGTCGATCTCGACGGTGTGCCAGCCGAAGGCCTTGAACCGGCGTGCGTACGCGTCGAGATCGTGTCCGTGCCGGGTCGGCCCGCGCTGCCCCAGCCGGTTGACGTCGACGACGGCGACGAGGTTGTCGAGATGCTCGTACGAGGCGTGCTCGGCGGCCTCCCACACCGACCCCTCGGCCAGCTCGCTGTCCCCGCACAGCACCCACACGCGGTACCCGGTGCGGTCGAGCCGCTTCCCGGCCAGCGCGATGCCGACGCCGACGGGCAGCCCCTGGCCGAGCGATCCGGTGGCCGTCTCGACCCACGGGAGCCGTCGGGGCGTCGGGTGCCCTTCGAGCCGGCTGCCGAGGGTACGGAAGGTGAGCAGCTCGGCGTCGTCGATGACGCCGACTGCCTTGTAGGCGGCGTAGAGCAGCGGCGAGGCGTGTCCCTTGGAGAGGACGAAGCGGTCGTTGCCGGGGTGGGCCGGACGGTCGAAGTCGTAGCGGAGGTGACGGGCCAGGAGTACGGCCATCAGGTCGGCTGCGGACATGGACGAGGTCGGATGCCCGGAGCCCGCGGCGTCGGCGGCTCGGACGCTGTCGACGCGCAACTGCTGTCCCAGCTCGGCGAGTTCGGCGGTGCTGTGCAGGGGTTCCAGGGTTTTCACGACTTTCCTTCCGTTGCCTCGGACGTTGCCCCGGGCTGTTCCGGAGCCTGCCCCGAGGGCTGTTCCGGAGCTCGCGCCGAGTGCTGTTCCGGCACCCGCGCCAGCTCCGGCGACGCCGTGTCCAGCGGCACCGACCAGGACCGTACGAGCCCCAACTGCACGCCCTGGCGCGGCAGTACGGCGTCCAGCAGCCAGTCGGCCGCGACGCGCACCCGGTTTCCGGGCATCGCCGCGAGGTGGTAGCCACGGGTGACCGCACCGGCGAGCGGCCCGGACAGCGAGACGCCGAGCGGGTTGGCGGCGGCCTTGACCCCGCCCAGATCGACGACGAACCCCAGGTCACGGTGGCGGTAGGCGCGGCGGGAGCCGATGCCGAGCGAGGCGGCGACATTGCGGGCCGCGACCTTGCCCTGCCGCCAGGCGTGCTGTGCGGTCATCCCGGTGAACCGACCGGGGTTGTTCAGATCGGGCACGGCGGCGGCGTCCCCGCACGCGAACACCTCGTGGTGGCCCGGCACTTGAAGGTACGGATCGACGATCAGCCGCCCGCGCTCCAGGGGCGAGCCGATGCTCTCGACAAGAGGATCAGGTCGAACTCCGACACACCACACAAGGGTGCGCGACTCGACGAACTCCCCGTCGGACAACAGGACTCCACCGTCGGTGGCCTCCTGCACGGAGGTTCCGGTGCGGACGTCGATGCCCCGTTGCCGCAGCACCCGGTCGGCGGTGCGCGACAGTTTCTCGTCCAGCTCGGGCAGGACACGCGGTGCGACGTCGAGCAGCATCCAGCGCGGCCGCAGGCCTTCGCGCAACGGCTGCTTGCGGACCAGCGCCTCGGTGAACAGCTGTCCGTGCGCAGCGACTTCGGTGCCGGTGTAGCCGGCGCCGACCACGACGAACGTACAGCGGGCGGCGCAGCTCTTGGGATCGTCGGCGGTGGCCGCCAGCTCGATCTGCCGGGTCACGTGGTCGCGCAGATACAGCGCCTCGGGCAGTCCCCGGAAGCCGTGCGCGTTCTCGGCGACGCCTGGCACGGGCAGCAGCTTGTTGACGCTGCCGACGGCGAGGACGAGCCGGTCGTAGCCGAGGGTGCCGTGTCCGCCCTCGGGGTCGGTGTAGCGCACGGTGCGCGCGTCGAGATCGATGCCGTCGGCCTCGGCCTCGCCGAGCACCAGGCGCACATCGCGGAGGGTGCCGGGGAGGGAGACGGTGACGCGGCGGGGTTCCAGGACACCGGTGGCGACCTGGGGCAGCAGGGGCAGATACAGGAAGTGGTCGGTCGGGTTCAGCAGGGTGATGTCGGCCTTCTGCCGGGTCAGCCGGGCCAGACTTCGGGCCGTCTGGTACCCGGCGAAACCGGCGCCGACGATCAGGATGCGGGGTCGACTCACGTTTCGCCTCCGGCGATGTCGCGCGTACGGAACCTTCCGCGTCCCCCTGGCCAGAGCCCCCAAACGTCTGCCTGCGCCCCGCGCCCGTAGGGGCGCGGGGAACTGCGCGACCAGCCCCCACCGGGCCGCAGTGAACGAACCGCTCAGCCCTTCAGCATGTCCGACGTGACAGCCCACCGCTCGTGGTCCCGCCAGGCCCCGTCGATGTACAGGAAGTCCGGCGAGAAACCCTCCAGCCGGAAGCCGCAGCGCCGCGCGAGAGCGATCGACGCGGTGTTACCGGGCTGCACATTGATCTCCAGGCGATGCAGCCGCAGCGGCGGCCCGAACGCGTACCGCACGACGAGATCGAGCCCCTCGCCCATCAGCCCCCGCCCGGCCGCGTGCGCGAAGGCCCCGTACCCGAGGGCCCCGCACAGAAAGCCGCCCTGGACGATGTTGTTGATGTTGATGAACCCGGCGACGGCACCACCGTCGTCCTTCTCGCACACGAGGAACCCCGCCTTGGTCGGGTCCTCGATCAGTCGCCCGGCGTACGAGGCATAGGCGTCCGGACTCGCCGGCGGAGCCAGCCAGGGGTGGTGCAGTTCCCTGCTCTCCCGCACCCGGGCGATGAACTCGGCACCGTCCTCGTAGGTGAACGGGCGTATGCCCACGCGGGGCCCTTCGGCGAGAAATCCACGGTGCTCAGACACCCGGACACCCTACGCGAGGCCCCTGTTCACCGCTCCCACCTGCGCTCTTCCTTACTGCCGGCGCCGCATGAAGTAGGCCCCGCAGAGGGCGCCGATGACCGCGGTGCCGAGCAGCGCCATCCACAGCGGCATGGTCACTTCGGGGATCAGCAGCCGGATCTTGGTGGCGCGGGTGTTCTCGAAGATGAAGATCAGGGCGAGCAGGGCGAGCGCCCCGACGGCGACCCTGACGGGGGTCAGCAGCCCCCGGGGACCACCGGTTCCGCCACCGGCCTTGCCGCCGCTCTCGGAGGTCTTCGGGCTCATACAGCCAGCATGGGCCGATCCGGAGCTTCTCGCGCGCCCGGGCGTACGCCGGACGGGTGAGGGCGCCGAAGGCCGACGCGCACTCCGCTCACCGCAGCGCCGGCTCCTCCAGCGTGAGCGTCCCCGCGTCCGCGTCCAGCTCGGCGGCCACCCCGAACGGGATCGTCAGCGCCCCCTCGCAGTGCCCGAACCCGAACCCCTCCAGCACCGGCACCCCGAGCCCGCCGAGCCGGTCGGCGAACACGGCACGCAGCGCCTCGTACGGACCGCACCGCTCCCACGAGCCGAGCGCGATCCCGGCGACGCCGTCGAGCCAGCCCGCGCGCAGCAGCTGGGTGAGGGCGCGGTCGACGCGGTACGCGCTCTCCCCCACGTCCTCGATCATGAGCAGCCCGCCGCGCGAACCGGGCCGGGTGTGCGGGGTGCCGAGGTCGCTGGTGAGCATGGCCAGGCAGCCGCCGAGGGTGACGCCCCGGGCCCGCCCGGGCACCAGCACGGACCCGGCCGCGGCACTGATGACCCGTACCGACTCAGGATCGAACAGCGTGGCCCGCAGATGTTCCTGTGCCCGCGCGTTCTTGACGAAGTCGACGCCGGACGCCGCCGGTCCGTGCAGGGTGGCGAGGCCCAGTCGGACCGCGAACGCCTCGTGCAACGCGGTGATGTCGCTGAAGCCGACGAACACCTTGGGCCCGGCCGCCCGCAGCGCGTCCCAGTCGAGCAGGTCGACCATGCGCTGTGCGCCGTAGCCGCCACGCGCGCAGATCACGGCGTCGACCGTGGGGTCGCACCAGGCTGCCTGGAAGTCGGCGGCCCGGTCGGTGTCCGTACCCGCGAGGTAGTCGAACTCCCGGTGCCGGTCCAGGACATGGGGTGCGAGGACGGGGTCGAGGTCCCAGCCGCGCAGGATGTCGAGCCCGGCCTGCAACCGCTCCTCGCGCACGGGCCCGCTGGGCGCTACGACGGCCACGCGAGCCCCGGGCGCGAGCCTCGACGGCCGTACCAGCGGCTTCACTTGACGAGCTCCAGGGTCGGGATGCCGGGCGGGGCGAGGCCGAAGACCTGTGCGTACAGGGAGAGTTCGGACTCCAGGACGCGGATGGTCGTGTCCGCCCGGCGGAATCCGTGGCCCTCCCCCTCGAACGCGATGTACCGGTGCGGCACTTGCCGTCCCTCCGCCGCGAGCCGGGCGAGGAACCGCTCGCACTGCACGGGCGGGCAGATCACGTCGTCCAGTCCTTGCAGGAGCAGGAAGGGCGCGGTGATGTCGGCGGCGTGCTCGGCGGGCGAGCGTTCCAGATAGCGGCCCGGGACCTCGGCGAGCGGGCCGACGAGGGTCTCCAGGTACTGCGACTCGAAGTCGTGGGTCTCGCCCGAGCCCCAGCCGGCCAGGTCGAGAATCGGATAGAGGATCGTGCCGCAGGCGTAGACGTCGGTGCCGGTGAGGGAGGCCGCGGCGGTCCAGCCGCCCGCGCTGCCGCCCCGGACGGCGAGCCGGGCGCGGTCGGCGGTGCCCTCGTCGGCAAGGGCGAGCGCGACGGCCGCGCAGTCCTCGACGTCGACGACGCCCCACTGTTCGCGCAGCCGGTTGCGGTACTCGCGTCCGTGCCCGGTCGAGCCGCCGTAGTTGACCTCGGCGACGCCGATGCCCCGCGAGGTGAAGTAGGCGATCTCCAGGTCGAGCACGAGCGGCGCCCGCCCGGTCGGCCCGCCGTGCGCCCACACGACGTACGGGGGCAGCTCGTCGGCAGGCGCCACGCACCCGGGGTGGTGCGGCGGATAGATGTGCGCGTGGATGTCCCGGCCCTCGGGGCCGGTGAAGGTGCGGATCTGCGGCTCGGGATAGTGCACGGGGTCGACCGGGTCGTGATGGGCGGCGCCGATCACCCGGGCCCGTCCCGTACGGGTGTCCAGCTCGACGACCTCGTACGCGCTGCGCGGACTGGCCCCGACGGCGACGACCCGCTCCCCGTGCACGGCGAGGGTGGACCCGAACTCGGTCCAGGGGCCTGCCGCGTCGACGACGTCGCCGGTCTCGGGGTCCAGGATGCCGAGCGTGGTCGCCCCGCGCCCGTGCACGACGGCGACGAGACCGCCCTCCAGGGGGGCGAACCAGCGCTGCCCGACCTTCCACAGCGCCCCGCCGAACTCCTCCGGCCGGGGGCACACGGGCACGTCGTCGCGGTACAGGTTCCACCAGCCGGAGCGGTCGCTGACGTACAGCAGCGCTCCGTCGCCCGCCCAGTCCACCTGCGCGATCGACTCCTCGGGCCCTCCCGCGACGGTCCGGGCCCCGCTCAGCGTGCCGCCGGCACCCACGTCCGCGAGGACCAGTTCGGTGCCGTCCCAGGGCATCCGGGGATGGTCCCAGGCGAGCCAGGCCGCGCGCCGCCCGTCGGGCGAGATCCGGGGCCCGGTGACGAACCGGTGCCGGTCGTCGGTGAGTTCGCGTACGGCGTTCCGGTCGTCGGCCGCCGATCCGTCCAGCGGCACGGCGGCGAGCACCCGCCGTACATCGGTGGGGCCGTCGCCGGTGAACTCCTCCAGTACGCACCACACTTCGCCGAGTTCGAACCGCAACTGCGGCTCCACCCACCGCAGTCCGCCCCCGACCGAGGACAAGGGCGTGAGCGGGCGCGGCTCTTGTCCCTCCTCCAGGCAGTACAGCCGCTGATCGGCGAAGTCGACGAACACGACCACCGAACCGCCGTCGCGCACCGCCCCCGCCCATGGATGTCCGCCGTACTCCATGACCCGGCTGCGCACGTTCCACGGCGCGTCCAGGACCTGCTCCTGGGAGCCGTCCGCGCGCCGCCGCACCAGGGTGCGCCGACCGCCCTCGGTGGGCCGGGGCTCGGTCCACCATGCCTCGTCGCCGACGAATCCCACGTACTCGGGGGACCCGTCGTGCTCGGCGGCCAGTGCCGCGTCGATGGGCGAAGGCCATGATCCGTACGGCAGTGTCTGCACTGTCTCCCCCACTGTCAGGCCGTCCGCAGAAACCGGTCGAGAACCCGGACGCCGAAGTGCAGCGCCTCGACCGGGACACGCTCGTCGACACCATGGAAGAGTGCCTGGTAGTCGAAGCCCTCGGGAAGCTTCAGCGGCGCGAATCCGTAGCCGGTGATGCCGAGCCGCGAGAACTGCTTGGCATCGGTGCCACCGGACATGCAGTACGGCACCACATGGCCCTCGGGCGCGAACTCCTCGACAGCGGCCCGCATTTGGGCGTACGTGGGTGAGTCCACCGGCGCCTGCACGGCCACCGAGCGGTGGTGGAACTCCCAGGCGACGTCAGGACCGGTGAGTTCGTCGAGAGTCGTACAGAACTCGTCCTCGCAGCCGTACAGGAAGCGCCCGTCGACGTAGGCGACGGCCTCGCCGGGGATCACGTTGACCTTGTAACCGGCGTTCAGCATGGTCGGGTTGGCGCTGTTGCGGACAGTCGCCTCGACGAGCCGGGCGGCGGGTCCGAGCTTGGTGAGGAGCCCGTCGACGTCGTCCAGGTCGGGCTCGATGCCGTACAGCGCGGCGAGTTCGGTGAGGGCCGCCCGGACAGTGGGAGTGAGGCGAAGTGGCCACTCGTACGCGCCGATTCGCGCGACGGCCGCGGCGAGACGGGTGACGGCGTTGCTGTGATTGACCTTCGAGCCGTGCCCGGCGCGTCCGCGCGCGGTCAACTTCAGCCAGCCCGTGCCCCGTTCGCCGGCGGCGATGGGGTACAGATGCCGTCCGGCGCCGTCGTGGAAGGTGAACGCCCCTGATTCGCCGACGCCTTCGGTGCACCCCTCGAACAACTCCGGGTGCTCGGCGGCGAGGAACTCGGAACCGTCCTCGGCACTGTCCTCCTCGTCGGCGGTGAACGCGACGACGATGTCCCGCCGGGGCCGGACGCCCTGGCGGGCCCAGTCGCGGACGACGGCGAGGATCATCGCGTCCATGTTCTTCATGTCGACGGCTCCTCGCCCCCAGACGACGCCGTCGCGGATCTCCCCGGAGAAGGGGTGCACGCTCCAGTCGTCGGCCTGAGCGGGTACGACATCGAGGTGTCCGTGCAGGAGCAGCGCGTCGGCGGTGGGGTCGGTGCCCTCGATCCGGGCGACGACGTTGGTCCGCCCCTTGGTCCGTTCGAGCAGCGTGGGTTCGAGGCCCGCCTCGGCGAGCAGCGCGGCGGCGTACTCGGCGGCGGGGCGCTCCCGGCAGTCGCCGCCGCCGTGGTTGGTCGTGTCGATCCGGATGAGATCCGAGGTGAACGACACCACCTCGTCGAGCGCCTGCTGCTCAGCCATACTGCTCCTCCACCGCGGCCGAGACGATCGTCGTGACCGCCTTGAAGGTACGAATTCCCTCGTACATTGTGCCGCTGGTGTACGCCACCTTCCGCTCGCCGATCCGCGCCACACCGGGCACGACGGTCGCGGCCATGGCGAGATGCTCGGCGTCGAACTCCAGCGCGACGGTGAACGGCCCGCCGACGACCGGCTCGTGCCGTACGGCCAGCGCGGCGGCCTCCTTCGCGGCGGCCCGGATGTCGGAGGCGGTCCTGGCGGGCGTACGGCACACGGCCGCGTACCGCGACACATGGTCCTTGACGGCGACCTTGAGCGCCTCGGGCGCGTATCCGAGCGCGTCCTCGCAGGCGAGGTCATCCCCAGTGACGAGCACGACGGGCACGCCGTACTCGGCGACCACATGGGAGTTGAGGAGCCCCTCGCTGGCCCGTACGTCGTTCACCCACACACCGGTGATGGAGTTGGCGAGGTAGGTGTGGGCGAGGACGCCCTCCATGCCGGCGCCCGCGTGATAGCCGACGAAGGCGATGCCGTCGACGTCGCCGTGCTGCACGCCCTCGACCATGGACAGCGACTTGTGGCGCCCGGTGAGCATCTCCACCCGGTCGTCCAGCCGCTCCAGGAGCAGATTGCGCATGGTCCAGTGGGCCTCGTTGACGAGCACCTCGTCGGCGCCGCCGTCGAAGAAGCCGAGCACGGCCGCGTTGACGTCCGAGGTGAACATCGAACGGCAGCGCTCCCACTGCGGGGTGCCCGGCAGCACGTCGGCCGGCCAGGTGACGCCGGTGGCGCCCTCCATGTCGGCGCTGATGAGGATCTTCACGCTGCGTCACATTACGCGGCGGCGGACCTCGGTACCAGGGCGGCTCGGGGCTCCGCCCGGTGTTCCGCTCCGGCCGCCGGCCCGGTCGGCCAGCAGGGCGGCGACAGCAGCCGCCGTTGACACGAGCCCACCGACGTACAGACCGCTGCGTGCACCCAGCTGCGTGCTGAGCCAGCCCACGAACAGGGCGCCGAGCGGGGTGGAGCCCTGCAGGATCAGGGTGTAGAGGGCGAGCACCCGGCCCCGGTAACGCGGGTCGCTGCCCAGTTGGATCCGGTGGTTGGCGGCCTGGGCGAAATAGATCGACGTGAAGCCGGTCGCCATCAGAAGCACCAGGGCCGCTCCGTAGCCGGGTGCCCAGCCGGCCACGGTCTCCAGCACTCCGAACGCGAGCGCGGCCATGGTCACCGTACGGCCGGACGGGCGGCCCCGGCGGGCCGTGGTGACGAAGGCCGCGAGGAGCGACCCCGCGGCGAAGGCGGTCGTCAGCAGCCCGAACGCCAGAGCGTCCGTGTGGAAGACCGTCCTGGCGAGCAGCGGCAGGGTGAGCTGGAAGTTCATGCCGAACATTCCGATGGCCGCGACCAGGGCCATCGGCAGCACCAGGTCGGCGCGGGACCAGACGTACCGGAGGCCGTCGACGACCCTGACACGCGTGTCCTGGCGTGGGGCGCGGTGCAGTTCGCCGACCCGTATCAGCCGTAGTCCGGCCACCGTGGCCAGATAGGTGAAGGCGTTGAGCGCCATCACCGGGCCGGTGCCGAACGCGGCGATGACGAGGCCCGCGACGGCCGGCCCCACCACCCGGGCCACATTGAAGTAGGCGGCGCTCAGCGCCGAGGCATTGGGCAGCAGGTCGGCACCGACCAGCTCGCTCACGAACGACATACGGGTGGGCACCTCGACGGCGTTGACCGTGCCCAGACAGAGCGCGAACACACAGACGTGCGCCACCGTCGCGGCGTCCACGAGGACCAGGAGCGCCAGCAGGAGGGCGGCCACCGCGGAGACGAGGTTGCACACGGTCAGCAGCATCCGCTTGTCGTGCCGGTCCGCGAGACGCCCGCCGTACAGGGTCAGCAGCAGCATCGGCGTGAACTGCAGCGCCGTGACGGCGCCCAGCGCGGAGGCGGAGTTGTCCGTCCGCTCCAGGACCAGCCAGTCCTGGGCCACGACCATCATCCAGGTGCCCGCGACGGACACCACCTGTCCACCGGCGAAGAGACGGAAGTTGCGCACGGACAGCGAGCGAAAAGTACCCGTCAGCCTCTTTCTCATTGCCGCGGCAGGCACTCGTCGAGGAACGCGTGGGCCCGCAGATGGTACGAGCGGGCCGTCCAGCCGAGGCTGATGTTGTGGCCGGCGTCCGGCTGCCGGTCGACGACCACCCGCGGGGAGCCGGAGAAACAGGCCGCCATCCCGGCCAGGGTCTCCGGATCGTGGCGCCACCAGCCCTCGTGCTCGGCGAAGGTCATCCGCACCGGCACACGCACCCGCGAGGCGATGCCGGGGAACAGCTCCGGCCAACGGGCGACGTCTGTTCGCTCCCGGTGCGGCATGGGCGCCACGACGGACGCGCTCTCGCGGAAGGTGTTCGGCGGGTAGAGGCGCAGCGGGCCCCAGTTCCTGACCCGGTGTCCGGGGCCGGCCGGGTCGAACGACTCGTGTCTGTCGGCGGCGTACACATGGCCGCAGCCGGAGATGTCCAGCCCCAGCAGGTTCCGGGCGGCCGGGTCCGCGGCGGCGCACAGCGCCACCTTGCCGCCGTAGGAGTGGGCCAGCAGGAACAGCCCGGCGCCGGTGTCGTACCGGGCGGTGAAGTCGTCCAGCGCCGCCAGCACGGAGTGCGCCTGGCCCTTGAGGTGCTGTCCCTGGGGCAGACGTGCGGCGGAGTGCCGGTAGCCGGGGCGGTCCAGGGCCAGGACCGTGTAGCCCAGACTCGCGCCCAGAGTCAGCAGGGAGAGATCCGGATGGGCCTGGCCGTCGAAGTAGCCGGCGCTCATGCCGCCGCCGTGCAGGGCGACCACCACCGCGCGCGGCTGTGTCCGGGGCTCGCGGAGCAGCGCGGACAGGACGACTCCGTCGGCGTCCAGGGTGATCGTCCGTACTCCGGGTGAGACGGGCACCCGGACTGCGTCGGAAGGGGTCATGGCGGGGCTGCTCCCTTGTCGGTGACGATCCGGTCGCGGTCCATGAGTGCGCCGAGGCACGGCCGGACAGTGCCCGGACCCGTGGGCCCGCCCTCCCGACCGTAGGCCTGCCGGGTGCCCGGCAGCACGTCGGCCGCAGCGAACGTGTACGTCCGGGGACGACCGGACATGGTGTCCCTCCCCTGGTTCTCAGTCCTTGATTTCGCAGATGGGGGCGCCGGAGGTGAGGGAGGCGCCGACCTCTGCCGCGAGGCCCTTGATGGTGCCGGCCTTGTGGGCGTTGAGGGGCTGTTCCATCTTCATGGCCTCAAGGACGACGACCAGGTCGCCCTCCTTGACCTCCTGGCCCTCCTCCACGGCCACCTTGACGATGGTGCCCTGCATGGGGGAGGCGAGGGTGTCGCCGGAGGCCACCGGACCGGACTTCTTGGCCGCGCGGCGCTTGGGCTTGGCGCCCGCCGCCAGTCCGGTGCGGGCCAGGGACATGCCCAGCGAGGACGGGAGGGAGACCTCCAGGCGCTTGCCGCCGACCTCGACGACGATCGTCTCCCGGTCCGTCTCGTCCTCCGCCTCGGCATCCGTCGGAGCGGCGAAGGGCTTGATCTCGTTGACGAACTCGGTCTCGATCCACCGGGTGTGGACCGTGAAGGGGTCCTGACTGCCCGTGAGTTCGGGGGCGAAAGCCGGGTCGGTGACGACCGCTCGGTGGAAGGGGATGGCGGTGGCCATGCCCTCGACCTGGAACTCGGCCAGCGCACGGGCCGCGCGCTGGAGGGCCTGGGCGCGGGTGGCGCCGGTGACGATCAGCTTGGCGAGCAGCGAGTCCCAGGCCGGGCCGATGACGCTGCCGGACTCGACGCCCGCGTCCAGGCGGACACCGGGGCCCGACGGCGGGTTGAAGGTGGTGACGGTGCCGGGGGCGGGCAGGAAGCCGCGGCCCGGGTCCTCGCCGTTGATGCGGAACTCGAAGGAATGACCGCGCAGTTCCGGGTCGCCGTAGCCGAGGGGTTCACCGTCGGCGATGCGGAACATCTCGCGCACCAAGTCGATGCCGGCGACCTCCTCGGTGACCGGGTGCTCGACCTGGAGGCGGGTGTTGACCTCCAGGAAGGAGATCGTGCCGTCCATGCCGACCAGGAACTCGACGGTTCCGGCGCCGACGTAGCCGGCCTCCTTCAGGATCGCCTTCGAGGAGGCGTACAGCTCGGCGACCTGTGCCTCGGAGAGGAAGGGGGCGGGGGCCTCCTCGACGAGTTTCTGGTGGCGGCGCTGCAGCGAGCAGTCACGGGTGGAGACGACGACCACGTTGCCGTGGGAGTCGGCCAGGCACTGGGTCTCCACGTGGCGGGGCTTGTCGAGGTAGCGCTCGACGAAGCACTCCCCGCGCCCGAACGCGGCCACCGCCTCACGGACGGCGGAGTCGTACAGCTCCGGGACCTCTTCCAGCGTCCGGGCGACCTTCAGGCCGCGTCCGCCGCCGCCGAAGGCGGCCTTGATGGCGATGGGCAGGCCGTGCTCCTGGGCGAAGGCGACGACCTCGTCCGCGCCGGAGACCGGGTCGGGCGTGCCGGCGACCAGCGGGGCACCGGCGCGCTGGGCGATATGACGAGCGGCGACCTTGTCACCGAGGTCACGGATGGCCTGCGGGGGCGGGCCGATCCAGGTCAGGCCGGCGTCGAGGACGGCCTGGGCGAAGTCGGCGTTCTCCGAGAGGAAGCCGTATCCGGGATGGATCGCGTCCGCCCCGGAGTCCTTGGCGGCCTGGAGCACCTTGGCGATGTCGAGATAACTGGTCGCCGGGGTGTCACCGCCCAGGGCGAACGCCTCATCCGCGGCGCGGACATGCAGAGCGTCCCGGTCCGGGTCGGCGTACACGGCCACGCTCGCGATTCCGGCATCCCGGCAGGCCCGGGCAACGCGGACAGCGATTTCGCCACGGTTGGCGATGAGCACCTTGCGCACGGTGAAGCCCTCCTCTCCTCGCGCGGACGGTCGGACCGTCACGCTCCACGCCCCACTGCCCGCGCGGGGAGACCCGACCGCCACCGGAGCGGCGGTCGCCGGATACGGCCGAAGCTGTCAGCGGTCCTTGTGGGCGACGATCAGGACATCGTCGCGAGGATCCGTCTGTCCCACCGTCTCGGGCCGGAACCCGGCGTCCCGAAGCCACCCGTGGCAGTCGTCGACGGAGTACTCATGGCCTCCGGCGGACCACACGAGCATGCTGAGGCTCGCCATGACGGCGAACAGCGACGGCTCCTCGTCGCTGACCATGGGGTCGTAGATGATCACCGCGCCACCGGGGCGGACGGCCGCGTAGGCGCTGTTCAGCAGCTTGATCCGCTCCTGGGTGCCCCAGTTGTGCAGGATGTGACCGAAGATCAGTACATCGGCCTCGGGCAGCGGGTCGGTGAAGAAGTCCCCGCCGTGGAAGGCGATCGGCTTCGCCGGGACGAGTTTCTCGACGTGCTGCGCGAAGGCACGCTCCAGGGGCGGCAGATCGAACACTCCCGCCTCCAGATGCGGGTGTGCGCCCACCAGGTGATGGGCGAGATTGCCGCGAGCGCCGCCGACATCGACGAAGGATTTGTACGAACTCCAGTCGAGGCCGCCGACCCGTGCGGCGATGGGCGTGTTGAACATGTCCATACTGTCGAGGAAGGAGTCGGTCGCCTCCTGGTCCGCGTACAGGGAATGGTACGGATTTCCCTGGACGGCGGCGGAGTTGTGCGGTTTTCCGGTGCGCAACGACTCACCGAGTCCGGTCCACGCCGGATTCAGTTCGGTCTCGCAGAACCGCAGATAGCCACCGACGAATTCGGGGCGCCCCCGGACCAGGAAACGTTCGGCGGCGGGCGAGTTGCGGTAGACACCACCGTCGAGTTCGAGCAGGCCGAGGCCGGCGAGGGCCAGGAAGAAGTCTCCCGCGCCCGGCATCCGGAATCCCAGTCGCTCACTCAACTCCGCTGCGGTCGCCGGGGTTTCCGACAGGTGGGTGAAGAGGTCGGACTCGTTCGCGGTGAGCAGGATCTTCGTCTGCCAGAAGCCGGACAGGATACCCATCACCTGTCCCACGTTGGGCTCCACGGGCACCTGCGGGGCTTGAGACTCCATGGGGTCAGTTCCTCCTGAGAAGGGAAACGGTGTCCTGCCCACCAATTTTCTCCGGTGGGTCCGGTGGATCCAATGGCCGCTGCTCAAGGATTGATCGAAGGACCATCAAATCGCGTACAGAAGTTTTTGGGGAATGTCAGAAACTCGTGAAGGCGGGCCCGGACCGCCCGCGTGGACATGCGAAACCCCTGCGCCGGGGACGGGGGATGTTTACCCGGCGCAGGGGTTGTCGGAGGCACGGTCCGGCCCGCGACCGGACCGTGGTGTCAGGAGGACGCGGGTACGGTCTGCGGTTCCTCCCCGGCCGGGGCGGCGGCCGTCGGCGGCGCGGTGATACGGCCCGGCAGGAAGAAGGTGGCGACGAGGAGGAAGCCCAGCGTGCCGATCGCGAACCAGTAGACGCCGTGGATGCCCTTCAGGACATCGCCGTCACCGACGGTCTTCAGGATGACCGTGACAAGGGCGATGCCGATGCCCGCGCCCAGCTGGTTCAGCATGTAGAGCACCGAACTGCCCTGCGGGACCAGGTGCATCGGCAGCGTGCGGTAGAGCGAGCCCATCGTCGGCGCCCCGACGAAACCGAGGCCGAGGCCCATCACCAGGGCGGCGAGCGACGGCCAGACCTCGTTGGCGGTCGCGGAGACACTGGCGAGGAAGAGACCGCCGAGAGCGGCCACGACCGCACCCGCCTGGGCCAGGAACCGGCTGCCGATCTTGTCACTGAGTGTGCCGGCCAGCGGCATCGCGAGGGCGGCGCCCAGACCCACCGGCGTCACCAGCAGACCGGCGGCGAGCGTGCCGTGCCCCTGGAGCTGCTGGTAGTAGAGCGGCAGGGCGAAGAGACTCGCGAACGTCGCGAGACCGCTCAGGGTCATGACGGTGACGCTCGCCGTGAAGCTGGTGTTCTTGAACAGCCGCAGATCGATCAGCGGAGGGACACGGCGTACACCGAGGGCGTGGACGGCGTACCAGATCAGCGCGACCACACCGACGATCAGCGGGAGCAGCACCTGCCACACGGTGAACGCTCCCCGGTCGGCACTCTGCGACAGGGCGAGGACCAGCACCGCGAAGCCCGGGCCGAGCAGAGCCAGGCCGAGTACGTCGAGCCGCATCTGCGACTCCTCGCTCCCGCGCGGCGGGTCGGCCGGCACGATCCGCACCGCGAGGACCAGCGCGACAAGGCCGACGGGCAGGCTGAGCAGGAACATCCAGCGCCAGGACATCCCTTCCAGAATGGCGCCGCCCGCGACCGGCCCGAGCACCGGGCCGAGGGACAGGACGACACCCATCAGGCCCATCACACGGCCCGCCCTCGCGGGACCCGCGCCTCGGGCCAGCAGCACCAGGACCAGCGGATCGAGGACACCGGCGGCCACGCCCTGGAGCACCCGGAAGCCGATCAGGCTCTCCGCGTTCCAGGCCAGTGCCGACAGCAGCGATCCGAACAGGAACAGGCTGAGGCCGATGATCCACATGCGCTTGCTGCCGAAGCGGTCGACCGCCCACGAGGTGAAGGGGATCGTCGCCGTGACGGCCAGCAGGAAGCCCGTGGAAGCCCAGCCGACTGTGGTGATGGACGCGTCGAACTCTTTGCTCAGGGGATCGATCGCAACAGCCACCATCGTGCTGTTGAGGATGCCGAGCATCCCTCCCAGCAGGACCACTGCGATCAGCCGCACGAGTGCGGGTTCCAATCGGTCATCCCGAACTTCCGTCATCGCTTCTCCGGTTGAAGATCTCAGCTTGTGATTGAACCAGCGGGTTCAATGTAGTGATCCCGTTAGTAGTGCGCAACCACGCGGTACATAAAGTTGAACCCATGGGTTCAGGTAAACGGCCGGGGAGGTACCCTGTGCTCGTGACCGAAGCGAGCACTTCAGCGGCGTCCGGGCGGAAGGCACCCCGGGGACGCATCGACAAGCGGCAGGCGATCCTGGAGGCCGCCTTCACCGTTTTCGCACGCGAGGGATATGCGAACGCGTGCGTGAAGGCCATCGCGGCCGAGGCGGGCGTCGCCAAGCCGACCGTCTACAACCACCTGAGCGACAAGGCGAACCTCTTCCGGCACGCCATCGAGGCCGCCTCCGAGACCGCCATGGCCCAGAACCTGGCCGTGGTCGGACGGCTCACCGCGCCGGGGGACGATCTGCGGGCGGTCCTCGAAGACGTGGGCGACCGGCTGCTCCTGTGCTACTCGAGCGACGAGTCCTGGGCGCTGCGGCGGCTCATCTACGCGGAGGCCACACGCTTTCCCGACCTCCTCGACATCGTCCGGGGCGGGCGGACCAACCGCGTCACCGAGGCCCTGGCCGACCGGCTGGCCCGCCTCGCACTGGACGGCCGGCTGCGGCTGCGGGATCCGGCCCAGGCCGCGGAGCAGTTCATCGCGCTGCTCACGGGCCCGATGGAGGAGCGCTCCCGTTTCGGCACCGAGCAGGTTCCCGCCGAGGATCAGCGCCTGCTGACCCGGGCCGCGGTCGACACCTTCCTCCAGGCCTTCGGCACCCGGGCCGCGGAACCCGTCGACTCGCTCTGAGTCAGCGGATGCGCAGAGAATCGTCAAAGGTTCAGGAAACCAGCAAGGCAATGTCAACTTCGTTGACTGAGGCCTGAGTTGGCCGGATAGCGTCACCAACCGTCCGCACCCGAGCGGGGCCCGCCGGCTCCGCTCACGGACGGTACGTCTGCGTCGAGCAGCCCCCGTGTGCCGCGATGTCCGGGAGGACCCATGCCTGCCACCGACTCCCCCGCCCCCGCCTTTCCGTTCACCACGACCGGGTGCCCGATGGACCCGCCCGCGCACGCCACCGAGCTGCGCGAGGAGCGGCCGGTCACCCGTGTCACGCTCTGGGACGGCAGCCGCCCGTGGCTCGTGACCCGGCACGCGGACATCCGCCAGGCACTGCGCGACCCGCGCCTCAGTTCCGACGTCCGGCGGCACGGTTTCCCGTTTCTCTCCGCCGCGCAGAGCGAGGCCATCGGCGAGTCCCTGATCACCTTCATCCGGATGGACCCGCCCGAGCACACCACGCAACGCCGCATGCTCACCCAGGAGTTCATCGTCAAGCGGATGGAGGCCATGCGGTCCGAGATCGACACCACGGTGGACGCGCTGCTCGACCGGATGACGGCCGGCGGCGCACCGGCCGATCTGATGGAGGCCTTCGCCCTGCCGCTGCCGTCGCTCGTCATCTGCCGGATGCTCGGGGTGCCGTACGAGGACCACGCCTACTTCCAGAAGCGCAGCCAGCTGGTGCAGGACACGACCGCCGCGCCGCAGGACGTGAACACGGCGCTCGGTGAACTCGCCGCCTACCTCGACCGGTTGGCGTGCGAGAAGGCCGCCGATCCGGGTGACGACCTGATCAGCCGCCTCGTCGTCGAGCAGCAGCTTCCCGGCCGTCTGAGCAGGCACGAGGTGGCGGGAATGGCCCTGAACCTGCTCATCGCCGGCCACGAGACCACGGCCAACCAGATCGCGCTGGGGGTGCTCGCACTCCAGCGCGAGCCCGGGCAGTGGGCGAAGCTGTGCGAGCGTCCGGAGCTGGTGCCGGCCGCCGTGGAGGAGCTGTTGCGGCACCAGAGCATCGTGCCGAGCGGTCTGCAGCGCGTCGCCCGGGAGGACCTGGAGATCGGGGGCACGGCCGTCCGGGCCGGGGAGGGCGTACTGCTGCAGATCGGCGCGGCCAATCGCGACCCGCGCGCCTTCGAGGACCCCGACCTGCTCGACATCGAACGCGACGCGCGCCGCCACATGGCCTTCGGTTTCGGTGTCCACCAGTGCCTGGGGCAGCCGCTCGCCCGGATCGAACTCCAGTCCGCACTGGCCGCGTTGGTTCGCCGGCTGCCCGGACTGCGCGTCGCCAAGCCGCTGGAGGAACTGGACTTCCGGCACGGCGGGAACATCTACGGACTGTTCAGCCTGCCGGTGGAGTGGTGAGGGCCGTGGCGCTGGTGCTGACCACCGCCCCGGAGAAGTGCTGCAGTTCCGGGCAGTGCGCGGCGGCCCTGCCCGAGGTCTTCGACCAGGACGACACGGACGGCAGGGTCGTCCTGCTCGTGGCCCGCCCACCGGCCGAACTCGCCGACGCCGTCCACGAGGCCGTCGACTGCTGCCCGACGGGAGCCATCGCCGTACGGGAAGAGCGCTGACCGGGCCCTCGTGCCCGGCGACCGTCCATTTCGCAGAGTCAATTCCCAGAATTCGGAGTGCACACATGGGGGACTTCCCAAGGGAACGGATAACCGCCGAGCAGCGCAGATCCCGGCTGCCCACTCTCACCGGAATGCGCGGAATCGCCGCGATTCTGGTCTTCCTCTTCCACATCTCCACCTCGGGCCTGTTCCGCAGCGCGGACCTGAATCACGACTTCCAGTTCGCGATCAGCGCGGCCGGTGGTATGGGTGTCTCGTTCTTCTTCATTCTGAGTGGCTTCGTGCTCACCTGGTCGGCCAGGCCCGGCGACTCGAACCGCATGTTCTGGCGCCGCCGCTTCGCCAAGGTCCTCCCGAACCACTTCGTCACCTGGGCCCTCGTGATGCTGCTCATGCTGGCCACCGGCATCGCCACGTCTCCGTTCGAGACCCTGCCGAACACCGACGACATGGACGGCTGGCTGCCCAGCGTCCTCAGCTTCCTGCTGGTGCACACCTGGATCCCGGACATCGGCTACAGCGTGGCCGGCAATCCGGTGAGCTGGAGCCTGGCCTGCGAACTGGTGTTCTATCTGACCTTCCCCTGGCTGCTGAGCACCCTGTCGAGGATCCGTCCGGGGCGCCTCTGGTACTGGGCGCTCGGCACCGTCGCGCTGATCGTCGCGCTGCCCGCGCTCGTCGGAGCCGTCGTCCCCTTCGGCACCCCGCTGCCCTGGGATCCGGCGGTCTCGGCCTGGCACTACTTCGCGCTCTCGTTCTTCCCGCCGGTACGGGCACTGGAGTTCGCGCTGGGCATCCTGCTGGCGCTGATCGTGCTGTCGGGCCGCTGGATCCACATCGGCTTCCTCCCCGTCACCGCGTTGTTCGCGGGGGCCTACGCGGGCGCCCTGTACGCGCCCGCCGACTACCGGGTCGCGGCGATCATGGTGTTGCCGCTGGCCCTGCTCATCCCCACCGCCGCCATCGGTGACATCCAGGGGCGCCGCAACCCGATGGCCGGGCGGACGGTGGTCTGGCTCGGGGAGCTGTCCTTCGCGCTCTACATGGTCCACATCAGCGTGATCACGTACGGCCATGAGCTGATCGGCGGTCGCGAGCGGGTCTGGTCGATCCCGGCCGCCGTCGCCCTGATCCTCGCCTTCTACCTGGTCTCCCTGTTCCTGGCCTGGCTGCTGTACACGCTGGTGGAGATACCCGCGATGCGCCGGTTCGGCCGGACGGCCTGGCCGGTTCCCAAGCCCGGGGCCGGCGCCTCGGTGCCCCAGCCGGAGGTGAAGGGAGAAACGGGCGCGCCGCCCTCTTCCGTACTGCCCGGCTAGGTCGTGTCCGCCAAGTCCCGGCGTCCGCCCGGAGGGCGGGCCCGGCGGCGTCATGGGGGTCCCCCTCCGGGGGAGCGTGCCAGGCGCCGCCGGGCTGGGGGCACCCCCTCCGGGGGAGGGACTTCGCGGACACGGCCTGGCCCCGCACCGCTCCCGGTACCGGCGGCGTGCGGGCCGCCGGGACCGGCACGGACATGGCCGCGCCGCGCGGAATCAGCGGGCCAGCAGTTCCTCGGTGACGGCGGCCAGGCGGGCCGCGGCTTCCTTGTCGAACAGGGCGGGGTGGTCGACCCCGATGCGCCTGCCCTCCACGAAGGCGCTCAGCGGCTCGGCCGGCGGCCCGTCGATGACGGCGTCGATGGGCGCGACGGCCTGGGAGACGGGCTTGCCCATCCGCTTCAGGGCGTCGACGTGCGTCTTGGTCATGGCGTCGTACAGTCCGGTGAAACTGGTCGCGGTGGAGCCGGGGTTGACCAGGACGTAGCTCGTGCGGCCCGTGCGCCCGGCCGCGTAGGCGATGCCGAGCAGGTCGTTGGCCGTGCCCGCCTGCATCTGGGCACCGACGCCGTTGTAACCGCGCTCCAGCTGGAGATCGTTCCAGCGGATGCCGGGCTTCTGCATGCCCGGGCCCGCCACGTTCACGATGACCGGCTGCGCGGACTTCTCCAGGACCTCGGTCAGACCGTGGCTGAGCAGATAGCGGCTGAGGTATTCGAGCGCGAAGGTGTTCTCGTAGCCGTCCGCGGTCCGCAGCCGTTCCGAGCGGAAGAACCGCGCGCACAGCACCAGCGCGTCCACGACGGGGAACGAGGTCTTGATCTCCTCGACGACCCGCCGGTTCTCACCGACCAGGCTCAGGTCCGCCGCGATGAAGAAGGCCCGGTCACCGGCGCCGCGCTCCTCGGCCGCCGCCAGTAACCCCTTCCCCTTCTCCTCGCTGCGGCCGATCACGACGACCTTGTCCCCGCGCTCCAGACGGGTGAGCGCCAGCCCCCTGCCGATCCCGTCGTTCCCGCCCGTGATCACGACCGTCTTCATCAAAGAACTCCTCGAACCTCGCCGCACGGCAGAGCCGCCCATCAAGTCATCGGGTGATGACTTGCTTCAAGCTAGGGTGCCCTCCACTACGATGTCAACGACCGCTGACTTCAAGGAGGCACCGGTGACCACACCCCCGAAGCGCAAGCGTGACCGCGCGGCCACCAGGGCCGCGCTGCTGGCCGCGGCCAGGGCCCGATTCACCCTTGTGGGTTACGACGCGACGAGCGTGCGGGACATCGCCCGGGACGCGGGTGTGGACGCGACGCTGATCTTCCGTTACTTCGGCTCCAAGGAGCGGCTGTTCGAGGAGGCCTCGCAGCTGCTCCGGGAGCCGGTGGACACCGGGACCGACGACGCACCGGCGTATCTCCCGACCCGCCTGCTGCACACGGCCATGCGGCAGGACGAGGACGGCACGGCGGGCGGACAGCCGCTCACCGCGCTGCTGCTGTCGTCGAGCCGCCCGCAGTGCCGCGAGCAGCTCAACTCGCAGCTGTACGACACCTATGTGCGCAATTTCGAGGAACTCGTCGACCTGCCCGATCGCGAACTGCGCGCGGAACTGCTCACGGCCTGGTTGATCGGTATCAACGTCGCCCGCTCCATCGCCCACACGCCGGCCCTCTCCGACGCCTGCGTCAACGACATCACGCCGTACTTCGAACAGGTCGCGGCCCTGCTGCTCGGCACACCCCCGCCGGGAGAGAGTTCGCCTTGAATTGACGTTCCTTGAAAAGGCTTTGCAGAGGTGGCAGCACCCTGACATTCATTTGTCGACGTCCTGGACCGGCCCTCGGCCGAATTCACTCCCATGCGGCGGAGAATGGAATACGCAGTGCCGTATCCCACGCCTTGAGGAGTTGTGGATGTCCAGCACGCCCGACACGCTTCCCCGCATCAGCCGCCCCGATGTCGACTCCGTACTCGTCGGCGTGCTGAACGCCGGCGGCGGCGAAGGTCAGGAGGCCGTCGCCGACGCCGTCGTGTCGCACTGGCGGTCCGTGGAGTGGCCCCAGGGACTCGTCTCCGTCAACTGCTTCACCAGCACGCAGAACGGCCAGGTGCTGACGTACGAGCAGTGGGCCTCCGAGGAGACGCTCCAGAAGTCCCTGCTGAACGAGAGCGGATTCCGCGCCGCCCCGGGCGCGGCGGCCGGGTCCGGCGGCCTCGTGCCGTACCGGCTGTACCAGGTGGTCCGCGGGACCGCGGTGAGCGACCCCCCGCCGCCCGCCCGGAGTTTCCCGGTCGCCGCGTTCCCCATGGAGGGGCATGAGGCGGCCCGGCGGTGGATCGCCGATCTGCTGGCGTCCGAGGAGGCCGCCGCGGGCGCGGACCGTGCCTACCCGGGAGCGATCGCGGCGAACATCCACATCGCCCTCGACGGCGGGAGCGTCCTCATCTTCTCCGAGTGGCTCTCCGCGGAGGAGGCGATCACGCACATGCAGATCGTGACGAAGGCGATGCTCATGGACGTCGGCAACAGCGAGGACGACCTGGGCTCCCTCTATGTCCACCACGCGACCCTGACGCGCTGACACAGTCGGAGGGGGGGGGCCCGCCCCCGGCCGGGGGGCCCCCCCCCCCCGGGGGGGGGCCGGCCCGGGGGGGGGGGGGGGTTGGGGTTGAGCCGCAGGGGGGCGCCCCCGCGGGGGGGGGGGCGGGGCGGCCGGG
>NZ_JBIAQP010000019.1:37463-141788 GCF_042889145.1 Streptomyces sp. NPDC002680
CGGCCCCCCCCGGCCGGCCCGGCCCCCCCCCCCCCCGCCGGGGGCGGGGGGGCGGGGGGGGGGGGGCCCCCCGGCCGGGGGCGGGCCCCCCCCCTCCGACTGTGTCAGACGCCGATGCTCCGGTGGAGGTGGTAGCGCTTGAAGCCGATGGGGCGCACCCCCGGGGTGTCGTCGCTGACGCGCCGGGTCGTGGTGTGCGTCGCGCCCGCCAGGAAGGCGCGATGCGCCTCGTCGGACGTCCACTCCGCGTAGTTGAGCACCCGGGTGCCGTCCCTGCTGACATGGAAGTTGGCCGACAGCAGTCCCGGATCACGCCGGCCGGCCGGGTCCGCCACGGTGTCCGCGACGGCCTCGACGATCAGCTCCTGGCGGTCCGGGCCGTCCACGTCGAACATCGCCACGATCACACAGCCCGGAGTGGCCGTGGAGTCCAGCACGACGCTGCGGTGCGGCCGGTACTCGACGGCCTCCGCCCGTGCCACTCCCCCGAGGGCGTCCAGCATCCGGCGGTAGGCGCCCGGTTCGGCGCACTGGGTGTACGTCAGCACGGTGTCGTCGTCCGTGCCGAGGAAGCAGCTGAAGGAGAGCACCTCCTCGGGCCACGGGGTGGTGGTCCACTGCGCCACGAGGTCGTGGAGGTCGGCCAGTCCGCGTTCCCGGTCCGGGACGTACCAGTGGCTGACGTGGACGGACACCACGTCCGGGCGCCGCACCCGCGGCATGTCGAGCCCGGCCGGGCGGACGGCTGTCCGGGTCGGCTGGTTCATCGGTCTCTCCCTCAGCGCTCGTAGGGGCGTTCGGTACGTGCCTCACGCAGGGCGTGTCCCCACCAGACCAGCCGGTCCAGCATCACCTTCGCCGCCCCGGTGGCGTCCTCGGCGTCGCGGGGCCGGCCGTCGGTGTCGAACCGGTCCCAGGCGTTGTGGAAGCTGACCGACTCGCGCACGGTCACCGCGTGCAACTCGGCGAAGACCTGGCGGAGTTGCTCCACGGCCCGCAGCCCGCCGCCCATTCCGCCGTACGAGACGAAACCGACCGGCTTGGCCGCCCACTCGTCGAAGAACCAGTCGATGGTGTTCTTCAGGGCGGCGGGGCAGGCGTGGTTGTACTCGGGTGTCACCACGGCGAAAGCGTCCGCGGCGGCCAGCTTCGCGGCCACGGTGTCACGTATCTCCGCCACGCCCGCCGGCGGCCGCAGCCCGGGTTCGGGCATCACCAGGGGCAGCGGATGGTCGAGGACGTCGAGGACGTCCACGGTCGTCTCGGCGTGGGTGCGCGCCTCCCGCGCGAACCAGTCGGCCACCGTGGGGCCGAATCTTCCGTCGCGGACGCTGCCGACGATGACGAGCAGCGAGAGGGGACGCCCGGTCATGGCACAACCTTTCCTGGTGGGATCACTGCGGAGACTTTCGGGGTGCCGCCCCGGCGCCGCGCAGCCCGCTCAGCGCGACCAGCAGGCCCGCGCCGGCCGCCGCCAGGACGAGCAGCAGCGCCGGCCGTGCGGTGTCGGAGGAGCTGAGCAGCAGGGCGGTGGACGGGAGCAGCGCGACGGCCCCGAGCTGGACCGCGGCCTGATAGAGCGGGACGGCGGCGGAGCGGTCCGCCGCCGGGACGGTCGAGGTCGCCTGGATGTTCAGCGGGGCGAAGGCGAACACGAAGCCCGCGCCGAGCAGGAGCAGGGTCGGGAGCGTCCCGCTCGCGTACGACGCGTCGGCGGGACGCCAGAGGTGGAAGGCGCACCCGGCGAACGCGGCTGCGGCGCCCAGGGCGATCGGCCGGGCCGTACCGAACCGGGCGACCGGGCGGCCCGCGAAGGGCACCGTCAGCGCCAGGGGCAGACAGGCGGGCAGGAGGGCGAGCGCGGTCTGCCAGGGGGCCCAGCCGAAGCGGTCCCGGCAGTCGAAGGTGATCATGACGAGCAGGCTGTGGTAGGTGCCGTTGAGCACGGCCGCGCCCGCCGCCGCGCGCAGCAGCGGACCGTTGCGCAGCACCCGGGCGCCGAGCCGTGCGGGGACGACGCGGCCCGTGTCGCGCGGGACGAGGCGCAGCCCGAACATCAGCAGGGCCAGCGCCACCGGGGCGGGGAAGAGGAACGTCGGGCGCCAGCCGGCCTGGAGCAGCGCCCCGGAGAGCAGCAGCCCGACGGTGAACCCCGCCGCGCCGAACAGGGAGTACACCGTGACCGCGCGGCGCTGCGCCGGTCCCTCCTCGAAGGTGGTGCTGATGATCGCGAGGCCGGTCGGCGCGGTCAGCGCCGCACACGCCCCCTTGACCACGCGGGTGGCGATGAGCAGGGCCGCGCTCCCGGTGAGGCCGCCGACCAGTGATGCCACCGCGAACAGCAGCATGGCGGCGAGATAGGAACGGCGCCTGCCCCAGCGGGCGTTGATCCGGGTGCCGAGCACGAGCAGGGCCGCGAACCCGATCGCGAAGCCGCTCATCATCCACTGGACGTGGAGCAGCGACAGGTCGAGGTCCGAGCCGATGGTGGGCAGCGCGACGAGCACCAGGGACACTTCGAGGGCGTCTAGGACCATGTTCCCTGACAGGACGAACAGCAGGCCCCACCGGCGGCGGTCCCACCGCCCCGTCCCGGTGGACTCGGCGGACGGGGCCGAGAGGGCGGTCATGACCCGATCAGCGCCGGCAGCTTCTCGGTGACCAGCTGGATGTTCTCGGCCACGAGGTCGTCCGGCATGCCGGCGATGCTCGCCCAGAAGATGAGGTGCCGCACGGGCAGTCCCTCGGTCATCTCCAGGATCTGCGCGGCGGCGTCCTCGGGGGTGAGGATCTTCAGCGCTCCCCAGGGGGCGTTGGAGGTGCGGTCGCGGAATTCGTCGGGGTGGATGAGCGGCGGCGTCGGCTGGTCGGTGCCCTCGACGGAGGCCCGCCGGTAGCTGTTCATCTGGTGTGCCAGATAGGGGGCGACCCTCGGCCAGGCGGCCTCCGGGTCCTCGGACAGGATCATCGGCAGCAGGTCCGAGACACGGGCGCTGTCCGGGTCGTGGCCGCCCTCGACCAGACCGGCGCGGTAGTGCTCGAACTTGTCGCGCGAGATGTGCAGCAGCCCGATCCCGAGGCGGCCGGCGATCCGGGCCCCCCGCGGTCCGTAGAAGCCGCCCCACAGGGGCACCGGGTCCTGGATCGGTCCCGGGGTGAGGGCCCCCTCCGCCCAGAGCCGCTGGACCTCGCGGATGTTCTCCTCGGTGCGCGCGAACCGGCCCTTGAACTCGGTGTCGTACAGGGCGTATTCGGGCACGCGGTAGCCGGCGCCGAGTCCGAGTTCCAGTCGGCCGCCGCTGATCAGGTCGACGATCGCGGCCTCCTCCGCGAGGTGAGCGGGTTTGCGGAGGGCGGGCAGCAGGACGGAGGTGCCGATCCTGGCGTGCCGGGTACGGGCCGCGGCGGCTGCCGCCAGGGTCAGCGGCTGCGGCAGATAGCCGTCCTCGAAGAGGTGGTGCTCGGTGAACCAGAGGCCTCCCGCACCGCGCTGGTCGGCCTCCTCGCAGAACTCCAGGGCCCGCGCGTAGTGGTCCGCCCAGGGCCGCTTCCACTCCTCGGGATTGCGCATGTCGAACAGGAATCCGACGTCCATCGGTTCAGCTCCTCAAAGCGATTCGGGGGTTCACTGCCGCCAGGTCCTGGGGCTCTCGAAGCCCGGGCCGCGTTCGGGCCGGCGCCAGCGGGCCGTCCGCCCCCGGTGCCCCTCGGGTGCCGCCTGCCCGGTCGCGGCGGCCCGGGCGAGCAGCACCACGGTGAGCGCGGCCAGTTCCTCCCCGCTGGGGCTGCCCCGCTCCACACGCAGGCGGTACGGCAGTTCACGTACGTCCATCTCGGTCTCCTGTTCGCTCACTGCGGCGGGTTTCCGTGTTTGCGGCGCGGCAGGTCGGCGTCCTTGGTGCGCAGCATGGCCAGGGAGCGGATCAGTGCCGCCCGGGTGTCGCGCGGGTCGATCACGTCGTCGACGAGGCCGCGCTCGGCCGCGTAGTACGGGTGGACCAGTTCGCTGCGGTACTCCTCGATCTTCCGGGCCCGCATGGCGTCGGAGTCCTCGGCGGCGGCGATCTCCCGTCGGAAGACCACGTTGGCCGCGCCCTCCGCACCCATCACCGCGATCTCGTTGCCGGGCCAGGCGAGCGCGATGTCGGCGCCGATGGAACGGGAGTCCATGACGATGTAGGCACCGCCGTACGCCTTGCGCAGCACCACCGAGATTCGGGGCACGGTGGCGTTGCAGTAGGCGTACAGCAGCTTCGCGCCCCGGCGGATGATGCCCTCGTGCTCCTGGTCGACCCCGGGCAGGAACCCGGGTACGTCCACCAGCGTGACCAGGGGAATGTTGAAGGAGTCGCAGAACTGGACGAAGCGCGCCGCCTTTTCGCTCGCCTTGATGTCGAGCACGCCGGCCATCGCCCGGGGCTGGTTGGCGACGACGCCGACCGTCTGGCCGTCCAGGCGGGCCAGCGCGCAGACGATGTTGGGTGCCCAGGCCGCGTGGACCTCCATGAGGTCGCCGTCGTCGACGAGTTCCTCGATCACCGCGCGTATGTCGTACGAACGGTTGGCGTCCGCCGGGACCAGGTCGAGCAGCGCGTCGCCGGACCGGTCCGCGGGGTCCTCGCTGTGAGTCGCGGGGGCCAGTTCGCGGTTGTTGGCGGGCAGCAGGCAGAGCAGGTAGCGCACCTCCGCGAGACAGCTCTGCTCGTCGTCGTACACGAAGTGCGCGACGCCGGAGACGCCGCCGTGGACGTCGGCGCCGCCCAGCCCGTTCTGCGAGACCTGTTCGCCGGTGACGGCCTGGACGACGTCGGGGCCGGTGATGAACATCTGTGAGATGTCCCGGACGGCGAACACGAAGTCGGTCAGGGCCGGCGAATAGGCCGCGCCTCCGGCGCACGGGCCGAGCATCACGCTGATCTGCGGGATCACCCCGGACGCCCTGGTGTTGCGCCGGAAGATGCCGCCGTAGCCGGCCAGGGCGGAGACGCCCTCCTGGATACGGGCGCCGGCGCCGTCGTTCAGGGAGACCAGCGGCGCCCCTGCGGCCAGGGCCATGTCCATGGTCTTGTGGATCTTCTCGGCGTGGGCCTCGCCGAGGGCACCGCCGAAGATGCGGAAGTCATGGGCGTACACGAAGACCGTACGGCCCTCCACCGTGCCCCAGCCGGTGACCACACCGTCGGTGTGCGGGCGCTTCGCCTCCAGACCGAAACCGGTCGCCCGGTGCCGGCGCAGTGCCTCGATCTCGGTGAAGCTTCCCTTGTCCAGCAGGAGTTCGATGCGCTCACGGGCGGTCAGTTTCCCTTTGGCGTGCTGGCGTTCGGTGGCCTCGGGGTCCGGTCCCCGCCGCACCAGCGCCTTGAGTTCGCCCAGTTCCGTCAGCCGGTCGGTGCCTGCGGACGGAGCCTTCACGGTGGTCACGGTCTCTCCCCCGGTCGTCGGGTACGGGTGGTCACGCGGTCGCGGTCACCAGGACAGGCGCTGTCCGGTCGGGGTGGCGTCCTCCCCCACGAAGGTCCCCGTGGGACCGTCCGCGCCGAGGGTCGCAAGGAGCACCGGGATGCGCGCGCCCTCCTCGGGCGTCAGGACTCCCTGGTGGCCGTTGATGTCGGTGGCCACGAAGCCGGGCGAGACGGCGTTGACCAGGATTCCGGTGCCCCGCAGCTCGTTGGCGTAGGTGACGGTCACCGCGTTGAGCGCCGCCTTCGACGTGTTGTACTCCAGCAGCGCCGGGAAGACCCCCGGGGGAAAGACCCCGGTCGGGTCGTCCAGGGCCGCCGCGTGTGTCAGGGAACCCAGGACACTGCTGACGTTGACGATCCGGGCGGCCGGGGAGCGCCTGAGGTGGGGCAGGAGCGCGTTGGTCACGGCGATCACGCCGAAGACGTTCGTCTCGTAGGTACGCCGCACCTCGTCCACCGGGACCTGGCTGGGCGGCAGCGCGGAGCCGCCGACGCCCGCGTTGTTCACCAGGGCGTCGAGCCCGCCGGTCTCCTGGGCCAGCCGTTTCGCGGCCTGGGCGACCGACGCCGCGTCGGTGACGTCCAGGTGCAGGAAGCGCACGTCGAGTCCCTCGGCGCGCAGTTCGCGCTCGGCGGCCAGGCCGCGCTCCTCGTCCCGGGCCCCGAGGTAGACCCGCATGCCGAGCTGGGCCAATCGGCGGACGACGGCGCGTCCGATGCCCTTGTTGGCGCCGGTGACGACGGCCGTGCGCGCGATGTCAGTGGGGGCGCTCATCCGAGGAGGGTCCCGCCGGTCGCGTCGAGGAAGGACCCCGTGATCCAGCGCGCCTCGTCGGTGGCGAGGAAGGTCACCACGTCGGCGACGTCCTTCGCCGCGCCCACCCGCTTGAACGCGGAGAGCTGGGACATCTGCTCCACCGCCTCGGGGATGTCGAAGACCGCGCTCCCGTTGTCGGTGATGCCGGGCGCCACGGTGTTGACGGTGATGCCACGGGGGGCCACATGGCGGGCGAAGTGCAGGGTGAGCTGCTCGACGGCGCCCTTGGTCATCGAGTACGCCACCTGCTCGGGGTTGGCGAACCGGGTGAGCCCCGAGGAGATGTTGATGATGCGCCCGCCGTCGGGCATGACCTCGAGGGCACGCAGCACCGTGAAGTACGGCGCCTTGGCGTTGACGGCGAAGTAGCGGTCGAACTGCTCGGGTGTGACCTCCTCGGGTGCGACCCCGTTGGTGGTCTCGCCCGCGTTGTTCACCAGGATGTCCAGCCGTACCTCGCCGATGCGCTCCTTCAGCCCCTGTTCCAGGCCGAGGAACAGCTCGTGCACATCGCCGGGGACGCCGAGTTCGGCGCGGACCGCGAAGGCCTGGCCGCCGTCCTTCTCTATCTGCTCGACGGTGTCCCGGGCCGCTTCCTCGTTGTGCGCGTAGTGGACGGCGACCAGGGCGCCCTCACGGCCCATTTCGAGTGCGGTGGCCCGTCCGATCCCTCGGCTGGATCCGGTGATGAGGGCTGTCTTGCCGGTGAGCCTGCTCATGGGGGAACTCCTGAGTGTGGTCGGGGTGGCGGAGGGGGAGGCGGTACGCCCGGCCGGCCCCGGTGTCTCCCGGGTGTCGAGGCCGCTGATGGTGCGGGCCAGATGGCGGCGGACGACGTCGGACTCCAGCAGTTCCCGGAAGACCGACCGCAGCGCGTCCACCTCGGGGCCGCCGAGCAGCAGCCGTGCCTGCGCCTGGATGTGGGTCAGGGTGCGCTCGCCGACGGGGTGGCGGTCCGCGTGGTAACTGTCGAGGAGTTCGTCGTCGGCCCCGCCGGTGACCCGCGCGCCGAGCTTCCGGCCGAGGTTCGCCGCGTCCTGGAGCCCGAGGTTGAGCGCCTGGCCGCCGACCGGCATCTGGACATGGGCGGCGTCCCCGGCGAGCAGGACCCGGCCGCGTCGGTAGGCGGTGACCTGACGGCGGGCGTTGTCGAGGGTGTTGAGCCACACCGGGGTTCCGGCACCGATGTCCTCGCCGGTGACCTCGGCCCACGCCTCGACGACCTCGGTGAACTCCGGGGCCCTGGTACGGGGTCCGGGCTGTTGGCCGTAGCGGTGCACCATGATGCGCGTGGTGCCGTCGGGCCAGCGGAACGCGGTGGCGAGCCCGTTCGGCAACCGCTCGAAACGCCGGTCGGGTACGTCGATGCCCGCGACGTCGGCGCGGAGCATCTCCCGGGTCGCGTCCTGACCGGAGAGGCCGAACCCGGCGAGTTGCCGAACGGTGCTCAACTCGCCGTCGCAGCCGACCAGATAGCCCGCGGACAGCCGGTAGGGCGAACCGCCGAGCGGCATCACCAGGGTCTCCACCCGGTCGGCGCGCTGGTCGAGACCGGTCACGACGTGGCCGCGCCGGACCTGCGCGCCCAGTTCGGTGGCCCAGGTGTGCAGGACGGCCTCCAGCCTGGTCTGGGGGCACTTCCACTGTCCCGCGTACGGATGGCGCGGGTCGGCGGCGGTCAGGTCGAGCCGCAGACCGCCGAAGTGGCCGGGGCCGCCGCTCGGCAGGGTGCCGAGGCGGTCCAGCAGTCCGCGTTCGGCGAGGATCTCCATGGTTCTGGTGTGGAGGGTGGAGGCGCGCGACTCGGTGGTGGGTTCGACGAGCTGTTCCAGGACGGTCACCCGGGCGCCCGCGGAGCGGAGTTCACCGGCGAGCAGCAGCCCGACCGGGCCGGCGCCGGCCACGACGACGTCGGTGTCCCGTGTGTCGTCCATGGATCAGCGCCGCGCTTCCGCGTAGGCCTTGGCGTGTCCCAGGGTGGCGGTGCTGTTGGTGCCGAGGGCGGTACGGATGAACTCGCGGGCCTCGGGCAGCCCGGCGTCCGGTCCGAGGATCTCGGCGATCTTCTCGGTCCTGATGACCACCGTGTGCTGCGAGGTGGCGGTGGTCACGCCGTCGGCGTCCTCGTCCAGCTGCCAGTAGCCGGTGTGCAGGTCCATCAGCGCGGGCAGGGTCGTCTGCTTGTAGGCGATGCGGTGGTGCGGGAAGCACACCCGCACCGACTCCGTGGTGTGCGAGGAGCCGTCCTTGGTGAGGGTGTCCATCCGCAGGATCTGGAGGCCGGGGGTGTCCTCGGTGAGCCGTACCTCGGCGACGTGCGGAAGCCGTTCGGACCACAGTCCGGCCTCGTTGATGAAGTCGTAGACGTCCTTGGCGGATCCGTCGACGCGGACGCTGTCCTCGAAGGAGAGGGTCCGTTCGTCGGCCTGCGCGGCGAGTTCCACGTTCGCCTTCAGCGACGGGAGTTCGGCCCGGCTGTTGGTGTCCACGGCCTTGTCGATCCAGGCGAGTCCCTCCGGGTCGTCGTCGACGGCGCGGAAGGTGTGCAGCAGCCGTACCCGGGTGCGGTCGGCGGCGACCGGCTCCAGGATCCACGTACCGCTCATCTCGGCCACCGGCGGGGTGAAGACCTCCTGCCGGAAGGTGATGCGCAGTCCGTCGGGGTCCAGTTCGCGGCGCGAACTCCAGCTCTTCACCTCGCCGTTGGCGGTGGCGAAGATACGGATGCGTTCGCTGTCCCCGCTCTGTTCCAGGTACTCGACGTAGACGGAGGGCGGAAAGAGCCGGGGCCAGTTCTCGACCTCCGCCAGGAGGCGGTACACGTCCTTGGCTGCGGCTTCGACCGTGATCTCGTGTTCCACCGCGCGGGTTGCCTGATCGGTCATTCCCATCTCCTTCGGTGCGTCAGAAGTTGCCGAGCCCGCCGCAGACGTTGAGCGCCTGCGAGGTGATCGAGGCCGCGGTGTCGGAGGCGAGGTATCCGACGAGGCCGGCGACCTCCTCCGGCGTGGAGTAGCGGCCGAGGGGGATCTTGGCCTGGAACTTCACGAGGATCGCGTCCTCGGAGGTGTCGTAGGCATCGGCGTATCCCTGGCGGACGCGCTGTGCCATGGGGGTCTCGACATAGCCGGGGCAGACGGCGTTGACGGTGATCCCGGTCGGTGCCAGTTCGTTGCCGAGCGCCTTGGTGAAGCCCACGACCCCGTGCTTGGAGGCGGAGTAGGGGGCGCCCAGGACGACCCCCTGCTTGCCGGCCGTCGAGGCGATGTTGATGATCCGGCCGCGCTTCTTGTCGCGCATGCCGCCGCTGGTGAGCACCTCGCGGGTCATCAGGAAGACACTGTTCAGGTTGGTGTCGATCACGTCGAACCAGAGTTCGTCGCTGATGTCCGCGGTGACTCCGCCACCGCTGCGGCCGGCGTTGTTGACCAGTACGTCGATGGTCCCGAACCGCCGGACGGCGGCCTGGACGACGTTCTTGATGTCGTCCCTGACGCGTACGTCCGCCGCGACCCCGTCCGCTTCGTGCCCGGCGTTGCGCAGTTCCTTGACGGTACGGGCGACCGCGTCCTCGTCGCGGGCGCAGAGGAAGACCCGGTGGCCCTGCTCCGCGAGCAGCCGGCTCGATGCCAGCCCGATCCCGCTGGTGCCGCCGGTCACGAGGGCCACCTTGTGTCCTTGTTGCGTCATGTCGAATCTCCCGGAGTGTGAAGGCTGTTCAGGTCCCGACGGCGGCCAGGTGGGTGTTGACGACCTCGATCAGGGAGTCGGGGGTCCGTACGGTGTCCAGGGCGTCCTCGTCGAGACTGATGCCGTACTCCCGCTCGATGCGCGTGTACGTCTCCAGCAGGGCGAGCGAGTCGTAGCCGAGCTGTTCGAACTCCGCTTCGGAGGTGATCTCTCCGTTCTCTCCGGCCGCCTCGCGCAGGATCCGTGTGAGGTCGTCGAGGGTGAAGGGGATGGCAGTGCTCACCGGTGCTCTCCTCTGGGTGGGGTCAACTCGGTACCGCGCGCACGACCACGGCCGAGTTGAAGCCGCCCTGGCCGCGGGCGAGGATCAGGGCGGTGCGGATCCGGGCTTCGCGCGGGGTGTCCGGGACGAGGTCGATGTCGTAGGAGTCGGACAGCGTGGAGCCGACGGTCGGCGGGATCACACCGTCCCTGATGCTCAGGAGGGCGGCGGTCAGGTCCAGCGGCGCGGCGCCGGAGTACAGACGGCCCGTCATGGTCTTGGGCGCGGTGACCGGGACACCCCGGGGGCCAAAGATCTTGGTGATCGTCTCGGCCTCGATCCGGTCGAGGTCGGGCATGGCGGCCGCGTCCGCGAAGACGACGTCGATGTCACCGGGCGCCGTCCGCGCGTCGGCCAGGGCCAGTTCGACCGCCCTGCGCAGACCGGGTTCCCGGCCGCTGCCCGGACGTGGGTCGAGGGTGGCCGCGTAGCCGGCGATCTCGCCGTAGATCCGCCGGGCCCCGCGGTCCCGCGCGTGCTCGGCGTCCTCCAGGACGAGCAGGGCGCCGCCCTCCCCGGGCACATGGCCCGAGGCCGCGTCGTCGAAGGGGAGATAGGCGCGTTCCGGATCCTCCTGGGTGCTCAGCCGCCCGCCGGCGAGCTGGGCGACCCAGCCCCACGGGCAGATCGAGGCGTCGACGGCCCCCGCGAGGACGAGGGGCGTTCCCTTGCGGATCTGGCGGCGCGCCTGGGCCACCGCGTCCAGACCGCCCGCCTGGTCACTGACGACGACGCTGCTGGGGCCGCGCATGCCGTTGCGGATCGAGATCTGGCCGCTGTTGACCGCGTAGAACCAGGCGAACGACTGGTACGCGCTGACGTACTGGCCGCCCTTGCTCCACAGGGCCCGGAGTTCGTTCTGGCCGAACTCGAAGCCGCCGGAGGAACTCGCCGTGATCACGCCCATGTCGAACTCGGGCAGCTCGCCCGGCACCACACCGGCGTTCTCCAGCGCCCAGTCGGCGGCGGCCAGCGCGATCCGGGTCATCCGGTCGGTCTGGGGCAGCAGCCTGGCCGGCAGATGGTCCTCGGCGACGAATCCGTCGATCTCGCCCGCGAGCCGGGCCGGATAGGAGACGGGATCGAAGCGGGAGACCGTGCCGATGCCGCTCTCGCCCGCCAGCGTCGCCGACCAGTAGGCCTCCAGGCCCAGGCCGTTGGGCGAGGCCACACCCAGCCCCGTCACCAGGGTGCCCTCGCTCACCGCAGGCTCCTCTCGACGTCGGCGAGCACGACCGCGCTCTGGAATCCGCCGAATCCGCTGCCCACCGAGAGCACGGCGTCGGTCCGCCACTCGCGGGCCGTGAGCGGTGTGTAGTCGAGGTCGCACTCGGGGTCCGGGGAGTGCAGATTGGCCGTCGGCGGTACGGTGTTGTGCTCCATGGCCAGCACCGAGGCGGCGATCTCGATGGAACCGATGGCCCCGAGCGAGTGGCCGACCATCGACTTGATGGAGCTGACGGGCGTCCGGTAGGCGTGGTCGCCGAGGCTCCGTTTGAAGGCCTCGGTCTCGTGCCGGTCGTTCTGTTTGGTGCCGGAGCCGTGTGCGTTGATGTAGTCGATCTCCTCGGGGTTGAGGCGTGCCTCGTCGAGCGCGACCCGGATCGCCTCCGCCATCTCCCGTCCGTCGGGGCGCAGTCCGGTCATGTGGAAGGCGTTCGAGCGGGTCGCGTAGCCGGCCACCTCGGCGTAGATGTGCGCGCCGCGCCTGCGGGCGCTGTCCAGCTCCTCCAGGACGAAGACGGCCGAGCCCTCCCCCAGGACGAAGCCGTTGCGGCTCGCGTCGAAGGGGCGTGAGGCCGTCGCGGCCTCGTCGTTGCGGGGTGTGGTCGCCTTGATCGCGTCGAAGCAGGCCACCGTGATCGGTGAGATGGGGGCGTCGGTGGCTCCCGCGATCATCACGTCCGCGGAGTTCTCACGGATCACCTCGGCGGCGTGGCCGATCGCGTCGAGCCCCGAGGTGCAGCCCGTGGAGACGACGGTGCTCGGGCCCTCGGCACCGGCGGCCCAGGCGACCTCCGTCGCGAAGGAGCTGGGCACGAGGTAGTTGTACAGGTGCGGTACCGCGTACTCGTGATCGACGAGTTCCAGCCGGCCGCCGTCGCTGACCGTGCGGTACTCCTGGTCCAGCCCCATGGTGGCGCCGACCGCGCTGCCGATGGTCACGCCGGTGCGGTGCGGGTCCATGGCGTCGGACTCCAGTCCGCTGTCCGCGATGGCCTCCCTGGCCGTCACCACCGCGAACTGTGCGGCGCGGTCCATCCGCCGGATCTCCTGCGGTCGCAGCCCGAGCAGTTCGGCGTCGAAGTCCGCCTCGGCGGCGACCTGGGAGCGGAACGGCGAAGGGTCGAAGAAGGAGATACGACGCGTGGCCGTGCGCCCGTCGGCGAGCAGCTGCCAGAAGTTCTTCACCCCGATCCCGCCCGGGGCGGTGACCCCCACACCGGTGATCACCACCCGGCGACCGCCGCTCACCGGGCGTCCCAGTCGTAGAAGCGCCGCGCCATGGCGTCCGCGGGCGAGCGCCAGGTGGCCGGGTCGTAGGCCTGGATGAACGGTTTGAGGTCCTCGCTGATCCCGACGAACCTCGGATCGGACTTGGCCTTCTCTATCCGCTCACCGCCGTCCTCGAAGTCGAAGTCCTGCAGATGGAAGTAGAGCCCTCGGTACGAGAAGAGCTGGCGGCGCCGGGTCCCCATCAGATGAGGCATCTCGGTCCGGTCGAACGCGGCGAACTGCCGCGCGACCTCCGCCGCCGACTCGAGCTCCATTCGCGCCACGATCAACGTGCTGTGCATCGGTTCCCTCTCCGAACGTTCGGTGATTCGTCGCTGTACGCGGTGCCGTGCCGGTCCGCCCGTGTGCTCAGCGCGCGGGTCCGAACCAGCGCTCCAGTGCGGTGGCCAGGTCGAAGTGGCTGCCGGGCGCGATCCAGGCGACATGGCCGTCGGGGCGGATCAGCACCCCGCCGGTTTCCTGGAGTTCGCCGGAACGCGGCAGTTCCCCCGGCCGGGCGGTGACGATGTCGATCCGGTCGGCCCAGTCGGCCGCCCGGCGGCGCAGATGCGGGTTGTCCGCCAGGTCGAGCAGCACGCCCCGGCCCGCGCGGAGCAGGGCGGTGCTGCTGGTGCCGCCCAGTTCGAGGTGCGGCATACGCGCTCCGAGCAGGGGATGGGTGCCGCCGCCGACGTCGTAGCGGATGTCCAGGCCGCTCGCCTTGGCGGCGAGATGCCGGGCGACCTCCTCGTACCGCACGAGTTCGGCGAGCACGTCGCGCAGCGGCTGTACGTCCGTACCGCCGAGGATGAGCAGGCTCTGGGCCCGGGTGTTGAGCAGCAGTCGCCGACCGACCTCGTGGCGTTCGCCGTGGTAGGTGTCCAGCAGCTCGGCGGGGGCGGTGCCGCGCAGGACCGCCGCGAGTTTCCAGCCGAGGTTCACCGAGTCCTGGATGCCGGTGTTCATGCCCTGGCCGCCGGCCGGGAGGTGCACATGTGCCGCGTCTCCGGCCAGCAGCACCCGGCCACGCCGGTATTCGGTGACCTGCCGTGCGGCGTCGCCGAAAGCGCTGACCCACACCGGTTCGGCGTGCGAGATGTCGATGCCGGTGAGGCGTTTCCAGGCGTCGGCGACCTCCCCGAACGGCGGTGGCCCGTCGCGGCGTTGCGGGGGCGCCCCGTGTTCGCTGACGATGATCCGGTACAGGCCGCCGCCCAGGTTCGCGGTCATCACCATGCCGCCCACGACCCGGTCCGCGACCATGCGCGGCTCCAGCTCGACCCCGCGGACATCGGCCAGGAACAGTTCGGTGGTGGCCTCGGTGCCGGGGAAGTCGAAGCCCGTCGCCTTGCGCACCTGGCTGCGCCCGCCGTCGCAGCCCACCACGTACCGGGCGCTCAGCGTCCGTTCGCCCGACTCCTCCCGCACGCGCACCTCGGCCCGGTCGCCTAGGTTCCGCACCGCCACCACTTCGTGGCCACGCCGGATTCCGGCGCCCAGCTCACGCGCCCACCCCTCGAGCACCGTCTCGGTGATGGACTGGGGAACGGTCCTGGCCGCCCTGTGCGCGGCGCCGAGCAGGGCGAGGTCCAGTGGGATTCCGCCGAAGTGGCCATGGTTGCCTGTCTCGATTTCTCCGAAACGGGGCAGGAGGCCACGCTGGTCGAATACTTCCATGGTGCGTGTGGTGAATCCGATGCCGCGGGACTCCCCGGTGCGTTCGGCAAGGCGGTCGAGGACGATGACGTCGACGCCCGCCAGGCGTAATTCACCGGCCAGCATGAGTCCTGCCGGCCCGGCTCCCACCACGATGACCGATGCGTCCATACAACTACCCCGATCGTCGATGCCATTGACCAATTCTCCGGCGACAGCGGCCGGGACACAGTTTCCGGAAAGACACCGACAATCCTCTTCGCTGCACCCCCGGCAGCTCAAGCAAAGAATTCAAGGACCTCTGCAAGGAACTGTCAGCGGAGCGTCAACTTCACAGAGAAGACTCAGCGGTCGTCAAAGACGAAACCAGGCTGGGGGGTCGGGTCAGCAACCCGCGGCGGCGTAGAGGCGCTTGAGCTTGTCCGAGGCGTCACTGCCGGGGGCGGCGGTGTGGGTGACGATGCGGATGTCGCTGTCCGGCACCATGAGCACATGGCCGTCGACGTGCAGCGGCCCCACGACGGGATGGTGGAGCGTCTTGCGGCTCATGGTGTGCACCGCGATGACATAGGCGTCCCAGAGACCGGCGAACCTGGGGCTGGCGGCATGCAGGTCGGCGACCAGGTCCCGCAGTTCACCGTCGTCGGGGTAGCGGATGGTCGCGGCGCGCAGATCGGACACGAGCGCGGCCTCCAGACGTGCCTGCTGCTCCTCGGTGTGCGTGACCAGGTCCGTCCGGCCGGTGAACTGGCACCACACCACGTTGCGGTCCCGTCCCCGCAGTCCGCCGGCGTCACCGTTGAGCGCGATCCAGTGCCGGTTCCAGCTGATGAGGTTCCAGGCGGCGTCGTACGCGCTGGCCGCCACGCCGTCCAACTGCTCCAGCAGTCGGTGCGCCCCGAGCGACAGGGCGGACGCATGGCGGTCCCTGGGCGGGGACTGACCGGCCAACAGGAAGAGGTGCTCCCGCTCCGCCTCGGAGAGCCGCAGTGCCCGGGCCAGTCCGGCGAGTACCGGCGGCGAGGGCGAGAAGGACCTGCCCTGTTCCAGTCGAGTGACGTAGTCCACCGAGACACCGGCCAGCAGAGCGAGTTCCTCGCGGCGCAGTCCGGTGGCCCTGCGCCGTTCCAACGCCCCGACGGTGTCGGGGAGTCCGGCTCCCTCCGGGGTCAGTCGATCGCGCCAGCGCCGCAGCGCGATCCCCAACTCCCGCGAACCGCTCATCACATCAGTATGCAGGGGGTGACCGCAGGTGCGCATCCTGGTACTGCCGTTCCCAGGAAGCGGGGGGCACTACCTGGAGAGCGCTCGTACGGCAAAGCTGGCTGTATGACCACCACTCTGATCACGGGCGCCAACCGGGGCCTCGGCAGGGAGACCGCGAGACGGTTGATCGCCGCCGGGCACCGGGTCTACCTGGGCTCCCGCGACGAGCGGCGCGGCCGGGAGGCCGCGGCCGGGCTCGGCGCCCGGCCGGTGGTCATGGACGTCACCGACGACGCCTCCGTCCGGGGCGCCGCAGAACTGGTCGGCGCGGAGGCCGGCCGGCTCGACGTACTCGTCAACAACGCCGGTGTCGTCGGGCTGGGCAACGACGCCCACGAGGCCACGGCCGACCAGGTCCGGATCACGTACGAGACGAATGTCTTCGGCATCGTACGGGTCACCCACGCCTTCCTTCCGCTGCTGGAGCGGAGCGCGGCCCCGGTGGTCGTCAACGTGAGCAGCGGTCTGGGCTCACTGGGCATCGCCGACGCCCCTGAGCGCCACACGTCGCTCCTGCCCGTCTACTACGCCGCGCTCGCCTACAACTCGTCCAAGGCCGCGCTGAACATGCTCACGGTGCAGTACGCGCGCAGCCATCCGGGGATGAGGATCAACGCCGTCGACCCCGGACACACCGCGACCGACTTCAACGGCCACCAGGGACCACAGACCGTCGCCGAGGGCGCCGAGGTCATCGTCCGCATGGCCATGATCGGCCCCGACGGGCCATCGGGTGGATTCTTCGGGAACAACGGACCGGTCCCGTGGTAAACGGGCACGGCAAGCCGACGAAATCCAGCCAAACGATCGAATCACCCTCTCACCTTGCTGCGCCCGAAATACCGCGTGACGGCACCACCGAAATCTGGCCACGCTGCGAGGAGGCCGTACGAGCCACCGGATGCGCTGTTGTCTAGACCCGTTGTCTGAGAGAGGATGAGTTACGGCGCAGTAGGAATCGAGTTGCCACGGGGGCAATCATGAACTTCGCGGAACAGTGGTACGCAGGGCCACCTTCCGGGCATCCGGCATTCCATCCGTGCAGCGCGCGCCCTTTCTTTTGCCCGAGTTCCCGGCCGTGTTGAGGCCAGGGAATTTTTTGCGCTTTCACGGAATCGCGAATTTCATCCGAGCTTAATCCTCTGGAAACTTATTCGGCAACTAATGGGAGCCGAGGCATATGCCTGCAAGTTCCAGCTTTCCCCCTGACGCACACTCATCGTCAAGCGACACGAGCCATCCTCACGTCGTCTCCCCATGTGATGACAGCGGTCTGAGCACTGAACACCCGTCGGCTCCGCGCGCCCTACAGGACGCCATGCCCTACGGACCTGGTGACAAAAGACGGAAGGCGTTATGGAACTGCTGATAGTGGCTGGTCACGAAGCCATGTCCCAACAACTCGCACCGCGGCTCGAACGGCATGGATTCGACGTCGTGACGGTCATGAGCGGTGCCGCCGCGCTGGAGGCCAGCGACAGCGCGGAGTTGATCCTGCTCGACCTCGAACTCCCCGACATCGACGGCTTAGAGGTCTGTCGCCGCATCCGTCACACCAGCGACACCCCGATCATCGCCTTCGCCGATCGCGGGGCCGATCTGGACCGTGTCCTGGGGCTGCAGGCGGGCTCGGACGACTGTCTGGACAAGCCGTACGAGTTCCGTGAGCTGATGGCGCGGATCGAAGCGGTGATGCGCCGTGCCTGGCGACCACGCGAACAGGCGACCCGCGCGCCGGCCGGACTGCTCACCGTCGGGGACATGTGCATCGACGGGGCCTCGCGGGAGGTGCGGCTGCGTGGCGTGCCGGTCCAGCTCACCCGCAAGGAGTTCGACCTGTTGTACTACCTCGCCCGGCACTCCGACGCCGTGGTCACCCGGCGTCGGCTGATGACCGAGATCTGGGACGACGCCTCGAACCATGCCCTGAGCCCGCGTGCCAGCCGCACGATAGACACCCATGTCAGTTCGCTGCGCAGCAAACTCGGGAACAGCGGCTGGATCCTCACCGTACGAGGGGTGGGTTTCCGGCTCGGCCCGGGACAGCGCACCCTCAGCTGAACCGGGCGCCCACAGCAGGTCGTTCCCCCGCCGCGGCATCCCCCGAGCCGCGGCAGGCTCAGTCGGCCCGCTTCACGACCACCCACGTCGACGGCAGCACGACCCGCGTCCCCTCCGAGGTGTACTCCGTCGTGGTGAGCGGGAGTTGGCCGCTCGCGAGGATCTCCAGACCCGCCGCGCCCAGGTACACGGGTACGGCCGAGTCCGCCACCTCGCCGGGTGCGATGCCGTGCTGGAGGATCGGACGCAGCTTGGGCGGCGGGCCCTCGGGGCTCTCGGCGAGGCCCATCAGGATGGGGCGCGCGTCCTGCGACAGCTCGACCAGGAAGGCCCGGCCACGCCGCCCGATCAGGGCGGCGATGCCGTCGACGAGGGTCTGCCGGTCGTCGGCGTCGCACTGGTGGAGCACCCCGCGCATGTACACGTTGGTGTCGCCGAGCTTCGCGTGCAGTTCGTCGACCTCGGTCTTCTCGGCGCAGTCGAGCAGTTCGTACTCGGCGGCGCCTTCCGGGTCGGCGCGGCGGGCGCGGTCCAGGGCCGCGGGCGAGAGGTCGGCGCCGATGACGCGGGTGAAGCGGTCGGTGAGGAAGCGGGTCTGGGTGCCGTTGCCGCAGCCGAGGTCCAGCAGGGGCAACTCGAAGTCCGCCATGTGCGGTTCGAAGACGGCGAGGTGGAGGCCGGCGGTCAGCATCGGCTCCGAGTCCCAGAAGACGGCCCCCTGGCCGTGGGGAGCCTCGCGCCAGAAGCCTTCCCAGGACTCCCTGTACCGACTCGACACGCTCATGGCCATCTCCCCAGGGTGCGACGACGACCCGTCCGAGGTGACGGGCCAGTTCGGTCTACCGCGCCCCGGTTGCGCCGACAAGCACACCGCGCATACCTTCACTGCTCGTTCGAGAGGTATACGCCGGTGTGCGTCTCGCACGCCTCCCCCGACCCCGTGGCACGATCAATCCAAACACAGGGCACTGACAATCCCCGAGCAGCCCCACTGGCCGCCCCGGTCGGGGTGTCAGCGCCGGCGGGGCAATGTCAGTTCGAACCACACGGTCTTGCCCGCGCCCGTACGGCTCGTGCCCCACTCCCGGGCCAGCGTGCTCACCACGCGCAGTCCGCGCCCGAACTCGTCCGTGGGCTCGGCGCTGAGCAGTGTGGGCAGGCTGTGGTCGTCGTCGTCCACCTCGCACAGCAGTGTCTCGCCGCGCACGAGCCGCAGTTCGAGCGGGCGCCCGTGGGAGTGCCGTACGGCGTTGGTGACGAGTTCACTGACCAGCAGTGAGGCGCTGTCCACCAGCTTGTCGAGGCCCCAGTCGTAGAGCTGTTCGCGGACCACGGCACGGGCCCTGCCGACCTCGGCCGGGTCGAGGGCGAGCCGCCATTCGGCGACGTCGTCGGGTTCGATGCCGTTGAGCCGGGCCAGCAGCAGCGCCACGTCGTCCTTGCGGCCCCCGGCGGTGTTGAGGGCGCGGATGATCGTGTCGCAGGCGTCGTCCATGGAGGCGGCCGGGTGGGCGGCGGACTCGCAGAGGGTCGCCAGGCCCACGCCGATGTCCTCCCCGCGCACCTCGACCAGCCCGTCGGTGCACATGACGAGCCGGTCGCCGGGCTGCACGCGCACGCGTACCGCCTCGAAGGGCACTCCGCCGACGCCGATGGGCGCACCGGTGGGCAGGTCGAGCAGCTCGCTGCCGCCGTCCTCGGCACGGACCAGCACGGGCGGGATATGGCCCGCGTTGGCGATGTGCAGCTCGCTCGCGATCGGGTCGTAGACGGCGTACAGGCAGGTCGCGAGGTAGGTGTCGCCGAGCCGCTGGGCCAAGTCGTCCAGATTGCGCAGGAGTTGGGCGGGCGGGATGTCCATGGCGGCCATGGTCTGTACGGCCGTACGCAACTGGCCCATCATCGCGGCCGAGTTGAGGCCGTGTCCCATGACGTCGCCGACGACGAGCGCGGTGCGGGCGCCCGGCAGTTTCACCGAGTCGAACCAGTCGCCGCCGACCCGGCCGAGCAGTGTGCCGGGCAGATAGCGGGTGGCGATGTCACAGCCCGCCATGCGCGGCGGGATGTGCGGCAGCATGCTGTCCTGGAGGGTCTCGGCGACGCTCTCCTGGTAGGTGTACATACGCGCGTTGTCGAGCACGAGGCCCGCGCGGGCGGCGAGTTCGGCGCCGGTGACACGGTCCATGTCGTTGAACTCGACGCGCTCCGGGTGGCGCAGCAGGATCATGAAGCCGAGGACGACATTGCGGGCCTTCAGCGGTACGACGAGCATGGAGCGGCCCGTGATCAGCGGCCGGATGTCGCGCTTCTCGAACTGGGACGCGATCATGTGCCCCATCTGCTCGCTGATGCGCGGCACGAGGACGGGCTGACCGCTGGTCATGCACTGGAAGAACGGGGTGTGCGCCGGGAACGGCATGGCCTCGCCGACCGGGACGACGTCGTCCCAACGGCCCGGTTCGTCGGTGTGTTCGAGGGCGACCCGGTGCCACATCGTCGTCGTGTCGGGCACGCCGTCGGGGAACCCCTCGCCCGCGACGACCTGTTCACGCAGATAGGTGCCCGCGACGTCCGTGAAGCGGGGTACGACGGCCTTGCTGACCTCGATGATCGTGCGGGACAGGTCGAGCGAGGTCCCGATGCGTCCGCTGACGTCGTTGAGGAACTCCAGCCGCTCACGCACAGCGGCGTATTCGAGGTCTTCGACCTCGTCCTGGAGGTCCTCGGGCAGGGGTTCGCCGGCCTGCGCCGCGCGGGCCGCCCGCTCCTGGCGTGCCTTGCGCTCGGCGCGCCGGGGCACGCCCCAGTCGGGGGTGACCGGCACCAGGTCGTTCTGGCTGAACTCCAGCACCGGATAGCCCAGTTCGAGGATCTGGGCGACGATGCGGGCGCTTTCCCCGACGCTCATGCTGGGCAGGATCTCGGGCAGCCTGCGGGCGAGTTCCTCGGCACCGGGGAAGTTGGTGTGCAGGGCGAACCCGGGCGCGATGCGCTCGACGGATATCTCGTCGTCCTCCTGGCGCAGTACGTCGGTGTCGGCGGCCAGCACCAGCAGGCGCCCATGGCCGGGGCCCACCAGGGGGTAGGCCCACCACAGGACGTCCACGCGGTCGCGCCCCGGCACGGTGAGGCGGGCGCGGCCCGACGCCGGGTAGGACAGCCGGCCGTCGAGGGAGGACTCCAGGTCGGGTCCGAGGCCGTCGTCGGTCAGGTGCGCCCCGTACGGCGCGGTGTCCTCGTCTCCGTCGCTGTCGCCGTCGTCGGGGAGCGCCCCGGAGACGGGCAGCAGATCGACGGCGGGCTGGCCGAGGGCCTCTTCCTTGGAGGCGCCGAACAGGCGCCGGGCGCCCCGGCTCCAGTGCGAGACGAGGCCTTCGCGGTCGACGACGACCACGGCCAACGGGATACGGCCCACTGCGGCGTGCTCCGCCGGTTCGCCCTCCCCGGCCCCGCGGCCGGGAGTCGCGCCCGTCTCGGTGCCACGGTCCATGGCGCAGGCCCCTTCTTCCCACGGCTCCGCAAGATCTGTGCCGTCGCCACCACGGTACGGCGCCGGTCCGTCGCGATGTGTGGCAATCCGCTAATTGGTCTTCACCGGTCCGCTCCGGCGCACGGCCGAGCGCCCCGCACGCCGGTACGGCCGGACCGACCGGCCGGTCGGCGCCCTGTTCGACCCTTGTTCGGCACCCTTACCTGGAGCTCAGCCCTCGTACCCGAGCTGAAGGTCGCGTTCCGTACGGTCGCCGCCGGCCACCTGGAGGACCGTGGCGACCGGCGGGTAGCCGGAGGCGATGACCGTGTACTCGCCGCAGGACAGGTCGACGAACCGGAACGTTCCGTCGGCTCCGGTGGTGAGCGTGTCCACGACGTTGCCGGCCGCGTCGAGCAGCGTCACCCGCGCGTCCTCGACCGGCCGTCCCCCTCCGGCCCGCACGGTGCCCTTCAGGACGGCGCCGCCCGCGAGTTCGACGTCCTGGCGGGTCTCCCGGGAGGCCCGCACCAGGACGGGGAGCGCGGTCGGGCGGAACGCGGGCGCGCTGGCGGCGAGGGTGTACTCGCCGGCCACCAGCTCGGTGATGACGTACCCGCCCTCGCGTCCGCTGCGGGTGGTGGCGACGACCTCGCCGTGCGCGTTGGTGAGCGTGACGGTGGCGTCCCGGACCGGCGAGCGGTCCGCGGTCAGCACCTGGCCCACGAGATGCCCCGCACCGCCGAGGACGACGTCCAGCTCGACGGGACGCTCGCCGACGGTCACGGTGACCGCCTGCGGCTGGTGGCCGCCCGCCGCGGCGATCAGGACGTACGCCCCCGCGCCGGGCGTGGACAGCGCGTACCGCCCGTCCTCGGCGCTCGCACCGCGCCCGATCTGCGCCCCCGTGACGTCGATGAGGGTGAGCGCCGCGCGCGGTACGACGGTTCCGTCCGGGTGCTGGACGGTGCCGCACACCGGGATCCCGGCGGTGTACGGCGCCCGGGCCTGCGGGATCGCCAGGGGGGCCGTGGGTCCTGGGGAGTCGAGGTCGGCGGGGGCGGTGTGGTGGGACACCAGCGGTTTCTCCTTGAGGAAGAAGGCGATGAGGAGGCCGAGGACGAGCACCGGCACGAGGTACAGGAAGATGCGCGGCATGGCGTCCGCGTACGCCCTGATGTAGCTGTCGCGCAGCGCCGGGGGGAGCGCGTGGACGAGCTGCGGCGTGATCGAGTCGGGGTCGGGAAGACCGGCACCCGCGCGCGTGGGAAGGCTGTTCTCCAGGGACTCGGCGAGCCGGTTCGCGAAGAGCGTGCCGAAGATCGCGGCGCCGACGCTGCCGCCGATCTGCCGGAAGTAGTTGTTGGCGCTGGTCGCGGTGCCGAGGTCGGCCGGGCGCACGGAGTTCTGCACGGCGAGGACGAGGACCGGCATCACCATGCCGATGCCGGCGCCGAGGACGGCCATCCAGAGGCTGTAGTGCAGCCGGGGCGTGTCCACTTCGAGGCGGGACAGCAGCCACATGCCGAACACGGACAGGGCGCCGCCCAGGACCGGCCAGATCTTGTAGCGGCCGGTGTGGCTGATGAGCTGCCCGGAGACGATCGACGCGCCGACGATCCCGGCCATCATGGGCAGCATCAGCAGTCCGGACTCGGTGGCGGTGGCACCGTCGACCATCTGCAGGAAGGTCGGCAGATAGCTGGCGGCGCCGAACAGCGCCACGCCGATCACCAGGCCCACCAGACCGGTGACGTTGAAGACGGAGTCCCTGAACAGCCGCAGCGGGATGAGGGGTTCGGGCGCGAAGTGCTCGGCGACGAGGAAGAGCACGGTGGCGACGACCGCTCCGGCGGCCAGCCCGAGGATCTCGCGCGAGCCCCACGCGTACTCGGTGCCGCCCCAACTGGTCAGCAGCACCAGGCACGTCGAGGCCACGGCGAGCAGCAGCGCCCCGAGGAGGTCGAACCGGGCCCTGACCGCGGGCTTCGGCAGCTTGAGCACGGCGGTGACGACGGCGAGCGTCAGCAGCCCGAACGGGACGTTGAACCAGAAGCACCACCGCCAGGAGAGATGGTCGGTGAAGTAGCCGCCGAGGAGGGGCCCGGCGACCGAGGCGAGGCCGAACGCGGCGCCGATCAGGCCCATGAAGCGCCCGCGTTCACGCGGCGGCACGATGTCGGCGATGATCGCCTGCACACCGATCATCAACCCGCCCGCGCCGACGCCCTGGAGGGCGCGGAAGGCGATGAGCTGGTCCATGGTGCGCGCCCAGCCGGCCAGCGCCGAGCCGGCGACGAACACGACGATCGCGAACTGGAAGACGCCCTTGCGGCCGAGGAGATCGCCGAGTTTGCCGTAGACCGGCAGTCCGACGGTGGCGGTGAGCAGATACGCGGTGATCGCCCAGGACATCCTGTCCAGGCCGTGCAGCTCGCCGACGATCTTCGGGAGCGCGGTGGCGACGATCATCTGCTCGAGCGCGGCGAGCAGCAGCGCGAGCATGAGCCCGAGGAACACCAACCGCACCTGGCGCGGGCCCAGTTGTGGGGGTTCGGCCGGGGGCGGCGCGGGTGCGGTCGTCGGCTCGTCCTGCACCAGAGTGATCCCGCCCATGTACCGCTCCCCTCGTCGCACCTACCGCACAATTCCCGCTTTGGGCGACAACTGTGAGCAAGCGCGACGAGTTACGGCGTACCGGTGCACGGGGGCGGAGATCCACTCGAACCGGTGAGGGGTACGAAGGCGCGCGCCAACGCCCCTTGAGGGGTTGACCCTTGGGCTACTTCTCCACCTCGGTGGCGAGCTTGTCGAGGACGGCGTCGTAGATGCGGGCGAGGCCCTTGGGGGCGAAGGTCCGCTCGAAGAAGCCGCCGATGCCGCCGGCGCCGTTCCAGACGCTGGTGACGACGACCCGCGACTTGCCCTCGCCGGCCGGGGTGACACGCCAGGTGGTGACCATCGAGGAGTTGCGGTCCTTCTCGACGAGTTCACCGTCGGTGGGCTCGCTGACCTCCAGGAGGCAGTCCCGGACGCGCTTGCTGGTGGCCTGGAGCTTCCAGTGGACGAGGGTGCCCTCGCCGTCGCCGCCCTCGCGCACCTCGTACTCGCTGAACTGCTCCGACAGCACCTTCGGGCGCGTGCCGCTGTAATCCGCGAGGGCGTCGAACACCGTCTCCGCGTCCGCCGCGACGATGCGCTCCGTGGTGGCCTCGACCTGCGCCATTGCGTTCCTCCAGCAGCTGGGTGTTCGGGGGTTCGCGCTCACCCAACCACCCCGCCGCCCGACCACCCAAATCGGGGTCCGGACTATCGAGGAGCTTCACAAGACTCGAACATACGATCGCACGATCAAGGGAACATGTGTTCTATTCTCGGGTCAGTGCTACCGAGGAGGTGTCATGCGCTGGGAGAACCTCACAGTGGAATCCGGCTCCGGCTCCAGCCGGACCGACGCCGCGTTGTTCGGCGCGGACGCGGTGACCACCCGTACCTTCGACTCCCCCGAGTTCCGCGGGATCACCTTCCACGAGATCCGGGCCCGTTCGATCATCAACCGCGTACCGGGGGCCTCCCGGATGCCGTTCGAATGGACGGTGAACCCGTACCGGGGCTGCACGCACGCGTGCGTGTACTGCTTCGCCCGCAAGACGCACAGCTATCTGGACCTCGACACCGGTCTCGGCTTCGACTCCCAGATCGTCGTCAAGGTGAACGCGCCGGAGCTGCTGCGCCACCAGCTCGGTTCCCGCCGCTGGCTGGGCGACCACATCGCGATGGGCACCAACGTCGACTGCTACCAGCGCGCGGAGGGCCGCTACCGGCTGATGCCGGGCATCCTCTCCGCCCTGCGCGACCACGCGAACCCCTTCTCGATCCTGACGAAGGGCACGCTGATCCTGCGCGACCTCGACCTCCTGGTGCAGGCGTCGCAGGTCACCGATGTCGGCATCTCCGTCTCCGTCGGCTTCACCGACCCGGTGCTGTGGCGCACGGTCGAGCCGGGCACCCCCGCTCCGGAACGGCGCCTGGACGTCGTACGGACGCTGGGCGAGCACGGCATCGGCTGCGGGGTGCTGATGGCCCCGGTACTGCCCTTCCTCAGCGACCATCCGGCACAGCTGCGGGCCACGGTGCGGGCGATCGCCGCCGCCGGGGCGACCTCCGTGACCCCGCTGGTGCTGCATCTGCGCCCCGGCGCCCGCGAGTGGTACATGGCGTGGCTCGGGCACCACCACCCGCATCTGGTGCGCCGGTACGAGCGGTTGTACGCGGAGGGCGCCTACGCCCCCAAGTGGTACCAGCGCCGGATCACCCGCCAGGTCCACGACCTGGCCCAGGAGTACGGAATAGGCCCCACGCGCGCGGGGATGCCCCGCAGGATTCCGCCGCCCGTCGAGACCGATCCCGTCACGCCCGTGCCCGCGGTGCCCGAGCCGGTCCAGCTGACCCTTCTCTGAGGACCCTGAAGAGGACCCGAAAATTCGGAGGTCTCCGCGCGGGCGGTACGCCTAGGGTGCCGCCATGAACGACCCGAACGACCCGGTCCTCGTCCGCGAGATGACCCTCGACGACTGCGAGCGCGTCTCCGAGATCCGCATCCGGGGCTGGCAGCACGCCTACAAGGGCCTGATGCCGCAGCCGTATCTCGACGCCCTCAGCGTGACGGAGGACGCCGAGCGCCGGCGTACGTTCTTCGTGGGCGCCGGCTCCGAGGTCGTGAACCTCGTGGCCGAGCGGGCGGGCGAGGTCGTCGGCTGGGCCTGTCACGGGCCCTACCGGGACGGCGAGTTCCGCACCGAGCACGCCGAGCTGTACGCGATCTACGTGGACGTCGGGCAGTTCGGCGCCGGGGTCGGGCCGGCGCTGCTGCGGGAGTCGGTCCGCCGGTGCGCCGATGCCGGGCACCGGCGCATGCTCCTGTGGGTCCTAGAGGGCAACGACCGCGCGCGGCGGTTCTACGAGCGCGAGGGGTTCGCCGCCGACGGCGCCGAGGAACCCTTCGACGTTGACGGGGTCGCCGTACCGGAGGTGCGGTACGCGCGCGTGCTGCCCGGCTGACGGCTCACCGCTGCTTGGGGATGCGCGCCAGCGCGTGCACCGCCGCCTCCGCGAGGGCCGGGTGCGCGAGGGCCTCGTTCAGGACCGGGGCCGCGCGCCGGTCCCCCAGCGTGCCCAGCCCCTCCACACAGGCGAGCGCCACCCGACGGTAGGGGTCGTGCGGTTTCAGCCGGCGGGCCAGTGTGGTGATCAGCGCGGGCACGGACTCGGGTGCGTGCAGCTCGGCCAGCAGGCGGACCGGGTGCAGGGCGTAGGCGACACGCAGCTCGTTGGTCGCGAGGGCCGCCGCCGCACGGGCCGTACGCGGGTCGCCGAGGCGGGCCAGGGCGTACGCGGCGGAGGCACAGCGCTGCGGGTCACGGTGGTTGAGGAGGAGGACGAGGGCCTCGAAGGCACGCCGGTCCCCCACGAGCCCGAGCCGGAAGGCGGCCAACTCCCTTGCCCACAGCGGCTGCCCCGGTGCGGTGAGGACATCGGCCAGCGCGTCCGGGTCCCCGGTCGCCGCCAGGTCCTCGTACTCCTTCGAGGCACCTGCCCCGGCCTCGGCCCGTAAGCGCTCCGTGAGTGATCGCAACTCTTCGTCCATGAAACCGAGGTTAGGTGCGGCAACAGGGCCGCGTGGGCAGGATCTCGGGACGTACATCACAAATTCGGGGGCTGGCGCGCTCGTTACCCACCGGTTAAGCTCAGACGAGCGAGTTACCCACTCGCATGATTGCTTACGACGGCCTGGTGACGCAGCCGTCGTGAGTGCTGGTCGGTTCGGTACGTCAAGTACCGCAGTACGGCACGGCCTTGGGACAGGGGCCGTCGGATCCACCCTTCTCCGGGCGTGTGCGCTCGCGGCCCGGCAACACCCGCACTCCTTCTCGCACCCGGTGCGCCCCTCGGCGCACCCGTCGTGCTCCCAGTCGTCACCACCCTCATTCCTGGAGTCCCGCGATGGCCACTCCCCTGTCCCACACCTCTCCGTCCGCGCTCATGACCGTCGCCGTGGTCGGCCTCGGCACGATGGGCACCGGCATCACCGAGATCCTCACCCGGGCCGGCCGCGAGGTCGTCGGCATCGACATCAGCGAGGCCACGACCGTGAAGGCCGTCGCCGCCCTGGAGTCCTCGACCGCCCGTGCCGTGGTGCGCGGCCGGCTCACCGAACAGGAGCGCGCGGACCTCCTCGCCCGCTTCCGCACCTCCACCGATCTGCGCGCGGCGGCCGACGCCGACCTGGTCATCGAGGTGGCCCCGGAGTCGTACGAGATCAAGCACCAGATCTTCCGCGCCCTCGACGACATCGTGCGCCCCGAGACGATCCTCGCGACCGGCACCAACGCCCTCTCCGTGACCCGTCTCGCGGCCGACTCGGCGCGGCCCGAGCGCGTCCTGGGCCTGCACTTCTTCAACCCGGCGCCGGCGATGAAGCTGGTCGAGGTGGTCTCGTCGGTGCTGACGGCGCCGCAGGCCGTCGCCGCGGTCACCGATTTGGCGATCGAGCTGGGCAAGGAGCCCGTCGCGGTCGGCGACCGCCCCGGATTCGTCGCCGACGGGCTGCTGTTCGGCTATCTCAACCAGGCCGCCGCGATGTACGAGGCGAAGTACGCCTCCCGGGAGGACATCGACGCGGCGATGCGGCTCGGCTGCGGTCTGCCGATGGGCCCGCTCGCCCTGCTCGACCTGATCGGCATCGACACGGCCCGTACGGTCCTGGAGGCCATGTACTCCGAGTCCCGCGACCGGCTGCACGCCCCGGCGCCCGTCCTCAAGCAGCTCAGCGAGGCGGGCCTGACGGGCCGTAAGTCGGGGCGCGGCTTCTACTCGTACGAGGCGCCCGGCAGCGCGACGGTCGTGGCGGACGCGCTGACCCCGCTCTCCGGCGCTTCCGAGACGCCCGGCCGCACGGTCCGCTCCGTCGGTGTCGCCGGCTCCGGGACCATGGCCTCGGGCATCGCGGAGGTCTTCGCCAAGGCCGGGTACGAGGTGGTCCTCGCCGCCCGCAGCGAGGAGAAGTCGCAGATCGCCAAGGCCAGGATCGGCAAGTCCCTGGCGCGCTCCGTCGACAAGGGCCGGCTGACCGCCGAGGCCGCCGCGCAGACCCTCGACCGGATCACCGCGGCGGGCTCCTACGACGCCTTCGCGGACGTCGATCTGGCCGTCGAGGCCGTCGCCGAGGACCTGGAGATCAAGCGGCAGCTGTTCGCGACGCTGGACAAGGTCTGCAAGCCGGGCGCGGTGCTGGCCACCACCACCTCCTCGCTGCCCGTCGTCGCGTGCGCCCGTGCCACCTCGCGTCCGCAGGACGTGATCGGCATGCACTTCTTCAACCCGGCGCCGGCGATGAAGCTGGTCGAGGTCGTCCGTACGGTGTTGACGGCCGACGACGTCCACTCAACGGTTCGCGAGGTCTGCGTCAAGATCAAGAAGCATGCGGTGGACTGTGGTGACCGAGCTGGATTCATCGTCAACGCATTGCTTTTCCCGTATCTCAACAACGCGATCAAGATGGTGCAGGAGCACTATGCATCTCTTGACGACATTGACGCGGCGATGAAGCTGGGCGGCGGCTACCCGATGGGCCCGTTCGAGCTGCTGGACGTGGTCGGGCTGGATGTCTCCCTGGCCATCGAGAAGGTCCTGCACCGCGAGTTCCGGGACCCTGGCCTGGCCCCCGCACCGCTCCTGGAGCACCTGGTGGCCGCGGGCTGCCTCGGCCGCAAGACGGGCCGCGGCTTCCGCGAATATGCCCGCCGCTGACGGGGAGGGCGACCGGTTCGGACAGGACCCCGGACACGGCCCAGGCCGTGTCCTCGGGCCCGGCTTCGAACCCGCCTTCGGGCACGACGAGGACTGGGGCGGACTGCTCGACCCGGCCTCGGCACCCCCGCCCGTACAGAGCGGGGGTGGCCCGGGACGTGCGCGCCACCCTGCACACATGCAGTACGTTCGGGTCATGTCCCAGGCCGCCAAGTCCTCCCGTACCACAGCCACTCCCGACGCACCGGAAAGCGCCGCGGGCAGCCGTGCCGCCGCCCAGCGGCTCAAGATGCGCCGAGAGCTGGCGGCCGCGGCGATGGAGCTGTTCTCGACCAAGGGCTACGAAGGCACCACCGTCGACGAGATCGCGGCCCGGGCCGGCGTGGCCCGCCGTACCTTCTTCCGGCACTTCCGCTCCAAGGAAGAGGCGATCTTCCCGGACCACGACGACACGTTGATCCGGGCCGAGGCGGTGCTCAACGCGGCACCCGCACACGAGCACCCCCTTGACACCGTGTGCCGCGGCATCAAGGAAGTCATGAAGATGTACGCGGCCCGGCCGGAGATCTCGGTCGCCCGCTACAAGCTGACCCGCGAGGTCCCCACCCTGCGCGAGGCGGAGATCGCGTCGGTGGCCCGCTACGAACGCCTCTTCACCCGCTATCTCCTGGGCCACTTCGACGAGCACGCCCACGACGACGACGCGAACGACGACCCGCTGCTGGCCGAGGTCGCCGCATCGGCCGTGGTCACCGCCCACAACCACGTCCTGCGGCGCTGGCTGCGCGCGGGCGGCCAGGGCGACGTCGAGAGCCAGCTCGACCACGCCTTCGGGATCGTACGGAAGACCTTCGGTACGGGCATCGGCGCCGGGCGTGACACCGCGCCCCGGACGACGCCGGCCTCGGTGACCTCGCAGGGCGAGGTGCTGGTCGCGGTCGCGCGGACCGACGCGCCGCTCGACGAGGTGATGCGGACGATCGAACAGGCGCTGAAGGAACGGTCGTAGAGAAACCGCAGGACGGAAGAGGCGGGCCGCAGGAGCTGCGGCCCGCCTCTTCCGCGTCCCGCTGCTATGCCCCGCGAGGCCTACTCTCCAGTAGCCGTTGATCGATCATCGCTCATTTGTTACGTAAAGATTTCATTTGAGGCCACTTTCTGGCACCCAGTGCCTTGCTACCTGACACGGGGTGCCATACCTTGAAGGTGTCCGGGCGGCCGGCGTGCAGAGACCATTCGTACGCCGGCTGTCCCCGCAAACCACGTGCTTGCGCGCCCGGACGCCTGCGTCACAGGCAACCTCCCGCGCCACCACGCGCTGCCGGAAACACCACCGCCGAACCGACGGCACGTCTCACCCCAACCCTCAGCAGCACCGACGTAACCCTCAGCGTCTTCCCTCAAGACGCCATTCGCCGGAGGCAACACCGTGACCGTGAAGGACATCCTGGACGCGATCCAGTCGCCGGACTCGACTCCGGCCGACTTCGCCGCCATTCAGCTTCCCGAGTCGTACCGTGCGATCACCGTGCACAAGGACGAGACGGACATGTTCGCGGGCCTCGAAACCCGCGACAAGGACCCCCGTAAGTCGATCCACCTGGACGACGTCCCGGTGCCGGAACTCGGCCCGGGCGAGGCCCTGGTGGCCGTCATGGCATCGAGTGTCAACTACAACTCGGTGTGGACGTCGATATTCGAGCCGCTGTCCACCTTCGGCTTCCTGGAGCGCTACGGCAGGCTCAGCGAGCTGACCAAGCGGCACGACCTGCCGTACCACGTCATCGGTTCCGACCTCGCGGGCGTCGTCCTGCGCACCGGTCCCGGCGTCAACTCCTGGAAGCCCGGCGACGAGGTCGTCGCGCACTGCCTGAGCGTCGAGCTGGAGTCCTCCGACGGGCACAACGACACGATGCTCGACCCCGAGCAGCGCATCTGGGGCTTCGAGACGAACTTCGGCGGCCTAGCCGAGATCGCCCTCGTCAAGTCCAACCAGCTGATGCCCAAGCCGGACCACCTGTCGTGGGAGGAGGCCGCCGCACCCGGTCTGGTCAACTCCACCGCGTACCGCCAGCTGGTGTCGCGCAACGGCGCCGGGATGAAGCAGGGCGACAACGTCCTCATCTGGGGCGCGAGCGGCGGCCTCGGCTCGTACGCCACGCAGTTCGCGCTGGCCGGCGGCGCCAACCCCATCTGTGTCGTCTCCAGCGAACAGAAGGCGGACATCTGCCGGAAGATGGGCGCCGAGGCGATCATCGACCGCAACGCCGAGGGCTACAAGTTCTGGGCGGACGAGCACAACCAGGACCCGCGCGAGTGGAAGCGCTTCGGCAAGCGCATCCGTGAGCTGACCGGCGGCGAGGACGTCGACATCGTCTTCGAGCACCCCGGCCGCGAGACCTTCGGCGCGTCGGTCTACGTCACCCGCAAGGGCGGCACGATCGTCACCTGCGCCTCGACCTCGGGCTTCAACCACGAGTACGACAACCGCTACCTGTGGATGTCCCTCAAGCGCATCATCGGCTCCCACTTCGCCAACTACCGCGAGGCCTGGGAGGCCAACCGCCTGGTCGCCAAGGGCAAGATCCACCCGACGCTCTCCAAGGTGTACGCCCTGGAGGAGACCGGGCAGGCCGCCTACGACGTCCACCGCAACCTCCACCAGGGCAAGGTCGGCGTCCTGTGCCTGGCCCCCGAGGAAGGCCTCGGTGTGCGCGACGCGGAGAAGCGCGCCCAGCACATCGACGCCATCAACCGCTTCCGGAACATCTGAGAGGCGTAAATGAGCGAGCGTCAGAAGGACCGGCCGTGGCTCATGCGCACGTACGCCGGTCACTCCACGGCCGAGGCGTCCAACGAGCTGTACCGGCGCAACCTCGCCAAGGGCCAGACAGGTCTGTCGGTGGCCTTCGACCTGCCGACCCAGACCGGGTACGACCCCGACCACATCCTCGCCCGCGGCGAGGTCGGCCGGGTCGGCGTGCCCGTCTCGCACCTCGGTGACATGCGCCGGCTGTTCCAGGACATCCCCCTGGACCAGATGAACACCTCGATGACGATCAACGCCACCGCCATGTGGCTGCTGGCGCTCTACCAGGTCGTCGCCGAGGAGCAGGGTGTCGACATCACCACGCTCCAGGGGACGACCCAGAACGACATCGTCAAGGAGTACCTGTCCCGGGGGACCCACGTGTTCCCGCCGGGACCCTCGCTCCGGCTGACGACGGACATGATCTGCTACACGGTCAACCACATCCCCAAGTGGAACCCGATCAACATATGCAGCTATCACCTCCAGGAGGCGGGGGCGACCCCGGTCCAGGAGATCGCGTACGCGATGTCGACGGCCATCGCGGTCCTGGACGCCGTACGGGATTCGGGGCAGGTGCCGCCCGAGAAGTTCGGTGATGTCGTCGCCCGGATCTCCTTCTTCGTGAACGCGGGTGTCCGGTTCATCGAGGAGATGTGCAAGCTGCGGGCGTTCGGGCGGATCTGGGACCAGGTCACGCGCGAGCGGTACGGCATCGAGAACCCCAAGCAGCGCCGTTTCCGCTACGGCGTCCAGGTCAACTCCCTCGGGCTGACCGAGGCGCAGCCGGAGAACAACGTCCAGCGGATCGTGCTGGAGATGCTGGCGGTGACGCTGTCGAAGGACGCACGCGCGCGTGCCGTACAGCTTCCGGCCTGGAACGAGGCGCTGGGGCTCCCCCGGCCCTGGGACCAGCAGTGGTCGCTGCGGATGCAGCAGGTGCTCGCCTACGAGAGCGATCTGCTGGAGTACGAGGACATCTTCGCGGGATCTCATGTGGTCGAGGCGAAGGTGGCCGAGCTGGTCGAGGAGTCGCTCGCCGAGATCGGCCGCATCGAGGAGATGGGCGGCGCGATGGCCGCCGTCGAGTCGGGCTATCTGAAGTCGCAGCTCGTGGCGTCCCACGCCGAGCGCCGGGCCCGTATCGAGTCGGGTCAGGAGAAGATCGTGGGCGTCAACATCTTCGAGTCGACCGAGCCGAACCCGCTCACGGCGGACCTCGACGCGGCGATCCAGACCGTCGATCCGGCCGTCGAGGCCCGGGTGACCTCGGCACTCCAGGGCTGGCGCGACACGCGCTACCAGCCGCCCTTCAACCACCCACGCCCGTGCAAGGCGCTGGAGCGGCTGAAGGAGGCCGCGAAGGGCACCGACAACCTCATGGAGGCCACCCTGGAGTGCGCCCGCGCCGGGGTCACGACCGGTGAGTGGGCCGGGGCCCTGCGGGAGGTGTTCGGGGAGTTCCGGGCGCCGACCGGGGTCTCGTCCGCGCCGGTCGCGGTGACCGCCGGGGAGGGCACCGCGATGGCGCTGGTGCGCCGCAGGGTGGAGGCCACGGCGCAGGAGATGGGCGTCGGCAATCTCCGCTTCCTCGTGGGCAAGCCGGGTCTGGACGGGCACTCCAACGGGGCCGAGCAGATCGCCGTACGCGCGCGTGACGCCGGCTTCGAGGTGGTGTACCAGGGCATCCGGCTCACCCCGGAGCAGATCGTGGACGCGGCCCTCGAAGAGGACGTGCACGCGGTCGGCCTGTCGATCCTGTCCGGATCGCACGCGCAGCTGGTGCCGGACGTACTGGAACGGCTCCGTGTGGCCGGTGCCACAGATATACCCGTCATCGCCGGTGGGATCATCCCCAATGGTGACGCCGAACAGCTGAGGGCTGCGGGCGTGGCCGCGGTCTTCACCCCGAAGGACTTCGACATCACCGGAATCATCGGCCGCATCGTCGACGAGATCCGGAAAGCGAACAAGCTCGACCCCCTGGAGGTCCCCGCATGACCACGCCCGTCAACCGTCTGCGCCCCCGGCGTTCCTGTCTCGCGGTCCCCGGGAGCAACCCCCGCTTCCTGGAGAAGGCCCAGGGGCTGCCGGCCGACCAGGTCTTCCTGGACCTGGAGGACGCGTGCGCGCCGCTCGCCAAGCCCGAGGCGCGGCACACCATCGTCAAGTTCCTCAACGAGGGCGACTGGACGGGCAAGACGAGGGTCGTGCGCGTCAACGACTGGACGACGGAGTGGACGTACCGCGATGTCGTCACGGTCGTCGAGGGGGCCGGCCAGAACCTCGACTGCATCATGCTGCCGAAGGTGCAGACCGCCCAGCAGGTCGTCGCCCTGGACCTGCTGCTGACGCAGATCGAGAAGACGATGGGCTTCGAGGTCGGCAAGATCGGCATCGAGGCGCAGATCGAGAACGCGCAGGGCCTCAACAACGTCAACGAGATCGCGACGGCCTCCCAGCGTGTCGAGACGATCATCTTCGGCCCGGCCGACTTCATGGCGTCGATCAACATGAAGTCGCTGGTCGTGGGCGAGCAGCCGCCCGGCTACCCGGCGGACGCCTACCACTACATCCTGATGAAGATCCTGATGGCGGCCCGCGCCAACAACCTCCAGGCGATCGACGGCCCCTACCTCCAGATCCGCAACATCGACGGCTACCGCGAGGTCGCGCAGCGCGCCGCCGCGCTCGGCTTCGACGGCAAGTGGGTGCTGCACCCGGGCCAGGTCGAGGCGTCCAACGAGATCTTCTCGCCCTCGCAGGAGGACTTCGACCACGCCGAACTGATCCTGGACGCCTACGACTTCTACACGTCCGAGGCGGGCGGCAAGAAGGGCTCGGCGATGCTCGGCGACGAGATGATCGACGAGGCCAGCCGCAAGATGGCGCTGGTCATCTCGGGCAAGGGCCGGGCGGCCGGCATGGAGCGCACGTCCAAGTTCGAAGCCCCCCTCGGTTAAGGAGCCCTGAGCACCATGCAGTTCGGACGCACCTACGAGGAGTTCGAGGTCGGCGCGGTCTACAAGCACTGGCCCGGAAAGACCGTCACGGAGTACGACGACCACCTCTTCTGTCTCCTGACGATGAACCACCACCCGCTCCACATGGACGCCAACTACGCCGAGAACACCACGGATTTCGGCAAGAACGTCGTGGTCGGCAACTACATCTACTCCCTGCTCCTGGGCATGTCCGTGCCGGACGTGTCGGGCAAGGCGATCGCGAACCTGGAGATCGAGTCGCTGAAGCACGTGGCGCCGACCTTCCACGGCGACACGATCTACGGCGAGACGACGGTCCTCGACAAGACGCCGTCCCGGTCGAAGAACGACCGCGGGATCGTCTACGTCGAGACCAAGGGCTACAAGCAGGACGGCACGCTGGTCTGCGTGTTCCGCCGCAAGGTGATGGTGCCCACCGAGACGTACATCAAGGAGCGCGGCGGCGAACAGCCCGGCCGGCCCCAGCTCAAGGAGCAGGAGAAGTAGCCATGGCGCGACTCGCCCAGACCGCCGGTCTGACCGACATCCAGCAGGAGATCCTGTCCACGGTCCGGGACTTCGTGGACAAGGAGATCATCCCGGTCGCGACCGAACTGGAGCACCGCGACGAGTATCCGCAGCAGATCGTCGACGGCCTCAAGGAGTTGGGCCTGTTCGGCCTGATGATCCCCGAGGAGTACGGCGGTCTGGGCGAGTCGCTCCTGACGTACGCGCTGTGCGTCGAGGAGATCGCGCGCGGCTGGATGTCGGTCTCCGGGATCATCAACACGCACTTCATCGTGGCGTACATGCTCAAGCAGCACGGCACGCAGGAGCAGAAGGACCACTTCCTGCCGAAGATGGCTCTGGGCGAGATTCGCGGCGCCTTCTCGATGTCGGAGCCGGGGCTCGGCTCGGACGTGTCGGCGATCACCTCCAAGGCGGTCAAGGACGGCGACGAGTACGTCCTCAACGGCCAGAAGATGTGGCTCACGAACGGCGGAACGTCCAACCTGGTCGCAGTACTCGTCCGAAGTGACGAAGGACACCCGGAGGGGACCGCGCCCCACAAGTCGATGACCACCTTCCTGGTCGAGAAGGAGGCGGGCTTCGGTGAGGTCCGGCCCGGGCTCACGATCCCGGGGAAGATCGACAAGATGGGCTACAAGGGCGTCGACACGACCGAACTCATCATGGACGGACTGCGCATTCCGGCCGATCGCGTACTCGGTGGCGCCACCGGCCGGGGTTTTTACCAAATGATGGACGGCGTCGAGGTGGGCCGCGTCAATGTGGCCGCACGTGGTTGCGGGGTCGCCCAGCGTGCGTTCGAGCTGGGTGTCTCCTATGCCCAGCAGCGTCACACTTTCGGCAAACCGATCGCCCAGCACCAGGCGATCCAGTTCAAGCTGGCCGAGATGGCTACCAAGGTCGAGGCCGCGCATGCGATGATGGTGAACGCGGCACGCAAAAAGGACTCGGGAGAACGAAACGACCTTGAGGCAGGGATGGCGAAGTACCTCGCCTCCGAGTACTGCAAAGAGGTCGTGGAGGACGCCTTCCGGATCCACGGCGGCTACGGCTTCTCCAAGGAGTACGAGATCGAGCGCCTCTACCGCGAGGCTCCGATGCTGCTGATCGGCGAAGGTACCGCCGAGATCCAGAAAATGATCATCGGGCGCAGGTTGCTCGAAGAGTACAAATTCCAGGGCTGATTGTCCGGTTCGGGGTGTTTTCTTCGAGAAGAAGATCACACCCCGTCAGCACTCTTCAGCCGCCGACTCGGCTTCCTGGCTTACCCAGTTGTGGCTGTGAGCCGCTACGATCGCCGGAAAGCCGCCGTCCCCTGATACAGCGCGGCATCATCCGCTACGAAGGTCATCCATGCCCCACAGCCAAACCTCTGCACCTCGCGACAGCCTGGCAGGCGTACGCCTGGCGCGCGGAGCATCGCCGTGGCTCCTCCCGACCGTCGCCACCGCAGCCCTCAGCCTGGTACGCGCGCGCAAGTCCGGCGCCGCCAAGGCCGTGGCCGTACCCGCCACCGCGCTGGCGGCGGGCATGCTGTGGTTCTTCCGTGACCCCGAGCGCGAGATCACCCAGGGCCGGGTCATCTCTCCCGCCGACGGCGTGGTGCAGAGCATCATGCCGTGGAAGGACGGCCGCACCCGCGTCGCGATCTTCATGAGCCCGCTCAACGTACACGTCAACCGCGCGCCCCTCTCCGGCACGGTGACGTCCGTCGAGCACATCCCCGGCGGGTTCGTTCCGGCGTTCAACAAGGAGAGCGAGAACAACGAGAGAGTCGTCTGGCACTTCGACACCGAACTCGGTGACATCGAGATGATCCAGATCGCCGGTGCGGTCGCTCGCCGCATCGTCCCGTACGTCCCGCAGGGCACGAAGGTCGAGCAGGGCGACCGGATCGGCCTGATCCGCTTCGGCTCGCGCGTCGACATCTACCTCCCCGAGGGTGTCGAGGTCGCGGTCGAGGTCGGCCAGAAGACGGTGGCAGGGGTGACTCGCATTGACCGTGATTGATCCCGAGACACAGGCCGGCTGGGTGCCGGAGGCCGACGAGGTGGGTGACGACGAGGAGGAGATGCCCCTTTCTCTCCGCCTCTCAATAGCGGACACCCTCACCCTCGGCAACGCCACCTGCGGCTTCATGGCGGTGTACTTCACCACCACCGGCATCCTGATCCCGCACCTCACCGGCAGTGACGAGTCGGGCATGGCCCGTCACTCGGCGGCGTCCGCGGTGATCCTGATGCTCTGCGCGGCGGTCTTCGACCTCTTCGACGGTCTGGTCGCCCGCAAGCTGCGCTCCTCCCCCATGGGCGCCGAGCTGGACAACCTCTCCGACCTGATCAGCTTCGGTCTGGCACCGGCGTACTTCGTCCTGGTGTACGGCATGGTCGCGGACGACGCGTACCAGAAGGTGGCCGCGGTCGGTGCGATCGTCGTCCTGCTCGCGGTCGTGCTGAGGCTCGCGAGATTCTCCTGCGTGACGGTGAAGGACGGCACCTTCCAGGGCATGCCGAGTCCCTTCGGCGCCCTGACGGTCGTCTCGATCGTGCTCCTGGAGCTGCCGTTCGTGGCCACGCTCATGGCCATCGTCGGCACCGCCTGGCTGATGGTGAGCCGGGTCGAGTACCCCAAGCCGCGGGGTCCGCTCGCGGTCGCGATGCTCTCCTGGATCGTCGCCGCGATGGGTCTCCTGGCGGCCTGGGCCTTCGACGCCCCCGGCGGCCAGCTGCTCCTCCAGACCGGCTGCGCCCTGCAGCTCGTCCTGGGCGCGGTGATCCCGCTCTTCGCCACGGCCCGCCGCGTGAACAACTTCCGCGGCAACCGCCGCGAGGCACGGGCGGCACAGCTGCCGTAAGCGACACGCTCGTACGGAGGGCCCCGAACCGGATGACGGTTCGGGGCCCTCCGCGTTGTGCGTACGGCGTCCCGGGGGTCACTCGGCCGGCGAGTAGCCCTCCGCGACGGACGACGCCTCGGACTCCCGTACGACCTTCATGCCGCCCGTGACGCTCTTGTCGGGCTGGAGGATCACGCTCTCCTTGGAGGAGGGCGATTTCGGGTCGCTGAAGTCCTGCGGGCTGCCGAAGCCGACGTCGAACGCGTTGATCGTCAGCAGGGCCTTGTCCACACCCTCGCGGGTGAGGTCCTTGCTCGCGCAGGCCTTCTTCAGTGCCTCGCCGAAGACGGAGACCGCCGTCCAGCCGGCCACCACACCGTTGTCGAGCGAGTCGCTCGGGTACGCGGCCTGGTAGTCGGCCACCAGCTTCTTGGCCTCCGGGGTGTCCGCCCCGATGGGCAGGGACGGTGAGGCGACCCAGTAGTTCTTGGAGAGGGCCGGGCCCGCCTGGGTGGCCAGGAGCTGCGGGGCGAAGGCCGAGTTGTTGCCGATGACGGGGACATTGAAGCCACCGGCCGCGGCCACACCCACCAGCGAGGCGGCCTGGCGCGGTCCCGCACTGATCACGATCGCCTTGACGCCCGCCTGCTTCAGCGCGGCGACCTGGGCGGTCATGTCGTTGTCGGTCGGCTTGATCTTCTGCTCGACGACCGTCAGCCCCGATTGCTCCGCCATGTACTTGGAGCCGACCAGGGCGCTCTCGCCGTAGTCCCCCTCGAAGTAGACATGACCGATCTTGTCGCCCTTCTTGATCCCCTTCTCATTGATCAAGAAATCGACCGCATTGATCGTCTCAATGTCGTACGTTGACCCGATCACGCGTATGTACGGGCTGCCGAGCAGCGAGGCGGCCCACGCCTGTGGCAGCACGAGGACCTTGTCCTGGCCGTCGACACGCTGTTTCACCGCCGCGACGAACGGCGAGCCGATGAACTGGGCGAACCCCAACACGTCCGGTTCCAGCTCCGTGTAGCCGGAGACTGCCTTCTGCGGGTCGTAGCCGTGGTCGCGGACGGTGAGGGTCACCTGGCGCCCGCAGACCCCTCCGGCGGCGTTCAGCTGCTTCACGTAGAGCTGCTGGGCCTGGGTGACGCTCTTGCCGAGGGTCGCGTAGACCCCGGTCATGTCGGTGAGCGCGCCGAGCGTGATCGTCTTGGCGGACACGCCGACGTCGGTCTTGACGCCGCCCGCCGAGGCCGAGCCCTTGTCGCCCCCGTCGTCGTCCTTGGCCTTGGAGCTGCACCCGGCCACTGCGAGCAGCACGGCGAGCGCGCCCGCGGCGGCTCGGGCCGCGTATCTCGTGGTCATCGTTCCTCCCCTGTTGTGCGTCCGACGCGGCGCCGGGCGGCCACCCTGACCAGGCCGCCCGGCAGGAAGAGCACCACCGCCACCACGGCGGCGCCGTACAGGTACCGGGACGCCTCGCCCGGTGCGATCCCGCCCGTGCCCGGGGCGGAGACCAGGGGCAGCGCGTCGCTGTAGCGGGTCAGCAGCTGGGGCAGCAGCGAGACGAAGGCCGCGCCGATCACCGCCCCGGAGACCGAGCCGAGCCCGCCGATGACGATCATGGCGAGGTACTCCAGCGACAGCGTGATGCCGAAGTAGTCGGGCACGGTCCGCTGGAAGACGAGGGCGAGCAGTACGCCCGCCAGCCCGGCGTACATGGAGGACAGGACGAAGACGGCGGCGCGGTAGCGGGCCACGGGCACGCCGATCACGCCTGCGGCGATGCGGTGGTCGCGGATGGCGTTCATGGCCCGCCCGGGCCGTCCGCGCAGGACGCCACGGGCGAACAGCGCGCAGCCGAGCAGGAGGACGAGTCCGGCGTACCAGAGCTTCTCGGCGGAGCCGAACGGCACGTTCGCGACGAGGAGTTCGCTGTCGTCGAAGGTGAGGCCGAAGAGGCTCAGCGGGGGTACGTCACGGCCGTTGAAGCCGCCGGTCAGCTCGCGGGCGTTGAACAGGACGTGCTGGCCGATGAAGATCAGGGCGATGGTGGCGATACCGAGGTAGGGGCCTTGCAGGCGTCCGGCGATCGGGCTGAACAGGCCGCCCGCGACGCCCGCGACGAGGGTGGCCAGGACGGCCGCGAGCCAGGTGGGCAGCCCGAGTCCGGTCAGGCCGTCACCGCCCTCCGCCGCGAAGACGCAGTAGCTGTAGGCGCCGACCGCGAGGAAGAAGGCGTGGCCCATGGAGAGCTGCCCGGTGGCGCCGGTGAGGAGGTTGATGCCAATGGCGCCGATCGCGGCGGCCATGGCGAACAGCCCGGCCAGGAGCCAGAAGCGGTCCACGTAGAACGGAAGGGCGAGGAGCAGCAGAGTGCCCGCGGCGGCCACGTACGTGCGCGCGTGCGGCTGTCGGAGTGTGCGCCGGGGCTTGGCGGCCGTGTCGGCGAGGACGTCAGACACGGGCGAGCTCCTTCGTGCCGAAGAGCCCGGCGGGCCGGACGAGCAGGATCGCGACCATGACCAGGTAGGGCACGAGGTCGCCGAGGCCGCGGCCCATGAAGGTCAGGTCGCTCTGGTAGCCGGTGGCGAGGGACTCGGTGACACCGACGACCAGGCCGCCGACTAGGGCGCCGGTCGTGGAGTCGAGGCCGCCGAGGATGGCGGCCGGGAAGGCCTTGAGCGCGGCGAGGGAGGTGGCCCGTTCCAGGCCCGGGGTCGGGAAGACGGTGAGGAACAGGGCGGCGACGGCCGCGAGTCCGCCCGCGACGGCCCAGGCACCGAGCGAGACCCGGCCCAGCCTGACCCCCATGAGAGCGGCCGTCTCGCTGTTCTCGGCCGCCGCGCGCATCGCCACGCCCCAGGTGGTGTAGCGGAAGGCGAGCAGGAAGGCCGTGATGAGGAGGGCGGCGGCGACGAAGGCGGCGATCCTGGTGTGCGCGAGGGAGATCGGGCCGAGGGTGAGGACGGCGTCGCCCCAGGGGTCGCCGAGCGCGAGGACGTCCGTACCGAGGCGGCGGGTGAGTTCGGTGGTCAGCAGGATGTCGACGCCGATGGTGACGATGGCCAGCACGCTGTGGTCGTTGCCCCGGGAGCGGCGCATGACGAGGAACTCCACGGCGGCGCCGACGAGCGCGGCTCCGGCGATGCCCGCAAGGAGCGCGGGCCAGAAGCCGATGTCGTCGTGGAGGGACGCGGTGACATAGCCGCCCGCGAGCAGCAGCGAGGCGTGCGCGAAGTTGACGACCTCGGTGGCCCGGAAGATCACGACGAAGCCGAGGGCGATGAGGGCGTAGACGGAGCCCATGGAGATGCCGTTGAGGAGCAGTTCGGCGAAGGTGCTCACGGGGTGGCCTCCTCACCGAGATAGGCCCGTACGACCTCCGGGTCGTTCTGTACGTCCGACGGGGCGCCGTCCGCGATCAGTCGGCCGAAGTCGAGCACCGTGACGGTGTCCGCGAGTCTCATCACCACCCCCATGTCGTGCTCCACCAGGACGATCGAGATGCCGAGGCTGTCGCGGACACCGGCGATGACGGCCGCGACCCGGCGCCGTTCGTCGGCGGTCATCCCGGCCACCGGTTCGTCGAGAAGCAGCAGCCGTGGCTCCATGCACAGGGCTCGGGCGAGTTCCGCGAGTTTCTGTAGCCCGTAGGGCAGGGAGCCTGCGGGACGCCCCAGGTACCCCTCCAGGCCGACGAACTCGGCGATCTCCCGCACGCGCGCGCGGTGCCGGCGTTCCTCGCGTGCCGCCGACGGCAGCCGGAGTCCGGCGGCGACGAAGCCGGTCCTGGTGAGGCGGTGGCGGCCGAGCAGCAGGCTGTCCTCGACGGTGGCGTGCGGCGGCAGGGCGAGGTTCTGGAAGATCCGGGCGACCCCGAGGGCGGCGATGCGGTGCGGGGGCATGCCGGTCAGCTCGTGCTCGCCGAAGCGGACGCTGCCGGAGGTGGCCCGGTAGACCCCGGACAGGACGTTGAAGCAGGTGGACTTGCCGGCGCCGTTGGGGCCGATCAATGCGTGCACGGTGCCGGGGTTGACCGTGAAGGTGACGTCGTCGAGGGCGAGGAGGCCGGCGAAGCGGACCGTGAGGTGGTCAACGTGGAGGGCGGGAACGGCATGGGCGTCAATGATGGACGGCGATCCGTCAATGGTGGTCAATGTGGATCAACCCTCCCATCTGGTCAACCTCGACATGGACGGGGTCAACCCGGGTGCGGCCGATCCACCCGTCGCATGCGTCGCATCCATCGCCCCGGCCGCATCCGCCGCCGCGTCCTCGTCCACCACGCCCAGATAGCGGCGCCGTACCTCGTCGGAGGCGGCGAGTTCGGCGCAGGGGCCGGAGAGGGTGACCTCGCCGACCTCCAGGACGTATGCCTGGGTGGCCAGCCGCAGGGCCAGGGCGGCGTTCTGTTCGACGAGCAGGACGGAGGTGCCCTGGGCGTTGATCTCGCGCACGGTGTCGGCGATGCGCGCGGCCATCAGCGGGGCGAGGCCCAGTGACGGTTCGTCGAGGAGCAGCACCTTGGGGGTCGCCATGAGAGCACGCGCGACGGCGAGCATCTGCTGCTCGCCGCCCGACAGCAGTCCGGCGCGCTGCTGGGCGCGGTCGGCGAGGACGGGGAACAGTTCGTGGACGCGGCGCAGGGCGGCGGCCCGGTCCGCGCGTCCGCCGCGTGCGCCGAGGGCTCCGGCGCGCAGATTGTCGGCGACGGTCATCCGGGCGAACACCCGGCGCCCTTCGGGGACTTGGGACACCCCGGCGGCCACCACGCGGTCGGGGGCGAGCCCGTCGATCCGGCGTCCGCCGAGCGTGACGGTGCCGCCGGTCGTCGCACCGCCCTGGAAGGAGAGGGTGCGGCTGATGGCGCGCAGCAGCGTGGACTTGCCCGCGCCGTTGCCGCCCAGCACGGTCACGACGGCCGCCTCGGGGACCTCCAGCGACACCTGACGCAGGGCGCGCACGGGCCCGTACCCGACCGACAGATCCCGTACGACGAGATCGGCGCCGCCCGGAGATCCCCTTCCTGAACTCCCCGGAGATCCCCTCGTTCCACCGCCCATGGCGTCCGCCCCCTCCCGCACACACGTCCGGTGTGGCGCTCACCCCAGCACCGGGACGGGCGTCCGTCCACGGGTCGCGGGCGAAACTCCGCCGAAACGTGGCCGGTGACCAGCGGACGCCACCACCCGTTGTGCGCGAGCACAACACTGCGTGTCAGAGGCCTGCCGCAGGGGCGCGGCGGGTGGCATCCTCCGCTCATGGGCCCCCGCAGAAGGCGTACCGGTCATGACTGGAAGGTGCTCGCGGAGTCCTGCGCGGCGCTGCTGGAACGGGTGCCGGAGCTGGTCGACGAGCATCTGCGGCAACTGACGGAGCACTCCCCCGTCTACGGCCAGGTCCTCCCGTACGACCAGCAGTGGCGGGAGTCGGAGGAGGCGATGCGGATCGGCATCGGGACGATCTCCGCGCCCCGGGGCTCACCGCGCCTCGACCTGGAGTACGCGGAGGACGCGGGCCGGCGCCGCGCCCAACAAGGCCTGCCGCTGGAGCTGTTGGTGCACGCGTACCGGAGTGCGGGCTATCTGGTCTGGGACGCGCTGCTGGAGGGCGCGGGCGGTCAGGAGACGGAGCGGCTCGCCGTGCTGATGCGGTCGGCGACCCTGGTGTGGTCGGCGATCGACGCGCAGGCGGCGGTGGCGTCGGAGGCGTACCGGGCGACCGAGATGGAGCTGCGGCGGCGTACGGACGAGCAGTTGCAGGCGTTGCTCGACGCGCTGCTCGACGGCCAGGAGTCGCCGGGGCTGGCCGCGCGTGCGGCGGCGGGGCTCGATCTGCCGGAGCGGGGCGCGTACGCCGTGGTGGTGCTGCGGGCGGACCGGCGGGACCCGAGGGAGGCCTTCCACCGGCCGTTGCGGGGCGCCGGGTACCGGTTCGTGTGGCGGATGCGGGCCGACCAGGAGGTGGGCGTGGTGCTGCTGGGACCCGACCAGGGGCTCGACGCGGTGGCGCGGGCGCTGAGCGGGCGGTGCTCGGGAGCGGGCGGGATCAGTCCCGTCGTACCGGGACTGGCGGAGCTGGGGCGGGCCCGGCGGCTGGCCGAACTGGCGTTGCGCACCTGCCCGCCGGACGCGAGTGAGGTCGTACGCCTTGATCAGCGCATGCCGACGGCCCTGGTGGTGAGCCAGCCGGAACTCGCGAACCGGCTGGTGGCGTCCGTCTTCGGCGCCCTGGTCGGACTGGAGCCCGCCGACCGGGAGGTGCTCCTGGAGACCCTCGACGTGTGGCTGGCCTGCGAGGGGTCGGCGGGGCGGGCGGCCGGACGCCTGTACTGCCACCGCAACACGGTCTTCAACCGATTACGACGGCTGGAACAACTGACGTCCAGGTCCCTGGCCAGGCCGCGCGACCTGATCGAGATGACGCTGGCGCTGGACGCGTATCGGTTGTCGGGGCCGGCGGGGGTGCCGGAGGAGGCCACGCGGCTCGCCGGGAGCGGATGAGGGGACGCGGCGCGGCGGGAGTGCGGGACGCGGTCGCCGGCCTCCGAGCCTCAGCCCTCCGGCCCCTCCCTCTCTCCGGCCCGCCGGCCCGCCCTCCGGCTCACCTGCTCACCTGCTCACCTGCCCTCAGACCAGGAAGTCCCGCCCGATGTTCTCCGCGACCCGTTCCAGGATCGGTCCGGCGTCGGCGATGCACTTGGCGAGGTCCGGCTCGACGTCCGTCAGGGGGTAGGCGCGGCGGATGCCGGCCCGGCCCAGGGCCTCGGGGCGCAGGGCGAGGCGGCCGCAGACCGCGACGACCTCGCGGCCCTCCGCGCGGGCCGCCGCGGCGACCCCGGCGGGGGCCTTGCCGTGCAGGGTCTGTTCGTCGAGGGAGCCCTCGCCGGTGATGACGAGGGTGGCGCGGTCCAGGGCGGGCGCGAAGCCGAGGACGTCGAGCATGACCTCGATGCCGGGCCGGAAGCGGGCGCCGAGGACCAGGGCGCCGTAGCCGATGCCGCCGGCGGCGCCCGCTCCCGGCGCGGCGGCGTACTCGGCGGCCTTCGGGCCGATCGCCGCCTCCAGGATCTTCGCGTAGTGGGCGAGGGCCGCGTCCAGGGCGGCCACGTCGTCCGGGGAGGCGCCCTTCTGCGGGCCGTACACCGCGGGCGCGCCCTTCGGCCCGGTCAGCGGGTTGTCCACGTCGCTGGCCAGCACGAAGTCGACGTCCGCGAGGCGGGGGTCGAGGTCCGAGAGGTCGGCCGTGGCGAGGCCCTCAAGGCCGCCGCCCCCGGGCGGCAGCGGCTCGCCGTCGGCGTCCAGGAAGCGGGCGCCGAGCGCGGACAGCATGCCCGCGCCGCCGTCGGTGGTGGCGCTGCCGCCGACCCCGAACACGATCGTGCGCGCACCCGCGTCCAGCGCGGCCCGCAGCAGTTCTCCGGAGCCGTACGTCGATGCCGTGAGCGGCGCGAACACGCCCGCGGGCAGCCGTTGCAGCCCGCTCGCCTCCGCCATCTCCACCACCGCGGTGCCGTCGCGCAGCGCGAACGCGGCGCTCACCTCGTGCCCGAGCGGCCCCGCGACCCGTACCTCACGCCGTTCGAATCCGGCGGCGACCGCGGCGTCCACGGTCCCGTCGCCGCCGTCGGCCACGGGCAGCGACTCGACCTCGACATGGGGGGCGGCCTTGCGCAGCCCGGCGGTCACCCGCTCGGCGACCTGTACGGCCGTCAGCGACCCCTTGAACTTGTCGGCGGCGATCAGCACCCGAGCCGCCCGCACACCCGTCACCTTCGCCGTACCCGCCGTACCCGAAGCGTCCGCCACCCTGCACATCCCTTGCTTTCCGGCCCCGTCAACGTCAGGGCAGTCGCGCCGCTGCGACCTTAACCGCAGGAGGCGCACCCCGTCATGCCTTCTTGACCGCCCACAGTCAGGGCACAGCCGACGGCCGCACATGGTGGTAGACCGGAGCCATGACCCATGCAGGCACCGAGCCCGACCTCGCGGACCGTGTTCTCGGGGGCTGGCTGGGCCGGATCGCGGGCAACATGCTCGGCAAGCCGGTCGAGCGGGGCGACTACTGGACGCGCGACCGCATCGACCGCTACTTGCGACGGACCGACGCCCTCCCCCTCACCGACTATCTGCCCGAGCCGCCGCCCGGAGCCGAGAACGACGGCTTCGAACTGCGCCCCGAGTGGCGTGAGTGCGTACGCGGCCGGATCCACGGCAGCTGCCGCGACGACGACGTCGACTACGCGATCCTCGGCCTGGACCTGCTGGAGACGCACGGTTTCGACTTCAGCACCGAGCAGGTCGGCGACCTGTGGCTGCTGCGGCTGCCGTTCCTCCAGACCTTCACGGCGGAACGCGCCGCCTACCGCAACCTCGCCGCCGGTCTCAAGCCACCGCTGACGGCCACGCACGACAACCCGTACCAGGAGTGGATCGGCGCCCTGATCCGCGCCGACATCTACGGCTGGACCTGTCCCGACGCCCCGCACCGCGCCGCCTACCTGGCCCGCAGGGACGCCGTCCTCTCCCACACGGGCAACGGCGTGTACGGGGCGATGTTCGCGGCGGCCCTGATCTCGGCGGCGTTCACGGCACCCACCGTGCGGCACGCGCTGGACACGGCGCTGACGGTGATCCCGGCGAGCAGCCGCCTGGCCCGCACGGTACGCCGGGTCATGGCGCTGCACGAGACCCGGATGACCTGGGAGGACACCCTCACCACGGTCTCCGCGGAGACCGCCGGGCTCGGCTGGATCCACACGGTCCCGAACGTCGGCGTCCTCACCGCCGGGCTCCTGTACGGCGACGGCGACTTCACCCGCACGATCACCCTGACCGTCCGGGGCGGCCTGGACACCGACTCGAACGGCGCGACCGCGGGCTCGGTGGCCGGTGTGCTGTGCGGCGCGCAGGCGATCCCGAGCCGGTGGAAGGACCCGCTGGAGGACACCGTACGCAGCGCTGTGTTCGGTTTCGACGGAGTGCGGATCAGCGAACTGGCGACGCGGACCGTGCGGTTGAGACACCCGCAGGTGTGACGGGACGCCGATGGGCGGCTGTCCGTCATCTCCCCTGGTTACGCTTCCGGGATGACCATTCAAGACTTCGCCACATACATCGCCGGCCTGCCCCGCGTCCTCGCCGGAGCCGCCGCGCTCTTCCGTGACGCCGACGGACGGATCCTGCTCGTCGAGCCCAACTACCGTGAGGGCTGGGCCCTTCCGGGCGGCACCATCGAGTCGGACGACGGGGAGACTCCACGGCAGGGCGCGCGCCGGGAGACCCAGGAGGAGATCGGCCTCGACCGGGAACTGGGCCGGCTGCTGGCCGTCGACTGGGTCCACATCGCGGGTCACATGCCGCTGGTCGCATATCTGTACGACGGTGGCGTCCTCGACGAGGAGTCCCTCAAGTCGATCAGACTGCAGGAGGAGGAGTTGCTGTCCTGGCGGCTGGTGGCCCGCGAGGATCTCGGCGAGTACCTCCTGGGTTCCCTGGGACGGCGGGTACTGCACGCCCTCGACGTGCTGGCGGAGGGCACGGGAACGGTGGAGCTGGAGAACGGGGACCGGGTGGTCTGACGGGCACCGGGCCGTTAACCGGTCGCCGCCCCCGAACCCCGCGACCTACCCTCGGCACCATGACCAAGCCCCTCGTCGCCGTCCTGAGCGGCGCCGGAATCTCGACCGACTCCGGCATCCCCGACTATCGCGGCCCCAACGGCCTGTGGCGGCGTGATCCCGAGGCCGAGAAGCTCGTGACGTACGAGTACTACATGGGCGATCCCGAGATCCGGCGCCGTTCCTGGCGGATGCGGCGCCAGAACCGGACCCTTCAGGCCGAGCCCAACGCCGCGCATCTGGCCGTGGCCGAGCTGGAGCGGGCCGGGGTGCCGGTGCGGGTGATCACGCAGAACGTGGACGGGCTGCACCAGCTCGCCGGGTTGCCGGCCCGCAAGGTGCTCGAACTGCACGGCACCGCGCGGGAGTTCGTGTGCACCGGGTGTCATGCGCGCGGGCCGATGGAGGACGCCCTCGCCCGGGTCGACGCCGGTGAGGACGACCCCGCCTGTCTCACCTGCGGCGGGATCCTGAAGTCGGCGACCGTCATGTTCGGTCAGCGGCTCGACCCGGTCGTCCTCGGGGACGCCCTCGCCATCACCAAGGCCTGCCAGGTGTTCATCGCCGTCGGGACGAGCCTCCAGGTCCAGCCCGCCGCCGGGCTCGCCGGTGTCGCCGCCGACCACGGCGCCCGGCTCGTCATCGTCAACGCCGAGCCGACCCCGTACGACGACCGGGCCGACGAGGTGATCCGGGAACCGATCGGGACCGCGCTGCCCGAGTTGCTGCGGACGCTCGTCGTCGAGGACGGCTCCTAGTCCGCCGTGGGGACCAGCCCCAGGTCGCGGGCGACCAGCACGGTGGTGAGGCGGTTGGTGGTGCCGAGTTTGCGGTAGACGCGCTCCAGGTGGGTGTTGACGGTGTGCACGGAGATCGACAGCCGACGGGCGACCGCGGCGGCCGTGAGACCTTGCGCCAGCAGGGACAGGACCGTCAACTCCCGGGGTGTGATGCCGTGTTCGACGGCCCGTTGCTCCGGCTGAGGGGTGTCCGGCGCCGACGATCCCGCGCGCAGGCGCTGCAGTTCCCTGAGGTGGCTGTCGATCCGTATCAGCAGGGGCTGGATCCGGCGGGCGTAGAGCCGGTCCTGCTCCGTCACGCGTTCACCCGTGGGCCGGCAGAGCAGGAAGGACCGGATCTGGCCGGCGGGGGCACGCAGCGGCAGGGCGATCTGGTCGTTCACGTCGAACAGGGTGCGCATGGTGCGGTAGGTGGGGGTGCGTTTCCAGTGCCCCGGGCCCGCCACATCCTCGATGCTGACCGGTATCCGCTCGGCGCAGGTGGCGTAGTGCGCGGCGATCGGGTGGGCGCCCATGTTGGCGTGCAGGAGCATGTCCCAGGAGAGGCTCTCGAACCGGGGGTCGGCGGGCGCCCACGCCCTGACGTGCCCGGCCCGCTGCATGAAGCGGACGTCGTCGAGAAACAGGCAGAGCCCGCCGTGCAGGACCTCGTTGAGTTCCGTCGTGGCGAGCGACCAGTCGGGGTCGGTGCTGTCCAGCAGAGCCACCGCGAGGTCGAGCATGCGGCGGTACACACGCGCTTCCAGGTCCGTCATGCCCGACAGAATGCCGTTGCGACCGGTCGTGCGGTCCCGGCCGTTCCCGGGGGTTCGGCCTCCGGTTGCGTGGGGACGGCGGGCGCGCGGGCCGGTGCCGCGATCGGGCCGGCGTGCGAGCGCCGGTCACCCCTGTCACGTCGATGGCCACGAGGACGCGGCAGGGTGTCGACGTCCCGGCAGCGGCGCGCCCTGTCCGGTACCGGTCGCCCCACCGGACCGCTGTCGTTGGACGGGCGGACCGGGTCCGGCACCACTCGGCCGCGGCGGAACGTCGACGCCCTGCCGACCCCCGTGTCCCCGTTGCGGCAGGCCCGTACTCCTGCGGTTGACGGGCCTGGACCGCGGTCCCCGCCGACGACGGCTCCGGCACCTCACGGATGCCGGAACCGCTCGGCGGGATCAGAAGACCTCGGAAGAGACAACGAACGGCAGGCTGCGCGCCACCGAGACGATGCTGTTGGCACCCGCGATCACCCGGTATGAGGCCACGACTTCCAGGATGTCACCGTCGTCCGCGGTCCACGGGTCGTCGAAGTCCACCCTGAGCTCCAGCCGGCGCTTGCGGTTCTTCTCCGCCGCCAGCTTTTCGCTGAAGCGCTGGCCGGCGAGAGTCGTCGACTTGCTGAGGTTGCGCACCGACACCCACAGGTCGTGCGCGTCGACGTTCTGGTTGGTCGCGTCACCGATCTCCACATTGGCGATGACGTCGAAAGGAGTGCCGCTCGGGATGCTGTCGACGGTGAAGAAGGTGCCGTCGTCGACCGGGTAGACCAACTTGATCTCGGCGTCCAGCGATCCAGCCATAATTTCCTCCGTTTTGTTCTGCTTGCCCTGATCGAAGGTGCTTCGTTCAGCTGGAATGTACGGACGTCCCACCGCCTTCCGGATCGGAAGAACTCCCCATTGACAGAACGGAGTTGTCAGAAGAGCGCGGACCCCCGTTCGAAGTCCAGCAGCCGCTGCTTGCGCTCCAGCCCGCCCCCGTACCCGGTGAGACCGCCGTCCGCGCCGACCACCCGATGGCAGGGCACGATGATGCCGACCGGGTTCTTGCCGTTGGCGAGCCCCACGGCACGGGAGGCCTTCGGATTGCCGAGGGCGTCCGCGAGTTGGCCGTACGAGCGGGTCTCGCCGTACGGGATACGGCACAGCTGCTCCCACACGCTGCGCTGGAACTCCGTTCCCGACAGCCGGAGTCGCAGCGTGAACTCCTTCAACTCGCCCTCGAAGTAGGCCTTCAGTTGGTCGACCGTCTCCCCGAAGGGCGTGTCGTCGCGGGCGCCGAAGTTCTCCTCGGGCGGGCGGTGACGCTGGTCGACCATGTAGAGACCGCAGAGGACTCCGTCGTCGGCGACGAGGGTGAGGGCGCCGTACGGGCTGTCGATGACCGTGTGCTGCTTCGTGTTCATGGGGATTCCTCGTTGTTCCTCAACGTCGTTACACCGGCAGGAAGTTGATCGGGTGACCGTCCGTCGCCCACAGGTACTGGACCGCGTACGCCCGCCACGGCCGCCAGGCCGCTGCCCGTGCCGTCAGCGCGGCCGGCGTCGACGGCAGGCCCAACTCCTGTGCCGCGCGCCGGATTCCGAGGTCCGTGGGGAGGAACGCGTCAGGGTCACCGAGGGCACGCATCGCGATGACGTCGACCGTCCAGGGGCCGAAGCCGGGGAGGGCGAGGAGCCTGGCCCGAGCTTCCGGCCAGTCGCTCTCGACGCCCAAGTGGAGTGTTCCGTCGGCGAGTTGGGCGACGAGTGTCGTGAAGGTGGCCCGTCGGGTACGGGGCATGGCCAGGGACTCGGGGTCGAGGGCGGCCAGGGCCCGCGGGGTCGGGAAGAGGTGCGTGAGGCCACCCTCCGGATCGTCGACCGGGTCGCCGTACGCCGTGACGAGACGGGCTGCGTGGGTACGGGCGGCGGTCGTGGAGACCTGCTGGCCGAGCACCGCCCGTACGGCGAACTCCGCCTCGTCGACCGTACGCGGGACGCGTCGCCCCGGGGCCTTCGCGACGAGTGGCGCCAGCACCGGATCCGTACGCAGTTGCTCGTCGACCGCGACCGGATCGGCGTCCAGGTCGAGCATCCGGCGGCAGCGGCTGATGGCGACGGGCAGGTCGCGCAGGTCGCTGAGAGTGAGGCGGCACGCGATGTGGTCGGGCTTCGGGGTGAGGGCGGCGATGCCGTGTCCGTACGGGAGGCGCAGGGTCCGGCGGTAGGCGCCGTCGCGCCACTCCTCCACACCGGGTACGGCGGTCGCGGCCAGGTGGCCGAAGAGGTTGTCGGGGTTGAGCGGGGCACGGAAGGGGAGGCGGAGGTTGAGCGCGCCCGGTGTGCCAGCCGGTGCGCTGACGGTCGTACCCCCACCGCCCGTCTGTGCACGTGTCCTCGGGAGGCGGGCGCGGAGTTCGCTCGGGGAGAGGGCGAAGACCTCACGGACGGTGTCGTTGAAGGTGCGGATCGAGGCGAAGCCCGCCGCGAAGGCGATCTCCGCCATGGGCAGCGCGGTCGTCTCGACGAGGAGCCGTGCGGTCTGGGCGCGCTGGGCGCGGGCGAGGGCCAGCGGGCCGGCGCCCAGTTCGGCGAGGAGTTGCCGCTCGATCTGGCGGGTGCTGTAGCCGAGGCGGGCGGCCAGGCCCGGAACGCCCTCGCGGTCCACGATGCCGTCGCCGATCAGCCGCATCGCGCGGGCCACGAGGTCGGCCCGCTGGTTCCACTCCGGTGAGCCGGGGCTGGTGTCCGGGCGGCACCGCTTGCAGGCCCGGAAGCCCGCCTGCTGACAGGCCGCCGCGCTCGGGTAGAAGGTCATGTTCTCGGGCTTGGGCGGGACGACCGGGCAGCTGGGGCGGCAGTAGATCCGGGTGGTCAGGACCGCCGTGAAGAACCAGCCGTCGAACCGCGCGTCCTTCGACCGGACGGCACGTACGCAGTGCTCGGTGTCGGTGTGCATCGCGTTCCGCATACGTCCAGCATCGGCGATGGGCCGGGGCGGGGCTGGCGGAAATCCGACATCAAGGTGGCGTGTCCAGGGGCGTTCCGGATCACTCTCCGTCTGTCAGCCCATGGCTCAGTGGCTCAGTGGCTTACTGGCTGATCCACTCGCTCACTCACTGGCTCACTGGCTCACTGGCTCACTGGTCGACCCACTCACCGGTTCGCCCACTCACCCACTCACCGCATCCTGCCACGCCGCCTCCCGCAGCAGCCGCATCCCGTTGAGACCGACCAGGACGGTCGAGCCCTCGTGACCCGCGACGCCGAGCGGAAGCGGCAACGTGCCGATCAGGTCCCAGGCGACGAGGCCCGCGATGAACGCCCCGGCGATCACCAGATTCTGCACGACCAGACGTCCGGCCCGCCGCGAGAGGACGATCACGGCGGGCACGGTGGTGAGTTCGTCCCGCACGATCACCGCGTCCGCCGTCTCCAGCGCGAGGTCGGAACCCGCCCGCCCCATGGCCACGCCGATGTGGGCGGCGGCCAGTGCCGGCGCGTCGTTGACACCGTCCCCGACGACCATGACCCTGCGTCCGGCCGCCTCCAACTCCCGTACTGCGCCCAGCTTCTGCTGGGGAAGCAGCCCGGCCCGTACGTCCTCGATCCCGACCTCGGCGGCCAGTCGAGCGGCGGCACGCGGGTTGTCGCCGGTCAGCAACACGGGTGCGGTACCGGTGAGTTCGGTGAGCGAGGTGACGGTGGCGGCGGCACCGGGACGGAGCCGGTCGGCGAGACCAAGGACTCCGACCGGCAGGTTGTCGGCGACGACGAGGACGGCCGTACGACCGGACGCCTCAACCTCCTTCACCATCAGCCGAGTTGCCGAACCGTCCGACACCCCGGCACCGTCCGGCGCCCCCACACCGTCAAGCAACCGCCCCGCCGCCCCCACCGCGACCACACGCCCGTCCACGGCGGCCGTCACGCCCACTCCCGGCGTCGAGTCGAAGTCCTCCGCCACGGACAGCACGAGCCCCTGCTCCCGCGCCGCCTCCACCACGGCCCGGGCCAGCGGGTGTTCGCTCGGGTGCTCGGCAGCCGCCGCGAGCGCGAGCAGGCCGTCCTCGTCCAGGTCCGATCCGGGCAGCGGCCGTACGTCCGTCAGCCTCGGCGTGCCCTCGGTGAGGGTGCCGGTCTTGTCGAGGGCGACGGCGTCGACCTGTCCGAGACGTTCCATCACCACCGCCGACTTGACCAGGACGCCGTGTCGCCCGGCGTTGGCGATCGCCGAGAGCAGCGGCGGCATGGTGGCGAGCACGACCGCACAGGGCGAGGCCACGATCATGAAGGTCATGGCGCGCAGCAGGGCGTCGGTGAGGTCCGTGCCGAAGGCCAGCGGTACGGCGAACACGGCGAGGGTCGCGGCGACCATGCCCAGCGAGTAGCGCTGCTCGACCTTCTCGATGAACAGCTGGGTGGGAGCCTTGGTCTCGGACGCTTCCTCGACCAGGCGTACGATCCGGGCGATCACCGAGTCGGACGCGTCGCGCTCGACCCGTACGCGCAGGGCGCCGGTGCCGTTGAGGGTGCCCGCGAAGACCTCGTCGCCCGGCCCCTTCGCAGCGGGCAGCGGTTCGCCGGTGATCGTCGCCTGGTCGACCTCGCTCGCACCGTCCAGCACGCGGCCGTCGGCCCCGACTCGTTCTCCGGGGCGTACGAGGATGGTGTCGCCGACGGTCAACTCGTCGACTGGGACAACCAGTTCATGGCCGTTGGGGTGCAGTCGAGTCGCCGTGGCGGGGGCCAGGTCGAGGAGACCGCGTACCGAGTCGGCGGTGCGGGCGGTGGCCAGGGCCTCCAGGGCACCGGAGGTCGCGAAGATGACGATCAGCAGGGCGCCGTCCATCACCTGGCCGATCGCCGCGGCGCCGAGGGCGGCGACGATCATCAGCAGGTCGACGTCGAGGGTCCGTCCCCGTAGCGCCTTCAGGCCTTCCCGGCCGGGCTCCCAGCCGCCGGTGGCGTACGCCAGCGCGTAGAGCGCGCCCCAGGTCCAGGCAGGCGCGTCGGCCAGTTGCAGGGGCAGCGCGAGCAGGAACAGGGCCGTGGCCGCCGTGGCCCAGCGGGCCTCGGGGAGCGCGAGGACCCGGGTGCGGCGGCGGGGTGCGGTTGGCGCGGTGGACGAGGGGACGCCCGGGGCGTGGGGTGAGGACGAGGGTGGGGGCGAGGCAAGGGTGGCAGACACGGGAAGCACCATACAGGAACACATGAACACTCATTCATTCGTTCATGTGCGATGAGTAGGATACGGCCATGGGTCATGGAGCCGTCGTCACCGCGCAGGACGCCGAGCGCGTACGCCTCGACGCGGACAATGTCGCGAAGGTGGCGACCACGCTCCAGGCCCTGTCTACGCCCTCCCGCCTGCTGATCCTGGCTCGACTGCGCGAAGGTCCGCTCCCGGCGACCGAGTTGGCGGCCGAGGTGGGCATGGAGCAGTCCGCGTGCTCGCACCAGCTGCGGCTGCTGCGCAATCTGGGCCTGGTCGTCGGCGAGCGCCGGGGCCGCTCAGTGGTGTACGCGCTGCACGACCACCATGTCGCCGAGCTTCTCGACCAGGCGGTCTACCACGTGGAGCATCTGCGGCTGGGCCTCAGCGACCCCGACGCCGAGACGGACGCCGCCGGATAACTCACCGGGGACCGCTCAGGTGCGGCCCTTCGCCGCGTCGTAGCTCTCCCGCGCCCGCTCGACCTGGCTCAGCCGCTCGTTGGTCCAGAGCGCCAGGGCGCGGACCTGTTCGGCGGCCTCACGGCCCAACTCCGTGAGGGAGTAGTCGACGTGGGGCGGGATCACCGGCTTGACGTCCCGGTTCACCATGCCGTCGCGCTCCAGGTTCTGCAGGGTCTGCGCGAGCATCTTCTCGGTCACCGGGCCGACGGACTCGCTGGAGCCGATGGCGCGGCGCAGTTCGGCGAAGCGGTGCGGGCTCTCCAGGAGGCGGATGAGCACGAGGACGCCCCAGCGGCTGGTGACGTGCTCCATGGTCAGTCGCTGCGGGCACAGGACCTTGGGGCCGACCGCCGTCGTGCCGCCCGCTGTGGTGCTAACAGCCATGTCAGTACCGTACTTCAAAGTACGTACTCACGCAGAGTGACCGCAGCTCCTAGGGTTGGCGACAGAGCCGATCACGAGGAGTTGTCCGCACCATGAGCATTGTCGTCACCGGAGCCAACGGGAATCTCGGCCGGCTGGTCGTCGAGGGCCTGCTGGAGAAGGTCCCCGCCGACGGGATCACCGCTGTGGTCCGCAGCGCTGAGAAGGGCGCCCGGTTCGAGGCCCTCGGGGTGCGGACCGCGATCGCCGACTACAACGCTCCCGGGACCTTCGAGGACCTCTTCACCGAGGGTGACCGGGTGCTGCTGATATCCAGCAGCGAGATGACCGCGGACCGCATGGCCCAGCACCGGGTCGTGATCGACGCCGCCGGGTCCGCCGGGGTCGCGCTGCTCGCGTACACGAGCGCGGCCGGCGGTCACGAGAGCCCGCTCTCCGAAGCCCATCGCCGGACGGAGAAGGTGCTGGTCGAGTCCGGTCTGCCGTACGTCCTGCTGCGCAACAACTGGTACAGCGAGATCTTCGTCGACGGGCTGGAGACGGTGGTGGAACAGGGCGTCCTGGTGCGCGCCGCCGGTGACGGCCGTATCGCCTCCGCCACCCGCGCCGACTACGCGGCCGGTGCCGTCGCGGTGCTCACCGGCGAGGGCCACGAGAACCGGACGTACGAGCTGGGCGGGGACACCGCCTGGAACTTCCCCGAGTTCGCGGCCGAGTTGGGCCGGCAGACCGGCAGGGAGATCGTCTACACGCCGGTCACCGCCGAGGCGTACACCGATCTGCTGGTCGGCGCGGGGATGCCCGAGCTGTACGCGTCGATCCTCGCGGGCGCGGACGCGTCCTTCGCCACGGGCGAACTCGCCGGTACGAGTGGGGAGTTGTCGCGGTTGATCGGGCGCCGGACGACACCGATCGCCGACACGGTCGCGGCGGCGCTGAAGCGCTGACGCCCCACGCACAATCCCAGCCACTTCAGCACCTCAGCCAGCAAGGGAACCCCATGCGCACCATCCTCGTCAGCGGCGGCAACAGCGGAATCGGGCTCCGTGCGGCGCGGGAGTTTCTCGCCCGTGGTCACCGTGTCGTCCTCCTCGGCCGCGACCGGCGCAAGGGCGAGGAGGCGCTCGCGTCCTTCGGCGACGCGGCCGACCGAGCGTCGTTCCACTCCGTCGAGCTGTCGACGCACGACGGTGTCCGGGACGCGGCCCGGCGGGTCCTGGCCGAGCACGACCGTTTCGACGCGATCCTGCACTCGACCGGCGTCCTCACCTTCAAGGAACTGCGCACGGCGGACGGACTCCACCCGTTCTTCTCGGTCAACTACCTGAGCCGCTACCACCTCACGCAACTCCTGCTGCCGGCGCTGCACCGCGCCGAACACGCCCGCGTCGTCATGATGACGGCGAGCATCCCGCCGTCCACACCCGCGGAGTTCGAGAGGTTCCCCGCGTTCGAACAGTTCAACTTCCGGCACGACAGGGAGGCGGTCCAACTCGCCAACCACCACTACGCCGCCCACCTCACGCGTGCCGAACCGGGGCTGCGCGCCGGGGTGGTGAACGCCGGCGCCGCGAAGACCGACATCCTGCGGATGTCACCGTGGTACATGCGGGCGATGGCCAAGGTCGTGGGCCCGTTGTTCTTCGACTCCGTCGAGAAGAGCGCCCACAACGTCGTCGAGGCCTGTCTGCGCGAGGACTGGCCCTCGGCGATGTACTGGCCGAAGCCCGGGGACTTCGAGCAGCGCCTGCCGATCGGCCTCGACAAGTCGACCACGCAACGCCTGATGGACGTCTCCCGGGACCTCACGGGCGTCTGAAGTCAGGGGAAGAGACAGGAAACCTCTTTTCCCTCACCGGAGTTGCGCCGCGAACGCCTCGTAGGCCCGCTCGTCGAACAGCACGAACCGCACCTCCTCCACGGCGGTCTCCGCCTCCCGTACCGCCGCCACCGCGATACGGGCCGCGTCCTCCATCGGCCAGCGGTAGACGCCCGTGGAGATGGCGGGGAACGCGACCGTCCGGGCGCCCAGTTCGTCGGCGACGCGCAGCGACTCCCGGTAGCAGGAGGCCAGTTGGTCCGAGCGGTCCTCCGACGCACCGCCGAACACAGGTCCTACCGTGTGGATCACCCAGCGTGCGTCCAGTTCGCCGGCGGTCGTGGCGACGGCCTTGCCGGTGGCCAGGCCCTTGCCGTACTGCGAGGCGCGCAGGGCTCGGCAGGCGGCGAGGATCTCGGGGCCGCCTCTGCGGTGGATCGCTCCGTCGACTCCTCCCCCGCCCAGGAGTGACGAGTTCGCCGCGTTGACGATCGCGTCGGCACTCTGTCGGGTGATGTCGCCCTTGGCGAGCGTGATGGCGGTCATGACCGTCTCAGCCTTCTCCAGACGGCCTTCGCCGCGTTGTGTCCCGACATGCCGTGCACGCCCGGGCCCGGCGGGGTGGCCGACGAGCAGATGAAGACGGCCGGGTGCGGGGTGGCGTACGGGAAGAGGGAGAGCCTGGGGCGCAGCATCAGCTGGAGGCCGCTGGCCGCGCCGGAGCCGATGTCGCCGCCGACGTAGTTGGCGTTGCGGGCCGCGAGTTCGGGCGGGCCAGCGGTGGCGCGGGCGAGGACGCGGTCGCGGAAGCCGGGGGCGAAGCGCTCCAGCTGGCGTTCGATGGCGTCGGTGAGGTCGCCCGTCCAGCCGTTCGGGACATGGCCGTAGGCCCAGAAGACCTGCTTGCCCTCGGGTGCCCGGGAGGGGTCGGCGACGCTCGGCTGCACGGTGATCAGGAAGGGGGTGTCGGGTGCCCGGTTCTCGCGGGAGGCGGCGCGCAGGGCGGTGTCGATCTCGGCGCTGCTCGCGCCGACCTGGACGGTGGTCGCCGTGCGGGCCTCCTTCGCCGTCCAGGGCACGGGGCCGTCCAGCGCGTAGTCGACCTTGAAGACGCCGGCGCCGTAGCGATAGCCCTCGTAGTAGCCGCCGAAGCCCGCGATCCGGGCCAGTGCGGTGGGTGAGGTGTCGAAGACGTACGCACGTGCGGGTGGAAGGTCGTCCAGCCGCTTGACCTCGTAGTCGGTGTGGACGGTGCCGCCGAGGTCGGTCAGATACGCGGTGAGCGCGTCGGAGATCGACTGGGAGCCGCCCCGGGCGACCGGCCAGCCACGGGCGTGTGCCGCGAGGGCGAAGACCAGGCCCACGGCGCCGGTGGCGACCCCGTTGAGGGGGGCCATGACATGGCCGACGAGGCCTGCGAACAGGGCTTTCGCCCGCTCGTCACGGAAGCGGCGCATCAGCCAGGTCGAGGGCGGCAGCCCGGCCAGGCCGAAGCGGGCGAGGGTGACCGGGTCGCGGGGCAGGGAGGTCAGGGGCAGGGACATGAAGTCGTGGGCCAGGGTGTCCCACCTGCTGAGGAACGGCTCGACCAGCCTGCGGTACGCGCCCGCGTCACGCGGCCCGAAGGAGGCAGCCGTCTCGGCCACGGAACGGGACAGCACCGCCGCCGTGCCGTCCGGGAAGGGGTGGGCCATGGGCAGGTCGGCGTGCAGCCACTCCAGTCCGTACCTGGCCAGCGGCATCGCCCTGAACGCCGGGGAGTTGACGCCGAGCGGGTGCGCCGCCGAGCACGGGTCGTGCCGGAAGCCGGGCAGGGTCAGCTCCTCGGTGCGGGCGCCGCCGCCGACGGTGCCGCGTGCCTCGAAGACGGCCACGGAGAAGCCGCGCCGGGCCAGCTCCACGGCGGCCGTCAGCCCGTTGGGCCCCGCCCCCACCACGACCGCATCGAGCATCGACGGCACCTTCGGACTCCTTCGTCAGCCGACGGCCACTTGAGATCAGGATATGCCGGGACACCGACACTGCCCGGCGCGGGTAACCTCGGCCGGATGACGCGCCGTTTCCGCATCCAATCGCCCGGCGAGGACGCCGACGACACCGCCTGGTACTGGTTCGAGGTCGAGGACGACGGCTGGGTGCTGCGGCAGGCGGTGTTCGAGGCGAGGCTGGAGATCCCGCGCTCCTGCGAGCCCCTGCAGAACGCCGACGGCACCACCTCGGGCGGTGCCTCGATGGCCGCCGCCCAGGCCCAACTGGCGCTGGTGCGCGAGCGGTTCGGGCGCCTGGGCGTCCAGCTCTACCAGACCGTGTACGGGGCGTTCACCGAGGGCGCCGTGGAGGTGCCGCCGGAGGCGGCGGACGTGACCGATTCGGAGTTCGAGCGGGCGTGGTCCACGGCCCTGCGGCACCGGCACCTCAGCCACTACACCACCGGCCCGCTGCCGGAGGGCTCCCTGCTCACGGGCATGGTCTGCGCGCTGCCGTGGGGGCCGGGCCGGACGGGTCTGTTCGTCGACGTCAACCTGCCGGTCGACGCCTTCGTGGACATCGCGTGGCTGCCCTTCGACCCGGGGGACTGGCCGGTGGTCGGCACCGTGGCCGAGTTCGAGGTCGTCACCCTGCGGTTCAGCTCGGCCCGCCCGCAGATCAGGCTCCGCCCGACAGTAGTTCCACCACCCGGCCAGCCGTGGCCGCGTCCCGCGCCGCGGTGAACGGCAGGACGTTGCCGCCGGTTATGCGGAACGGTTCGCCCGCGCGGGTCAGATGGGCGCCGCCCACCTCCTCGACGAGGAGGATGCCCGCGGCGTGGTCCCAGGCGGCCTCCCAGGAGAACGCCGTGGCGTCCAACTCGCCCCGGGCGATGGCCAGATACTCCAGGCCCGCCGAGCCGCACGCGCGCGGCTGCACACCGTCCGTCCACAGACCCAGCAGCGCGCGCTTCTGCTCGTCCGTCGTGTAGTCCGGGTGGGAGGTGGCCACCCGGAGGTCGCGGCCGGGCTCGGGCGAGCCCGCTAGCAGGCGTGTGCCGTCGAGGAAAGCGCCCTGGCCACGGATCGCCGTGGCGAGCTGGCCGCGGGCCGGGGCGAACGTCCAGGACGCACGGACGACGCCCCGGTGGGCGAGCGCGACGAGCGTGCAGAAGCCGGGGTCGCCGTGCACGAACTGGCGGGTGCCGTCCACGGGGTCGACGATCCAGACCGGCGCGTCGCCCTGTATCGCCTCGTACGAGGCGGGGTCGGCGTGCACCGCCTCCTCGCCGACCACGACGGACCCGGGCAGCAGCTTGGGCAGCACCTCGGTGAGATACAGCTCGGCCCTGCGGTCGGCGTCCGTCACCAGGTCGTGCGGGCCGCTCTTCTGGTCGACCTCGTGGGCGGCGAGTTGACGGAAGCGCGGCATGATCTCCGTGGCCGCCGCCTGGCGGACCGCTTCCTCGACGTCGGACGCGTGCCGTGCGAGAAACTCTTCGATGGTTTCGGTGTCTCCGATCATGCCTCCATGAGAGCATGCGCCACTGACAATCCCTGCCCGGCCGGTGGACATGGGATGGAATCGCCCTGAACACCCGGATTCGGACATCAGCGCCCCACGGCGTACCCCTGCATCCCCCGGGGATTGGCCGCCGCTGACAGGACACCCGTCTCCGGGTCCCGGGCGACCGCGCACAGCCGGCCCTCGGACCAGCCGCCGCCGATCGTCACGTCGTGCCCCCGCCGACGCAGCTCCTCGACCACCTCGCCCGGCATCCGGGCCTCCACTGTGACGCTCCCGGGGCGCGCCCCGCGCGGGTAGAAGGAACTCGGGAAGCTGTCGTTGTGCCAGTTCGGGGCGTCGATCGCGCCCTGGAGGTCCAGGCCGCCGCGCACCCTCGGGCGCAGGGCGACCGTGAGGAAGAAGTGCAGCTGCCACTGGTCCTGCTGGTCCCCGCCGGGCGTACCGAACGCCAGCACGGGCACCCCGTCGCGCAGCGCGACCGAGGGCGTGAGGGTGGTCCGGGGCCGACGTCCCGGGGTGAGGGAGTTCGGCAGGCCCTCCTCCAGCCAGGCCATCTGGAGCCGGGTGCCGAGCGGGAAGCCCAGCTCGGGCACGACCGGGTTGGACTGGAGCCAGCCGCCGCTGGGCGTGGCCGCGACCATGTTGCCCCAGCGGTCGACGACGTCGAGATGGCAGGTGTCGCCCCGGGTACGGCCGTCGGCGGCGACATCGGGCTCACCCGACAGCCCACCGATCGCGCCCCCAGCCCCGCCCTCGGCCCCAGCCCGGACCTCGACTCCAACCGTCGGCTCCCCGGCCCCCGGAGCGCTGACCCCGGGCTCGTCCGTGGCCACCACGCGCGCGCGTGCGCACAGCTGCGGACTGCGTCCGCCGGGGCTGCCGGGCCGCAGCTCGTACGAGGCCTTGCCGTCGACGAGGGTCCGCCGGGCGGCGTTGTACGCGTCGGACAGCAGCTCGTCGAGCGGCACGTCGGCTCCGCCTGACGCGTCCCCGTACCAGGCCTCCCGGTCCGCCATGGCGAGCTTGCAGCCCTCGATCAGCAGGTGGACGTAGTCGGCGGACCCGTACGCGGGCAGCTCGGGCGGGAGGAGCGCGAGCTGCTGGAGGAAGGCGGGGCCCTGGCTCCAGGGGCCGGCCTTGCAGAGGGTCCAGCCCTGCCAGTCGTACGTCGCCGGGGCCTCGTAGGACGCGGACCAGGAGGCGAGGTCGGCGGCGGTCAGGGTGCCGGTGTGGTGCTCGCCGCTGGTGTCGAGGGTGGGCCGCGCGGACTGCCGTACGAGCGCCTCGGCGATGAAGCCGGTGCGCCACACCTCCCGTGCCGCCTCGATCTGGGCGATGCGGTCCCCCGCACCGGCGACCTCGGCGAGCAGTCGCTTCCAGGTGGCGGCCAGGGCGGGATTGCGGAACAGCTCGCCGGGCCGGGGCGGCTGTCCGCCGGGCAGGTACACGTCCGCCGACGAGGTCCACTCCGTCTCGAACAGTTCCCGTACGGTCTCGACGGTCGCGCCGATGTTCTCCACGGGCGCGTGCCCGTCCTCGGCGTACCCGATGGCGTACTTCAGGACGTCGGCGAGCGGCTTGGTGCCGTGGTCGCGGAGGAGGAGCATCCAGGCGTCGAAGGCGCCGGGCACGGCGGCGGCGAGGGGTCCGGTGCCGGGGACCAGTTCGAGCCCGAGCCCCTTGTAGTGCGCGACGGTGGCTCCGGCGGGCGCGACGCCCTGTCCGCACAGCACCCGCACCTCGCCGTCGGCCGGGGCGATGATGATCGGCACCTCACCGCCGGGCCCGTTGAGGTGCGGTTCGACGACGTGCAGGACGAAGCCCGCGGCGACGGCGGCGTCGTATGCGTTGCCGCCGTCCTCCAGGACCGCCATCGCCGACTGCGAGGCCAGCCAGTGCGTGGAGGACACCATCCCGAAGGTGCCCTGGAGCGTGGGTCGGGTGGTGAACACGGGCGGCTCCTTCACTACGGCACACGATCCGATGATCGTACGTACGCCACCCGGCCGCAGAGCACCAGTCACCTATGAGTCATTCGCCGCAATTGATCGCATTAACAGTGAATTGGGCACTGTCGACGCCGATTTGGGCATTCTGACGGACAGTCCGGGCGGCCGATCATGAAGGACAGTCATCGCACAGCCACGGAGCGAGTTCTTACTTCCGCCCCACAGGCAGTCATGTGACACTGGCGTCCCGTCCGGAGTGCGGACCCCCCTCCGCACCGTCCCCCACGAGAAGTGCGCCTTGAGCCTTCCTCTGCCGCTCGCGCTCGTCACCCGCCTGGCGCCGGTCGCCGTGCTCGCCACCGCCGGCTGGGCGTTGTCCTCGGGTCCGCTCGCCGCGTCACCGACCGCCGACGAACCCGAGACGACCGCCAAGGGCGCGTCCTCGTCGCCCACCGCGCCCTCGACCTCGGCGGCCTCGAAGACCTTCACCGCCGCGCCCGCGCCCTGCTCGGCCATACCCCCTGGCACGATCAAGTCCCTTGTCCCGGGCGCCAAAGCGGCCGGCAAGGAGATCCCGTCGACGGACACGGAGGCGCGCCGCACCTGCTCCTGGAACGCGCTCAAGGGGTACGACTACCGCTGGCTCGACGTGTCGTTCGAGCTGTCCGACACGGACGCGGCGGCGGAGAAGACGTACAAGGACCGGATGACCGAGAAGAGCGGCGGCGGAGTCGTGCCGGGTCTCGGTGACGCCGCCTACTCCGTCGTCAACCTCACCACCGAGGACAAGCAGCAGACCCGCGAGGGCGTGGTGCTGGTCCGCGCGTCGAACGCGCTCGTGATCATCACGTACAACGGCAGTGACTTCGAGTCGAAGAAGGCGCCCAGCACTGATGTGATCAACAAGGGCGCCATCAAGGCGGCCCGGGACGCGGTGGCAGCGCTGGAGGGCGGCCGGTAGAACCGGCCGCCCTCCACATCGGGTCACAGGGTCAGGCCTGCGCCTCCACCTCGTCCTTCCCCTTGCCGGTCGCCAGCATCAGCACCAGGTAGAGGACCATCGAGGTGCCCAGGCCCACGGCCCAGCCGTAGTCCGCCAGCGAGGACAGCGCCGGGATGGGCCGCCCGTCGATCAGCGGCGCGAAGTTGGCGCCGCCGATCGCCAGCACACCGCCGACCAGGAACGCGACTACCGCACGCCAGTTCCAGCCGTTCTCGTACCAGTAGCGTCCGCCCGGCTTGTACAGGTCGGCGAGGTCGAGCTTGCCTCGGCGCAGGATCCAGTAGTCGGCGATGAGGATGCCGGCGACCGTGCCGAGGAGCCCGCCGACCAGACCGAGCCAGGTGAAGATGTAGCCCTGCGGGTCGGAGTACAGCTTCCACGGGAAGATCAGGACGCCGAGGACGCAGGTGGCGAGCGCACCGGCCCGGAAGCTTATTTTCCGGGGCGCGATGTTGGAGAAGTCGAAGGCCGGGGAGACCAGGTTGGCCGCGACGTTCACGGACAGGGTCGCCACCAGCACGGTGACCAGGGCGAACAGCAGACCGAAGACGTTGTCGGTCTTGGCGGCGAGCTGTACCGGGTCCCAGATCGCCTCGCCGTACACGGCCTGCGAGCCCGAGGTGACCATGACGGACAGGAACGCGAAGAGCGTCATCGTGGTCGGCAGACCGAGCGCCTGCCCCCAGGTCTGGGCCTTCTGGCTCTTCCCGTACCGGGTGAAGTCCGGGATGTTCAGCGACAGCGTGGACCAGAAACCGATCATGCCCATCAGGGCGGGCGCGAAGATCTTCCAGAAGTCCGCGCCGTAGCCCAGCTTGGAGGGCTGGTCGAGCAGCGGACCGAAGCCGCCGGCCTTGTCGGCCATCCACCACAGCATCACGCCCGCGCCGAGAAGCACGAAGGGCGCTGCCCAGTTCTCGAAGCGGCGGATCGTCTCCATGCCCCGGTAGATGATCGCGACCTGGATCGCCCAGAAGATGGCGAAGGACAGCCACATCGTCCAGGCGTAGCCGCCGATCTTCCCGGCGTCGCTCCAGCCGTTGCCGATGAGCTTGCCGGCGAGGAAGTAGATCGCCTCGCCGCCGATCCAGGTCTGGATGCCGAACCAGCCGCAGGCCACCAACGCCCGTACGACAGCGGGGAGGTTGGCGCCCCGGATACCGAAGGAGGCGCGTGCGAAGACGGGGAACGGGATGCCGTACTTGGGCCCGGCGTGCCCGGTGAGCAGCATCGGGATCAGCACGATCACGTTCGCCAGGGCGATCGTGAGCACGGCCTGCTTCCAGTCCATGCCGACGGCGATCAGACCCGAAGCAAGGGTCCAGGAGGCCGTGTTGTGGGCCATGCCCACCCAGAGCGCCGAGAAGTTGTACGTGGTCCAGGTGCGCTTCTCGATCGGAACCGGCAGCAGGTCCTCGTTGGCGTACGGCCCGCTGGGGGCGGGCGCGTCGGGGGAGATCTCCACCCGGCCGTCGGGGAGGGTGAGTTGGGAGGACGGCGGTATGGCCGTGGGAGCGGTGTCGGTCATGGGCAGGCCAATCAAACGAGGGGCGGATCCGGAAAGGCCGTGCGGGCTCCGGCCCCCTCCTCCAGGACGGTGGAGGAGGGGAGAACAGGAGTGGGGGGACGGGGAGTTGTCGTTCTGGGAAGGGGTCAGCTGTTGACGGCGGGGATGACCGTCGTGCCGTACGCGTCGATGACCTTCTCCTGCGCGTCGTGCATGTCGTAGACCGCGAACTGGTCGACGCCCAGTTCACGCAGCTTGTTGAGCTTCTCGATGTGCATCTCCGGTGTGCCGATGATGCAGAACCGGTCGACGATCTCGTCGGGCACGAACTGGGTGTCGGGGTTGTCGGCGCGGCCGTGATGGGAGTAGTCGTACCCCTCACGGGCCTTGATGTAATCGGTGAGTTCCTCGGGTACGGCGGCGGAGTGCTCGCCGTACTTCGACACCAGGTCGGCGACGTGGTTGCCGACCATCCCGCCGAACCAGCGGCACTGCTCGCGCGCGTGGGCGAGCGCCTCGGGCGAGTCGTCCTCGGTGATGTACGCGGGGGCGGCGACGCAGATCTTCACCTCGGACGGGTCGCGTCCGGCGGCGACGGCGGCGTCCTTGACCGTCTTCACCATGTACTCGGTGAGGTAGAGGTCGGCGAGCTGGAGGATGAACCCGTCGGCCTCCTCGCCGGTCATCTTGAGCGCCTTGGGGCCGTACGCGGCCATCCAGACGGGGAGTTCGGCGCCCGGCTTCACCCACGGGAACTTGATGACCGTACCGCCGAGGTCGGCCTCGTCACCGCGACCGAGCGAGCGGATGACCTTCATCGCGCCGCTGATCCGGGCCAGCGTGTTGGGCGAGCGGCCGGCGACACGCATCGCGGAGTCGCCGCGGCCGATGCCGCAGACCGTGCGGTTGCCGAACATGTCGTTGAGGGTCGCGAAGGTGGAGGCGGTGACCTCCCAGGTGCGGGTGCCCGGGTTGGTGACCATCGGGCCGACCGTCAACTTCTCGGTGCTGGAAAGGATCTGACTGTAGATCACGAACGGTTCCTGCCACAGCACGGCGGAGTCGAAGGTCCAGCCGTACGTGAAGCCGTTGCCCTCGGCGCGCTGCATCAGCTCGATGACACGCGAGGCCGGCGGGTCGGTCTGCAGGACGAGTCCGAAGTCCATGAGCGCTGCTCCTAGTTGAGGTACTGACAGGTGGAGCGGGGGGTGTAGACGCCGTGACCCGCGCGTCCGGTGAACTCCCGCTCGGTGATGACGAGTTCGCCCCGCGAGAGGACGGTCTCGACGCGGCCGGTGATCCGCTTGCCCTCGTACGCCGAGTAGTCGACGTTCATGTGGTGGGTCTCGGCGGAGACGGTCTGCTCGGCCGCCGGGTCGTAGATGACGATGTCGGCGTCGGCGCCCGGGGCGATGGTGCCCTTCTTCGGGTAGAGGCCGAACATCCGCGCCGGGGTGGCGCAGGCGATCTCGATCCAGCGGCGACGGCTGATGTGCCCGTCGACGACGGCCTGGTGGAGCAGGTCCATGCGGTTCTCGACGCCCGGGAGCCCGTTGGGGATCTTCGAGAAGTCGCCGCGGCCCAGCTCCTTCTGCCCTTCGAAGCAGAAGGGGCAGTGGTCCGTGGAGACGACCTGGAGGTCGTTCGTGCGCAGGCCCCGCCACAGCGCGGCCTGGTGGTCCTTGGGCCGAAGTGGCGTGCTGCACACGTACTTCGCACCCTCGAAGTCCGGCTCGGCGAGGTTGTCCGTCGAGAGGAACAGGTACTGGGGGCAGGTCTCGCCGAAGACGTTGAGCCCCTCGTCGCGCGCCCGTGCCAGCTCGGCGACTGCCTCCTGCGCCGAGACGTGGACGACGTACAGGGGCGCTCCCGCGACCTGCGCGAGCTTGATGGCGCGGTGCGTGGCCTCCGCTTCGAGGAGGGCCTTGCGGACCTCGCCGTGGTAGCGGGGGTCGGTCTCGCCCCGGGCCAGCGCCTGCTCCACCAGGACGTCGATCGCGATGCCGTTCTCGGCGTGCATCATGATCAGGCCGCCGTTCTCGGCGGAGCGCTGCATGGCGCGCAGGATCTGGCCGTCGTCGCTGTAGAAGACGCCCGGGTAGGCCATGAACTGCTTGAAGGAGGTGACGCCCTCCTCGACCAGCAGGTCCATCTCCTTGAGCGTGTCCTGGTTCACGTCGGAGACGATCATGTGGAAGGCGTAGTCGATGGCGCAGTTGCCGTCGGCCTTGGCGTTCCAGGTGTCGAGTCCGTCGCGCAGGGACTGGCCGACGCTCTGTACGGCGAAGTCGATGATCGTGGTCGTACCGCCCCAGGCGGCGGCCCGGGTGCCGGTCTCGAAGGTGTCCGAGGCGGCCGTACCGCCGAACGGCAGTTCCATGTGGGTGTGCGCGTCGACGCCGCCGGGGATGACGTATTTCCCGGTGGCGTCTATGGTCCGCTCGGCCGTCCAGGACTCGGCGGTCGCGGTTCCGCTCGTGGCGAGGGCGGCGATGCGGCCGTCCTCGATCAGGACATCGGCGTGGATCTCGTCGGACGCGGTGATGACGAGTCCGCCTCGGATGACGGTACGGCCGGCCATGGGTTCACGCTCCGTTCGGTTGTCTCAAAGGTGCCGGTTGGGTGTGGCTGGTCGCGCCCCGCGGCGGAGCCGCAAATGGACGCTGCCCCGCGCCCCTGAAAGCGGGGCGCGGGTGTGACCGTCTGCTTGTTACGGCGCCGTCAGCGGGCCGTACGCCTCCGGGCGGCGGTCGCGGAAGAACTGCCAGCGGTCGCGGACCTCGCGCAGCTTGTTGAGGTCCAGGTCGCGGACGACGAGTTCGGTCTCCTTGTCGCTCGCCACCTCGCCGACGAACTGTGCCTCCGGGTCCACGAAGTACGAGGTCCCGTAGAAGTCGTTGTCGCCCAGCTCCTCGACACCGACCCGGTTGATCGCGCCGACGAAGTACTCGTTGGCAACGGCCGCCGCAGGCTGCTCCAGCTGCCACAGGTAGGCGGACAGACCGCGCGAGGTGGCCGACGGGTTGAAGACGATCTCGGCGCCTTCGAGGCCCAGCGCACGCCAGCCCTCCGGGAAGTGCCGGTCGTAGCAGATGTAGACGCCGATCTTGCCCACGGCGGTGTCGAAGATCGGCCAACCCGCGTTGCCCGGACGGAAGTAGAACTTCTCCCAGAACCCGGCGACCTGCGGGATGTGGTGCTTGCGGTACTTGCCGAGGTACGAGCCGTCCGCGTCGATCACGGCGGCCGTGTTGTAGAGGACGCCCGGCTGCTCCTCCTCGTACATCGGCAGGACGAGGACGATGCCCAGTTCCTTCGCGAGGGCCTGGAAGCGCTTCACGATCGGGCCGTTGGGGATCTGCTCGGCGTACTCGTAGAACGCCTTGTCCTGGACCTGGCAGAAGTACGGTCCGTAGAACAGCTCCTGGAAACACATGACTTGAGCACCCTGCGCCGCGGCGTCGCGGACCGCCTGCTCGTGGACCTGGATCATCGACTCCTTGTCGCCCGTCCAGGCAGTCTGGAAGATGGCGGCGCGAATCACCCTGCTCATCGGGACCTCCGGTCACTCGGTGTACGCCGAGCCTAGGAAGCCCGGAGATCGGGTTTGAGTTGCACGGTGTCACGCCTGCGGGCGTCCGGCGTTCCACGGTGTCACCCTGACTCGGTCCCATGTTTCACCACTGTTTTCCCAGGTCCTTTGATGTTTCGGAGCGGTAAGACGGAGCAATGGAGCGTGCGGTCATCGGCCTTGCTGAGCGTCGTGCGCGAGGAGTGCGATGTGCACGGAGGCGGCCTGCTCGAAGTCGTCGAGATCGAGCCCGAGCCGCGCCTCTATCGCCTCCAGGCGGCGGTAGAGCGCGGGGCGCGAGACGTGGTGGAGTTGCGCGGTACGTGATTTGTTGCGCCCGGTGGCGAGATAGGTCCGCAGGACCGGCAGCAGCTCGGACTCGCCCTCGGCCCCGCACAGCAACCCGTCCAGCTCCCGCTCGGCGAACGCCTGGACATGCGGATCGTCGCGCAACAGCCGCACAAGCCCGCGAAGGCGTACGTCCCTCAGGTGCACCAGGACCGGCAGATCCTGCCCCGCCGGGGTGTCCGCGACGGCCGCCGCGACATGCAGCGCCTCGCGCAGTCCGGTCGGTACGTCGTCCCAGGAGCCGAGCGCCTCGGCGGCGGCCACGACGGTCCGGGCCCCGGCGGTCTCCGTACGCAGCCGGAGCGCGAAGTGTGCGGCGAGCGCCTTGGCGTCCTGGTCCCGGGCGAGACTCAGCAGGACGGCGGTGGCGTCGTCGGCCAGCTCGGCGACCAGCCCCGGCAGCCCCAACAGGCGTAGTACGCGGTCGAGTTCGGCGGGGTCACCGTCCCGTACGACGAGCGGCACGAAGGTCCGCCGGTTGACCGGCAGCCCGGCCGCGCGAGCCCTCGGCAGCAGTTGCCTGGCCGGTACGACCCCGCTCACCAGGTCCGTGAGCAGGCTCTGCGCGGACTGCTCCTCCCAGGTGTGCACGGAGCCCCCGAGCATGCGGTGCAGGACGAGCGCCTCGGCGGCCCGGTCGGCGAGCAGCCGCCCGGTGGCGACGTCGCCGCGATATCCGCAGAGCACGATCCGCCCCCACCGCTCTCCGCGCCCGCCCAGCTCGGCCCGGATCCATCCGTCGCCCTCGCTCCCGCCCGCCTGCCGGGAGATGCGCTCCCAGTCCCGCAGCACGTCGTCGACGGACGACCGCTCCCCCGCCGTGGCGAGGACACGATGGGCGAGGTTGGTGACGACGACCGGACAGCCACTGTGCGAGGCGACCTCGTCGAGGAGCAGTTGCATGGGAGCACCGGAGGTAATCAGCCCCGTAAGAGCGGTCCTTACCGCCTCCGACAGACTCACGGCGGCGAACTTCCGCCGTACGAGCCGGGATTGGACCTCCTCCGTCAACTCCGCGAAGGGGAACGGCCGATGGAGCACCACCATGGGCAGCCCGCACCGCTCGGCCGCGCGCCGCATGACGTCCGGCGGCGCCGGGAAGGCCCGCCCGAGCCCGAGAACGACGGCGGCTGCCTCCGCCCGGTGCAGCGACCGGATGTACTCGGCCTGGGCCTCCTCGTCCCCCGCGAGCAGCACCCCGGTCGTGAGGATCATCTCGCCGCCACTGAGCATCACGCCGACATCGGCGGCCTCGGCGACATGCACCCAGCGCACGGCCCGGTCGAGATGGCCGGCCCCGGCCACCACCTCGGGCTCACCCGCGAGCACCCGTTCCAGGCCGAGGACCTGACGGACCGACAGGGCGGGTTCCAAGGTGGTGGTCGTAAGCATGGGGCCGACTTCCTTGCTGTGGTGTTACTGGACGCAGCTCCTCAGAGCGCGTTCGAGGATCGCGGCGCCCTCCTCGGCCTCCGCGACGGTGAGCGACAGCGGCGGTGCGATGCGCAGCGCGCTCGTGTTGTGGCCGCCGCCCTTGCCGAGGAGCAGCCCCTCCGCCCGGGCCGCTTCGAGCACGGCGGCGGCGGTCTCCGGGTCGGCGGTGTCGGTACCGGGTTTCACCAGCTCGACGCCGATCATCAACCCGCGCCCACGGACCTCCCGTACGCCCGGAAGCTGGGCGGCGACGCCCCGCAGCCGCTCGATCAGCAGACCGCCGACGCGACGGGCGTTGCCCTGGAGGTCGTGTTCCAGGAGGTACGTGAGGTTGGCGAGGCCGGCCGCCATGGTGATCTGGGTGCCGCCGAAGGTCGAGATGGAGTTGGAGTCGAGGCAGTTCATGATCTCGGCGCGAGCCACGACCCCGCCGATGGACATGCCGTTGCCGATGCCCTTGGCGAAGGTGACGATGTCCGGCGGACCGTTCTCCGCGTGGGCCTGCCAGCCCCAGAAGTGCTCGCCGGTGCGACCCCAGCCGGTCTGCACCTCGTCGGCGATCCAGAGGATGCCGCGCGCCGCCAGCACCTCGCGGAAGGCCGCGTACAGCCCGTCGGGCGGCGAGGTGAAGCCGCCGACGCCCTGGATGGGTTCGGCGATCAGGGCTGCGGGGGGACGGACGTGGCCGAGCAGGTCCTCCAGGTCGGCGACGCAGGCGGCGATGAACTCGTCGTCGCTGAGATCCGCGTACGGGCCTCGGCTGCGGACGCCGCCGTGGACGTACAGGGTCTGGAGCGGGGACAGGGAGGTCGGGGACCAGCCCTTGTTGCCGGTGATGCCGACCGTGGAGAAGGAGCGGCCGTGGTAGCTGTTGCGCATCGCCAGGATCTGGTTGCTGCGCCGGTAGGAGGTGGCGAGGAGGAGGGCCGTGTCGTTGGCCTCCGTGCCGGACGTGGTGAAGAAGACGCGCGCGTCCGGGATGCCGGACAACTGGGCGATCCGCTCGGCCAGTTCGACCATCGGGCGGTTCAGGTAGAGCGTGGACGAGTGGATGATCCGCCCGGCCTGTTCGCTCACCGCCTTGGTGATCTCGGGGAGGGCGTGCGCGGTCATCGTGGTGAGGATGCCGCCGAAGAAGTCGAGGTACTGCTTCCCGTTCGCGTCCCACACGTACCGGCCCTCGCCGTGGGTGATCTCGATCGGGTCCTCGTAGTAGAGGGCGAGCCAGTCCGGCAGGACGGCCTTGTGACGCCCGTACAGATCGCTCACGGCTGCACCAGCCCTTCGTACGCGTCCGGCCGCCGGTCCCGGTAGAAGGCCCACTGCTGCCGGACTTCCTCGATGAGATCGAAATCCAGGTCCCGAACCACGAGTTCCTCGTCCTTGTCGCTGGCGACCTCGCCGACGAACTGGCCGCGCGGGTTCACGAAGTACGAGGTCCCGTAGAAGTCGTTGTCCCCGTACTCCTCCTTCCCCACCCGGTTGATGGCTGCGATGAAGTACTCGTTGGCGACGGCCGCGGCCGGCTGCTCCAGCTGCCAGAGGTAGGCGGAGAGACCGCGCGAGGTGGCGGACGGGTTGTAGACGAGCTGCGCGCCGTTGAGGCCAAGCTGCCGCCAGCCCTCGGGGAAGTGGCGGTCGTAGCAGATGTAGACGCCGATCTTCCCGACGGCCGTCTCGAAGATCGGCCAGCCGAGGTTGCCGGGCTTGAAGTAGTACTTCTCCCAGAAGCCCTTGACCTGCGGGATGTGGTGTTTGCGGTACTTGCCGAGGTAGGTCCCGTCGGCGTCGATCACGGCCGCGGTGTTGAAGTAGAACCCGGACTGCTCGACCTCGAACACGGGGACGACGATGACCATGCCGGTCTCGCGCGCCAGCTCCTGCATACGAACCACCGTCGGCCCGTCGGGCACGGGTTCGGCCCAGCTGTAGTGCTCGGGCTCCTGGACCTGGCAGAAGTAGGGGGCGTTGAAGACTTCCTGGAACCCGATGACCTTGGCGCCCTGCCGGGCGGCCTCACGGGCGTGCTCCACATGTTTGGCGACCATGGACTCGGTGTCGCCGGTCCAGGTCGCCTGAACCAGAGCGGCACGTACGACGTTGGCCATGACCCGTTCCTTCCGGCTGGACGTCAGAGAGCCTCTACGCCCGTAGACAGAGGTCGTAGGGGCTTGAAAGTAAGCCTCCGGAACAGCCTTGCCAAGACCATCGCCGTTAACCCGCGGAGTCGATCACGTTTCACACCCCGGTGGGCGAGTCCCACGCACCCGGGTCACGCACTGTGGCCTGCCACCCGGAGCGCGTGCACCAGATCCCAGTAGCAGTCCTCGGACGCGCCCCGGGCCGCCTCCAGGAGCAGCGGTACGAGGTGCTGGGGGTCGGGGCCGACGCTGCGGGCGGCCTCCTCGGGGGTGCGGACGCGGACGTACGCGTCGAGCAGCGCGCGTGCCTCGCGCTGTCTGCCCTCCTCGACGAGCCCGAGCACGGCCTCGCCGACCTCGTGCGCGGGCCGCACGATGCCCTGCCGCAGGATCTGCTGGCCGTCGTTCCCGCGTCCGGCCGCGACGAGCGCATCGGCGGCGGCGACCAGCTGGCCGGCCGGCAGGGACGCGGCCTCCCAGAGCAGGGTCGCCCAGTCGGCGCCGAGCCCGGCGCGGTGCAGCTCGGCGGCGAGCAGCGGGAAACGGGCGGCGGGCCAGTAGGCGGCCTCGACGAGCAGCGCGTGCGCCTCACCGCTGCGCCCCTCGCTCCGCAGTCGTACGAGGCTGCGGACGGCGTCGATGGTGTCGTGCCGGGCGTCGTCGTCCAGCGCCTCCCGCTTGGGCGCGGCGGGCTTCGCGGCAGCGGGGGACCCGGCGAAGCGTGCCCCTCGCGGGGTACGGCGGGTCGGGGCGGCGGCGGGCGCGGGCATGACCGGCATGGAGGTGGGGTCGACGGTCGGCGTGGCGCCGGTGTCCGCGTCGTCCATCATCCCGGCGAACCGGGCACTGCCACGGGTGCGGCGCTTGGAGCGCTGCTTGGAGGCGCGGCCGGATTCCGGCACGGGCTCGGGGTCGGGTTCGGGGGTGGCGGCTGGGGCCGGGGGGTCGTACCAGTCGGCGGGGAGTTGTGGCGTCCCGCGCTCCGCCGGGGGTTCCGGGGTGTCGGGGGCGTCGGCCCGGCGGGGATCGTCGTCGCCGTCCGCGCCGCCGGAGCGACGGATGTGGCCGCGCCAGGGGCGCAGGTCGTCCTCGGAACCCGGCCGGTCGGGGCCGTGGTCATCGGCGTGGCCGACGGGACCGGAGCCGTCCGGAGCCTGCCGCTGGGAACCGGGCCCGTTCCCGTACCCAGCGGTCGGCCGCTCGTCCGCCCCTTGCCGACCGGCGCCACGCTCGTCGTCGTACCCGGCGGCCGGCCGGTCGTCCGCACGCTGACGACCGGCGTCGCGCTCGTCGTCGTACCAGCCGGCAGGGCCGTCGGCGGCAGGCTGGCGACGGGCACCGTGGTCAACGTCGTACCCGGCGGCCGGCCGGTCGTCCGCACGCTGCCGACCGGCGTCGCGCTCGTCGCCGTACCAGCCGGCCGAGTCGTCGCCGGCGCGCTGCCGAACGGCGTCGCGCTCGTCGCCGTACCAGGCTCCCGTGTCGTCGGCCGGGTGCCGCTCGTCGGTGTCGGTGCGCTGTCTCGGCAGGTTCAGGGGGTCGGCGGGCTGCGGGGTGTTCTGGACGCGGGCGGCGAACAGGCCCGCCTCGTCGTCGGGGTCGCGGCGGGGGATGGTCGCGCCGCTCACCGCCCGGCGGGCCAACTGGTCGAGCCTGGACCGGAGTTCGGCGCAGCGCGCGGTGGCGCGTTCATGGTCGTCGTGGGCCCAGGCGAGGTCGAGGCGGAAACCCTCGGCCTCCTCGTGGGTACCGGCGGAGTTGAGCAACCGGCCCAGTTCGGCGAGCCGTTCGGCGGCGTACTTCTGTTCGCGGAGCATCACGTCGAGCCGGTCGCCGAGGGTGTCGCGGGCGCCGGGCCGGGAGTCGAACGCGGTGAGCGAGGCCTGGTGCAGGGCACGCGCCCGCTCGGCCTCGGGGGTGACGGCACCGGTTCCGTATTCGGCGGCGAGATCCTGGAGCAGCGCCTCCACGACGTCCCAGGGCGGCACTTCGTACCCCTCGAGACAGGCGCGCATACCGTCGGGGTCGCGCTGCCAGAACACGCCGCACCAGCCCGCGCCCTGGTCGAGGCGGGCCAGCAAGCCGCTCAGATACCGCGCGAACTCCCGCACCTGCCCCGGGAGTTGTTCCACCGCCATGATGTCCACCCCATGCCCGAACGGAGTACTCCGCCCCGTAGAAAACACCAGTCGTGTTACGGAAGGGCTACGGGGGGTTTTCGGACCGGACGCAGAGTACCGCGCACCCAGCGGAACGTGATGTGAAGCACGGTCACAATGGCCGGAACCGTGCCACGGGGCTCATGCGGCGACCGGGGCGAGTGGCGCGCACTGCCCGACGAGTTCGTCCATGGACAGTCCGAGGACCCGCGCGAGGGCCGCGACCGTGAAGAAGGCCGGCGTCGGCGCCCGTCCGGTCTCGATCTTGCGGAGGGTCTCGGCGGAGATTCCGGCGCGGGCCGCGATCTCCGCCATGCTGCGGCCACCACGCGCCGCACGCAGCAGCCGGCCGAGCCGCTCGCCGCGTTCACGTTCTTCGGGGGTGAGAGGAGTGCGTACCATGCCGCCATTCTAATACCGGTATAGTAATTGGCATGGTGGAACTGAAGACAGACACAGCGATCGACGCCATGTACGAGACGGGCCAGGTGGTCGGCAGAGGCCTGACGGCTGTCCGGGAAGCCGCTGACGTGGGCGTTTCCCTGCGGGAGCTGGACGAGGTCGCGCACGAGGTGCTGCGTGCGGCGGGGGCGACCTCCCCCTTCCTCGGCTACCGCCCCTCCTTCGCGCCGACGCCGTTCCCCGCGGTGCTCTGCGTCTCGGTGAACGACGCGATCGTGCACGGCATCCCGGACGACTACCGGCTGCGCGACGGCGATCTCGTCTCCGCCGACTTCGGCGCGGAGCTGGGCGGCTGGGCGGGCGACTCGGCGATGAGCTTCATCGTGGGCGAGCCGCGCCCGGCCGACGTACGGCTCGTCGAGACCGCCGAGCGGGCCCTCGCGGCGGGTATCGCGGCGGCGGTCGTCGGCAACCGCATCGGCGACATCGCGCACGCGATCGGCGAGGTGTGCCGTACGGCGGGGTACGGCATCCCGGAGGGCTTCGGCGGCCACGGCATCGGCCGCCGGATGCACGAGGACCCGCCGGTCCCGAACGAGGGCCGCCCCGGCCGGGGCATGCCGCTGCGCCACGGTCTGGTCCTGGCGATCGAGCCCATGCTGATCGGCAGCGGCAAGGACGGCTACCACGAGGCCCCGGACGGCTGGACCCTGCGCACGAACGACGGCTCCCGCGCGGCCCACGCCGAACACACGGTGGCGATCACCGAGTCGGGGCCCCGGATCCTCACGGCACGCCAGGAGGCGCACACGAGCCGGGCGTAACGTACGGCTCCATGCGCATCAGGAACGGCACTTCGGCGGACGCGGAGAGCGTCGCGGCCCTGCACACGGCCAGTTGGCGCAGCGCGTACACCGCGCTCATGCCCGCCGCGTACCTGGCCGGCCCGGTGGCGGCGGAGCACCTCGCCAAGTGGCGAACGCGCACAACGGAACTGTCGGCCGACCGATGTCTCCTGCTTGCCGAACAGAACGGAGACCTCTGCGGCTTCATCCACCTGGACACGGCCACGGACGGCCGGGTCCACGTGGACAACCTGCACGCCCGGCCGGACCACGTCGGCACCGGCGTCGGCCGCACCCTGCTCCACCACGGCTTCGCCTGGGCGGCCCGCCACCACCCCGGCCAGGACGTCTACCTGGAGGTCCTGGCCGGCAACACCCGCGCGATCACGTTCTACGAGCGCGCGGGCGGCGTGCGCACGGCCGAACGCCCACTGCGGATGGCAGCGGGCTTCACCGTGCCGGAGATCGAGTACACGTGGCCGGCGGCGACGGTCCGCGACCACGAGGACGGGCGGCCGGCTTCGAACACGCCGCCGCCCGCCGTCGACTGACCGAGGACACGGGGGCACACCAATACGCCTGACCCGCCGCGCGGGCCGCGTCACGCGGGCGGGGCGGCCTCGAACACGCCGACGCCGCCCGCCCTCCGCCGGCCTACGACGCCGGCCGCACCACCATCGCCGAGCCGCCGCCCCGGCGTACCGTCTCCGCCGCCGCCAGCCACTTGCCGGTCGGGAGGCGTTGCACGCCGGTTGCCGCGCCGATCTCGGCGTTGAGGCGGAAGCCGTGGCCGATTGCCTCCAACTTGGTCCTCAACTCACCGGTCCACAGGGCCGGTTCCAGCTCCGTGGTCGTCTGGTTGCGCTGGCTGGCGCGCGGTGCCGCGATCGCGTCGACCAGCGGGAGGCCCCGGTCCAGGAAGCCCGTCAGGGTCTGCAGGACGGTCGTGATGATGGTCGCGCCGCCCGGGGAGCCGAGGGCCACGACCGGCTTGCCGTGGGCGTCGAGGACGATCGTCGGGGACATCGACGAGCGCGGTCGCTTGCCCGGGCCCGGCAGGTTCGGGTCGGGGACGGCCGGGCTGGCCGGGGCGAAGGAGAAGTCCGTCAGCTCGTTGTTCAGGAGGAATCCGCGGCCCGGGACCGTGATTCCGCTGCCGCCGGTCTGCTCGATCGTCAGCGTGTAGGACACGACGTTGCCCCACTTGTCGGCGACGGTCAGGTGCGTCGTGTTCTCGCCCTCGTACGTCGTCGGCGCCGCGACCCCGCCGGTGTTGCAGGCGGCGGGGTTGCGCGGGTCGCCCGGCGCGACCGGGCTCGTCAGCACCGCGTCGTCCTTGATCAGGCACTCGCGCGAGTCGGCGTACGACTGCGACAGCAGCTCCTTCGTCGGTACGTCCTCGAAGGCAGGGTCGCCCACCCAGCGCCCCCGGTCCGCGAAGGCGATTCTGCTCGCCTCGATGTAGCGGTGCAGGAACTGGACCTCGCTCACCTTCGAAAGGTCGGTCTTCTCAAGGATGTTGAGGGCCTCGCCCACCGTCGTACCGCCCGACGAGGAGGGTGCCATCGAGTAGACGCCCAGGCCCCGGTACGTGGTCTTCGACGGCGCCTGGCGCTTCGCGCGGTAGGCGGCGAGGTCGGTCAGCGACAGCTTGCCGGGGCGCGCGTTGTAGCCCGAACCCGGGTCCACCGGCGGCTCGTTGACCGTGTCGACGATCTCCTTCGCCAGCTTCCCCCGGTACAGGGAGCCGACGCCCTTGCGGCCCAACTCCTCGTACGTACGCGCAAGATCGGGGTTCTTGAACGTCGACCCGACCACTGGCAGCGCGCCACCCGGCAGGAACAGCTCCGCCGTGTCCGGGAAGTATCTGAACCGCGCCTCGTTCGACGCCGTCTGCGACCGGAACGTGGCGTCCACCGTGAAGCCGTCGCGCGCGAGCCTCTCCGCGGGCTTCAGCAGCGTACCGAGCCGCTCGCTGCCCCAACTGTCCAGCGCCGCCTGCCAGGTTGCCGGTGTGCCCGGCGTACCGACGCCAAGGCCGCTGGTGACCGCGTCGGCGAAGGCGATCGGCTGCCCGTTCTCCAGGAACAGACCCGAGTCGGCCGTCAGGGGTGCCGTCTCACGGCCGTCGATCGTCTGTACCGTACGGGACTTGGCGTCGTAGTAGACGAAGTAGCCGCCTCCACCGATGCCGTTGGAGTAGGGCTCCGTGACCCCGAGCGCGGCGGCCGTGGCGACGGCGGCGTCGACCGCGTTGCCGCCCTTGCGCAGGATCTCGATCCCGGCGGCCGAGGCGTCCGCGTCCACGCTCGCCACGGCACCGCCGTACCCGACGGCGACCGGGACCTTTTCCGGGGCCGTACCCGCTGGCGTGGCGCCGGAGGGTGGCGCCGCCGCCCCCACCGACACCACAGCAGCCGAAACCGCCAGGACCGCCAGATTCCGCGCGACAGGGCGACGCATCGATACCTCCAGTCAACAGCCGTCCGCGCAGCGTAACTTCATCCCCGTGGTCCCGTAAGGGCCCCTCGAACACCGGTCCGGTCGACCGCTAACATGCGCGCCCATGACTGACGATGTGCGCAATATCGTCCTCGGTGTGGTCGCGGCCGGTATCAGCGCAGCCCTCGGCTGGCTGGCCCGCACCTATCTGTGGAGGCGCAAACTCCGCCGCAAGCAGGCCTTCTTCGGGCTGCCGGACAACTCCGAGTCGCTGCTCGTGGTGAGCCGCGAGGCCGGTGGCCCCGAGCTGACGGTGATGCGCCACGACGTGTTCGCGCTCCTGGAACTCTCCGCCCTCATCAAGGACTGCAACGCCCACGCCCAGGTCGTCGCCCACGACGCCGCACAACAGGGGTTCGGCGAGCGGACCGAGTTCTGTGTGGGCGGACCGGCCTCCAATCGCCGCATGCTGGCCCATCTGCACTCGCTGCTGCCCGGCGTCCGCGTCAACGTCGACGCCGAACCCGGCCCGGACCGCGGCGCCTTCCAGATCGGCACCGAGCGCTACCGGCTGGATGGGGGCAAGAGCGAGTACGTGATCCTCGCGCGGCTCACCGCGGGCCAGAGCGGCGAGGCCCGGCCGGTCTTCCTCTTCTGCGGCCAGCGCGCGATCACCAACCAGGCGGCGACCCGCTATCTCGCCCGCAACCACGAACGGCTCGCCCGCAAACACGGCAACAACTCGTTCGCCCTGCTCCTGAAGGTCGTCAACTCGCAGGCGTACGGGCCCGATGTCGTCGAGGTCGTCACGGACATCACCCGGGCGGCACAGACCCCGCTGCCCGCCGTCGCCGCCCCGCGCAGTTCCCACCGCGCCTCGTAGCCGGCGGTGGAGGGTCGCGGGCGCCGGAACCAAGGAGAGCGGCGCCCACGTCGCGTACCTCTGCGACGTGGGCCCGCTCGGCCTCGGCGAGCTGGTCGGCCCGGGCGACCCGCTCCGCATCGAGCACAACCCGACCGGCGCGCAGCTGACCTCCTCCTCGCCGGAGCACGACGCCACAAAAGTGTCGGTACCCCTGTGCGAGCAGTGATCTCCGGCTGCCGCCGGGCGAACGCATGCCCTTCTACCGCTGCCCGCCTGGCAGCAGCGTCCCTGATTCGGCCGGTGCCACGTCCACGGCCTCGGTCCCCATCCCCGTCGCGGACCGGCCGGGTCACCAACACCACGGGGATGAACCGCAAATCGTAGTCGAGGTTCGCCGCGGCCGATTTCCCGCCCCGGCCGGCGTCGGCCGTCAGTGCTTGAGGATCTTGGAGAGGAAGTCCTTGGCGCGGTCGCTGCGCGGGTTCGTGAAGAACTCGTCGGGGCTGCGGTCCTCGACGATGCGGCCGTCGGCCATGAACACGACCCGGTTGGCGGCCGATCGGGCGAAGCCCATCTCATGGGTGACGACGACCATCGTCATGCCCTCGCGGGCCAGTTGCTGCATGACCTCCAGGACTTCGTTGATCATCTCCGGGTCGAGCGCGGACGTCGGCTCGTCGAAGAGCATCACCTTGGGGTCCATGGCCAGGGCGCGCGCGATGGCGACACGCTGCTGCTGACCGCCGGAGAGCTGGGCCGGGTACTTCGGCGCCTGCGAGGCGAGGCCCACCCGGTCGAGCAGTTCACGTGAGCGCCTGTCGGCCTCGCCCTTGTTCCGCCCCCGGACCTTGACCTGCCCCAACGACACGTTCTGCAGGACGGTCTTGTGGGCGAAGAGGTTGAACGACTGGAAGACCATCCCGACTTCGGCCCGCAGCCGCGCGAGCGGCTTGCCCTCGTCGGGCAGCAGCTCTCCGTCCAGCCTGATCGTCCCGGACTCGATCGGCTCCAGCCGGTTGATCGCCCTGCACAGAGTGGACTTGCCCGACCCGGACGGGCCGATGACCACGACCACCTCCCCCCTGCCGACGATGAGGTTGATGTCCTGGAGAACATGCAGCTCACCGAAGTGCTTGTTGACTTCCTGCAGCTCGATCAGCGGATCGACGGCCATGCCCAGCCCTACTTACTCTCAGCTGTGTCGTGGTTGCCGCAAACTATCCACCCGAGGATGGAGTTAGTACACGACACGCACTTTTCGGGCATAAGCCGTATTTACGTCAGCCATACCTGCCGCGTCTCCCCCTCGGCTACGACTCCGCGACCTCCGCGTACAGCTGCGAAAGCTCGGGGGCACCGCTGGACGCCCACGCGTGACCGGAGGCGACGACGTCGAACTCACGGCCCGACGACAGCCGCACGACGGGCTGGCCGTTCGGCCAGAAGTCCCAGGTGGCACCCTGGACGGTCCGCACGATGACGGTGCCGAGATAGAGGCCCGCGTCGTTGCCGAGCCAGGACAGGGCCTCCTCGTCGTCCCGCCAGCCCGGCAGCAGCTGGTCCAACGCCTCCAACGAGGCGGCGGAGTCGTCGAGTTCGACGCCCTCCCGGCCGGCCTGGGAGCGGAGCAACTCGCACTCGGAGAGAAGCCCGGCGACCGCCTCGGGGTCGTGCTCCCCCTCGGAGAACACCGCCACCCCTCGGGCGAGTCCATGCTTCTTGCGCCAGTTGCCCAGGAAAGGGATGTTCATACGTCCAGCGTGTCATTCACACCGCCGACCGCACCACTGGGCGCGCGGGGCCGCCGGTTCCGGCCAACTTCCTCGCACACCCGTGCCCGGCACACCTGCCGCATTGACGGGCACCTGGTACCTCTTTAGCTTCACACTGCATTGAGCGGCGGCCGAGTCGACCGAGAGGACGAAGATGCGCCGAGTCGAGCGGGGACCGGGACTCCGAGGTCTCTGGGGCCCGGGCATCATCCTCGCCCTGTGCGCGACACTCACCCCCTTGTCGTCCACGGCCGAGGCCACCGAACCCCTCCCCCTCACCCAGTACTTCGACAACACCGCGATCAGCGACGACACCCTCCCCGGCGCGGCCGACTTCGACGGCTCGGGCGCCTCCCTGTCGGCCCAGGACCTGACGGCCGCCGGCTGGACCAGGGGCCGCGCACTCACCGTCCAGGGCGCGAGGCTGACCTGGCCCTGCCGCGACCCGGGCGAGCCGGACAACGTCCGCGCGGCCGGCCAGCCCGTACGTCTGCGCGGGGAGGGCGACGCCCTCGCGTTCCTCCTCACCGCCACCGGCGGCTCCGAGGTGAGCGGCGCGGGCACGGTCTCGTACGCGGACGGCACGGAGTCCTCGTACCGGCTGACCGCCCCGGACTGGCGCACCGGCCCCCTCGGCGCCAAGGCGGTCGCCCTGCCGCATGTGAACACGCCCACCGGCCAACTCGCCGAGAAGGCACGGCTGTACGTCGTCACCGTGCCGATCGCACGCGGCCACGAGGTCGAGTCGGTCCGGCTGCCGTACGCGGCCGACCTGCATGTGTTCGCCCTCTCGGTACGGCCCGACACGGCCGCCTGGACGGGCAGTTGGGCGGCGCCGACCTCGACGTACGCGACCGTCGGCCCCTGGACCGACCGGACCCTGCGACTGGTGGTGCACTCGTCGGCCGGCGGGCCACGGGTGCGGGTCCGCTTCGACAACACCTTCGCGTCGGCGCCGGTACGGATCGGCAGCGCGACGGTGGCCGTGCAGTCGGCGGGCGCGACGGCGAGCGGTACGCCGGTGCCGCTGACGTTCGGGGGTGCGGCAGGGGTCGAACTCCCGGCCGGGGCACAGGCGTTCAGCGACCCGCTGGACTTCACGGTGCCCGCCGACACCAATCTGCTGGTGAGCTTCCACCTCCCGGGCACGGTCACGGCGGCCCCGCTGCACCGGCTCACGCAGCAGCGTTCGTACGTCAGCGAGCCGGGCGACCATACGGCGGACGGCTCCCCGACGCCGTACACCTCGACGCTGACGACGTGGCCGCTGCTGACGGGCGTCGACGTGGGTGACGGTCCCGGGTCGGTGGTGGTGCTCGGCGACTCGATCACCGACGGCGAGCGCTCGACCCTGGACGCCAACCGGCGCTGGCCCGATGTGCTCGCCGACCGGCTGCGGGCCCAGAGCGCGGTTCCCCCCTACGGCGTCCTCAACCAGGGCATCGCCGCGAACCGCATCCTGACCGACCGCTACCCGGGCGACGGCGTCTCGACCGACTCGGGCGGGGTCAGCGCCCTGCACCGCCTGGACCGGGACGTCCTCGCCCAGACGTCGGCCCGGACGGCGATCGTCTTCCAGGGCGTGAACGACCTGCGGACGGGTGCGTCGGCGGGCGATGTCATCGCCGGGCTGCGCGAGTTGGCCGAGCGGGTTCGGGCGCGGGGGGTGCGGGTGCTGGTCGCGACGATCGGGCCGTGCGGGGGTGAGGCGCGGTGCACCTCTGTCGTCGACGGTCAGCGGGGTGCCGTCAACACGTGGATCCGCGAGGAGGCGGTGTCCGACGGTGGTTTCGACGGGGCCGTGGACTTCGACGCGGCGCTACGGGACCCGGCACAGCCGACGCGGTTGCTGGCCGCGTACGACAGTGGGGATCATCTGCATCCCGGTGATGCGGGGTTGGCTGCGCTGGCTGGGGCGGTGGAGCTGGGGGCGCTGGTTCCGTAGGGAACCGTGGGTTTACGTGGCCGTACCTGGGGGCTCCGCCCCCAGACCCTCGTATCGCGCTGAACGCGCTCGTCCTCAATCGCCGGACGGGCTGGAGATGCGCGCCCGGCGCTGAAAAGGCCCCCCACGCCCACGAGAGCAGGCCCCCCGGCTCTACACCTCCAGGTCGACCACCACGGGAGCGTGATCCGACGCCCCCTTGCCCTTCCGTTCCTCCCGGTCCACGTACGCGTCCTTCACCGCTCCGGCGAAGGGCTCGTTGCCGTACACCAGGTCGATGCGCATGCCCCGGTTCTTGGGGAAGCAGAGCTGGCGGTAGTCCCAGTACGTAAAGGGGTGGTCGTACTTCAGGGGGCGGGGGACGACGTCCGTCAGGCCCGTCTCGCGCAGGGACGCCAGGGCGGCGCGCTCCGCCGGGGTGATGTGGGTGAGGCCCTCGAAGGCCGCGAGGTCGTAGACGTCGTCGTCCGTCGGGGCCACGTTGTAGTCGCCCAGGACCGCGAACGGGCGGCTGCCCGCCGCGTCCCCGGCGACCGCTGCCTTCAGGGCCTCGAACCACTGGAGCTTGTAGGCGTAGTGGGGGTGGTCCACCTCGCGGCCGTTCGGCACGTACACCGACCAGACGCGGACCGGGCCGCAGGTCGCGGAGACGGCACGGGGCTCCTCGACGCCCTCGTAGCCGGGGTCGCCGGGCAGGCCCCGCACGACGTCCTCCAGGCCCACGCGGGAGATCACCGCGACGCCGTTCCATCTGCCGGTCGCGTTGACCGCCACCTCGTAGCCCAGCTCGCGCAGCTGGTCGGACGGGAACTGCTCGGCGGCGACCTTGGCCTCCTGGAGGCACAGCACATCCGTGCCGGTGCTCTCCAGCCAGGCCAGCAGCCTCGGCAGGCGGGCGGTGATCGAGTTCACGTTCCAGGTCGCGATACGCATGCCCCACAACCTACCCGCCGGGTCTGACAACGCGGCTCAGACCTCCGCCGAGGCCCCCGATGCAAGGCGCTGGTGCTCGGCGCCGCCCAGGCCGCCGACCAGCCGGTCGTAGATCGGGCGGGCGAGGTCCGTGAGCAGGGCGTCGTGGATGTCGTACGCGCGCTGCGGCTTGACCTCGCGGACGTAGTCGACGACCTCGGAGAGCTTGCTCCACGGGGCCATGACCGGGAGCAGCAGGGTGTCGACCGGGTGGTCGGGGACGGTGAGGGCGTCGCCGGGGTGGAAGACGGCGCCGTCGACGAGGTAACCGACGTTCGTGATGCGCGGGATGTCCGGGTGGATCACGGCGTGCAGTTCGCCGTGGACCTGGACGTCGAAGCCCGCGGCGGTGAACGTGTCGCCGTGGCCGACGGTGTGGACGCGGCCCGGGAAGGCCGCGGAGAGCTGTTCCGCGACCGAGGCGAGGGTCCAGAGTCCGGCGGCCGGGTTGGCGTCCAGGGCGGCGCGCAGGCGTCCCTCGTCGAAGTGGTCGGCGTGCTCGTGGGTGACCAGGATCGCGTCGGCGCCTGCCGCGGCGTCCTCCTCGCTGAACGCACCGGGGTCGAGGACGAGCGTCTGCCCGTTCTTCTCCAGACGGATGCAGGCGTGCGACTTCTTCGTGAGCTTCATGCGTCCCATCCTGCCGCGTGGGCCGGGATGGTGGGCCGCCGAGGCTGGTGGTTTCACCACCAGGCTTCCCCGGTCACTCCTCGGGGGTCGTCTCCTCGCGGATGACCTGCTGGGCCACCTTGAACGCGCTGTTCGCGGCCGGTACCCCGCAGTACACGGCGGCCTGGAGCAGCACTTCCTTGATCTCGACCGGGGTGAGGCCGTTGCGGAGGGCGGCACGGGTGTGGAAGGCGAGTTCGTCGAGGTGGCCGCCCGCGACGAGGGCGGTGAGGGTGACACAGCTGCGGGAGCGCCGGTCGAGGCCGGGCCGGTTCCAGATCTCGCCCCACGCGTATCTGGTGATGAACTCCTGGAAGTCCCCGGAGAACTCGTCCGCCTGCGCCAGCGCCCGGTCGACATGCGCGTCGCCGAGCACCTCGCGCCGGACCTTCATCCCGGCGTCGTACTGGTCCGGGCGGCTGTGCCCGCCGGACTGTGCGGCGGCCGGCGCGATCTCCGCGATGGGGGTGATCGGCTGGGCGGCGGTCAGCACCGGCTTGAGCGGCGCCGCCGAGATGGCCGTCTGGCCGGTCGGGTTGTCGTACGCGGGCTGCCAGGCCGTCGAGAAGTGGCGGACGAGGAGATCCGTGACGGCCGCGGGCTGCTCGACCGGGACCAGGTGCGAGGCACCGGGTACGACCGCGAGGCGGGCGTCCGGTATGCCCGCGACCAGGGTGCGGGCCTCGGCGGGGCCGGTCACCTGGTCGTCGGAGCCGACGAGGACGAGGGTCGGCACACCGACACGGCCCAGTTCGCCCCGTACGTCGAAGGAGGCGAGCGATTCGCAGGCCGCGATGTAGCAGCCGGGGTCGGTGGTGCGGACCATCTGTACGGCCCACTCGGTGATCGCGGGCTGCGCGGCGGCGAAGCCGCTGGTGAACCAGCGTTCGGGGGACGTACGGGCGATGGGGTCGAGCCCGTTCGTCCGGACGATCACCCCGCGCTGGCGGAACTCGTCGGCCGTCCCGAAGCGGGGCGAGGCCGCGATCAGCGCGAGCGAGGCCAGCCGCTCCGGGTGGCGCAGCGCCAGTTCGGCGCCGATCGCGCCGCCGAGCGCGCAGCCCGCGTAGCCGAAGCGCTGTACGCCGACCGCGTCGAGCGTGGCGAGCAGTCGGGTGGCCAGGTCGGTGACCGATCCGGCGGGGTGTGCGGGGGCGCCGCCGTGTCCGGGCAGGTCGAAACGGAAGACCCGCCACTGCTTCACCAGCTCCGGCACCTGCCGGTCCCACATGTGCCACGTCGTGCCCAGCGAGGGACCCAGGATCAGGACAGGTGCGTCTTCCGGCCCGTCAAATCGGTATTGCAGGGTCTCTTTCGTCGTCTCACTCACCCGCTTACGCTCCCATATCTCACATCCCCTCCCGGGACGGGGCCGGGTAGCTCACGAGACCTCCCCATTGGTCCGCCGTCGTACGAAAATCCTCCACATCCGGCGGGTGACCAGGAGGTGGAGGGGCGGACGAGCGCTCCGGGGGCCTACCAGGCGAGCCTGCGCACCGACTGTCTGATGACCAGCTGTGTGCCGAGCACCACATGGTCCTCGCCGCCGAGGGACTCCTCGCGCTCCAGGGCCAGGCGTACGGCGGTACGGCCGAGTTCCTCGTAGGGGACCCGGACGGTGGTGAGGGACGGGGTCAGGTCGGTCGCGAAGGGCACGTCGTCGAAGCCCACGACGGACACGTCGCCCGGTACGTCCCGTCCGGCTTCGCGCAGTGCGGCGAGCGCGCCCAGCGCGACCATGTCGGAGGCGGCGAACACCGCCGTGAACTCCAGCCCGGCGCGCAGGGCGTCCCGGGTGCGGGCATAGCCCGAGGCTCGGGTGTACGTCCCCTCGGTGTCGAGTTCCCCGGCGTGGTCGGCGCCATGGGCGCGCAGTGCGTCCCGGTAGCCGGCCCGGCGTTCGTCGCCGCTGCTCAGCCCGGTCTCCCCGCCGAGGAACAGCACCCGGCGGTGCCCGGAGGCGAGCAGGTGCGAGGCGGCCTGGAAGGCGCCGCCCCGGTTGTCGTAGTCCACGACCGTCAGCGGCAGGTCCGGCGCCGGGGCCGGGCGGCCCACCAGCACCAGCCGTGACCCGGCGGCGTCCAGCGCCCGGGCGTAGCCGGCCATCCGCCGTTCGTACGCCGCGTCCGGCACCACTCCGCCCACGAGGAGTACGGCGGCCGCGTGTTGCTCGCGCATGAGCTGGACCAGGGCGTCCTCCCGGGTCGCGTCGTCGTGCGTGGCGCACACCAGGCTGAGCCTGCCCCGGTCGGCGGCCTCCTGCTCCACTCCGGCGGCGACATGGGCGAGGGACGGCCCGGTGATGTCCTTGATCACCAGGGCAACCGGGCCGGCGACCCGCCCGGAGAGGGCTTTGGCGTGCACGTTGACCACGTAGTGCAGGGACGCGACGGCGGCCATGACCCGGGCCCGGGCCTCGTCGGAGACCGGGTAGTTCCCGGCGAGGGTTCGGGAAACGGTTGCTACGGAGACTCCGGCCTTCCGCGCCACGTCACGGATCGTGCTGGGCCGCTCCTTGGCGCCGTGGTGCGCGTCGGCCCGCTTCCGCTGTCCGGGACGCCCCGCACGCGCGGATGGCCGTTCGCTGTTCCCGTTGTCCGTCACGGCTCGACGTTACTGCATGTGAGATGCCTTGCGGCATGGGCGGGAGAGCGGCCGGCGGGCCGGTTCGGGTATACGTTTTCTATCCATTTCCATCCACCTTTCTGCCTCTCTCCGCCGGGCTTCAGGAATCCGCGGGGTTGCCGAGGCCGGTGAGGGCGCCGACCGGGTCCAGGTCGGGGGTGCCTCGGGGCCACCAGTCGTCGTGGCCCGGTTCGGACTCGTACGCGTACCAGAGGCCGTCACGGCCCAGGCGGAGCTGTATGTGGCCGCGCGGGTGGGTGAGGTGGTTGCGCCAGGGTCTGAAGGCGGGGAGGTCGGCGGCGCGGAGGAGCGGGCGGGCGCGGTCGAAGCGCCCCGCCGGCGGGTCCCACGCCTCCTCAAGGACCTCCAGTCCGTCGAGCCCGCCCTGCCGCCAGGCGGCCACCGCGCGCGCCAGGTCGGCCGGGGTGCGGCCGGCGGCTCTGGCGAGCGAGGAGTAGAGGGCGCGGGTGCCCGCGGTGAGGCCGGAGCCGGGGCGGGCGGCGGCGAGCCGTACGGCGTCCTGCCACAGGGTCAGCTCGCCGACCGGGTCGTGGCCGGTGGTGAGCAGCGTGTGGGCGCGGGCGGCGGCGTCCGTCGCCAACTGGTCCAGCGCGAAGGGGTCCGGGCCGCCGGGGGACGCCGGGTAGGCCGGGGGCGGCTCGGGGTGCGGACGGGGAGGCAGCGGGGCCGGGAGCGGCGGGAGGGTGTGCGGCGCGAGCGCGTCGGAGGCCCGGACCCCGGGGAAGGCGGCCGTCTGCTGCTCCTGAGCGGCACGGGCGCCACGGGCCGCGTTGCGCCGGGACAGTTCGTCCAGCACTTCCCGTTCGCCCCTGCCCCGCAGGAGGAGCAGGACGAAGGGGTCGGCGTCGAGGAGGCGGGCGGTCTGGTAACAGAGGGCGGCGGCGTGCTTGCAGGGGTGTCCGGAGTCGGGGCAGCTGCACCGGGGTTCGAGGTCGCCGGGGCCGGGCAGCAGCGGGGCCCCGCAGTCGGCGAGGGACTGGGGCAGCTCCTTGTCGAGCAGCGCGGCGATGTGCCCGGGCCGCTCCACGGCGGCGTCCAGGAACCGCTCCCACTCCTGGCCTCCGAGGGTGCGCAGCCGCACCTGTACGCGGTACGGCCGGGGGCGGGAGCCCTGTACGTAGGCGAGTACGAGCCCCGGTGTCACGGTGATGGCATCGACGTGCCCCTTCTCGGCGTACCCACGCCCCCGCACCAGCCGGGCGGCGTCCAAGGCGCCCTCCTCCAGGGCGGTCACCCAGGCATTGCCCCACCAGCTCTCCGCGAAGCGGACGCCCTCGGACGCCGTCTCCCGGTTTCCCGAGGCTCGCAGGGCGGGGAAGGTCCGGCGCAGCTCACCGTCACGGCCGGGGGCGGCCATGGAGGAGGGCACGGGGGCGATGCGTGAGGTGTCGCTGTCGCTGTGGCTGTCGTGGGGATCGGCGAGGGGCGGCGGTACGTGTCGGAACTCGGTGGTGGCCCGGGGGTTGGGGGTGTCGCTGGACGCGTCTACCGTCGCTTCGTCGGCCTCGACGCCAGTGTCGCCCCGGGGGGTCGGCGAGGCGACGGCACGCAGGACCTCCCCCACGGTCACCGGCGGCGAGGGGTCCGTGTGCGGCTCGGCGCCAGCAGGCCTGGGGTCCCGCACGGGAGCCGCCGGGGACTCGTCGGTGGGCAACTCGAAGGAACCGGCGAGCAGTTCCCGTACGTCACGCACCCGGTCGCCGGGACTCCGGTCACGCGGGTCCCGCGCGCGCAGGGGCCGAACGGGCCGCCGCGTGGCCTCGGCTGCGGCCGCCTCCGCGTCGAGCCGGGCCCGCAGCGCTTCTCCACGCGCGGCACGCAAGGCCTCGCGGGCGACGTCTCCGGGGCGTCCGCTCTTGCGGTCTCCCGCGTCGGTACGGGCCTGCGGGGCATCGGGGACGTCGGGGGCACCGTCGAGCCCGTCCGGGGCCGCCGGGCCCGGCCCTGCCGTGGCTCCTGTCGGGGGCTTGCTGCTGGCCGATGCCGTCGCACCCCACAGCGCCACACGGGCCGCGTCACCCGGCCTCGCCTTGGGCCCCGTGGCCTCCACGGGCCTGTCGAGCCTCCCGCGCTGCTCGGGCTCCCCGGTCTCCGTGGGCTTCTCATACCTCCCGCGCTGCCCAGGCTTCTCGGGTTCTGTGAGCTTCCCGGCCGCCGCCGCACGTGCCACGCCCCGCGCGGGCACCGCTCCCGGCGCCGCGCCGTGTGTCGCAGATGTCGTCGTCTGGCCCGCGCGCTCCCGGGCGGCCCTCAGGGCTCTGCGGGCCGCGTCGGCCGGTCGGTCCTGGCCGGGATCGTCGGGCAGGGGGCGCTCGCCCGGCATCGGCTCGTCTGCCGGTCGGTCCTCGCTGGGCTCGTCCGGCAGGCGGCGCTCGGCCTGCATCCGCTCGTCTGCCGGTCGGTCCTGCCCGGGGTCGTCCGGCAGAGGACGCTCGGCCTGCACCGGCTCCTCCCCCGCCGGGCCGCGCCCGTCCTCGTGTTCCTCCGTCGGCATCACACCGCCCTCCGCAGCGAGACCAGGTCGGACAGTGCGCGGTCCGTCAGTTCCGTGAGGGATGCCTCGCCGGACGTGAGGATCGCGTCGGCCAGGGCTCGCTTGGATTCGAGCATCTCCGCGATGCGGTCCTCGACCGTGCCCTCGGTGATCAGGCGGTGCACCTGGACGGGCTGGGTCTGGCCGATGCGGTAGGCCCGGTCCGTGGCCTGTTCCTCGACCGCCGGGTTCCACCAGCGGTCGAAGTGGACGACATGGCCCGCGCGCGTCAGGTTCAGGCCCGTGCCCGCAGCCTTCAGGGAGAGGACCAGGATCGGGGTCGCGCCGGCCTGGAAGCGGTCCACCATGCGTTCCCGTTCCGGGACCGGGGTGCCGCCGTGGAGCAGTTCCGCCGGGACCGCGCGGGACGCGAGGTGGGAGGAGATCAGGCGGGCCATCCCCACGTACTGCGTGAACACCAGGGCCGAGCCGTCCTCGGCGAGCAGGGTGTCCAACAGCTCGTCCAGCAGGGCGAGTTTGCCGGAGCGGGCCGCCATCCGGTCGCTCGCGGCGGGCGTCGGCGCCTCCTCCTTGAGATACAGCGCGGGGTGGTCGCAGATCTGCTTCAGGGAGGTCAGCAGCTTCAGGACCAGGCCGCGGCGCGCGATGCCGTCCGTCGTCTCGATGGCGAGCATCGACTCCCGCACCACCGCCTCGTACAGAGCGGCCTGTTCGCGGGTCAGGGGGACCGGGTGGTCGGTCTCCGTCTTCGGCGGGAGTTCCGGGACGATGCCCGGGTCGGACTTCTTGCGGCGCAGCAGGAACGGGCGGACCAGGCGCGCCAGTCGGGCGATCGCCTCCTCGTCCTCGCCTGTCTCCACCGCGCGTGCGTGCCGGGCGCGGAAGGACTTCAGGGGGCCCAGGAGGCCGGGGGTGGTCCAGTCGAGCAGGGCCCAGAGTTCGGAGAGGTTGTTCTCGACGGGGGTGCCGGTGAGCGCCACGCGCGCGGGGGTCGGGATCGTGCGCAGTGCCTTCGCGGTCGCCGAGTACGGGTTCTTGACGTGCTGTGCCTCGTCCGCGACGACCATCCCCCACGGCTGCTCGGCCAGCCGGGTCGCCGTCGACCGCATGGTGCCGTACGTCGTGAGGACGAAGCCGCCCGTCATGTCCTCCAGGGTGCGGTCGGGGCCGTGGTAGCGGCGGACGGGGACGCCGGGCGCGAACTTGGTGATCTCGCGCTGCCAGTTGCCCAGCAGGGAGGCCGGGCAGACCACCAGCGTCGGTTCGCTGCGGGCCCGCCGCAGATGCAGGGCGATGACGGTGATCGTCTTGCCGAGCCCCATGTCGTCGGCGAGGCAGCCGCCGAGGCCGAGGGAGGTCATGAGGTCCAGCCAGGCCAGTCCCCGGAGTTGGTAGTCGCGGAGGGTGGCCTTCAGTCCCGGGGGCGGTTCCACGGGGGTGATGCCCGCCGTGAGCCGGTCGCGCAGGGTCGCCAGCGCGCCGACCGGGACCGCCTCGACCGTCTCACCGTCGGCCTCCACCTCGCCGGTGAGTGCGGCCGAGAGCGCGTCGACCGGGTCGAGCAGGCCCAGTTCGCGCTTGCGTGCCTTCCGGACGAGGGCCGGGTCCACCAGGACCCACTGGTCCTTGAGGCGTACGACTGGACGGTGGGCCTCGGCCAGCAGGTCCATCTCGGCCTCGGTGAGCGGATCCCCGCCGAGCGCCAACTGCCAGCGGAACTGGAGGAGTTCCTCGCTCTCGAAGAAGCCGGTGCCGTCCTTCGCCGAGCCGGGCGCCGGGCGTACGACCGCCTGGGCGGTCAGGTCCTGGGCGAGGTCCCGGGGCCAGTGCACGGCGACGCCCGCGGCGGCGAGCCGGGTCGCTGCCCTCCCGAGCAGGTCGTACAGCTCCTCCTCGGAGAGTGCCAGTACGGCGGGCGCGTCCTGCTCGGTGAGGCGGTCGAGCGGAGGCCAGACGCGGGCGGCGCGACGGACCGCCAAAGCCGCGTCCACGCGTGCGCGTGTCCCGAAGGCCGCGTCCGCGGTGCCCGCCCACAGGGTCGCCGCGTCGGTCACCAGGGTGGGGTCGGCGAGGCTGTGTACCTGGACGATCGCCGCACCCGCGCTGCGCACCCGGTCGGGGTCGTCGAACAGTTCGTACGCCGACAGGTCGAGGCGGAGCGAGATCCGCACGCCCGCGTCCATGCCCGCGGCGACCTCCGCCGCCCAGTCGTGGGCGTCAGGGAGACGCTGTGCCGCGCGCGCGGCGAAGGGCAGCCCCGCTGCGTAGGGAGCCGCCGGGGTGCGCGGGAGGGTGTCCGCGACGGCGTCCAGGAAGGCGCGCACGAGCGCCTCGGGCTCGGGCAGTTGCAGGGGTCCGGAGCCGGGGAGGGGCACCGCGTGGCCCTCGTACGGCAGGGCGGCGGCGATGGCCCTGAGGTGGGCGATGTCGTCGGGCTCCAGCGGGCCCGCGCGCCAGGCGTCGTGTCCGGCGGGGGTGAGCCCGGGCAGCAGCCTGCCGCGGGCGGTGAGCCGCAGGGCGTGCAGCGCGGCGGCGCCCCAGCAGGCGGTGGCGGGATGGGCGGCGGGGTCGCGGCGGGCCCGTACGAGCAGCGGCAGCGCTGCCTCGACGGGCAGCGTCAGCGCGGGGGTGGTCCGGCGGCGGACGCCGGCGCCGTGTCGTCGTACGACCGTCAGTTCCGTGTGTGTGTCGCCCTCACCGGGCAGGCCCGTGTCCCCCGTCGGATCCCAGAAGGCGATGCGGCCCTCGCGCGGGAGCGGGGCCGGGAGGAAGACGGCCGCGAGGCGCACGGACACGTCCGCCACCGCTGTCGTCGATGCCTCGTCGCTCATGCCTACGCCACCTCCCGCCCTCGTGTCGTGTCCGTCGAGTCGGACGTCTTCGACTGTACGGGCGGGGTCTGACAATCGGTCCCGGCGACGGGCCGGAGCCCGGTCGCCCGGCCCGTCAGGGGGTGGTGCGCGAGACGACGTAGACCATGTAGTGGTTGGGGTGCGACCACTTCACGACGATGTGCTGGGTGGGTGCCGGGTTCTTCTGCTGGTGGGCGAGACCCCACCACGGGCCCGGCTCCTTGAACTCCCAGCCGACGATCTTCCGGTCGCGGGCGCTGATGCTGAGCTGGTCCTTCTTCAGGCCGGCGCGGGGGACGCCCATGGCCTTGAAGAAGTAGTCCAGCCCCGCGTTCGTGGTCATGAACTGGACGTACAGACGGCTGGTGCGCCAGTTGTTCGTCTCGTAGTAGGCGACCTTCGTCGACAGGATTCCCTTGCCGTCGGCCTGGCGCGGTACGGGCACCTCGTAGATGTGGCGCTGGACCTTCGAGGGCCAGGCCTCGGTGAGGCCGCGCGCCGCCCACTTGCGTTCCTTGTCCTTGCCGCTGTCGCGGCTCTGGTTGGCGGAGATCACCAGATAGCCGGCCGGGACGCCGATGAGCAGCACGATGATCAGCAGGGTCAGGGCCCGGCGGCGGATCATGTGGCCCCGGTCCTCGGGCGGCTTGGGCTGCTCGTCCGGGGCCATGGCCTGGCGGGGCAGGGAGGCGGTCACAGCGGCCCCTGGGAGGTGCGGCGGGTCTCGGCGTACTTCTCGTAGCGTTCGTATCGCTCGACGCGCCGTCGGTTGGCGCGCCGGAAGCGGCGGGCGACCAGCCGGGCGAGGTCGGCGGCGCCCACCATGCCGGCCTCGGGGCCGAGCTGGGCGCGGGCGATACGGGCCTCGGGGCGGTAGCCACGGCCGGTCAGCTGGCGCCGGAAGGCGTCGCGGGCCGGGCCGATCAGCAGGTCGTCGGCCGCGGAGACGCCGCCGCCGATCACGAAGCAGGAGGGGTCCAGGGCGGCGGCCAGGTTGGCGATGCCGACGCCGAGCCACTGGCCGATGTCCTGGAGCAGTTCGATGCACATGGCATCGCCCTCACGGGCCAGCTCGGTGATCATCGGCCCGGTGATCTCGGCGATGTTGCCCTTGACGTGCTCGATGATCCCGTACGCCACCGGGGAGTCGGCCGCCGCGAGTTCGCGCGCCTCTCTGACCAGGGCGTTGCCGGAGCTGTACTGCTCCCAGCAGCCGCGGTTGCCGCACGGGCAGCGGTGGCCGCCGGGCACGACCTGCATATGGCCGAACTCGCCCGCCACGCCGAACTTGCCGCGCTTGACCTGGCCGTCCTCCAGGATCGCGCCGCCGATGCCGGTGCCGAGCGTGATCATGACGAGGTGGTCCTCGCCGCGACCCGCGCCGAAGCGCCACTCCGCCCAGGCGGCCGCGTTGGCGTCGTTGTCGACCAGGACGGGAACGGCGAGGCGGCTGGAGATGCGGTCCCTCAGGGGCTCGTTGCGCCACGACAGGTGGGGCGCGAACAGGATCCGGTTGCGGTCGGCGTCGACCCAGCCGGCCGCGCCGATGCCGACCGCGTGCACGTCGTGCCGGTCGGACAGGTCGAGGACCAGCTCGACGATGGTGTCCTCGACGACCTTGGGGCTCTTGGACTTGTCCGGCGTCTCGGTGCGGAGCTTCTCCAGGATGTTGCCGTCGGCGTCGACCACTCCCGCCATCACCTTCGTGCCGCCGATGTCGATACCGACGGTGGGCACGCGGGGGGCTGTGAGGTGGGACCGGCGCTCGCGCGTGCCGACGGTACGCAGGGCCGGGGCCCTGCGGGAGCCGATGGGGGCGCTGCCTTCTCGGCTGGAGCCGGCGAGTGCCCTGGGGAGTGCGAGGTCGCGGTAGCTGCTCATCGGGAGTGATTCTGCCTCACCGGCAAGGAGGGTGCGTTGCGGGGGAGCGATGGGGCGGTGCGGTTGTCTGCCGGGTGCGGGTGGTCTGTGGTTGCTCGCGCAGTTCCCCGCGCCCCTAGAGGAGGAGAAAGGGGGCTGCGCCCCTTTCTCCTCCTCTAGGGGCGTACCAGTAGTTGGAATTCGAACGAGTAGCGGGTGGGGCGGTAGGTGTGGGTGCCGAATTCGACCGCTCTGCCTGTGTCGTCGAAAGTTGTGCGCTGCATCGTGAGGAGGGGGGCGCCCTCGCGTTCGGTGAGGCGGTCCGCCTCCTCCGCCGTGGCGCCTCGGGCGCCGATCGACTGGCGGGCGCTGTGGAGGGTGATTCCGGCGGCGCGCATCAGGCGGTAGAGGCCGGTGGCCTCCAGTTGTGCGGTGTTCAGGTCGAAGAGGCCAGGCGGCAGGTAGTTGCAGAGGTACGCCATCGGCTCGCCGTGGGACAGCCGCAGCCGTTCCACGCGGTGTACGTCGCTGCCCTCGGCCACGTTGAGGGCGGCGGCGACCTCGGCGGAGGCCGGCACGACCGTGTTGACGAGGACCTTGGTCGCGGGGCGCTGGCCCGCCGCCTCCAGGTCGTCGTACAGGCTGCTCAGTTCGAGCGGGCGCTTGACCTGGCTGTGCACGACCTGCGTGCCGACGCCTCGCCGGCGTACCAGCAGACCCTTGTCCACCAGGGACTGGATGGCCTGGCGCACGGTCGGGCGGGACAGGCCGAGTCGTCCGGCCAGCTCTATCTCGTTGCCCAGCAGGCTGCCGGGCGTGAGTGCTCCGTGCTCGATCGCGGCTTCGAGCTGCTGGGACAGCTGGAAGTAGAGCGGCACCGGACTGCTCCGGTCCACACTCAGCTCCAGCGGCGCTGTGGGATCCACATCTGGTTTCGGCACGGGCCGAGCGTAGCTGCGGGGATTGTTGACGGGAAGTTGTGTAGTTCGATTGTCCGGACATACGCATTGACAGCGTGCCTGGTCGGACCCCAGTTTGGTTCTCATGCGCATCGGAGTCATCGGGACGGGCCGCATCGGTACATTCCACGCGAACACCCTCAGCCGCCACCGCGAGGTAGGGGGCTCACTCATCGTCACGGACGCGGACAGCGGACGGGCACAGGATCTTGCACATCGTTTAGGAGCAACGGCCGCACCAGGTGTCGACGAGATCTTCACCTGGGGCGTGGACGCCGTGGTGATCACCGCTGCCACCTCGGCCCACGCCGAACTGATCGGTCGGGCAGCACGCTCGGGTCTGCCGGTGTTCTGCGAGAAGCCTATAGCCCTCGATCTGCCCGCCACCTTGGCCGCGATCGCCGAGGTGGAGGCAGCTGGAACGATCCTTCAGATGGGCTTCCAGCGCCGTTTCGACATCGGCTACACGGGCGCACGGGACATCGTGCGCTCCGGGAAGCTCGGCCGGCTGCACACCGTCCGCATGATGACGTCGGACCAGACGCCGCCTCCGCCCGAGTACCTGCCGCTGTCCGGAGGGCTGTACCGGGACACCCTGATCCACGACTTCGACATCCTGCGCTGGGTGACGGGGCACGAGATCGTCGAGGTGTACGCGACCGGGTCGGACACCGGTCCCTCGATGTTCCGCGAGGCGGGCGACATCGGTACGGCGGCCGCCGTACTCACCCTGGACGACGGCACGCTCGCCACGGCGACGGCAACGCGTATGAACGGCGCGGGCTACGACGTCCGTATGGAGCTGGCGGGCGAGCTGGACCAGGTCGGTGTGGGCCTGGACGACCGTACGCCCATCGCGTCCACCGAACCGGCCGGACCGCCGGCCGCGAGCAAGCCCTGGACCGGCTTCCTGGAGCGCTTCGGCCCCGCCTACGAGGCCGAGCTGTCGGCGTTCGTGGAGGTGGTGCGCGGCGAGCGCGCCAACCCCTGCGACGGCCGCGAGGCACTCCAGGCCCTGCGCGTCGCCGAGGCCTGCGAACTGTCCAGACAGGAGCACAGGCCCGTCCACCTCGCGGAGATCGCGGGCGGGTGGGACTGAGCACGGGACCGACGACCGAGGGGGGACGACGGCGGCGACTCCCCGAGGCGTTCCCGGGCCGGCCGGCCATCACCGCACCGGGCCGGACGGTCGCCCCGACGCACGGGAGCGGACGGCTGTCGGCGCGCGCGGGAGCAGACGATTGCCGACGCGCGGAACCGGACGGCTACGGGCGCACAGAACCGGACGGTTACAAGCGCGCGGGACCGGACGGCTACGTGCGCACAGGCCCGGACGGCTACGGGCACACAGGCCCGAACCGCAGCCGACGCACAGGACCGGAGAGTCGCCGGCACACCGCACCGGACGGACACCGGCGCTCGGGACCGGCCCGCTACCAGCGCACCGGCAGGCTCCGCACCCCCCGCATCAGCATCCCAGGGAGCCAGTCGCCGGGCGGGCCGGCGAGCGCCAGGCCGGGGGTGCGGGCCAGCAGGGTGCCTATCGCCGTGCGTGCTTCGAGGCGGGCCAGTGGGGCGCCCAGGCAGTAGTGGAGGCCGTGGCCGAAGGCCATGTGGCCCCGGGTGTCGCGGTGGATGTCGAATCGGTCCGGGGCCGGATAGCGGTCCCCGTCGCGGTCGGCCGCGGTGAGGCCGATCATCACCGCCTCGCCCTTCTCGACGGCTGTGCCGCCTATCTCCAGGGGTTCGGCGGCGAACCGGAAGGTCGCGTTCTCCACCGGTCCCTCGTAGCGCAGCATCTCCTCCACCGCGCCGTCGAGGAGGGTCATGTCGGCGCGCAGTTCGGCCAGTTGGGCGGGGTGGGTGAGCAGGGCGTGGACGCCGCTGGTGATGAGGTTGACGGTCGTCTCGTGGCCCGCGATCAGCAGGATGAACGCCATGCCGCGCAGTTCCGCGGGGGACAGCCGGTCGCCGTCCTCGGCCGTGGTCCGGATCAGGTCGCTGAGCAGGTCGCCGCTCGGTCCGGCGCACCGCTTGTCCTCGATCAGGTCGGAGAGATACGCGGCGAGCTGCACGAACGCGTCGTGGTGGCTCTCCGCGTCGGTGGGCGCGACCGCCTCCGAGGACAGTTTCCGGAAGGCCGTACGGTCGATCTCGGGCACGCCGAGCAGTTCGCAGATCACTGTGAGGGGCAGCGGGTACGCGAACGAGTCCACCAGGTCGGCCCGGCCGCCCGGGATCATCGCGTCGAGGAGTTCGTCGGTGATCTTCTGGATCCGCGGCCGCAGTGCCTCCACGCGGCGGGCGGTGAAGGCGCGGGTGACCAGCGCGCGCAGCCGGGTGTGCTGCGGCGGGTCCGCGACGAGGAGGTACTTGCCGATCAGCTCCTCGTCCAGGAACCGCATCCCGATCTTGTTCACGTCCTTGGCCAGCCGGGGGTCGGCGAGCGCCGCCCGCGCCTCCTCGTACCCGACGACGAGCCAGGTCTCGTGGTGCGCGTCGTGACCCGGCAGCCGGACGCGGTGCACGGGGCCGCGGGCGCGCAGCCGTGCGTACACCGGATGCGGGTCCGCCCTGAACCCGTCGCCGAACTCCCCCAGATCGAGCACGTGCGCTTCCCCCACGACGATCCCCCTGACAGCCGCCCTCGCGGCCGGTCCCGCTGCCGGGCCCGGCCGTCCCCGTTGCCATGAGAACGGGCGGCGGCACCGGCTAGTGCCCGTCCGGACCGTTTTCCTCCAGGAGTCCGGCGTCGTACGTCAACAGAGCGATCTGCACTCGGTTGTTGAGGTCGAGCTTGGCGAGGATGCGGGAGACGTGCGTCTTGACTGTGGCGACGCTCATGAACAGGGCGGCGGCGATCGCGGCGTTCGAGCGGCCCTGGCCGACGGCGACCGCGACCTCGCGTTCCCGGTCGTTCAGGGCACCGATCCGCTCCCGGGCGCCGGCCCGCCGGGTGTCGGCCGTGCCGCCCGCCGCGTGGGCCATCAACTGGCGGGTCACGGCGGGCGACAGGACGGGGTCCCCGGCGGCGACACGGCGTACCGCGGCCAGGATCTCGGCGGGCGGGGTGTCCTTGAGGACGAAGCCGGCGGCGCCCGCGCGCAGGGCGCGCAGTACCTGGTCGTCGGCGTGGAAGGTGGTCAGGACCACGACCTGCGGGGCGTCCTTGAGGGCGCGGAGGCGTTCGGTGGCGGCGAGACCGTCCACCGTCGGCATCCGGATGTCCATGAGCACGACGTCCGGGCCGGTGCGGCCGACGAGCGCCTCGACCTCGCTGCCGTCGGCGGCCTCGCCGACGATCTCGATGTCGTCGGCGCCGCCCATCATCAAGGACAGGCCTGCCCTTACCAGGGGGTCGTCGTCGACGAGGAGCAGTCTGATCACGGTCATGGCCCTACGTAATCACGGTTGTGCGGCGCCGGGTCGGACACGGGCGGAGCGCGGCTACATTGCCCGCCTGAACATCCGTCAAGCGAGAGGCCTTTCGTGCGTTACCGACTGCTGGGCCGGACCGGCCTGCGCGTCTCCGAACTCTTCCTGGGAGCCATGACCTTCGGTGAGCAGGGCGGGGTGGGCGCGCCCAAGGAGGAGTGCGCGCGCATCCTCGACGCGTACGAGGCCGCCGGCGGCAATGTCGTCGACACCGCGATCAACTACCGCGGTGGGGCCAGCGAGACGATCCTGGGCGAACTCCTCAGAGGGCGGCGCGACCGGCTCGTGCTGTCCACCAAGTACACGATCTCGCGCGACGGCGCCGACCCCAACGCCGCGGGCAACCACCGCAAGAACCTCACGCTGTCCCTGGAGACGAGCCTGCGCCGGCTCGGCACGGACTACGTCGACGTCTACTGGGTCCACATCTGGGACCGCGCCACGCCCGTCGAGGAGACCATGCGTGCCCTCGACGACGCCGTGCGCTCGGGGAAGGTGCTGTACGTCGGCATCTCGGACGCCCCGGCCTGGGTGGTGTCCCGGGCCAACACCCTGGCGGAGTGGCGGGGTTGGTCGCAGTTCGCCGCGCTGCAGGTGCCGTACAGCCTGCTGAACCGGGACATCGAGCGTGAACTGCTGCCGATGGCCGAGGCGTTCGGGATGTCGGTGGCGGCCTGGAGTCCGCTGCACAACGGCATTCTGTCCGGCAAGTACACCCGCGCGCGGGGCATCGCCCCCGACGAGTCGGTACGGCTGTCCGCGGACGCGGTCGGCGAGCACGAGCACACGGTGGCGCGGGCCGTGCAGTCGGCGGCGGACGAACTCGGCGCGTCCCCCGCGCAGGTGGCCATCGCGTGGACCATGGCGCACTCCCCCGCCGTGCACCCGATCGTGGGCGCGCGCCGGGTCGAGCAGCTCATGGACAACCTCGGCGCGGCCGAACTGACGCTCCCCGAGGACCTGGTGGTCAAACTGGACGAGACGACCGGATTCCGGCCGGGCTTTCCGACCGAGTTCATCGAGGAGACCTCGGGCTGGGTGTACGGGGAGGCGGGACGTCGGGTGGTACCGCGTACGGTGCGCGGCTGAAAGCGCCCTCTTCTTAAAGAGGTCCCTCATTAAAGAGGTCTCGCTTCAAGGGGTCCCGCTTCAAAGAGGTCCGCCCCACGGCAGCCAGGCCCGTACGGCGAACCCCACGCGCGCGTGCCCGTGTCCGCCCTCTCCCCCGTCCGCCTCCGTGCCGTGCTCCAGCCGGCCGCCCGCCAGCGTCGCGCGCTCGATCAGCCCGATGAGGCCCTGTCCGGAGCCGGGAACGTGCGGGATGTCTCCCGGGGGCGCGGGATTGCGTACGGAGACGGTCAGGCCGTCGCCCGGGGCGCCCGCGAGGGACACCGTGACCTCGGCGCCCGGGGCGTGTTTGCGGGCGTTCGTGAGGCCCTCCTGGACGATCCGGTAGGCGGTGCGGCCGATGGAGGCGGGGACGGCCGCCGGTGCCGTCACACGGCTGTCCAGCACGATCTTCATGCCGGCCTCGCGGGATTCGGTCACCAGGGTGTCGAGCGCGGCCAGGGTCGGCTGTGGGCGCCCCGCCTCCTCCGCGTCGCCCGCCCGCAGGACGCCGATGATCTCCCGCAGGTCCTGGAGGGCCTCGTGGGCGCTCTCCCGGATGACCCCGGCCGCCCGCGCGACCTCCTCGCGGGGTGCGTCGGGCCGGAACTCCAGAGCGCCGGCGTGGACGCTCAGCAGAGTGAGGCGATGGGCGAGTACGTCGTGCATCTCGCGCGCGATGGCCTCGCGGGCGAGCCGCTGCGCCTGTTCGGCCCGCAGCGCGGCCTCCGTCTCGGCCCGCCGCAGCCGGTCCCGCAGGCTGAGCATGAGCTGCCGCTTGGACCGTACGAACATGCCCCAGCCGACCGCGGTCGCGGTCAGCAGCACGCTGAGGATCACCGAGACGACGTACGGCAGGTCCGGGTCGGGGCGCAGCCAGTAGAAGACCGGCATCACGGCGACGGAGGCGGCGGCGACCAGGCCGACGTACCGGAAGGGCCGGTGCACGGCGAGGGAGAAGAGGGCGACCAGGCCGGCGCCGCCCGCGGTGCTCGACACGAGGCTGACCACGAGCATCGCGACGGCGAGGCCGAGCGGCCAGCGGCGGCGCAGCCAGACGGCGGCGCAGGCGAGGGCGCCGAGCCACTGGTCGACGACGGCGAGGGCGTGGGGGGTGTTCGGGTCGTCGGCCAGGGCGTCCGCGCCCAGCACGCCGATGACGACGGCCAGCAGGAAACAGGTGAAGTCGACGACCCAGTCGCGTGCGGTGCGCCGGGGCCGTGCGGACAGCCCGAGCCGGCCGAACCGTCCGGCCCACTTGCGTTCGGAGCCGAGGCCGGGGACGGCGTCGGGGGCGGGGTCCAGTTCGTCGAGCACGGCCGACGGGAAGAGCCACCGCCGCCCCGGGAACGCCGTCGGGGCCTCGGGAACGGATGTCGGCCTGTCACCACTCACAGTCGACAAATCTACGCACTCCTGGCCCGTGTCACCCCTGCCGAGCAGTGATCGTCGACCAAAGTCGGGCCGCCGCAGACTTTCGGCGGTGCCGCCGGGAGCGAACGGCGACTTCGGGAGAGGATGCCTCGCCCTGCGGCCGATGGAAGCGGGCGGCGCCCGGGGTGAGGATCGCGGCATGAAGCAGCTACTGGAGATCATCGGTTTCCTCGCCCTGGTGCAGGGCATCGCGGGCCTGCTGCACGAATTCACCGACGTGCACTGGGGCCTCGTACAGAAGATCGGTTTTCTCGACGGCTACGAGGTCTACGCGAGCGCCGCACTGCTCGTGCTGTCGTTCGCGCTGTTCGCGGCTGCCGAGAGCCGGAAGCGGGGGTGACCGGGGTGACCGGTGAGGTGGTCGATCCCGAAGTTAACTTCCGGAAAACTCATCGGACTTGACGGGAAATTCTTCGGGGTTGTCATTGACATGCCACTATCTACGCGCGTCATCATGAGGGCATGAGATTCCCCCCACGAATCACTCGCATCGGCGCCGCAGCCGCCGTACTGTCCGCTCTCCTGGTGGGTGGCACCGTCACCGTCGGCACGGCCGGTGCCGCCACCACGGCAGTGGGCAGCATCTGCTACGACGACCTGCCGTCGCAGGCCTACACGACGCTCAACCTGATCGCGCAGGGCGGCCCCTACCCGTACTCGCAGGACGGCAGCGTCTTCCAGAACCGGGAGGGCGTCCTGCCCTCGCAGTCCACCGGTTACTACCACGAGTACACGGTCAAGACTCCTGGCTCCTCCACGCGCGGTGCCCGTCGCATCGTCACGGGTGAGGAGTACCAGGAGGACTACTACACCTCCGACCACTACGCCTCGTTCGACCTGATCGACTACGGCTGCTGAGTCCCCCACGACTCGGTACGAGGAACGGTGCGACCTGATCCGCATGTGCCGCTGAACCCCTTGCCCCGCGTACCCCCCACATCGCGACAGGACGCGGGGCAAGGCAGTTCGGAATGACGCGGGATCGCATTTCCACGCCTATACGTTTATACGTTCTCCGGAAGCTCGTACGTGCCATATTCCGGGCGGCCCGCGGACTCGTACGTCTGGATGGACACGCCCGCCGCGGTCGTACGGCCTCCCGTGCGCCGGAAGGCGGTCGGGACGGCGCCCTCTGTAAAGAGGCGGCGGCCGGCGCCGAGGACGACCGGGAAGGTCAGCAGGTGGACCTTGTCGACGAGGTCCAGGGCGAGGAGTGACTGGGCGAGGGCGCCACTGCCGTGCACCTGGACCTCACGGTCCGTGTGTTCCTTGAGGGCGGCGACCTCCTTGCCGAGATCACCGCTCAGCACGGTCGTGCCGGCCCAGTGCGGGTCCCTGAGGCTGGACGACACGACGTACTTCGGCAGGCCGTTCAGGCGGGACGCGACCGGGTCGGCGGGGTCGGTGACCTTGGGCCAGTACGAGGCGAAGATGTCGTACGTACGGCGGCCCAGGAGGAAGACGTCGACGCGTTCGAAGACCTCGGTGATGAACCGGCCGAAGTCCTCGTCCCCGTACGGGACGCTCCAGCCGCCCTGTGTGAAGCCGTCCCGCGGGTCCTCGTTGGGACCGCCCGGCGCCTGGTAGACGCCGTCGAGGGTGACGAAGGACGTGAGGGTGAGGGTGCCCATGGCGGGTGCCTGCTCTCTGGGAGGGGTCCTGGTTGTCATCAGCTCAGACCCCGGCGGCCCCCGCAACTCATCGGTGGACGGGGTTTCGGGTGCCTGACCTCGGTGTCCGTTCGCCGCCAGCACGTGGGGCGGCGGGCCGCTGGGATGGCTCCATGACAACTCCGACAGCGCTGACAACTCTGCAGGGACCCCTGAACGGCAAGGTCGCCCTGGTGACCGGCGGCAGCCGGGGCATCGGCGCGGCGACGGCACTGCGGCTCGCCCAGGAGGGCGCGGACGTGGCCGTCACCTACGTGAACGGCAAGGAGGCGGCCCAGGACGTCGTACGGGCCGTGGAGGCGCTGGGACGCCGTGCGGTGGCCCTCCGGGCGGACTCCGCGGACGCGACGGAGGCCGCCGGCGCGGTGGAACGTACGGCGGAGGCGCTCGGTGGCCTGGACGTGCTGGTGAACAACGTGGGCGTCGGCGTCCTCGGACCACTGACGGACCTGGCCCTCTCCGACGTCGACCGCGTCCTGGCGGTGAACGTACGCGGCGTGTTCCTGGCCTCACAGGCCGCCGCCGCGCGCATGACCTCCGGCGGCCGGATCATCACGATCGGCACCTGCATGACGCAGCGCGTACCCGGCCCCGGCGGAACCCTGTACGCGATGAGCAAGTCGGCCCTGGTGGGCCTGACGAAGGCCCTGGCCAGGGAGCTGGGCGCGCGCGGCATCACGGCGAACATCGTCCACCCCGGCCCGATCGACACGGACATGAACCCGGCGAACGGCCCACACGCGCCCGCCCAGTCCGCGATGACGGCGCTGGGCCGCTTCGGACGGGCGGAGGAGGTGGCGACGACGGTCGCACATCTGGCGACGGCCGACTACATCACGGGCGCAGAGTTCGCGGTGGACGGCGGCCACGCGGCGTAACTCCCGACAGGACAGCTGAATTCGCGCTCCTGTCCACCCGGGACAGGAAGCGGCACCGTCACTGAGCCACAAGGGGCACGATGCCCGCCGAGGTTCCAGGCACAGCCCGAAGCGAGGCGCACGCGACGCAGCCCGGACAGCAACCCCAGAGGCGCGGCCCCGGGCGGACTGCCGTCCCGGCCGGGGAAGTCCCGGCTGCGGGGGCAGTCCCCGC
>NZ_JBIAQP010000019.1:141886-263818 GCF_042889145.1 Streptomyces sp. NPDC002680
GCCAGGGGTCCAGGGGACGCAGTCCCCGCCAGGGGTCCAGGGGACGCAGTCCCCGCCAGGGGTCCAGGGGACGCAGTCCCCGCCAGGGGTCCAGGGGACGCAGTCCCCGCCAGGGGTCCAGGGGGCTTCGCCCCCTGGTGGGGGCGAAGGGGCGGAGCCCCTGGGGATGGGAACGGGTAGGGGCGGCGGGGGCGAGGAAAGGCTGGTGCAGGACCCCCCGACAGCCGGCCGCCTCCCCTCACCCCGAACGACCAACCCCCTAGCCCCCAAGCTCCTGATACCGAGCCGCCAGTCCCCCCGCCCCCTCCTCCGTCAGCGAGCCGAACAGCCGCAGCCGGGCGATCCCGCCGTCCGGATAGATGTCCACGCGCGCGTGGGTGCCCGTTGCCGGGGACGGCAGGACGAAGCGGTGGTTCGTGTCGGGCTGGAGGCGGGTGCGCGGGAGGATCTCCGTCCAGTCGCCGTTCTCGCCGTCCCGGAGCGACACCGTCGCCCAACCCGCGCTGTTCCCCTTCAGGTACGCCGTGTCGATCTCGATCGCCCGGATCTCCGACCGGGCCACCAGGCGGTAGCGGATCCAGTCGTTGCCCTGGTCTCGGCGGCGGCGCGTCTCCCAGCCGTCGTCCATCTTGCGGGACCGCCCGGGCTGAATGGTGTTCGACGCCGGTGAGTAGAAGAGGTTGGACGCGTCCTCGGCCCAACCGCCGTTTTCCAGGGCGACCACGTCGAAGGTGCCGAGCACCGCCAGCCACGCCGGGTCGGGGACGACCTCGCCGTACACCCGCAGGCGCGCGATGCCCCCGTCGGGATGTTGGTTGACGCGCAGGTGCGTGAAGCGTTGCTCCAGCGACACCTCGAAGCCGTTCGCCGCGTGGCCGCCGACCTTCGTGCGCGGTACCAGCGTCGTCCACTTCACGTCGTCCGCAAGCAACTCCTCGGGGGACGGGGAGCCGGGCACCGACACCCCCTCCACAGACACCGCCTGCGGATAGTTGCCGCGGAAGTGGGCCGTGTCGACCACGATGCCCCGTACGACACCCGGCGCGCCGAGCCGGACGAGGGCCCAGTCGTGGTCCTCCGCCGTCGGCCACGGGTGCTCCGCCGACGCGCCGCGCCTGCGCCGTGTCTCCCAGCCGTCCATGACCTTGCCCTTGTGGCCGAAGTGCTCGGGCACGAACTCGGCGGGCCCGGGCACGAGCATGTTCTCGCGGTGGGCGAAGAACTCGTCGTTGGCGGCGATCACCCCGGCTCCGAGACGGCGGTCGGCGAGGTCGGCGTACTGGGTGAAGGGGAAGTCCGCGGTGCGGTAGTCCGCGTACGGGTCGCCGCCTCCGTACGGGTTCGCGTCGCCTGTGAAGCTCGGAATCGCGGTCACGGTGATCAGTTCTGCCTTTCGGAGTCGGCCGCTGCGGGTGCGGAAGCGGAAGCAGGAATGGGTTGGGATCAGTGGGGGCGGGTCAGGAGTTGTCCCTTCGGTTCCGTGAACTCGCCCTCCGCCACGATGCGTTCGCCGCGCAGCCATGTCGACTTGACGACACCGGTGAGGGTCTTGCCCGCGTACGCCGTCACGCGGTTGCGGTGCTGGAGGGCTGCCGGGTCCACGGTGAACGTCTCGTCCGGGGCGAGCACCGCGAAGTCGGCGTCGCGGCCCGCCTCGATCGCGCCCTTGCGTGCGTCGAGGCCCACCAGGGCGGCCGTACGCGTGGACATCCAGCGCACGACGTCCTCCAGGGAGTGACCCCTCCCCCGCGCCTCCGTCCACACCGCCGCGAGGCTCAGCTGGAGCCCCGAGATGCCGCCCCACGCCGTCGCGAAGTCGGCGGTCTTGAGGTCGGCGGTGGACGGCGAGTGGTCGGTGACCACGCAGTCGATCGTGCCGTCGGCGAGCGCCTGCCACAGCAGGTCCTGGTTGGCGGCCTCACGGATGGGCGGGCAGCACTTGAACTCGCTGGCCCCGTCGGGGACTTCCTCGGCGGTGAGGGTCAGGTAGTGCGGGCACGTCTCCACCGTGATCCGCACGCCCTCCGCCTTCGCCTCGGCGATCAGTGGCAGCGCGTCGCTCGACGACAGGTGCAGCACGTGCACGCGCGCGTGCAGCCGCTTCGCCTGTTCGATCAGGTTCGCGATGGCCTTGTCCTCCGCGCCGCGCGGGCGCGAGGCGAGGAAGTGTGCGTACTCGGGGCCGCCCTGCTGGGGGGCCGTGTCGAGGTGGTGCGGGTCCTCGGCGTGCACGATCAGCAGTCCGCCGAAGCCGGCGATCTCGGCCAGCGACAGGGCCAGTTGGTCCTGGTCGAGGTGCGGGAACTCGTCCACGCCGGACGGCGACAGGAACGCCTTGAAGCCGAAGACCCCGGCGTCGTGCAGCGGGTGCAGGTCCTTGACGTTGTCGGGCAGCGCGCCGCCCCAGAACCCGACGTCGATGTGCGCCTTGGAGGCGGCCACTTCCCGCTTCGTACGGAGGTGGTCGACCGTCGTCGTCGGCGGGAGGGAGTTGAGGGGCATGTCGACGAGGGTGGTGATGCCACCGGCCGCCGCCGCGCGCGTGGCGGTCCAGAAGCCCTCCCACTCGGTGCGGCCGGGGTCGTTGACATGCACGTGGGTGTCGACCAGTCCGGGCAGCAGGACGTCGTCGCCGAAGTCCTCCAGGCGCGCGCCGGGCGGCACCTCGGCCTCGTACGGGAGTACGGCCGTGATCCGGCCGTCGGCGACCGCGACCGTGGCCGCGCGCGTCCCCTCGGGCGTGATGACGCGCGTCGAGCGCAACACCAGTTCGACGTCGGACACTCGGAGACCCCTCTCTGCCACCGTGAATCCCGCCGTTAACTTCCACGTAACGGAATTCAACGTTCTGTTGAAGGAGTCTTCACCGCCCACCTCATACCGTCAAGAGTGACCCCGGCGACAACCTGGATGTTTCCACAGAACGGAATTACAGTTCCAGAAATCAGAACGTAGCCACATACAAGCAGGCCGTCAAGCAACCGCCCGGTAGGCTGCATCATCGCCTGTCAGCCGTGAAAGGAACGCGCCGTGCCGACGCCCAGCGCCAGCTCCACCGACGCCGCCAAACCCGCCGCCGCCAGCGGTGGTGTGCAGTCCCTGGAGCGTGCCTTCGATCTGCTGGAGCGCATGGCCGACGCGGGCGGTGAGGTCGGCCTGAGCGAACTCTCCGTGAGCAGCGGACTGCCGCTGCCCACCATCCACCGGCTCATGCGCACGCTCGTGGTCTGCGGCTACGTCCGACAGCAGCCCAACCGCCGGTACGCGCTCGGCCCGCGCCTCATCCGCCTCGGCGAGTCCGCGTCCCGGCTGCTCGGCACCTGGGCCCGCCCCTATCTGGCCCGGCTGGTCGAGGAGACCGGCGAGACGGCGAACATGGCGCTCCTGGACGGCGACGAGATCGTGTACGTGGCGCAGGTCCCGTCCAAGCACTCGATGCGCATGTTCACAGAGGTCGGCCGACGCGTCCTGCCGCACTCCACCGGCGTCGGCAAGGCCCTGCTCGCCGATGTCCCGCCGGACGAGGTGCGTGCCCTGCTCGCCCGTACGGGCATGCCGGCCGCGACGGACAAGACGATCACGACCCCGGACGACTTCCTGACCGCTCTGGAGGACGTGCGCCGACTCGGCTTCGCGGTCGACGACAACGAGCAGGAGATCGGCGTCCGCTGTCTCGCGGTCTCCGTGCCCAACTCCCCCACCGCCGCCGCGATCTCGATCTCGGGCCCGGCGGGCCGGGTCACGGAGGAGGCGACGGAGAAGATCGTCCCCGTACTGAAGCAGGTCGCCACGGAACTGTCGGAGGCACTGGCCAGCTCGGGCAGCCCCGCGCACTGATCTCGGGTGCGCCACAGCGCCCCAAAGGGGGCGCGGGGCTGTGTCGATCTGCGGCTCCGCCGCGGGGCGCGACCAGCCCCCACCGGGCCCGCAGCAAACGACCCGCCCACCCAGCGGCTCGACGAACCCCGGCGCAGCACAGCGCCCCAAAGGGGCGCGGGGAACTGCGCGACCAGCCCCCACCGGCCCGCGGCGTACAAACCACCCGTCCAACGGAGTTCTCAGCGCCGCTGGTCCCCGAACAGCTCCACCGCCGCCCGCACCTCCGACAGCCCCCGAGCCAGCGCACTGACCGAGCCGATCGCGCCGACGACCAGGAGTAACGAGCGGCGCAGGCGCGGGATTTCGGGGCGGCCGGTGATGGCCATCGCGGCCAGGGAGGCCAGTTCGTCCTCGGCGATGCCACGGTCGGGGAACTCGGCCGGGTGCGCGGCGAGTTCGCGGCGCAGCCGGGACACCGCGGTCCGCAACTCCGCCACTCTCGGATCCTCGTCGCTGCCGGTCACCGACCTCTGCCCCAAGCTCCGCAACACAGCTCCCCCACGGCCCCCAGACACGCCCCGCACGCCCCCATCGCGCTGGTCGGGCGCCGGGGACGCGGGACAGTAAACGCCACCCGCGCGACAGGCGCCACACCATGGGCCGAAATTCAGCCCGCGAACGTCCGTGAACACCGCCGGTTCGCCTCCGCGTCAGGTATGCAGGAGGCATGACGGAGAAGCCGGACCAGGTACCGGACCAGGTGGCGGGGCTGCTGCTCGCGGCGGGCGGGGGGCGACGGCTCGGCGGACACCCCAAGGCCCTTCTCGAACACCGCGGACGCCTCCTCGTCGAACACGCGGCCGACGCCCTGCGTACGGCGGGCTGCGATCCGATCCATGTCGTCCTCGGGGCGCAGGCCGACGACGTACGGAAGCGGGCCGTCCTACCCGGGTGCGTCCTGATCGACAACCCGGAGTGGACGGAGGGCATGGGCTCCTCGCTGCGGGCCGGGCTGACGTCCCTGCGGGCCACGTCGGCCAGCGCGGCCCTCGTCTCGCTGGTCGACCAGCCGGGCATCGGACCGGAGGCCATGGCCCGCGTCCTCGCCGCCCATACGTCCGAGGAGTCCCTCGCGGCGGCCTCGTACGGGGGAACGCGCGGCCATCCGGTGCTGTTCGGCGCCGCGCGCTGGGCGGGTGTCGCGGCGGTCGCGGTCGGGGACCGGGGCGCGCGGGACTATCTCAAGGCCCACGGCGACGCGCTCACCCTCGTCGAGTGCGGTGACGTGGCACAGCCGTACGACATCGACACGGCGGCCGACCTGGACCGGCTGGAGTAGAGAATCTCGACATCAACAAATTATTGAACTTCCACGATGAGGAAACTAGCATCCGTTCAGCAGAAACACCCGTTCCAAGCAGCACCCAGCAACCCACAGCCCAGCCCGCTGAAGGAAGTGACCGCTCATGTCCGCACCAGCGCCGTCCCCGCTGGCCATCGTCGACGCCGAGCCCCTGCCCCGGCAGGAGGAGGTGCTCACCGACGCGGCGCTGGCCTTCGTGGCCGAGCTGCACCGGCGGTTCACACCCCGGCGTGACGAGCTGCTCGCGCGCCGTGCGGAGCGCCGCGCCGAGATCGCCCGCACCTCGACCCTCGACTTCCTCCCCGAGACGGCCGCGATCCGCGCCGACGACTCCTGGCGGGTCGCCGAGTCGCCCGCCGCGCTGAACGACCGGCGGGTCGAGATCACCGGCCCGACCGACCGCAAGATGACGATCAACGCCCTCAACTCGGGCGCCAAGATCTGGCTCGCGGACTTCGAGGACGCCTCCGCGCCGACCTGGGAGAACGTGGTCCTCGGGCAGGTCAACCTGGCCGACGCCTACACCCGGAACATCGACTTCACCGACCCGAAGAGCGGCAAGTCGTACGCCCTCAAGGCCGATGCCGAACTCGCGACCGTCGTCATGCGGCCCCGTGGCTGGCACCTGAACGAGCGCCACCTCCAGGTCGACGGGGAGCAAGTGCCCGGCGCCCTGGTCGACTTCGGCCTCTACTTCTTCCACAACGCGCAGCGGCTCCTCGACCTCGGGAAGGGCCCGTACTTCTACCTCCCCAAGACCGAGTCGCACCTCGAAGCCCGGCTGTGGAACGAGGTGTTCGTCTTCGCGCAGGACTACGTCGGTATCCCGCAGGGCACGGTCCGCGCGACCGTCCTCATCGAGACGATCACGGCCGCGTACGAGATGGAGGAGATCCTCTACGAACTCCGCGACCACGCCTCGGGGTTGAACGCGGGCCGCTGGGACTACCTGTTCTCCATCGTGAAGAACTTCCGTGACGGCGGCGCCAAGTTCGTCCTCCCGGACCGCAACGCCGTGACGATGACCGCCCCGTTCATGCGCGCGTACACCGAACTCCTCGTCCGCACCTGCCACAAGCGGGGCGCGCACGCGATCGGCGGGATGGCGGCGTTCATCCCGTCCCGGCGCGACGAAGAGGTCAACAAGGTCGCCTTCGAGAAGGTCAAGGCCGACAAGGACCGTGAGGCCGGGGACGGTTTCGACGGCTCCTGGGTCGCCCACCCCGACCTCGTCCCGATCGCCCTGGCTTCCTTCGACGCGGTCCTCGGCGACCGGCCGAACCAGAAGGACCGCCTCCGCGAGGACGTCCACGTCGAGGCCGCCGACCTGATCGCCGTCGACTCGCTGAAGGCGAAGCCGACGTACGACGGGCTCGTCAACGCCGTGCAGGTGGGCATCCGTTACATCGAGGCGTGGCTGCGCGGGCTCGGCGCGGTCGCCATCTTCAACCTGATGGAGGACGCGGCCACCGCCGAGATCTCGCGCTCCCAGATCTGGCAGTGGATCAACGCGGACGTCGAGTTCGAGAACGGCGAGAAGGCCACCCCGGAGCTGGCCCGCAAGATCGCCGCCGAGGAACTCGCGAACATCCGCGCCGAGATCGGCGAGGATGCCTTCACGGCCGGCCACTGGCAGCAGGCCCACGACCTGCTGCTCACGGTCGCCCTCGACGCCGACTACGCGGACTTCCTGACCCTGCCGGCGTACGAGCAGCTCAAGGGCTGACGTCCTCCTGAGAGACCTTGTCCGAGTGGCCCAGGGACCTTCCCGGGGCCACTCGGTCGCGTACGACCTGCTTCACGGCCGTGGGCTCCGGGAAGCCCTGTTCCTTGCGGTCCCAGACCACCTCGCCGTCGACCCGGACGACGAACACGCCGCCCGTGCCGGGCTTGAGCGACAGCTCGCCCAGCTCCGTCTCGAAGGTGGTGAGCAGCTCCTGTGCCAGCCAGGCCGCGCGGGGCAGCCAACGGCACTGGGTGCAGTACTCGATCTGTACGACGGGTGCGTGGGGGCTCATCCGAGATGCACCGACCAATCCTGTTCCGCCGCCGGCTTGCCGTGCAGGTCGGGGACCCGCTTGAGCCAACTCGGGCGGTCTCGCTGTGTCTTCGCCGCCCGGAGGGCCTCCTCGGCGGCGAGTTCCTCCCGGGTGGGGAAGTCGGTGGGCAGCCAGGCCGCCGAGGCCCGCACACGCGCGTGCAGGTAGCCGACGTACGCCTCTCTGACGTCGTCCGGTGTCGCGAAGCCCGGTTCGCCTGCCAGCCAGGCGTCCGGTACCTCGGCCGCGATGCCGCGCAGTAGGTCCTCGGTCACCCGGGGAGCCAGTTCGGTGTCGGCGGCCCGGGTGTCCGGGGTGTAGTGGCCGAGGGCGTGGTGGCGGAAGTCGTAGGCCTTCGCGGGGTCGGCGCCGTCCCAGCGGTGGTGGAAGACGAGGGCGGCGCCGTGGTCGATGAGCCACAGGCGCGGGGGCGCGATGCCGAGCGTCGGCCAGATCATCAGGTTGGAGCTGTGGACCGTACGGTCGACGTTGACGGTCAGTGCGTCGAGCCAGATGATCTTCCCTGCCTCCAGCGGGTCGACCGTGCAGTTCGCGGCGACCTCCGGGGTGAAGTCCCGCGCGCCCGGCAGATAGTCCATGCCGAGGTTCAGGCCTGCGCTGGCGCTGTGCAGGTCCCGTACTTCCTGGTGGGGTTCCTCGTCGGCGATCGCCGGGTCGAAGTGCACGAGGACGAGTTCGGGGAAGCGCAGTCCCAGGGCGCGGGACAGCTCTCCGACGATCACTTCGGCGACCAGTGCCTTGCGGCCCTGCGCGGAGCCGGTGAACTTCACGACGTAGGTGCCGAGGTCGTCGGCCTCGACCACGCCGGGGACGGAACCGCCCGACCTCAGGGGCTCTACGTAGCGGGTTGCCGTGACCTCTCTCATGCCGCGAGCATAGTGATCAGGTGTGACAGCCACTACGGCGTTTCTCGGCGCCGACCTCAGCGCCAGGAAGGGTGCCCCTCCGGTGTGCTGCCGGTGGTGAGCTTGCGGGCGCCCGTGCCGTCCGCGCGGATCGCCCAGATCGCCGGCCGGTCGAACGGCCCCCGCACGAAGGCCACCCACTTGCCGTCCGGTGACCAGACCGGGTCCATCTCCTGGGCGGCCGTCCGCACCAGTGCCCTGTCGCCGCTGCCGTCGGTCTTGGTGATGTGGATGTCGCCCCCCGTCCCCTCGTCGGGTGCTCCGGCGGTGTACGCGAAGTAGCGGCCGTCCGGGGACCAGACGGGGTCCAGCGCCCGCCGGGACTGGTGGGTCACCTGCCGGGGTTCGGCGCCCGGCTGCGCCGGATCGACGACGTGGACCTGCCAGCCCGACGTCTTCTGCAGGCAGACGGCGATGAGCTTGCCGTTGGGGGACCAGGCCGGGTCGTCCACCTTCCCGGTGCCGGTGGTCAGTTGCTGCGCGGAGCCGTCCGAGACGTTCACGGCGAACAGTTGCTGCACACCGTCCGCGTCGCGGCGCAGGACGGCCAGTCGCTCGCCGTCCGGGGACCAGGAGACCCGGCCGCCCGAGATGTCGGCGACCTTGCGGACATCGGTACCGTCCGCGTTCGCCGTCCACACGGCGGACCCTTCCGACGTCTTACGGGTGAACGCGAACGACTTGTGGTCGGGGGACCACTGCGGGAGGGCGTCGCAGGTCCCGTCGATCAGCTGTTCGGGGTTGTCCTTGGTGGAGTCGCGGCGGCCGATCACGCTGTGGCAGTCCGCCGATCCGGGTTCGGTGTCCAGCCGGACCAGCAACGGGTCGTCGGGGAACGCGGCGGGGGCCGAACTCCGGGGCGACGGCGAGGCTCCGCCGGCCTTGTCGGCTCCGGGCTCGCCGGAACCGGTCCAGGGATGCCACACGAGCAGCCCCGCGACGGCCGCCGCGACCAGCAGCGCCGCCAGGGCGACCGTCCCTCGACGCCCACGCCGCGCCCCGGCACCGCCGGACGGGACGAACCCTCCGGGCGGCTGTACGGACGTGACGTCCGGCGGCGGCCCGAAGCCGGGGCCGGGCGGCGACTGGTCGGTCCGGGGGTAGGCGGCCACGGCCCGGCCCTCGGCGGACGCAGACGTGGCGGAGTGCGGGTCGGTGGCCATTGGCCGCCGTTCGGCGCCCGGGGGCGGCGCGGAGACGGTCGCGCGCTGATCCATCGCCAAGGCCGGTCCGTCGGCGCCCGGAGGCGGCCCGGAAACCGTCGCGCGCTGATCCATCGCCAGGGGCTGTCCATCGGCGCCCAGCGACGGCCCGGAGACCGCCGTACGCGGATCGGTGGTCAAGGACTGCGGATCGGTGGCCACGGACTGTCGATCAGCGACCGGCGGCGGCGCGGACGCCGACGCACGCTGGTCACCGGCCAGTGCCCGCCCATCGGCAACCGGGGGCAGCGCTGACACCGTCGCACGCCGGTCCGGCGCCAGGGGCTGCCCATCGGCGCCCAGCGGCGGACCGGACACCGCCGTACGCGGGTCCGTGGCCGATGCCTGCCCGTAGGCGACCGGCGGCGGCCCGAACGCACCCGCGCGCGGGTCGGTGGATGTGGATGCCGGAGACGGGCGGTCCGCCGCCGGGGCCTGTCTCCGCAGGAGCGCGGTCGCCTCGGCCGGGAGCCAGGTGTCCGACGGGTGCCGGACCGTGAGCTGGTCGAGGAACTCCCACGGGCCGGGGCGGTCGAGCGGGTCCTTGGCCAGGCAGGCCGCGACCAGTTCGCGCAGCCCGCCGGGAAGGCCCGTGAGGTCCGGCTGTTCGTGGACGACGCGGTAGGGCCAGGCGGCCGACGCCCCGTCGCCGAAGGGAGCGTGGCCCGCCGCCTGGCTGAGCACCACGCCCAGGGCGAACATGTCCACCGCGGGAGTGAGCGTGCCGCCGGTGAGCTGCTCCGGCGCGAGGAAGCCGAGGGTGCCGATCTGGAACCCGGTCTGGGTGAGGGCCGTACCGTCGAGGGCGCGTGCGATGCCGAAGTCGATGACCCGGGGACCGTCCTCCGCGACGATGATGTTGGCGGGTTTCAGATCGCGGTGGATGACCCCGGCCTGGTGGATGGCGGCCAGCGCCTCGGCGAGCCCGGCGGCCAGCACGGTGAGCGTGTCCGCGGGCAGGGGGCCCACCTGGTCGAGCACGTCCCGCAGCGTGGGACCGGGTACGTAGGCCGTCACCAGCCAGGCCGGGTCGCCCTCCGGGTCGGCGTCCACGACCGGCGCGGTGTGGAAGCCGCCGACACGGCGGGCCGCGGCCACCTCGTCGGCGAATCTGCGCCGGAAGCCCGGTTCCGTGCTCAGTTCGGGCCGTACGACCTTGACGGCCACCGCCCGGCCCGACCGCGACCGGCCGAAGTAGACGACGCCCATGCCGCCCTGGCCGAGCCGTCCGACCAGCCGGTATCTGCCCTCCCCGACAGAGGTGGGATCACCTGCTCCGAGCGGTTTCATGACTCCCCCATCCCCCCGTCGAGCGGCCACAATCAGCCGCAAGTCTCCCCAATACCGGCCATCAGTCTAGATGTCTCGCTCATGACGTCACCGGGTCCGGAACGGTTCCCCTCCGCCCCACCGGTTCACTCCGCCAGCGGATTCCGCAACGGCAGATAGCGGGCGTCGGCCCCGTCCGCGCCCGTCCAGCGCAGCAACAGGTTCGTCTTTCCGGGGAGCGTGGGCGCGGCGAGCAACTCGGCGGCCTCGGGAAGGCCGTGGCGGGACAGCTCCCGGCGTACGGCCTGCCAGGGGTCGAAGCCCGGGTGGCGTTCCCGCAGCACCTCCGCGACCTCCGTGAGGTGGTTGACGACCAGGCAGTACACGAGCCGCTCCCAGCCCGCCGCCCGTGTCACGTCCGGCACCAGCTTCACGCCCTCCGCGTCCCGGTACAGGGCCTGTACCGGGGTTCCGTGGGCGTCGACCGCGATCAGGCAGTTCTGGAGGTGGGCCTCGATGACGACGCCGGAACGCGCGAACAGTTCGACGACCGGTGGCACGGCACAGCGCAGATACGCCGTCCACCAGGCGGCCGGGTCGGCGAGCCCGTCGAGCGGGTTGCCGTCGAAGCCCTCGACCAGCGCGGCGGCGAGCAGCGGGGTGGCGCCGGGGACGACGTGGTCGCGCAGGCCGTCTCGGACCAGGACCGCCAGCTCCTCGAAGGCGAAGTCGGCGGTGCGGTAGCCCCGGTCGCTGAGCCAGACCGGCCGGCCCTCGGCCGCGGCGACGACCGCCGCGTCCGTGCGGCGCAGTGTCAGCAGGTCGTGGCGCCAGAGCCGGCGTACGTCGTTGGTGATGCGGACGTCGAGGCTGAACTTGACGAAGAGGTCGTGCTCGGGCGCGTACAGCGTGCGGATGGCGGCCGTGGGCCAGGTGTCGGACGTGGTCGTGCCGAGCCGGATCAGCCGACCGTCCGCGAAGGCGTCCGTCAGGCTCGGGCCGACGAGGTCGAGCTGCCAGGGGTGGGCGGGCAGCAGCCGGTAGCCGGGCGGGGCCGTGCCGAAGGCGTCCAAGGCGGATACGTCGCCCTCCTCGGCGACCGCGTCCTCTCGCACGCCGAGCAGCACCAGCGGGAAGGCGGCGTACGCCTCGGGCGCGTACGGCAGCCAGCCCGCGACCGGGCCGCCACCGCGCGCCTTGGGCGCCGGATGGTAGGGGTGCCCGGTGAGGAGGGACTGCTCGGAGCGGCGGTACGGGTCGTCGGGCGGGATGGCCAGGTCGCGGGCGGTGAGCAGCGCGGCGACCGCGTCCCGGCTGTCGGCCATCTCGGCGGGCAGCTCGGGGTTGGAGAGGCCGGTGTGCGCCTGGAGTTCCTCGGCCACGAGCTTGACGAGTTCGGCGTGGCCGACCGGGTGCCAGGTGCCGTCGCCCGTGTTCACCTCGGGCGCGGCGGGCCGCCGTGCACCGTTCACGCGTAGCAGGCGCTGTCCGCTCGGCAGCCGGTACACGTGCGGCTCGCCGGTGCCGGGGACCGGCTGTGCCACTTCCCGGAGCAGACAGTTGAGCAGGGGCGCGGTCGCGTAGGCGTCGGCACGCCCTCCGGTGCCGTCGTGCGCGGGCACGTCCGGGGGTGCGGTGGGGGGCATGGTGGGGTCCACGCGTTCCCTCGTTTCTTACGGTGCTTCCCTACGGTGCGGTTTCCCGCGGTGCACTGACGATCAGTATGTCTGTCGTCGGCCCACCCGCTCACCAGCACATACCCGCACCCAAACCCGCACCTGAGGAGCCCGCCGTGCACCGTCCCTCCAGCGCAGAGGCCGAGGTCGCCGACGAACTGGCCGCCGTACGCCCGGACCTCGCGTCGCGGTACGCGGCCGAGCTGCCCGGCGCGCGGGCCGCCGTACTGACCCGTCTGTGGCGGGCGCTCGTCCATGAGCCGCTGCCGTGGATCGTGCGCCGCGAGGGCGGGGCGGGTCTTCTGCTGGCGGACGGCCGCCGTCTGGAGGGCCCGTACGCCGATCCGTACGCCGTCGACGGCCGCGTGACCGCCGTACGGCTCGGGAGGGTCTCGTACGACGATCCGGCGCGGCTGATGACGGACCTGGCCGTCCCGCACGGTCCCGCCTTCGCGGCCGAACTGGGCCACAGCGTCGCCTCGTTGGCGCTCTCCCGCGCGAACCAGGACGGCTCCCTGCCTGCCCCTCCGGCGAGCTGGGAGTGGGAGCAGCGGGTCGTCGACGGGCATCCCTTCCACCCCAACTGCCGTTCCCGGCCCGGGTTCTCGGTGGCCGAGCAGCTCGCGTACGGGCCCGAGCACCGGCCGGTCGTGGAGCTGGCGCTGGTGGCGGCGGACGACTGTGCCGTGCGGGGCGAGTGGCCCGAGTGGCTGTGGGACGGGGAGCGTCCGCTGATCCCGGTGCACCCCTGGCAGTCGGCGCATGTGCTCCAACTCCCCGGCAGGGGCAAGCTGTCGACGCATCCCCTGATGTCCCTGCGCAGCCTCGCCCTCCCGGACGGGGGCCCGCATCTCAAGACGGCGTTGAGCGCCCGGCTCACCTCCTCGGTACGGGACATCTCCCCGTACTCGATCGAGACGGCGGCGACGGTGTCGGCGTTCATGGAGTCGATGGCCGCGCGTCTCGACGGACTGCTGCACATCACCCGCACGCTGGGCGCGGTCACCGCCAACTCGCCCGATCTGGCGGCGGTGTTGCGGGAGCCGCCGGACCAGTACGCGGACGTGGTGGCGGGCGAGCGGGTCGTTCCCGTCGGGGCACTCGCCGCCACGGGACTCCACCGATCCCCCTCCTGGCTGGCCGAGTTCACACGTCTCGCCCTCACCGTCGGTCTGCGCCTGCTCGATCTGGGCGTCGCCCTGGAGGCGCACGGCCAGAACCTGCTCGTCGTGCTGTCGGCGGACGGGGACCCGCTGCGGCTGGTCTACCGCGACCTCGCCGACATCCGCGTCAGCCCGGCCCGGCTGGCCCGGCACGGCATTCCGGCGCCGCAGCTGACCGGACGGATCGTCACCGACGACGAACCCACTCTGCGCCGCAAGCTGTTCGGCTCGCTGGTGGCGGGGGCGCTGGGCGCGACCGCCGGTTCGGAGGCGGCACTCCGGGAGGCGCTGGAAGCGGCCGTACGAGGGCTGCCGCGCACGCCCGATCTGCTCGCGCTGCTCGAACAGCCCCTGCCCACCAAGGCGTTGACGCTGATGCGGTTGTCGCCGGAGACGCCCGGGGACCAGTGGACCCAACTCCCCAATCCCCTGGGGGAAGTCAAGCCGGCGGGCGACTGACGGGACCCGTTTTGAAGCGCGTCGCCCTGGGTCAATAGGATCCGTCGATGATCACAAGACAACGGCTGGCGGTGGGCGCCTGTGCCCTGCTCGCCGCCCTGGCGGCCGGGATCGCGGTCCCGGCCGGAGCCGTCGCCGACGAAACCACCGCACTCGCGCCCAAGGTCAACCTCCTTCTCGACGTCAGTGGTTCGATGCGGGCGAAGGACATCGACGGGCAGTCGCGGATGGCCGCGGCGAAGCAGGCGTTCAACGAGGTGCTCGACGCGACCCCCGAGGAGGTCCAGCTCGGTATCCGCACGCTGGGCGCCAACTACCCGGGCGACGACCGCAAGGAGGGCTGCAAGGACACCGCGCAGCTCTATCCGGTGGGCCCGCTCGACCGCACCGAGGCCAAGACGGCCGTCGCGACGCTCACGCCCACCGGCTGGACGCCGATCGGCCCCGCCCTGCTGAAGGCCGCCGACGACCTCGACGGCGGCGAGGGCACCAAGCGCATCGTGCTGATCAGTGACGGCGAGGACACCTGCGCACCGCTCGACCCGTGCGAGGTGGCCCGGGAGATCGCGGCCAAGGGCATCGGTCTCACCATCGACACCCTCGGTCTGGTCCCGAACACCAAGATGCGGCAGCAGCTGAGCTGTATCGCGGAGGCGACCGGCGGGACGTACACGTCGGTCGAGCACACCGACGAACTCGCCGACAAGGTAAACCAGTTGGTTGTCCGCGCCGCCGACCCGGTGGTGACGCCGGTGGCCGTCGAGGGCGCCGCCGGGTGCACGAACGCCCCGCCGGTGAAGTCCGGTCTGTACACGGACCGCGAGGAGTTCGGGCAGCAGCGCTGGTACAAGGTCGAGGTCCAGCCGGGGCAGGAACTGCGGGCCTCGGTGAGCGTGTCGGCCGACCGGGCCGTCAACCCCGACTACGGGGTGCTGCTGCGGGCGATGACCGCGAAGGGCCGCGAGATCGTGCGCGGCGAGGGCAACGGCACCGGCCGTACCGATGTCATCTCGACGGGTCTGCGCTATGCGAAGGCGGAGGCCGACAACGAGGACGACGCCGAGCAGACGGCCACCGAGACCGTGTGTCTCCAGGTCACCAACTCCTTCTCGGCGGCGAGCGGTGTGGCGTCCACGCCCGGTCTGCCGCTCGAACTGACCGTCGACGTCGTCGACGGTCCGAGTCAGGCGAGCGATGTGGCCTCCTTCGGCCTCGGCCGTGGCTGGTGGCTGCTGGGCGCACTCGTCCTGGTCGGCTTCCTCACGGGCGTCCTGTGGGGCTGGATCTCTCGTTGGCGGCTCGCGGTCTGGAGGACCAACTGATGCGTGCTCTCAACAAGCAACTGATGTGCGGCACCCGCGTGTTGGGCTCGACCTTGCTCCTGTTGGGGCTTGCCGTCACCCCGGCCGTCGCCGACGAGACGCCCTCCGCGAGCCCCTCGGACGACAGCTCGGCCCCCACCTCGGCGGGCACGTCGTTCCGTACGGCGACGGAGATCGACCAGGGGCAGCAGGCCACCGCGAGCGGCTCGGCGGGCGACTACCTGTACTGGTCGTTCCCCGCCGACGCCGGTCAACGTCCCACCGTCAAAGCGACGGTGAAGCTCCCGGACACCCACGCGTCCGAGGCGTGGCAGCTCGACGTGTACGACGGTCTGCGGCGCCGTCAGGCCTGCCAGTACGGCGCCCAGACCCGCACCGCCGCCGCGGGCGTCGCCTCCGTGGAGCTGGCGTGCACGCTGCGCACGGTCAGGGCCTGGTCGGAGCAGTGGGCCAACGACCCGCTGCCGGGCACGTATTACGTCCGTCTGACGGCCGTGAACCTCCCGACCTCCGACCTCGGCCTCCCGGTCGAGGCCGAACTGCGGGTCGACTCCAAGGACATCGGCGGTTCGGCGGCCGTGGACGGTTCGCTGGCCGAGCCGCTGGTGCCCGGGATCGCGGTCAAGTCCGAGAACTCCGAGGACACGGAGGACAGTTCGACGACATCCGCCGTGCTGTCGAGCATCGAGCCCGACGACGGCTGGGCCTCCGGCTGGTGGTCCGACCGCTGGGTCTGGACGGCGATCGGCGGCGTGCTGGCGGCCCTGGCGGGCGTCGGCGGCTACGCCCTGACGCGTGGCTCGGGCCGGCCGAGGCAGGTCCCGCCGGGGGCCTGAGCAAACTCTGACGGTTTGTCAACATGCCCGCCGCGCACGGCAGTACGCGGCGGGCATGTCCCGTTCCTGACCCCGGTCCCGCGTCTCACGCCTCGCGCAGGGCCTTGGCGAGCGTCCCCTCGCCGGTCACCTCGATACGTCCGCCCCGGACCGCGTCCAGCACGCTCACGTCCCCCCGGCCGACCGCCGCGCAGGTGCCGGTGTCCATCGACAGCCGGGCGTCGGGCTCCTCGGGGGCGGGCCCGGCCCCGTACACTGGAACGTCCTCGGCACCGACGTACAGATGGAACTCGCCCTCCTCCAGCCGGACTTCGACGAGTCCCCCGCCACTCACGCCCTCCAGCCCGCGCAGCAGCGGCAGTGCGAACCAGTGGGCGCGGACGGCGTCCGTGGCACGGCGCTCGGTCAGCTCGGGGGCGCCCCACTCCCCCAGCGCCTGGAGGACCGGCAGCAACTGCCGTCCCCGGGCGGTGAGTTCGTAGACGTACGCGGCACCGGGCGGAGGCAGCCGGCGCCGGGTCGTCAGCTCCTCGCGCTCCATGTCCTTCAGCCGGGAGGCCAGTACGTCCGTGCTGACGCCCGGGAGATCCGCGTGCAGGTCCGTGTAGCGGCGCGGGCCGGCCAGCAGTTCGCGGACGATCAGGAGGGTCCAGCGGTCGCCGACGACGTCGAGGGCGCGCGCGGTGGAACAGTACTGGTCGTAGCTTCGGCGAGGTGACATGCGACGCAGTCTAGACATGTCGTTGGACTTTCCAAGCTGGAACTTGGTAAAACCAAGCAACACACGAAACCGGAGGGGCGAGCGCGCATGGAGTTCCGGCAGTCGAACAAGCTCAGCGAGGTCTGCTACGAGATCCGCGGCCCGGTGATCGAGCACGCGGACGCGCTGGAGAAGGCGGGCCACAGCGTGCTGCGCCTGAACACCGGCAACCCCGCGCTGTTCGGCTTCGAGGCGCCGGAGGAGATCCTCCAGGACATGATCCGCATGCTGCCGCAGGCCCACGGCTACACGGACTCGCGCGGCATCCTCTCCGCCCGCCGCGCCGTCGCCCAGCGCTACCAGACGCTCGGCCTGGAGGTCGGCGTCGACGACGTCTTCCTCGGCAACGGCATCTCCGAGCTGATCTCGATGGCCGTACAGGCGCTGGTCGAGGACGGCGACGAGATCCTCATCCCCGCCCCGGACTTCCCCCTCTGGACGGCGGTGACGACCCTCGCGGGCGGCAAGGCGGTCCACTACCTCTGCGACGAACAGGCCGACTGGTACCCGGACCTGGACGACATGGCGGCGAAGATCACCGACCGCACCAAGGCCGTGGTCATCATCAACCCCAACAACCCCACGGGCGCGGTCTATCCGAAGGAGATCATCGAGGGCATCCTCGACCTGGCCCGCCGGCACGGTCTGATGGTCTTCGCCGACGAGATCTACGACCAGATCCTGTACGACGACGCCGTGCACCACTCGGTCGCCGCGCTCGCCCCCGACCTGGTCGTCCTCACCTTCTGCGGACTGTCGAAGACGTACCGCGTGGCCGGCTTCCGCTCGGGCTGGCTGGTGGTCACCGGCCCGAAGCAGCACGCGAAGAGCTACCTGGAAGGTCTGACGATGCTGGCCTCCATGCGGCTGTGCGCCAACGCGCCCGCGCAGTACGCCATCCAGGCCGCGCTCGGCGGTCGCCAGTCCATCCACGAGCTGACCGCCCCGGGCGGACGGCTGCACGAACAGCGCACCGTGGCCTGGGAGAAGCTCAACGAGATCCCGGGCGTCTCGTGCGTGAAGCCGAAGGGCTCGCTGTACGCGTTCCCGCGCCTCGACCCCAAGGTGCACAAGATCCACGACGACGAGAAGTTCGTCCTGGACCTGCTCCTCCAGGAGAAGATCCAGGTCGTGCAGGGTACGGGCTTCAACTGGCCCACCCCCGACCACTTCCGCATCCTCACCCTCCCGTACGCGGACGACCTGGACGTCGCGATCAGCAGGATCGGGCGGTTCCTGAGCGGTTATCGGCAGTAGTGGCAGCCGGGCGGTCGACCGCTGTCCGTCATGGGTAACCCTTCCCCATGACGGACCGACCGCTGCTGCTCCTCGACGTCGACGGCCCCCTCAACCCGTTCCGCGCCCGATTCCTGCGCCCGCGCGGCTATGTGACCCGCCGGGTGCATCCCGCGAGCTGGTCGGCCAAGCAGAAACCGGGCTCCCGGAGGCTCCGCCGGGGCCTACGGCTACGACTGCACCCGGGGCACGGCGCCCGGCTGCTCGCCCTGCCGTACGACCTGGCGTGGGCAACGGTCTGGATGCACGGGGCGAACAAGATGATCGGCCCGGCGATCGGACTGCCGGCCGACCTGCCGGTCATCGAGTTCACCAATATGTTCGCCGAGGATCCCGACGGGCTGTTCTGGAAGACGCGCCGCGTCGTGGAGTGGGCGGACGGACGCCCCTTCGCCTGGGTCGACGACATGATCACCGACCTCGACGTCCGCCATGTGGCCGAGCATCACCCCGGGCAGGCGCTGCTGCTGCGGATCGACCCGCGCAAGGGGCTGCGGGAGCGCGAGTTCGCGCAGCTGGAGCGCTGGGCCCTCGATGTCAGTGCCGGGTCGTAGTCTTCGAACGGGTCGAATCCACCGAATCGGCACATGACCGAGGAGACCCCTGACCGGGGAGGAGTGCGCCATGACCCGACCGCCGACCGCCGCCCAGCGACGCGTCATCGACGCCGCCGACCCCGTCACCGGACGGCTGCGGGGTACGGAGTACCAGCTCGCCGCACTGGTGAAGCGCGGGCTCGCCTTCCGTCACCCGCGACCACCGCACGACCACTTCCTGACCCCGACAGGCCATCGCATACGGGAGGGACCAGAGGAAGCGCAGCCCACGGACCCGGCCTCGGCCACGGACACTCCGACCGCCGCAGGGGTGTTCGCCGCGCGGGTGGGCGGCGAGGAGGAGATACCGGCCGCCGGGCCCGCCCGGACGCGTGAGGTGCACAGTGCCTGGCAAGGGCTGCTGGAGCTGCGCCGGATGACCAACACGGACGGGGCCATGGACCGTCCGTGCGGCTGGGAGCGTACGCATCTGGTGCAGGCCGCCGCGCTGGCGCTGGAGGCGGCCGGTCACCGCCCGGCCGACGGGGGTGGGAGCGGCAGTGGCTATCGGGTGCGGGCGACCCCGCAGCCGGAGGCCGTCGCCGTGCGCGAGCCCGACGGTGACGCGCTGCGGGCCTGCGCGGCCACGCTGGAGAAGGCGGGCTGGCAGGTCGGCGAGCACACCGAGCCGCGTACCGGCGCCCGCTATCTGCTGGCGTCGCCCCGACGGACGTAACAGCTGTTCACACAAAGGCAGTTGACGCCTATGAGCGACCGCTCAGTACGCTGGCTCCGTCATCGTGAAGCCGAGCAGTCGTGAAGGGGAAAGTCGTGGCCGAACCGTTTTCCGTCCCGGTGACCGTGCGCGGGTACGAGACCGATGTACAGGGGCACCTGAACCAGAGCGTGTACGTCAACTACGCGGAGCACGCCCGCTGGGCGTTGCTCAAGGAGGCCGGGATCAGCCAGTCGGGGCTGATGTCGAAGGGCGTCGGACCGGTGGCCCTGGAGACCACCATCCAGTACCGGCGGGAGCTGCTCGCGGGCGACGAGGTCGAGGTGACGTGCGACTTCGCGTGGGGTGAGGGCAAGACGTTCCGCATCCGGCAGACGATCCGCAAGACCGACGGCACGGTCGCCGCCGAGATCACGGCGGTCGGCGGACTGATGGACCTCAAGGCGCGCAAACTGGTCGCGGACCCCAAGGAGTACTTCCGGGCACTGGCGTCGGAGCCGCAACTCTTCGGACTCTGACCGGTACTCACAGCGACCTCCTACCCGTACCCCACGGCATTCCCAACTTGGCGCGCGACCCTCGACCTCTTCCTTTCGCGCCCTTTTGGAGTTCACGTGCCGATGAAGCACAGAGCCGCCGCCCGCCGTACGCTGCTGGCGGCGCTCGGCGCCACCGCGATCCTCACCACCCAGCGGATCGCGTCCGGCGCGACCACCGACGCGACCGGGACCGGGCTCGACGACCCGGCCAAGAAGGACATCGCGATGCGGCTGGTGTGCAGCGCGGAGAACTCGTCCCTGGACTGGCGGGCGCAGTACAAGTACATCCAGGACATAGGCGACGGGCGCGGCTACACGGGCGGAATCATCGGCTTCTGCTCCGGTACGAGCGACATGCTGGCCCTCGTCGAGCTGTACACCGAGCGGGACCCGGACAACGTCCTGGCCGCCTATCTGCCCGCCCTGCGCGCGGTGGACGGCACTGACTCGCACGAGGGCCTCGACCCTGGCTTCCCCACCGCCTGGCGCCAGGCCGCGAAGACGTCCGTGTTCCGTGCGGCCCAGAACGACGAGCGCGACCGTGCCTACTTCACCCCGGCCGTGGCCCGCGCCAAGAAGGACGGTGTCGGCACGCTGGGCCAGTTCGTCTACTACGACGCCATGGTCATGCACGGCCCCGGCACGGACGGCGTCTCCTTCGGCGGGATCCGCACCCGGGCCCGCGCGAACGCGGCCACTCCGGCCGAGGGCGGCGACGAGACGACGTATCTGAACGCCTTCCTCGACGCCCGGGTGTGGGCGATGGAGCAGGAGGCCGCCCACGAGGACACCAGCCGCGTGGACACCGCCCAGCGGGTCTTCCTCGACCAGGGGAACCTCAACCTGGATCCGCCGCTCGACTGGAAGGTGTACGGGGACAGTTACTACATCGGCTGACCGATCACTGCTGATCGGTACAGCAGGACTCCGGCCGAGGGCCGTCCCCCTCGGCCGGAGGTCTCTTCGGGCCCCTGTTTCAGGCCTGCGCCGCGATGGCCGCCAGCCGCCGGGCCTCGGTACGCGTCGAGCGGGCGATCTCGTCCTCGTCGACGCGCAGCAACCGCCCGTTCTCGACGATCTGTTCGCCGTTGACGAAGGACGCGGTGACCGGGGCCGCCGCGCCGAAGACAAGGGCGGTGACCGGGTCGGCGATCGACGCGTGGGCCAGCGTGTCCAGGTTCCAGAGGACCAGGTCGGCGAGCTTGCCCGGCTCCAGCGAGCCTGTCTCCCTTGCCCTGCCCAGGACTTGGGCCCCGCCGTACGTTCCGAGGCGCAGCGCCTGTCGGGCGTTCAGGGCCGCTTCCCGGTGCGCCCCGAGGCGGTTGATGAGGAGGGCGTTGCGCAGTTCGGTGTGGAGTTCGCCGGACTCGTTGGAGGCGGTGCCGTCGACACCGAGGCCGACCGGGACGCCGGCCGCCAGCATGTCGGGGACGCGCGCGATGCCCGCCGCCAGACGGGCGTTGGAGGACGGACAGTGGGCCACCCCCGTCCTCGTACGGGCGAAGGCGGCGATGTCCGAGTCGTTCATGTGGACGCAGTGCGCCATCCACACGTCCTCGCCGAGCCAGCCGGTCGACTCGAAGTAGTCGGTCGGGCCCATGCCGAACAGTTCCTTGCAGAACTGCTCCTCCTCGACGGTCTCGGAACCGTGCGTGTGCAGCCGTACGCCGAGGCGGCGGGCCAACTCGGCGCCCTCGCGCAGGAGTTCGGTGGACACGGAGAAGGGCGAGCAGGGGGCGACCGCGATCTGGGTCATGGCGTCGAAGGAGGGGTCGTGGTGCTCGTCGACCGTGGCCTCGGTGGCGGCGAGCGCGCCCTCCAGGGTCTCGACGGCGAAGTCCGGGGGCAGACCGCCGTCCTTCTCGCTGCGGTCCATCGAGCCGCGCGCGAGGGTGAAGCGGACGCCCATCTCGCGGGCCGCGCCGATGATCGCGCCGGACAGGTCGCCGGAGCCCTTCGGGAAGACGTAGTGGTGGTCCATGGCGGTGGTGACTCCGCCTCGGGCCATCATGGCGAGCGAGCCCTGCGCCGCCGCGCGGACCATCGGCTCGTCGATGCGCGCCCAGGTCGGATACAGCGCCACCAGCCAGTCGAAGAGGTTGTGGTCGGTGGCCAGGCCCCGGGTGATCCACTGGTAGTAGTGGTGGTGCGAGTTGATCAGGCCGGGCGTGACCAGGTGGCCGCTCGCGTCGATGCGCCGGACCACGTCCGTGAGGCCCTCGGGGGCCTTGCCCGCGCCGACCGACTCGATCCGGTTTCCGGCGATCACCACATGGCCGGACGCGTACTCGGTGTCGGCCGCGTCCACGGTCGCGATCGCGCAGTTCTCGATGACGATGCGCTGACTCATCGTACGAACGTCCTTAGAGGTCTCAGAGGTTGGGGAGGTCGGCGGGGATGCGCGCCTCGGCGCCGTCGCGCAGGATCGTGCCCTCGATCAGGCCGTAGGGCCGATCGGCGGCGAAGTACACCTCGTTGTCGTTCTTGAGCCCGAAAGGCTTCAGGTCCACAAGGAAATGGTGCTTGTTGGGGAGGGCGAACCTCACCTCGTCGATCTCGTCGCGGTGTTCGACGATCCGCGCACCCATCTGGAAGAGGGTCTGCTGGAGGGAGAGCGAGTAGGTCTCCGCGAAGGCCGAGAGCAGATGCTTCCGCGTCTGCTCGTACGACTCCTCCCAGTCCGGCATCTCCTGTGCGTCGTCGGACCAGTTGAAGCGCCAGCGTGCGGACACCTGGGTCGCCAGGATGCGGTCGTACGCCTCGGGGAGCGTCGTGTACTTGTCCTTGACGTAGCCCCAGAACTCGGAGTCGGTCGTGTTCATCACGACCAGGTCCTTGAGCCCGGAGATCACCTCCCACGACGAACCGTCGTAGGTGATCTGGGTCAGCCGGGTCTCCTGGCCCTGCCGGGCGAAGGAGTGCTCGCCCTCGCCCGCCGCCTCGATCCGCGCCCAGGAGTACTCCTCGATCCGGATGCGTGCCTTCTCGATCGGCTCCTGGCTGGTCACGAAGTGCCGGGCCAGATGGATGCCGAACTGCTCGGCGGAGTCGATGCCGTGCTCCTTGGCGAAGGCGTACACCGTGTTCTTGGTGGTGTCCGTCGGCAGGACGTTCGCGTTCGAGCCGGAGAGATGGACCTCGTCCATGTCGCCGGAGAGCGACACGGAGACGTTGAGATCCTTGATGTGGTGGGTGGCGCCGTCGCGGGTGACGCGCACGACGCGGTTCTCGGCCTTGCCGTACTGGTTCTGTCCCAGGATGGGCATAGAGCTAGCTCCCTCGGTATACGGAGTAGCCGAACGGGTTGAGCAGCAGCGGTACGTGGTAGTGCTCGCCCGGTACGACGGCGAACGTGATCGCCACCTCCGGGAAGAACGCTCCCGCCGCACCGCTGTCCCGATTCGCGGGGGCGTCCTGCTGCGCATCGGCTTGCTTCTTCTCGAAATACGGCTCCACGGCGAAGTCGAGCCGTACATGGGCGGTCCCCTCCGGCAGCGCCGGGAGGTCCTTGCACCGCCCGTCCGCGTCGGTCGCGGAGCCGCCGAGCGCCTGCCAGTCCGCGTCCCGGCCCGAGCGGGCGGAGAGCTGGACGGCGACTCCCACGGCGGGTCGGCCGATGCTGGTGTCCAGGATGTGCGTGGACACGGAGGCGGTGGTGTCGGTGCTCATGCCCGCTCTTCCTGTACGAGGTTGCCCAGCCGGATGCGGTTGATCTTGCCCAGTTCGGTGCGGACGATCTCGCGCTCCCGCTCCGGCGTGTTCCCGATCCGTTCCCTGACCGCGTCGCGCATCTGCTCGCCGGTGCGGCCGGTCGCGCAGATCAGGAAGACATGGCCGAAGCGTTCCTGGTAGGCGAGGTTCAGTTCGAGCATCTCGGACTTCAGCTCGTCGGAGGCACCGGCCATACCGCGCTGCTCGCGGGCGGAGGTCGGGTCACCGGGCTTGGGGCGGCCGATCGGCGGGTGGCCGGCCACCGCCTCGGCGAGGTCGTCGGCGGTCAGGTCGGCCATCGCCGCGTCGCTCGCCGCGTAGAGGTCCTCGGTGGTGGCGTACGGGCGTCCGGCGAGCAGGTGCTGTCCCCAGGCCGTCGAGGCGCAGGCCTCGTGGAGGGCGGCGCGGGCCGCGGAGTCCGCCAGGGCGTTGAACCGGGCGAGGCCACCAGGGGTCGTACTCGACGTCACGGCAAGCCTCCGTGGCCTTGTGCGTACTGGACGGGCTCCGCACAGCTAACGCCTTCCGGCGACAAGACGTCAACACTTTGTTGAAAATTCCGGGTTACGGCGTCGCTCCGACGGCCTCACCCGGAGCCCGTCAGGCCTGTTTCTCGCGGTTCAGGTAGTTGTAGACCGTGAAGCGGCTGACCCCGAGGGCGCCCGCCACGGTCTCGACCCCGTGCCGCACGGAGAAGGCGCCACGCGCCTCGAGTATCCGGACGATCTCCTGCTTGGCCTTGCGGTCCAGTTCGGCCAGCGGCTTGCCGTGCTTGCGCTCCAGGGCGGCCAGGATGTGATCGAGCGAGTCGGCGAGCTGCGGCAGGCGTACGGCGACCACGTCGGCGCCCTCCCAGGCGAGCACGACGTCGTCGGGGCCCGCCTGGCCGGGCGGGACCATCTCGCCGCCCATGGCGTCGACCAGCGGTTTCACGGCCGCGACGAAGGCCGCACCGGCGGACGCGTCCCCCGCGCCGGTCACTGACCGCCCTCCCCGTCGATCACGTTGACCTGGAGCGAGATCCGCGTCGCGCCGGCCTCCAGGGTCTTGCGGAGCAGCGCGTCGAGGGCGGTGAGCACGGCGTCGGCGCGGCCCTCGGCGGTGTTGCCGAACGGGCCGACGTCCACCGCGTCCAGATCGGCCGCCTCGATGACCTCGCGGGCGACCAGCGCGTGTGCGGGTGCCTCGTCGAGGTCGAAGGGCTCGGTCGTGAACTCCACTCTCAATCGCACTGTGCCCCCATGGCATCGGCTCCCGGTCGCTCGGGCTCGACCCTAACGGACTCCCCGGCGGCAATCACCAGCGATGCCCGCTCGGGCCGAGGACCATGCCCCCGAGGCCACCAACCGGCCTACAGCCGAAGGGAGTTCACCTCCAGGGAAGTGTCCTGGGCGGTGTCACGCGCGCCGGTGACACGCCCCCGGCGGGCGAGGGAGACGGCCAGCGCCGTCAGCGCGGCGAGTGTCGCCAGGCAGGCCGCCAGAGCGGGCAGCGGGGTAGCGGCTCCGCCCGCCTGCCGTACGTAGGCGAGTGTCGCCGAATCGGCGTGTACGCCCAGCAGTTGGGCTGCGGCCAGAGCGCCCGCAATGAGCACGGCAGCGGCGGCCACGACCGACGACCGGCTGAACCAGAGCGCCGTACCGGCCAGCAGACACAGCGCGGAGATCCCGAGCGAGGCGGCCAGTCCGTGCTTCGGCGCGTCGACCCAGTCGAGCGGGAAGTGGGCCGCGCCGCAGAGCAGGACGAGGACGGCGGCGGCACGGCGGAGCCAGAGGCGGGCCGGCTGTTCCTGGCCGTGAGGTGCGGTGTGCGCGGGGGCGGGTACGGGGGTGGGCGTGGCCGCGGATTCCCGGTCCCGGCCATGGACCTCGCCGCCGCCCTGGGCCTCGTCGAAGCGGCCGATCAGCTGGACGAGGTCCTCGACGGGTCTGCCGGTGGCCGCCGCGTGCAGTGCCTGGGCCTTGGCGTGTGCGGCGTGCGGGGCCGCGTGCAGGAGGGCGACCAGGCGGCCGACCTCGGCGACGGGCCGCTGCTCGGCGGCCGTCCGGATCGCCTCGTCCATCCGGTCGACGCCTCGCTGCGGCGGGCCCAGCAGTTCCACGAGGCGCGAGACGTCCTCCACGGAACGCGCCACCGCCGCCACCCGCAGGACCGAGGCCGCGATCGGCAGGCCGTCGGGCGACTGCTCCAGGAGGGTGACGAGTTGGACGACGTCGTCCAGGGGTCTGGCGACGACCGCGGTGCGCACCAGCTCGTCCGTACGTATTCGGGTGACGGGAGGATGTTCGCCTGTTCCGGCGTTCTCCGGGCAGACAGGGAATGGCTCGACGGCCATGTTCGCCTCACAACTTCAGGGCACTGACACACGGGCAACGTGCGCCCCGCTCATATGAACGTTTCACCTGTCTAACCGCCCTCTTCCCGCCCCGCCACTCGGGAGACCACTTGGGAGAGCCCTCTTGACAAGCTCCGACACCCGGCGGCAATCTTCCAATAGACAGAAACATATTTCCACAATACGGAATTTGAACGGCATCGAGAAGGGCGTCGGCGGCCATGGGATTCACAGAGCAGCGCTTCAACGTCAACCTGTCGATCCTCTTCACGGAACTCCCGCTCCTGGAACGCCCGGCGGCGGCCCGGGCGGCCGGTTTCACCGCGGTCGAGCTGTGGTGGCCCTGGCTCGACTCCCCCACCCCGGAACAGTCCGAGCTGGACTCCCTGCGGGCCGCGGTCGAGGACGCGGGCGTCCGGCTCACCGGCCTGAACTTCTACGCCGGACAGCTGCCGGGCCCGGACCGGGGCGCCCTGTCGGTGCCCGGGGCGGAGTCCGAGCGGTTCCGCGTCAACATCGAGGTGGCCGCCGGTCTGGCCGGGTCGCTCGGCTGCGGCGCCCTCAACGCGCTGTACGGCAACCGGATCGAGGGCGTGGACCCGGCGGAGCAGGACGCGCTGGCGCTGGAGAACCTGGTGCTCGCGGCCCGCGCCGCCGACCGCATCGGCGCGACCCTCCTCGTGGAGGCGCTCAACAGGCCGGAGTCACCCCGGTACCCACTGGTCAGCGCCCCGGCGGCCGTGGAGGTCGTCGACAGGGTCAACGCGGCGACGGGACTCGACAACGCCCGTTTCCTGATGGACCTCTACCACCTGTCCATGAACGGCGAGGACCTCCCGTCGGTGATCGACGAGTTCGCGGCCAAGACGGGCCACGTCCAGATCGCCGACAACCCCGGCCGTGGCGCCCCCGGCACCGGCACCCTGCCCCTCGCCGACCACCTGGACCGGCTGCGCAAGGCCGGTTACGCGGGCTGGGTCGGCCTGGAGTACAAGCCGGGCGACCGGCCGAGCGCCGAGGCCTTCGACTGGCTGCCGCGCGAAGCGCGCTGAACCCCTGACCTGGATATCGACATCGACATCGACATCGCAGAGAGGCACCCCACCATGAGCAGTCTCCCCCGGGTCGCCTGGATAGGCCTCGGCATCATGGGCTCCCCCATGTCCGAGAACCTGATCAAGGCGGGTTACGACGTCACCGGCTTCACCCTGGAACAGGACAAGCTCGACCGGCTGGTCGCCGCCGGCGGCACCGCGGCCGGCTCGATCGCCGAGGCCGTGCGCGACGCCGACGTGGTGATCACGATGGTCCCCGCGTCACCGCAGGTCGAGGCGGTCGCGTACGGCCCCGAGGGCATCCTCGCGAATGTGCGGCCCGGTGCCCTGCTCGTCGACATGTCGTCGATCACCCCGCAGACGTCGGTGGACCTGGCGAAGGCGGCGGCCGAGAAGGGCGTCCGAGTGCTGGACGCGCCCGTCTCGGGTGGTGAGGCGGGCGCGGTCGAGGCCGTGCTGTCCATCATGGTCGGCGGCGAGCAGGCCGACTTCGACACGGCGAAGCCGATCTTCGAGGCGCTGGGCAGGACCATCGTGCTGTGCGGTCCGCACGGCTCCGGCCAGACGGTGAAGGCCGCGAACCAGCTGATCGTCGCCGTCAACATCCAGGCGTGCGCCGAGGCCGTGGTCTTCCTGGAGAAGTCGGGCGTGGACCTGGGGGCGGCGCTGGAGGTGCTGGGCGGCGGACTGGCCGGCTCGACGGTGCTGGCACGCAAGCGGGACAACTTCCTGAACCGTGACTTCGCGCCGGGCTTCCGGATCGACCTCCACCACAAGGACATGGGCATCGTGACGGACGCGGCCCGTTCGGTCGGCGCCGCGCTGCCGGTGGGCGCGGTGGTCGCCCAACTCGTGGCGTCCCTGCGTACCCAGGGCGACGGGGGCCTGGACCACTCGGCGCTGCTGCGGGGCGTGGAGCGCCTGTCTGGCGCCGAGGTCTGACGCCCCCGCCCTTCCCCTCTGATCTTCCGGGCGGCGCCGCCGCTGACAACTGTCCTGTCGCGCCCAGGCGTTGGCGCCGCCCGGAATCCCACGGCGCTTCCCCCTGCCCGCGTGGCCCGGTTCCCGATGTGCGGAACGGGTGCGCGGGCAGCACGCTGGGAGCATGGACGTACCCAACATCGTCGTGCATCCCCCGGCCCTGGACGGATCGAGGCGGGTGACGGCCGGGGACGAGACACTCGGGGTCGCCTCCCACCTCGACGATGTCGTCGAGGCGCTGCGACTCGCCGATCTGGAGTGGATCGACCCCGAGACGAGCGACCTCGTCGAGTGGCAGGGCGGCGGACCCGAGGACTGGCCGGGGCTCTCGGAGCATCACGGGCAGTGAGGGCGCCGCGCTACGCAGCCCTCAATGCACGAGGGATCACCGCACGGGGGAAAACAGGGGAAACAAGAGGGGGTGCCCATGTGGGCACCCCCTTCTCGCGTGTCGTCGCGGTCAGACCTTCAGTGGTCTGATCGATGTCGGCGCGTGCCCCGGTTCGGTGGCGATGTCCTCGAACTCCACCACGTTTCCTATGTCGTTGGTGGTCGACATGGAGATGTTCGTGACGCGTTCCAGGATCGCCTCGACGACCACCGGGACCCGGTGTTCGGCTGCCAGCTTCTTGGCCTGCTCGAAGGCGGTGGCCAGTTCGGCGGGGTCCGTCACGCGGATCGCCTTGCAGCCGAGGCCCTCGGCGACCTTGACGTGGTCGACGCCGTAGGCGCCCAGCTCGGGCGAGTTGAGGTTCTCGAACTCCAGGTTGACCTGGAAGTCGATGTCGAAGGCCCGCTGCGCCTGCCGGATCAGGCCGAGGTAGGAGTTGTTCACCAGGACGTGGACGTACGGGATGCGGTGCTGGGCGCCGACCGCCAACTCCTCGATCATGAACTGGAAGTCGTAGTCCCCGGAGAGGGCGACCACGGAGGCCTCCGGGTCGGCGACGGCGACGCCCAGCGCGGCCGGGATCGTCCAGCCGAGGGGGCCCGCCTGGCCGCAGTTGATCCAGTGCCGGGGCCGGTAGACGTGCAGCATCTGGGCACCGGCGATCTGGGAGAGGCCGATCGTGGTCACGTACCGAGTCTCGGGGCCGAAGGCCTTGTTCATCTCCTCGTACACGCGCTGCGGCTTGATCGGGATGTCGTCGAAGTGCGTACGGCGCTGGAGGCGGGCCCTGCGCTCCTGCGTGGCCGCCGCCCAGTCGGAGCGGTCGGGGAGGTCGCCCGCGTCCTTCAACTCCCTTGCCACCGTGACGAAAAGCTCCAGCGCGGCCTTCGCGTCGGAGGCGATGCCGAAGTCGGGGGCGAAGATACGGCCGATCTGGGTGGGCTCGATGTCGACGTGCACGAAGGTGCGGCCGGCCGTGTAGACGTCGAGGCGGCCGGTGTGGCGGTTGGCCCAGCGGTTGCCGATGCCGAGGACGAAGTCGGACTCCAGGAAGGTGGCGTTGCCGTAGCGGTGCGAGGTCTGGAGGCCGACCATGCCGGCGTTCAGCTCGTGGTCGTCCGGCAGCGCGCCCCAGCCCATGAGAGTCGGAACGACCGGAACGCCCGTCAACTCGGCGAACTCGACGAGGAGTTCGGCCGCGTCGGCGTTGATGATGCCGCCGCCCGCCACGATCAGCGGCCGGTGCGAGGCGTTGAGCAGCGCGAGCGCCTTCTCGATCTGGGCGCGGGTGGCGGCCGGCTTGTAGACGGGCAGCGGTTCGTAGGTCTCCGGGTCGAACTCGATCTCCGTCTGCTGGACGTCGACCGGCAGGTCCACCAGCACCGGCCCCGGGCGACCCGACCGCATCAGATGGAAGGCCTGCTGGAGGACGCCGGGCACCTGGGCCGCCTCCAGCACGGTGACAGCCATCTTGGTGACCGGCCGGGCGATGGAGGCGATGTCGACGGCCTGGAAGTCCTCCTTGTGGATCACGGCGGTGGGCGCCTGTCCGGTGATGCAGAGGATCGGGATCGAGTCGCCGGTCGCGGAGTACAGCCCCGTGATCATGTCGGTGCCTGCGGGGCCCGAAGTGCCCACGCAGACACCGATGTTGCCGGGGTGGGTGCGGGTGTAGCCCTCGGCCATGTGCGAGGCGCCCTCGACATGGCGGGCGAGGGTGTGACTGATCCCGCCGGAGGCCTGGAGCGCCGCGTAGAAGGGGTTGATCGCCGCGCCGGGCACCCCGAACGCGTGCGTGACGCCCTCCCGCTTGAGGATCTCGACTGCCGCGCGGGCAGCGGTCATACGTGCCATGGAGCAACTCCTCGGATTCGTACTCCCGTCGCGCCCCGCGGAGAGTTGAGTCTTCCGTGACGATTTCCATATTGTGGAAATCAACTTCTGCTATCTGGAAACAATGTAAGTGGGGCCGGAAAGGCCGTCAAGAGACGGACAAGCGGGGGTTCCGTGCAGCACGATGGGGCTCTGACCCCGACATCACGTAGTGGAGTGGGCCATGGCCGAGAGCATGCCGGTGCGCTGTCCGGCCTGCCTGCGCGAGCATCTGTACGCGGCACCCTCCTATCCGTGCGCGTGCGGTACGCCCGTCAGCCCGTCGCTCGACGAACGAGCGCCCGCGACAGCCGTCACCCACCGTGTCTGGGACGAGGAATGGGTCACCGTGCGCTGCTCGGCCTGCGGCCGGGGAGACCAGTGGCCGCACCCCGAACTGGGCTGCCCCTGCGGCACGGTCCTGCGCATCCCGGTGACACGGGCCGGCCAGGACACTCCTGAGGACCGTCCCGCCCCGGAGACCCCGACCCCGCCGGGCGGCACCGCGAAACTCCCGGGCGTTCTCCGCGCCCCGCGCCCCCACCCCTCCGCCCGCCCCCGGCGCGCCTTCCAGCCCGTCACCATCCGCACCGCACGGGACGCCGTCACCGCCGCCGCCCTCTATCTGCGCTGGCTCGGCTACCAGGACATCCGCCGCGCGGACCAGCGGCCCCCGTCCGGCGTCGGGCTCGCCGCGCGCGGCGTCCTGGCCCAGGTCGACCCGACGGTGAGCCCGGCCTCCCTGCGGGACATCGAGTGCCTGTGGCTGACAGCGATGACGGAGTCCTCGAACTGCGTCTACTTCTCCCTCGCCGGCTACGACAGCGACGCCCGAGCCCGAGCCGACACCCTCGGCATCCCCCTCTTCGTCCTGGACCTGACGGGCACTCCCCAACCGGTCAACAGCCCGGCAGACGACCTGGACGCCACCGGAGTCTGAGCCCGAAAACCCGGGTGCCCGAAGCACACGCCCGCCGGATACTCGGCGCATGCACATCCGCCCGGCCACCCCCGCCGAACTCCCGACGCTCCGAGCAATCGAACGGGCCGCAGGAGCCCTCTTCCGCACCCTGAGCGCGCCCCAAAGGGGCGCGGGGAACTGCGCGACCAGCCACGACGGCGCAGCACCAAACCAACAACCCCTCACGGCACCCCCCGACATGGCGGAGATAGCCGACGACGAACCACCCTCCCTCGAAGTCCTGGAGCGATACCGAAAAGCAGGCCACGCCTGGGTAGCCGCCGACAACGAGAACCACCCCGTCGCCTACCTGATCGCAGAACCCGTGGACGGCGCCCTCCACATCGAACAGATCTCCGTACACCCCGACTTCGCCCACCACCGCATCGGCGAAGCCCTCCTCGCACACGCCACCGACCGCGCCCACAAGGAAGGCCTGACCCACCTCACCCTGACCACGTTCACCGAGGTCCCCTGGAACGCGCCCTACTACGCCCGCCTCGGCTTCCGCACCCTCGACGAGGCCGAACTCACCCCGGGCCTGCGGAAGATCCGCGCCGCCGAGGCCGAGCACGGCCTCGACCGCTGGCCCCGCGTCTGCATGCGCAGGCCCTGAACCACCACCGTCAGCCTTCCCCGGCGAACCTCTCCCGCAGCTCCACCTTCCGCACCTTCCCCGACACCGTCATCGGAAAGGCGTCCAGCACCTGCAACCTGCTCGGGATCTTGTAGTGGGCCAACCTGCCCTCGCAGAAGGCCCGCAGCTCGGCCAGCGTGGGCGGTTCGGTCTCCGCTCGGGGGACGACACACGCGAGGACCTCCTCGCCGTACCGCTCGTGCGGCACTCCGACCACCTGGACGTCGGCGATCTTCGGATGGCCGTACAGGAACTCCTCGATCTCGCGCGGGTAGATGTTCTCGCCGCCCCGGATGATCATGTCCTTGATGCGGCCGACGATCTCGACGTAGCCGTCCTCCCGCATCACCGCGAGGTCGCCGGTGTGCATCCAGCGGCCGGCGTCGACCGACTCGGCCGTCTTCTCGGGCTGTTGCCAGTAGCCGAGCATCACGCTGTAGCCGCGGGTGCACAACTCCCCTGCGGTGTCGCGCGGTTGAGTCACTCCGGTCGCCGGGTCTACGACCTTGACCTCGATGTGCGGGAGGACCCGGCCGACCGTGCCGGTGCGGTGTTCCAGGTCGTCCTCCCGGCGGGTCTGGAGCGACACCGGGGACGTCTCCGTCATGCCGTAGCAGATGGACACCTCGGCCATGTGCATCTCGGCGACGACCCGTTTCATCACCTCGACCGGGCACGGCGAGCCCGCCATGATGCCCGTACGGAGGGACGACAGGTCGTACGCCGCGAAGTCCGGGAGGGCCAACTCCGCGATGAACATGGTCGGTACGCCGTACAGCGAGGTGCAGCGCTCCTGTGCCACCGCCCGCAGCGTCGCCGCCGGTTCGAAGGACGGGGCCGGGATCACGATGCACGCGCCGTGCGAGGTGGCCGCCAGGTTTCCCATCACCATGCCGAAGCAGTGGTAGAACGGGACCGGGACGCACACCCTGTCCTGCTCGGTGTAGGCGATCAACTCCCCGACGAAATAACCGTTGTTGAGGATGTTGTGATGGGAGAGCGTGGCCCCCTTCGGGAAGCCCGTCGTGCCCGAGGTGTACTGGATGTTGATCGGGTCGTCGCAGGACAGTTCCGGGAAGGCCGCCGGGGTGCCGCGTGCGATCAGTGCGTCCCAGCTCGGGTCGCCGATATACACCGTCTCCCGCAACTGCGGGCATCCGCCCCGCACTTCCTCGACCATCGCCCGGTAGTCGCTCCCCTTGTGGCTGAGGGAGGCGAACAGCAGTGAGATCCCAGCCTGGTTGAGGACGTACTCGACCTCATGGGTGCGGTAGGCCGGGTTGATGTTCACCATGACCGCGCCGATCCGCGCGGTGGCGTACTGGACCAGCATCCACTCGGGGCAGTTGATCGCCCAGATGCCCACCCGGTCGCCCCCCGCGATCCCGCTCGCGATCAGCGCGTACGCCAACTCGTCGACGTCGGCGGCGAATTGGGCGTAGGTCCAGCGACGCCCTGACGGTACGTCGACGAGCGCCTCGCGGTCCGGCCAGGCGGTCACCGCCCGGTCCAGGTTGGCGCCGATCGTCTCCCCCAACAGCGGGGTGTCACTGATCCCGTGGGCGTAGGAACTCACCGAAGTCGCCGCACTCGTCGAACTCGTCGAACTCGTCGAACTCGTCGAACTCACCGGAAGTCCTCCTCGCGGTACTCGTTCGCCGAGCCCGCCGCCGTCGCCTCACGCAGTTCGATCCGGCGGATCTTGCCGGAGACCGTCTTGGGGAGGTCGGCGAACTCCAGGCGGCGCAGGCGCTTGTAGGGGGCGAGAACCTCCCTGCTGTGCTCGAACAGCACCTTCGCGGTGTCGGGTCCCGGCTCCCAGCCCGCCGCGAGCACGATGTACGCCTTCGGTACGGCCAGGCGCAGTTCGTCCGGCGCGGGGACCACGGCCGCCTCCGCCACCGCCTCGTGCTCCAGGAGCGCGCTCTCCAGCTCGAAGGGGGAGATCTTGTAGTCGGACGCCTTGAAGACGTCGTCGGCCCGGCCGACGTACGTGATGTAGCCGTCCTCGTCGCGCGAACCGATGTCCCCGGTGCGGTAGAAGCCGCCGGCCATCGCCTCCGCCGTGAGGTCGGCGTCGCCGTGGTAGCCGGTCATGACGCCGACCGGGCGGGTGGCGAGGTCGAGTGCGATCTCGCCCTCGTCCGCGCCCGGTTCGCCCGAGACCGGGTCGAGGAGGACGACCTTGTAGCCGGGGCTCGGGCGGCCCATGGAGCCCGTCTTCAGGGGCTGGCCGGGGCTGTTGGAGACCTGGACGGCGGTCTCCGTCTGGCCGAAGCCGTCCCGGATCGTGACACCCCAGGAGCGGCGCACCTGTTCGATGACCTCGGGGTTGAGCGGCTCCCCGGCGGCCACGGCCTCGCGCGGCGGGGTACGGAGTTGGGTCAGGTCGGCCTGGATGAGCATGCGCCAGACGGTCGGCGGGGCGCAGAAGGAGGTGACGCCCGCGCGGTCCATCTCCGCCATCAGCCGGGCCGGGTCGAAGCGGGTGTAGTTGTGGATGAAGACGGTCGCCTCGGCGTTCCAGGGCGCGAAGAGGTTGGACCAGGCGTGCTTGGCCCAGCCGGGCGAGGAGATGTTCAGATGCACGTCGCCGGGCTTGAGGCCGATCCAGTACATGGTCGCCAAGTGCCCGATGGGGTACGACGCGTGGGTGTGCTCGACCAGTTTGGGGCGGGCCGTCGTGCCCGAGGTGAAGTAGAGCATCAGGGGGTCGTCGCAGTGGGTCGGCCCGTCCGGCGTGAACCCCGCGGGGGCGTCGTAGGCGTCCTCGTACGGCTGCCAGCCCTCGGGGGCGCCGCCCACCGCGATCCGGGTGTAGCCGCCGGGCACCTCGTCGAACTTGGCGGTGTCCTCGGCGCGGACGAGGACATGGGCGACCCGGCCGCGGTCCACACGGTCGCGCAGGTCGGCGGGGCCGAGGAGGGGTGTGGCGGGGATGACGACGGCGCCGAGCTTCATCGCGGCGAGGGCCGTCTCCCACAGCTCGGTCTGGTTGCCGAGCATGACGAGGAGCCGGTCCTCGGGGCGGACCCCGCGCCCGCGCAGCCAGCCCGCGACCCGGTCGGAGCGGGCGGACAGCTCGGCGAAGGACAGCTTGGCCTCGGAGCCGTCCTCCTCGACGATGTGGAGGGCGGTGCGGTCGTTCCCGTCCGCGATGACGTCGAACCAGTCCAGGGCCCAGTTGAAGCGCTCCGGGCGGGGCCAGCGGAAACCCTCGTAGGCGGTGGCGTAGTCCTCGCGGTGGGCCAGCAGAAAGTCCCGTGCCTCTCGGAAGCGCTCGGTCACCGTCGTCATCAGTCCTCCTCGATCCCGGACCATTGCCGGGCGACTCTCCGGCAGCGTGTAATCCGTGTCGCAGGACTCACTACCCCCGAACAGGGGTGGGCGCCACGTCCGATCGGGCAACGTCTTGCCATCAGCGAGAATCCTTCGTCACGCTCCGCACACGCATACGGCGTATTCATTCACAAGTGACTTGAATTTCCCCATGCCGCTACCGTCCTGTTATTCGGCTCACCACACCGCCGGTCCGAAATTCAAAGATCTGTTGCCTAATATTGGGGCCCACACGACACAGGAGGGGAGCGGTGACCGTGCGACGGGACTTCCAGGAGTCTGGCCGATGCCGCTCTGACCTGCTCATAGGCCGGGACGAGGCACTCATCGCGGCCCGCGAGCAGCTTGCGCGGGGCGGCAGCGTACTGCTGCACGGACCCGCCGGAATAGGAAAGTCCACCGTCCTGCGGACATTGGCCGCGGAATACGGCGAATCGGCACGAACCGTGTTGCGCTGCTCCGCCACCGAGTCCGAATCGCATCTCCCCTTCCTCGCACTCGCCGACCTTCTCGGCCTCGCGCTCGACGAGGTGTCCGCCCAACTGCCCGTCGCCCAGCGTGTCGCCCTGGAGGCGGCGCTCACCGGCCGCGGCGAGTCCACGCTCCAGCGCGACGGCCTCGCGCTGCGACTGGCCGTGCTGTCCGCACTGCGCGCGCTGGCCGCCAAGGGCCCCGTGCTCGTCGTCGCCGACGACCTCCAGTGGCTGGACACCGCCAGCACCGAACTGCTCGGCTTCGCCGCCCGCCGGCTGGCCGACGCCCCCGTCCGAATGGTGTTCGCCGGTCGGTCGGACGGCCAGGAGTACGACCGCTATCTACGCGCGTCCACGCCCGACACCCTCGCGGTCCGGGTCAACCCCCTGACCCACTCCCAGGTGGCCGCGCTCCTCGACCACCGGGGCTACGGCGGCCTCCCGCGCTCGACCGTGCGGGAGATCCACCGCACCAGCGCCGGCAACCCGCTGTACGCCCTCGAACTGGGCCGGGCCCTGGCCGAGAGCCCCACTCCCCCGCGCCCGGGCGAGCCCCTGCCGGTGCCGACCTCGCTGCGCGCGCTGGTCCTCAGCCGCCTGGAGATGCTCTCGGACGACGCCCGCCGCACCCTCCTGGTGGTGAGCGCCGGCGCCCGTCCCACCCTGGCCCTGCTGCACGAGGCGGGCCGGAAGAACGCCGAGGCGGAGACCGCCCAGGCCGCCGCGCTCGGGCTGCTGGCCACCGAGCCCGAGGGTCCGGCCGTACGGTTCGCGCATCCCCTCGTCTCGGCCGCGCTGTACGCGGAGGCGAGCGCCCAGGAGCGCCGGGCCGCGCACGCCGCGCTGTCCACGGCCGCCTCCGACCCCATCGAGCGGGCCCGGCACCTCGCCCTGGCCACCGAGGGCACGGATCCGGAGGTGGCCGCCCGGCTCGCCGAGGCCGCCGACCTGGCCCGGGACCGCGGGGCGCCGTCGGTGGCGGCCGCGCTCGGGCAGCTCGCCGTGCGGCACACCCCGGCCGACAGCGTGCCGAGCCCGGACGAACACCGGCTGCGGGCCGCCGAGGACGCGATCACCTCCGGTGACCTCGATCTCGCGCGGGACATCGCCCGCCAGGTGCTCGACGGGCCGGCCGTGCCCGACGAGCGGGTGCGGGCCTGGATGATCGTGATCGACACGGCGGGCCACGCCATGACGGAGGTCGACTCCGTCTTCCCGCAGGCGCTGGCCGACGCGGGCGACGACCCCCGGCTGCTCGCCCTGGTCCACTACCAACTGGCCTGGCGGGCGGTGCTCGTGGAGGGCGACTTCGCCGAGTGCCGGAAGGAGGCGGCGCGCGCGGCGGAGCTGGCCGCTCTCGGCGGCGACCGGCACACGGAGCTGATGTCGCTCTCCTTCCAGGCCCAGACCGAGACCCTGATGGGCCACCCGGACGCGCCCGCGACCATCAAACGCGCGCTGAAGGAGCCCCAGGACCCGGAAGTGACGGTCCATCACAACGGCATCGGCTCGACCCGGTTCCGCTGGCTGATCATGAGCGACCAACTGCCCGAGGCACGGGCCACCATCACCACCCTGCTGCGTGAGGTGCGCCGGCGCGGATCGGTCGAGAGCGAGGTCCACTTCCTGCGCGGCCTCGCCGAGACCGAACTGCGCTGCGGGCACTGCGGCCGGGCGCTCGACCTGGCCCGGGAGAGTCTGCGGCTGGCCCGGGACACCGGCATCGGCGAGGTCGCCTCCGCGATGCTCGCCGCGCTGGCCGAGGCGTCCGGCGGGGACGTGGACCGGGCGCTGGCGCTGGCCAGGGAGTCGGTCGAGCAGGCCGAGGAGAACGGCGACCTGATCTATCTGTCCCGGGCCCAAGCGGCCCTGGGATACGCCCGGTTGGTGGCCGGGGACGCGCCTGGCGCGGTCCAGTCGCTGCGCCGGGCGCGGGAGTTGGAGCAGGATCTCGGCGTCGACGACCCGGCGCGCGGGCGCTGGCAGGGCGATCTCGCGGAGGCGCTCGTAGGGGTCGGCGAGATCGACGAGGCGCAGGAGGTCATCGATGTGTCGCGGGCCCACGCACTGCGGCTGGGGCGTGAGAGCGTGCTCGCGGTGCTCGACCGGGCCGAGGCGCTGGTGCGTGCCGCGCGCGGCGAACACGACGCGGCGCTCGCCCAGTTGACGTCCGCGCAGGACCGACTGGCCAAGCTGGGCTATGGACTTGAGGAGGCGCGCGCCGCCCTCGCGCTGGCCGAGCTGCGCACCGGCCCCCCGGGGCCGACGCCTGCCCCGACCTCGTACGACGAGGCCGCACGGCTGTTCAGACGTTCCCGCGCGCTGCCCTGGCTGCGTCGGGTGGACGCGGCCACCGTGCCCAACCCCGCGCCGCAGCCCCTCGTACAGCAGCCGCAGGCCGCCGCCGCGCTCGACGGGCTCGCCGCGATGGAACGTCAGGTCGCGGCGCTCGTGATGGAGGGTGCGACCAACCGCGAGATCGCCGGACGCCTGTTCATCAGCGTCAAGACGGTCGAGGCGACGCTCACCCGGGTGTACCGGAAGCTGGGGATCCGGTCTCGGGTGGACATCGTCAGGCTGGCGGCGGGGCGCCACACCAAGTAAGGCACACATACCAGGTACGGCCGCTCCTGCGCGGGATCCATCCTTGCGCTCTCACCGTACCGCGCTGTCGAGCCCGTACGACCGAGGGTTTTCCCTCCCCCAACTCCCCTAGGGGGTTCCCTCATTGGGGAGGCCCTTATCCGGCTCCTACCTTGTGGATGTGCCGCAACGCCGGGCACACGGGGCAGCACCACCGCCCCGTGCCTCACCCCCACACCCGCGCGTCCCCCCACCGGCAATTCCCCAAGAGGAGAACCCATGTTCGGGCTCGCTCGTGCCAAGAAGGCCGCCGCTGTGCTGACGGCCATCGCCGCAGCCGCTACGACCGCGTTGATCGCCGCCCCCGGCGCCGTCGCCGCTCCCCAGCCCATCGTGGGCGGTACCACGACCACCGCCGCGACGTACCCCTACGTCATGCAGATCACGGACTCCTCGCAGAACCAGTTCTGCGGTGGCACCCTCGTCTCGGCCACCAAGGTCGTGACCGCCGCCCACTGTATGGTCGACGAGACCACGAGCAGCGTGAGAGTCGTCGGCGGCCGCACCTACCGCAACGGCACCAACGGCACCGTCAGCCGGGTCACCAAGATCTGGATCCACCCGAGCTACGTCGACGCCACCGAGGGCGACGACGTGGCCGTGCTGACCCTCGCCACCTCGATGCCGTACACCACGGCGTCGTACGTCACCTCGTCCCAGACGGGCGTGTACGCGGCCGGCACCACCGCCCGCATCATCGGCTGGGGCACCACCTCCTCGAACGGCAGCTCCTCCAACCAGCTGCGCACGGCGACGGTCCCGACCGTCTCCAACGCCAGCTGCACCAGCTCGTACGGCTCCAGCTACATCGCGAGCGACATGGTCTGCGCCGGCTACACAGCCGGTGGCGTCGACACCTGCCAGGGCGACAGCGGCGGCCCGCTGATGATCGGCGGCGTCCTGGCAGGCATCACTTCCTGGGGCGAGGGCTGCGCTGCGGCCGGCTACCCCGGGGTCTACACCCGGCTGACCACCTTCTCCAGCCTGGTGGCGACGCAGGTCGCCTCCTAGCCGGTAGGGGTACAGCCACCACAGTCTCCTGAGCACCCCTCAGGTGAATGCCAGGGGGCGTTGCGGACCGGCCACGAGCGGTCCGCAGCGCCCCCTATCCATGTCTCCGGATCACTCTCATCCTCGTACGACGGTGCCGAACCGGATGTCGTACGCCGTACCCGCGTGCAGCGTCCCGAGCATCCGCTCGCCTTCCTCAACCACCGCCGCCCGTACGCCCTTTGTGAGGCTGCCGAAGGGCTCGACGGTGAGCGTGCCGTCCGCGAGGCGCCACAGGCCCGCGACGAGGCCGTCGACCAGCAGGACGCAGTGCGCCTGATTGCCCGTCCACGTACGGCCCTTGAGGTCGGCGGGGACCAGGCGGGTGCGGTCGGCGTGGGAGAGGAGCAGGTTGTCGAACTCGGGCAGGAAGCGCGGCGGGGCCGGGGTGTCCGGGTCGGGGCGGGGAGCGTCGGGGACGTCGAACAGCTCGGTGCCGTGCTCGTCCCGGAAGGTGAGGAGCTGCGGGCGGAGGCGTTCGAAGGCGTCGCGGAGCCGGGTGAGGCCGGCCCAGGTCTGCATGTCCTTGACGGAGGCGGGGCCGAAGGCGGCGAGGTAGCGGAGCACGGTCGCGTCGATCGTCGATGCCGGGTCGGGGTCGGGTTCGGCCCGGCGGCCGAGCCAGTGTTCGGCGGTGGTGAGGGCGACCTGGCCGCTGTGGCCCCACAGTCCGCGCGGGGTGACCTGGACGAGCGGGAGCCGGCAGCGGGCGGCGACGCTCAGGGACTGCGGATCGGCGTCCGGCCACTCGACGAGAAGCGCCTCGCGCAGCTGCTTCATCGTGCGCGGCTCGGTCTCGACGAGGTCGCGGGCGAGGGCGGTGAGGCGGTCGAGGTCGACGCCAACAAGTCCCTTGCGGAAGTAGGTGAGTTCGCGGTCCCGGGCGGGCTGGACGAGCGGTCGCAGGGTGAGGCAGTCGTCGGCGGTGTGGGTGTGGATGGTCGAGCGCATGGTGACGATCCGGACGGCCTCGCGGTCGGCCATCAGCCGGGAGAGTTCCTCGGGGTCGAAGCCGTCGAGGCGGGCGGCGAGCGCGTAGTACGGGGGCTTCACGTTCTGCGCCTGGAGACCGAGGAGGTGCGTGAGGGCGTCTTTGGCGGACATCGGCGACCTGGCGAGGAGCAGCTGCCGGGCGAGGGTGGCGCGGTTGAGGGCGCGGGGGCCGAGGACGGGAGCCGAGGCGGCCGAGGTGCTCGCCGTGGTGCCGGTTGCCGAGGTCGTCTTCGTCATGTTCCGCACGCTAGCCCTACTTGCGGACAGCTTCGGTCCGCAATCCTTGTCCGAATACGGACCGGACGCTTGCCCGCCCCGGGGGTCCATGTCATTTGACCCGTATATCCTGCTCCGTGATCGACTCAGCCGCACCTGAACGCATGTTCGAGCACCGTCGAGACGGGAGCCAGCCGCGATGTCCGAGCGACGTGCCCGCCAAGCCTCGAAGACCGGACGGAAGCCGGCCTGGCGACGCGCCCTGACGCCACCCTCCGCACCGCCCGCGAAGCCCGCCGTCCCCCGGACCGACGCACCGCCCCCGGCACCGGCCGAACCGGTCGACAGCATCGTGCACGCGGCCCTCTACCGCGACGGCGTACGCGTCTCGACGCCCAGCACCCTCGCGGAGACCTTCCGTGAGCTGCGCGACGAGCCGGCCGGCATGGCGTGGATCGGCCTGGCCCGCCCCACGGAGGCCGAACTCCTCTCCCTGGCCGACGAGTTCGACCTGCATCCGCTCGCCGTCGAGGACGCGATGGAGGCGCATCAGCGCCCGAAGCTGGAGCGGTACGGCGACACGCTCTTCGTCGTCCTGAGCGCCGCCCGCTATCTGGACGCGGTCGAGGAGGTCGACTTCGGCGAGCTGCACGTGTTCGTCGGCGCCGACTTCCTGATCACGGTCCGCCATGGCGCGGCCCCTGACCTGTCGGCCGTACGCCGCCGGATGGAGGAGACCCCGGAGCTGCTGAAGCTGGGCCCGGAGGCGGTGCTGTACGCGATCCTGGACGCGGTGGTCGACGGCTACGCGCCGGTCGTGGAGGGCGTCCAGATCGACATCGACGAGATCGAGACGGAGGTCTTCCGGGGCGACCCGGAGGTCTCCCGGCGTATCTACGAACTCTCCCGCGAGATGGTCGAGTTCCAGCGCGCGACCCGCCCCCTGGTCGGCATGCTGCACAGCCTGATGGCGGGCTTCGCGAAGTACGGCACGGACGAGGAACTCCAGCGCTACCTGAGGGACGTGGCCGACCACGTCACCCACACCAGCGAACGCGTCGACGGCTTCCGCCAGGCCCTGGCGGACATCCTGACGGTCAACGCCACCCTGGTGACCCAGCAACAGAACGCGGAGATGCGGGCGTTGGCGGAGGCGGGGTTCGAGCAGAACGAGGAGATCAAGAAGATCTCCTCGTGGGCGGCGATTTTGTTCGCCCCGACGCTCGTCGGGACGATCTACGGGATGAACTTCGAGAACATGCCGGAGCTGGGCTGGAACCTCGGGTATCCGTTCGCGATCGGCCTGATGGGGGTCGTCTGCGTGAGTCTGTACCTGATTTTCAAGCGGCGGGACTGGCTCTAGGCGGCCGTTCGTCCAGTGCGGGACGGTACACGTCAGGGAACCCTTCGATGGATCGGGGGAGCCGGACGGAACGGGGCAGCCGCGAGTTGGAACCGTACGTTCATCCGGGCCACGAGATGTCGTCGGCGTACAGGGAGATCGCCTTGTCGACCGCATCGGGGTTCTCGCTGTGGAAGTGCGCATCGATGATCTCCTCGCCGGCGAGGCTGGTGAAGTAGCCGTAGCGGTGCTGTTTTCCGGTCAGCCGGTCGTCGAGGCGGGGTATCTCCACCGGCCGGTCCGTCAGGCGCTCGACCTTGGTGGAGCCGCACGCCGAAGAGCATGCCGGAGCCCGCGAACCAGTTGTACGTTCGCGGATCCTCCGGGTCGATCGGGTTGGGATTCGAACCGACCCGCAGGAACCGCCCGTTCGGCTCCTCGGGGATCTTCCCGACCGCCTCCAGGTCACGGGCGGTCACCTCCTGCGCCACCGGAGCGAACGGACCGGACCCGTCCGTCGCCCTCGGCGGAGGGGGTCCCTGACGCGTCCCTCACTCTTCGCCCGCCACCGGCACCGCCCTCGTACGATTCGCCCGATCGCCCCGTGACCGACCGCTCCGCCGGGAATCGGCTCAGCGGAAACCCCGCTCCCCCACCGCCGGCATCCCGTGCAGCGCTTCGGTGAGCAGCGACTCCAGCGCGTCCCGGGTGACCGGCCGGGGGTTGGCGTAGGGAGCCGCGAGGACCTGCTCGATCACCCGTGGCAGGTCCGTCGCCGTCAGGCCGAGGGCGGTGAGCGAGGGCGGGGCGCCGAGGGCCGTGGAGAGCCGGGCCAGGTGTCCCGGCACGTCGAAGGTGTCGGTCGCGCGGCGCAGGATCCGCTCCGCCGCCGGGGCCGCGGGGAGGTTGAAGGCGGCGGTGTACGGCAGCACGACCGTGTGCGTGGCGGCGTGCGGGAGGCCGAAGGTGCCGCCGAGGACATGGCAGAGCTTGTGGTGCAGCGACATCGTCGTGGCGCCCAGGCAGGCGCCGCACAGCCATGCCCCACGCAGCGCCTCGACGCGGGCGTACGGGTCGTCCGCGTGGATGGCGAGGGCCGGCAGGGCCGAGAGCAGGGACCGTACGCCTTCCTCGGCCATGAGGGAGACTATCGGTGAGGCGTCGGGGGCGTAGAGCGCCTCGATCGCGTGGGCGACGGCGTTGAAGCCGCTGGTGGCGGAGACCTCCAGGGGCAGCCCGACGGTCAGCTCGGGGTCGTAGACGACAGTGCGCGGGAGGACGGCCGGGTCGCGGCCGGTCCGCTTGCGGCCCGCTTCCGTGAGGCCCCACACGGGTGTCATCTCCGAGCCCGCGTAGGTCGTGGGGACCGCTATCACCGGAAGGCCGGTCTCCAGGGCGATCGCTTTGCCGAGGCCGATCGTCGATCCGCCGCCGACCGCGAGGCAGCCGTCGGCGCCCGCGTCCTTCGCCGCGGCACGGGCCGCCTCGGCGGTCTCGACGGGCACGTGCTCGCGTGCCCGGTCGAAGACTCCGGCCGAGGCGTGGCCGAGCGACTCGGCCAGCCGGTCGGCCAGTTCACGCCCTCGGGGTGTCGACAGGACCAGTACCCGGCGCAGCCCCAGCCGAGCCACCTCGTCGGGCACCCGTGCGAGGCTGCCCGCGCCGAAGACCACCCGCATGGGCAGCGCCTCGTAGGTGAACGCCGTTTCACCCATGATCGGCCCCAGTCGCGGTGACTGCCTCCGGCGCCAGCACGATGTCGAACCGCGCCCGGCTCCACGTACGACCGTCCAGGTCACGTCCGTCCGGCGCGGGGATGCCCGGGGGCTGCGGCTCGAACCGCTTGACGAGCGACTCCTTGACCCCGAACACCGCGTCGGAGCCGAGGAGTTGGTCGCCCTCGACGAAGATGTGCGTCACCAGAGTGCGCAGCCCGGGCGCGGTGGCCAGGAAGTGCAGATGGGAGGCGCGCATCGGGGAGCGCCCGGTCTTCGCCAGCAGCGCGCCGACCGGTCCGTCGTGCGGGATGGGGTACGGGACGGGGGTGAGTCCCCAGAACGCGAACGTGCCGTCCTCGTCGGTGAACAGGTGGGCGCGCCCGGCCGTCCGGTCGTCGTCGTACTGAACGTCGTAGAAGCCGTCGGCGTCGGCCTCCCACACCTCCAACCGGGCCCCGGAGACCGGGTTTCCGTCGGTGTCGGTCACCGTGCCCTCGACCCAGCAGGGTTCGCCGGGCGCGCCGCCGGCGAGGTCGCCGCCCCGTGGGATCTCGGGTGACTTCTCGACGAAGAAGGGGCCGAACACGGTGGCCTCGGTGGCGTCGGCGTACGCCTCGTTGTTGACGTTGATGGTCTGCATCGAGGCGCCGAGGACGTCGGAGAGCAGGACGAACTCCTGGCGGCGGTCGGTGGTGATGTGCCCGGTCGCGGTGAGGAAGTCGATGGCCTGCTGCCACTCCCCCTCGGTCAGCCGGACCTCGCGGATGAAGGCGTGCACATGGCGCACCAGGGCCTGCGTCAGCTCCCGCAGCCTCGGGTCCGGGGTGTTGTCGAACGAGGCCAGTACGGTGCGGACCAGGTCCGCCTCGACTCGGCGTTGCCGGACGCTGGGGGTGATCGGGGTCTCGGGCATGACGGCCCTACCTTCCTCGGTCGCGGCCACGGTCGCGGTCACGACGTCGTAGCCGTAGATCCAGCCGTTGGCCACCAGCGGGTCGCGGTCGGCCAGTTGTGCGTCGCGGGCCCGCTGTTCGGGCCCGTCGGGCAGATGGTTGACGCGGCCACGGTCGTGGCTGGCCTCCTGGAGCCTGGTCGTACGGTCGATCCGCGCCGACTCGTAACGCTTCAGGGCACGTTCGACGTCGTCCGGGTCCTCGGCCAGACAGGCCGCCAGAACGGCGCCGTCCTCGATGGCCTGTGCCGCGCCCTGGGCGAAGAAGGGGAACATCGGGTGGGCCGCGTCACCGAGCAGGGTGCTCCTCGCGCCGCTCCAGCGGCCCAGCGGCGCCCGGTCGAGGAGCGCCCACCTGCCGGGCGTACCGCTCGCCCTGATCAGGTCGGTCACGCGCGGGTCCCAGCCGTCGAACTCGGCGAGGAACTCCTCCACCGTGGCCGTGGCGCTCCAGGACTCCTCCGTGTCCGCCCCGGCGGGAGCGAAGGCGACGATGTTGACCGCCCGGCCGCCGCTCATCGGGTAGTGCACCAGGTGCCGGCCGGGCCCGATCCACAGGGTCTGCGCACGTCGGCGCGCGAAGTCGGGTGCCTGTTCGGCGGGCACGATCGCGCGGAAGGCGCAGATGCCCGAGTCCTCCGGCGGGGACGGCTCGCTGACCAGGCCGCGCACCACCGAGTGCACCCCGTCGGCGCCGATGACGACATCCGCCTCCACCGTGCTGCCGTCGGCGAAGCGCAGCAGTACGCCGTCCGGCAGCTCCTCGACCGCCGTGCAGCGCGCGCCGAGGCGCAACCACTCGGCCGGCACCGCCGACCTGACGGCGCCGAGCAGGTCCGCCCGGTGGACGACGTAGGTCTGCTCCCCGTACAGCCGTTCGCAGACGCCGCTGAGCCGCTCCGCGGAGAGCACCTCGCCGTTCTCCCAGCGGCGGAACTCCCATCCCCAGTCGAGCGGTACCGCGTCACGCAGGAACCGGTCCATCACGTCGAGCCCGCGCAGCAGCCTGGCCGCGTTGGGGGCGACGACGAGACCGGCGCCCACCTCCGTGAGGGCGGGGGCCTGCTCGTAGACGGTCGCGGTGAGACCGGCGCGGTGGAGGAAGGCGGCTGCGGCGAGGCCGCCGATGCCTCCTCCGACGACGGCGATACGCGGTCCGCCGGCGGCTGGGCCGGGCACGTTCATGGGCATCGGGCGGCTCCTTCGGCTCTGCGGCTGTGACGGTTCCGATGCTCACCGGCGCCCGACGAAGGCTGAAGCGCGATGTTCACCGAGTGAACATCCGGCTGGGAGACCGCCGGCGGCAGCGGGCAGAATCACTGATCGAAGGAGGCGGAAGACATGGCGCGGACGAGCGAGCCCGGGCGCAGTGTGGGCTCACGGTTGTTCGAGGTGCTGTTCGCCTTCCGCCCCGGCCGGTCCCGGCTGACCCTGGCCGAGCTGACCCGCGCGACCGGGCTGCCGCATCCGACCGTACGCAGACTGGTGCTCGAACTCGTCGAGGCCGGGGCGCTCGACCGGGCGCCGGACGGCGGCTTCACCGTCGGTATCCGGATCTGGCAGCTGGGCACACTGGCTCCGCTGAGCGTGCCGCTGCGCAGTGTCGCCCTGCCGTTCATGGACGACCTGCACACGGCCCTGCGCCAGCATGTGCAGCTCGCCGTGCTCGACGGCACGGAAGCGGTCCTCGTGGAGCGGATCTCGGCAGGCAACGCGGTCGACCTGATCTCCCGCGTCGGCGGCAGGCTGCCCCTGCACAGCTCGGGGGTCGGCAAGATCCTGCTGGCGCACGCGGGACCCGACCTGGTGGACCGGGTGATCGAGAAGGGCCTGACGGCACACACTCCGCGCACCCTCACCCAGCCGGCCCAACTGCACCAGGCCCTGGAGGAGTGCCGTCGGACCGGCGTGGCCGTCGTCCGCGAGGAGACCACCCCGGGCGTGGACTCCACCGCCACCCGCGTCATGAACGCCGACGGCGAGGTCGTCGCCGCGCTGTCGGTCGTGGTGGGCAGCGGGTCGGTGGATCTGCGCACACTGCGCCCGGCGGTCGTCGCGGCGGGCCTCGCCGTGTCCCGCGGGCTCGGCTGGCAGCCGTCGGCCGGGGTGCGGCAGGGGGACGGCTGACATCGCGGTGACACGTCCAGGTGGGCCGGGCCGTCCGTGCCTCCCCCGACGGACGCCGTCTCGCACCCCCCGGCGCGCGCCGCAGTGGATGCGCGTGGCCTTCGGCCAATGCACCCGGCCCGTGTGTCCCTCTTCTGGGCGAGGTCGTCGGCGGCTGCCAGGCTGAGGTACTCCGCAGACGCGCCCCGGGGGAACCCGCCCCGGCGGGCACCGGATGCGAGGACCGCCAGGAGGCGCCGTGAAATCCGTGAAGCGGTATTCCCTTGTCGCCGCCGTCTCGGGGACGGCGGCCTTCGCCCTGGTGCTGGCGTCCGCGCCGACGGCGGCCGCGGACTCCCTGCCGTGCACACCCCAGACGCTGGGGGACTGTCCGGCACCGGGGACGTACGCCCCCGGCGGTGACGGGGTCGTCCGCGTGGAGGCCGACTGGAGCCTGCACTGGTCGTGGTCGGTGGTGGAGAAGCCGCCGTCCGGCCAGGTGCCGCAGTACCTCCATGTCTACGTCACCTACCGCAACGACAGCGACCGCGTCCTGTACTTCACCTGCCGGGGCTGGGAGGACCCCAAGCTGTCCAAGGAGTGGTTCCTGCGCGACGGCCGGAAGATCGGGTACGTCGCCGCCGACGCGACCCTGTGCAGCACTCACCCCGAGACCAACTTCACCCTGGGGCCGGGGCGCAGCTTCGTCTCCTGGGCGACGTTCCACAACGTTCCGTGGAAGGGCGACCGGATCTCCGTGGAGTGGGGAAGCCTGGGCAGCAGCAGGTACCTGGATCCCTACTGGCCGCTCAACCCATGAGCGCTCGTCACCCCTTCACCGCGCCGGAGGTGAGTCCCTGGACGATGTAACGGCTGGCGAAGGCGAAGAGCAGCATCGTGGGTGCGATGGTGAGCACCGCCGCCGCCGACATCGAGCCCCAGTCGATGTTGAAGCTGGAGATGAAGCCGTTCAGCGCGGTCGGCACGGTCTTGTTGGCGTCGCTGTTCATCAGGGTGACCGACAGGAACAGCTCGTTCCAGCAGTTGACGAAGTTGAAGATGAACGCCGCGATGATGCCCGGCTGCATCACCGGCAGCAGCACCCGGAAGAGCGCCCCGAGCCGTGAGCAGCCGTCGATCATCGCGGCCTCCTCCAGCGCGTCCGGCACGTTCTCGAAGAACCCGCGGAGCATCACCGTGCAGAAGGGGATGCAGACCGCGACGTAGACGAGGGTCAACCCGAGCCGGTTGTCGACGAGTTGGAGTTCCGTCATCAGCATGTACAGCGGCCCGAGCGCGATGAAGGACGGGATCATCTGGGTGACCAGGGCCGCCATCAGGAGCGCGGTCCTGCTCCGGAACTCGAAGCGCGCAAGGACGTACGCCGACAGGAGGGAGATGACGGTCGCCACCGCGCCGGCGACCGTCGCGATGACCAGGCTGTTGGTGAGGTAGACACCGAACTGTGCCTTGCTGAACAGGCCGGTGTAGTTGGCGAGCGAGAAGTGCTCGGGCCAGTAGGCGATCGAGGGGCTGAAGATCGTCCCGGGGCTCTTGAGCGAGGTGATGGTGATCCAGTACAGCGGGAAGACCGTGACGATCAGCCAGCCCGTCAGGAACGTGACGCGGACGGCGCGTCCGGCGGTGGACTCCTTGTTGATCATGACGTCGTTCCGTTCCGCTCCCGGGTGGCCGTGAGGTAGAAGACCGAGAAGACCATCAGCATGGCGACGACGATCAGCCCGACCGCCGAGGCCTTCCCGTAGTCGCCCTGCTGGGTGATGGAGATCATCCAAGTCGTCACGATGTGCGTCTCGTTGGACGGGCCGCCGCCGGTCATGCCGAAGATGATGTCGGGGAAGTTGAAGATCCAGATGACCCGTAGCAGGACCGTCAGCGCCAGCGTCGCGCGGATGGAGGGGATGGTGATCTGGAAGAGCGTACGGACCTTTCCGGCGCCGTCGAGCGCCGCCGCCTCGTAGATCTCGTCGGGGATCGACTGGAGCGCGGCCAGGATCATGATGGTGAAGAAGGTGACGCCGTACCAGATGTTGGCGATGACGACGGCGGTCATCGCGGTCTTCGGGTCGGCCAGCCACGGGATCGGGGTGTCGATCAAGTGGGCTTTTTCCAGCAGGTCGTTGACGACTCCGAACTCGCTGTTGAACATCCAGCGGAACAGGATGCCGATCAGGAACCCGGAGATCGCCCACGGGAAGAAGATCAACGCCTGGTAGAGCCCCCGGAAGCGGAACTTGCGGCGCAGCCACAGGGCGATGGCGAACCCGATGACGAACTGGGGCACGATCGAACCGACCACCCAGACCGCGGTGTTGCCGAGGACGGTGTAGAAGACCGGGTCGTCCAGGATGCCCTTGAAGTTCTTGAGGCCGACCCAGGAGGTGTCGGTGAGGTCGTTGAGGTTCCAGTTACGGAAGGCCATCTGACCGCCCGCGATCATCGGGTAGTAGACGAAGACCGCGACGAACAGGGCGGCCGGCGCCATGAACGCCGCGATGCTCAGGCCCCGGCGGCCGCTGAAGACCGGCCTGCGCGGGCGCGGGGGCCTGGGCGTCGAGGTCTTCGCGGGTGGCGGTGCGACCTGCCGGGGCCCCGCGTCGGTGGTTGAGGGATTCACTTCCGGCCTTCCTGCCAGCCCTACTGGCTCTTCCACTTCTCGGTCCAGTAGGTGTCCCAGCCGGCCAGGAGCTCCTTGGGCGTCATCTTGCCGAGCAGCACCTTCTGGATCTCGGAGTCGGACTTCTGGATCCACTCGGTCCACCAGGAGGAGTTACGGGGCTGGGTGACCGTGATGTAGGTGTCCGGGTTCTCGGTCATCTTCACGTAGCTCGCCCAGGCACCGGTCTTGTAGAAGGTGTCGTCGGCGGAGCTCTTGAGGATGGGCACCAGGCTGTTCTTCTTGTCGAAGGTGGTGGCCGCGTCGCCCTCGGAGAGGAACTCGACCAGCTTGACCGCCTCCGCCTTGTGCTTGCTGCCGGACGCGATGCCCCAGCCCGCCGTCGCCACCGGCTGAACGGCCTTGCCGCTGGGGCCGGTCAGCAGGGGGGCCGTGGTCCACTGCTTCGTGGTGATCGACTTCGACTCGGCCACCGTGGCGATGACTTCCGGGTCCTGGAGGAGGAAGGCGGTCGAACCGTTGGAGAAGCCCTCGACCATCTCCGGGTAGCCCCAGGCGACGGACGACGGCGGCGACGCCTTCTTGAAGAGCTTGAAGTACGTCTCCAGGGCGGTGAGCGCCTCCGGCGCCGAGAAGATCGTCTTGCCGTCGGTCAGCTTGAAGCCGTTGTCACGGTCGATCTTGTCGGCGACGTACGCCTCGATGACCGCGACGGCGTTGCTGTTGGCGTTCGTCCCGCCGCGGAAGGCGTAGCCGTACCGGCGCTTGTCGGGGTCCTGGATGGCGGTGGCCTGCTTCAGCAGGTCGTCCCAACTCGCGGGCGGGGCGCTGAAACCGGCCTCGGAGACCAGGTCGGTGCGGTAGTAGAGGCTGAGGCCGTAGAAGCCGTACGGGATGTAGTACGTCCGTCCCTTGGCGTCCTTGGCGTACTTGACAGCGTTGTCGGTGAGCGCGTTCCAGCCGCTCCAGCCCTTCAGCTCCTTGCTCATGTCGTAGATCCAGCCGTTGGTCGACCACGGCCCGGCCGTGATGTCCCGGACCTCCATGGTGTCGATGCCGCTGCCGGACTGGAGCATCTGCTGGATCTTCTGGTCCGCCTGCTCGGTGGGCGGGGAGATCAGATCGACCTTGATCTTGGGGTTCTGCTTCTCGAACTGGCCGATGAGGGTCTTCAGTACGGCCGTACGGGCCGGGTTGGTGAGGCTCTCGACCATGTGGAGCGTGACGGTTCCGTCGCTCGTGCCGGAGCCACCGCCGACGGCACAGCCCGACACCGTCAACGCGGTGGCGAGCCCGAGGGCGACCGCTGCTGCCTTTCTGCTGCTCAACACTGTGTTCTCCCAGTTCCGGGGGGTCTGAAATGGATCCGATGGATCTGCTGGATCTGATGAATCCGATGGATCACTGCGATGTGAGGTGTGCGTCGTGCTGGGTGCGGGCCCATGCGCCGAGCACCGGAACGCAGTGCTCGGCGAAGTACTCGAAGTCGGCGGCCGTGTTGTACACGTGCGTCGACAGCCGGAGGTAACCGACGCCTCCGAAGCTGGTGAAAGCGGCCTCGACGCCCAGTTCGGCGGCGACGCGGTCGCGCAGGGCGTCGGCGGCGGCATGGGTGGTGCCGAGACCGTCGGGGAGCCGGACCAGGCGCAGCGCGTTGACCTGCATGCCGACGTCGACGGCGCTGTCGACGCCGGTGAGTTCGGCGAAGGCGTCGCCGACGATCCGTTCCGCGTAGTCGGCGAGCGTCCGCATGTAGGCGCGTGCCGTGTCCCAGCCCCAGGTGTCCTCGACGAAGCCGAGGGCGGCCGGCGCGGCGAGGTAGCTGGTGACGTCGACGGTGCCCTGGGTGTCGAAGCGGGCGGGGTACGGCTCCGGGGCGCCCCACGAGTCGATCAGCGGGTGGAGGTCGTCGCGGAGCGGACCGCGGGCGACCAGGGCCGCCGTACCGCGGGGCGAGCAGCCGAACTTGTGGAGATTGCCGACCCACACGTCGCAGTCCAGCCCGGCCAGCGGATCCTCCGCCAGTCCTGGCACATGCGCGCCGTCCACCAGCAGCGGGATGCCGCGTTCACGCGCCACGCGTCCGATCCGCTCCACCGGCATCCAGCGGGCGGTGGCCGAGGTGATGTGGTCGAGGACGATCAGGCCCGTCGCGTCGGTGATCCCGGCGAGGATCGCCTCGTACGCCCGGTCCTCGTCCGCGTCGAGCGGAACGTGCGCGGTACGGACGGTGCCGCCCCAGCGCCGGGCCAGACGCTGCGCGCCCATGGTGACGGCGCCGTAGCCGTGGTCCGTCACGAGAACCTCGCCGCCCGGCCTCGCCGGTACGTTCGTGTAGACGACGCTCGCGCCGCCGCTGGCGTTCGGCACGAGGGCGAGGTCGTCCACGGCGACCCGCAGGAACGCGGCGACCTCGGCCCGGGTGGCCGCGACCCGGGCCGACAGCCCCGGGAACCACACGCCCGGCGAGCGGTCCATCTCCGCCCGCAGCCGGTTCTGCTCCTGCTGTGCGACGACCGGAACCGCCCCGAACGACCCGTGGTTGACGTGCTTGTGCGCGGGGTCCAGCGACCAGGCCTCGGCCGCCGGTCTTCCGTCGGCGAGCAGGAGGGGGCTCGGCGCGGTGGTGACAGTGCTGACATCCAGCTCGCTCACGTATGACTCACGATCTCCCTGGCCCCACTACGGCAGGCCCACACATCGGACGGCGACGAAAATAGGTCAGATGACTTGCGGCGCATCGTGGCATCGACACCCTCGGACAGGCAAGGGTCCCGGGGGCTCCGACATCAGACGGTCACGCGGAAAGGAGGGGCGATCCAGCGCCGTACAGCACCCTCAGAGCCCAATAAGCACCCTTTCACCTGCAAAGATGCCGACGAGTGGGACTCGGGGACGCAATCCGCGAGGCGGCGCGCGACTTGATGGCCTCGTGACCGACCGATTACGTCCTCGAAATAAGTCATTGGATGACTTGAGGGGAGATGCCGTAACTCATCAGATGACTCTGTAGGCTGCCGAAGGCCGAGCGAAGCGGCCGAGTCCTCAGGAGGGGAAGAATGTCCGCAGTTGACCAGGCGTTCCACGGACTACGGCACATGATCTCCACCGGCCGTCTGGTGGCCGGGCAGCGGATCCCGCCGGAGGGCGAGCTGTGCGAGGAACTGGGCGTCTCCCGGGGCTCCTTGCGCGAGGCCGTGCGGATGCTCGCGGCCCTGCGGGTCATAGAGCCCCGGCACGGCTCGGGCACCTATGTCTCGCAGCTGCGGCCGGAGGACATCGTGGGCAGCCTGTCGCTCACCGTCGACCTGCTGCCGCTCGCCGGACTGCTGGAGATGTACGAGATCCGGCGGATCCTGGAGTCCCACGCGGCGGCGCAGGCGGCGGCCCGGATGACCCCCGAGACGCTGAAGTCGATCTTCGAGCACATCGAGGCGATGGAGGCGACCGAGGACCCCGAGCGGGTCTCCGCCCTCGACCAGAGCTTCCACGCGGAGATCGCCCGCGTCGGCGGCAACCCCACGCTCGGCTCGCTGCTCGGGGTGTTCCGGGCCCGGTCCCGCGCCTATCAGGTGTTCACGCTTCCCGACGGGCCGCACATCAAGCGCGCCAGCGACGAGGACCACCGCGCGATCGCCACGGCACTCGCCAACCGCGATCCGGTCGCCGCCGCGGGCGCGGCCTCGGCCCACGTGGCCCATACGGAGAAATGGCTCACGGCCTTCCTCCAGCAGGAGCCGGCCGCCGACAGCGATCCCAACGCCCAGGAGTAGCTGCCCCGGTCGGCGTTGTCCGGTGGTCGCCGCCTCGGGGAAACGCACGACCGTGGCCGGAGCAGCGCGCGGCGCTGTTCATTCGGGCCGCCCCTCCGGCCGGTCACGGCTGGTGACCAGGTGTTCCAGGCGGTCGAAACGGTCGTGCAGGGCGCGGGCGGTGTCCTCGCACAGTTCGTGGGCGGTGTGCGCGAGGCGATGCCGGCGTTTCTCCTCCCGGCCGACGAACCAGGTGGCCAGGGCCGCGGTGACCATGCCGTACGTGGTGATGCCGACGACCATCACCACGGCGCCGACGATCCGGCCCCACAGGGTCACCGGGTAGAAGTCGCCGTATCCGACGGTCGTCGCCGTCTCGACCGACCACCACAGGGCCTTCGGGTACGACGTCAGGTTGGCGCCCCTGGCCCCCTCCTCGGCGGCCACGACCGCCCACGAGCCGAGGAGCATCACCGCCCCGAGGGCCGCCGTGGCGCCACCCGCCGCCTTCAGATGCAGCGAGCGGCCCTCACGGCCGAGGAGAAACTCGACCGTCCGGGTCCAGAACTGGGGCAGCATGCCCCGGATCCTGCGGGACGGACGGTGGGATGGCCGTGCGGGCACGCGACGGTGCGCGGCATGTCATCCCATCGGCCGGTGCGGGCCGTCGGTACGGGCGGAGACGAAGGCCCGCGCGGGCTCAGGGCAGGGCTGTCTCGGCCTGCTTCGGGCGGGTGGCCATGGCCCTCAGTGTCTCGAAGGCGGCGGCCGTCGGGCTGGCCGGTTCGGCTTGGTAGACGACCAGTTGTTGGTGCGGGGCTCCGTTGACCGTGAAGGCCGCGAATTTGATGTGCAGGTCTCCGACCTGGGGGTGTTTCAGGTGCTTTCCCTCTTGGGATTTTCCTTTCACGTCGTGTCGCTTCCAGAGGTCGGCGAATTCCTCGCTCTGGGCGGAGAGCTGCGTCACGACTTCGGCGATCCGGGGCGATTCGGGGTCGTGGCCGTACGCGGCGCGGATTTCGGCGGTGCAGGAATGCGCGGCCCGCTCCCATTCCTGGTAGAACTCGCGCCCCGCCGGATCGACGAACACCATGCGGGCGAGGTTGTCGAACGCGTCGAACCCGCTGTGGAGGGCCGTGGCCAGGGAGTTGCCCGCCATGATGTCGAGGGCCGGGCCGATGACGAAGGCCGGGGTGTGCTCCCATCCGTCCATCAGCTGCAGCAGCTGCTGGCTGACGGCCGTCTCGCCCCGGTCGTGCGGGCGTTGCGAGGCGGTCAGGCAGAGGCGGTTGAGGTGGTCGGTGGCCTCCGCGTCCAGTTTCAGCGCCTGCGCCACCGCGTCGAGGACCTGCGGGGACGGGCTGTTCTCGCGGCCCTGTTCCAGCCTGATGTAGTAGTCGGAGCTGACTCCGGCGAGCAGCGCGACTTCCTCTCGGCGCAGGCCCGGCACCCGGCGTCGCCCGTGTTCGGGCAGACCCACGTCGTGCGGCTTGAGGGCTTCTCGGCGGGCTCTGAGGAAATCACCCAAGGGTGTCCCGTTGCTCATGGGGCAAGCCTACGGACTTTCGCCCTCGTGGGGACCCGGCGATCCTGGGTGTAACGCACCCACCGTCGGCAGAGCTCCGCCCGCCCTTCTCCGCCTAGCCTTGACGGTATGGACAACGACATTCGGCATGACCCGGTTGGAGGGCTGGGTCGGTTCCTCCGCTCCCGCAGGGAACGTCTCAGCCCTGACGCGGCGGGACTGTCCGGCGCCGGCCGGCGAAGGGTGCCCGGTCTGCGGCGTGACGAGGTCGCGACGCTCGCCGGTGTCAGCCCGAGCTACTACAGCCGGCTGGAGCAGGGCCGTGAACTCAGCCCCTCACGCCGAGTGCTGGAGGCCCTTGCCCGCGCGCTGCGCCTCGGAGACGAGGACAAGGGCGAACTCTTCCGGCTGGCACAGCCGGCAACCCGCCGTACGAAGTCCCCGGTCCGGGTCGAGCGGGTCCGCCCGCACCTGCGACAGCTGATCGAGAGCTGGACCGGTACACCGGCCTTCATCATCGGCCACGCCCAGGACCTGCTGGCGACGAACGCCCTGGCCGACGCCCTCTACGGCGACTTCGCCCAGCACGACAACGTCCTGCGCATGCTCTTCCTCGACCCCACGGCGAAGACCTTCTACCGGAACGCGGAACGGGCCAGGCACCGTGCGGTCGCCGACCTTCAACGGACCGCCGCGAGCACCCCCGAGGATCCCCGCATCCTGGAGCTGGTCGGTGAACTGTCGGTGCGCAGCGGCGAGTTCCGCGCGCTGTGGGCACGCGAGTACACCCGGGTCCCGCCCTACGACGTCAAGCATGTGCGCCATTCCGTCGTGGGAGACCTGGAGCTGCGGCACGAGGCGCTCACCATCCGCAGCGTCCCGGGACAGCAGCTCGTAGTCCTCCAGGCCGAGCCCGGGTCCCCCTCCGCCGACGGACTGGCCCTGCTGGGTTCCGTCACCGCACCAGAAGCACCTCGCTTTCCCTAGCCTTTCCTAGGTGTGGGACTCCCAGGAAAAGCGCGGCCTTCATCGCTCCTGGGCCGACGGGCAGACTCGAATTCGTCAACAGGAAATCCCCGAAACGGGGATCCCAGGAAAGACGAAAGAGGTTTTCCCATGGCTACGTGGTTCGTCACCGGCGCCTCCCGTGGAATCGGTGCGGAAATCGCCCGTGCCGCCCTGGCGGGAGGCAACGATGTCGTGGTCGCCGCACGGAATCCGGAGCGCGTACCGGACGATCTGAAGAAATCCGACAAGGTCTTCGCGGTCGCCCTGGACGTCACGGACAACGACAGCATCCCGCGGGCGGTCGAGGCCGCCGTGGAGCGGTTCGGCGGCATCGACGTCCTCGTCAACAACGCCGGCCGCGGTCTGCTCGGCGCGCTGGAGGAGATCACCGACGCGGAGGCCCGGTCGCTGTTCGACCTCAACGTCTTCGGGCTGATCAACGTCACCCGGGCCGTACTGCCCGTGATGCGCAAGCGGGGCTCGGGGCGGCTGGTGCACATCGGTTCCCGCTCCGGCTTCGAGGGCGAGCCCGGTGTCAGCCTGTACTGCGCGTCGAAGTTCGCCGTCGCAGGCATCAGCGAGGCGCTCTCCGCCGAGATGGCCCCGTTCGGGATCCAGTCGATGGTCGTCGAACCGGGCGTGTTCCGTACGGACTTCCTCGACGCCAGTTCCCTCTCGGTCGCCGCGAACCGTATCGCCGAGTACGACGACACCCCGGCGCACGTGACGCTGGACTGGATCGACCGGGCCAACCACGCCCAGCTCGGCGACCCCGTCAAGGGCGCCGCGCTCATCGTCGAGGCCGCCTCCGCCGAGAAGCCGCCCACGCATCTCTACCTCGGGCGGGACACCCTGGAGCGGCTGGACGTCAAGTACCAGCAGGTGCGGGACGATCTCGCCCCGTGGCGCGAGAAGTCCGCCGCCACCGGGCACAGCGACGCGGCCTGACGCATCGCCGCCCACCATCAACCACTGCTCGTATCAAAGAGATCGAGGATTTGCGATGTCCGCTGCCCTGCTCACCGGCACGCCCCTGGCCGGCCGTGTCGCCGTCGTCTCCGGTGCCTCCAGCGGTATGGGCGCCGTCACCGCCCGGCGCCTCGCCGAACTCGGCGCCACCGTGGCCGTGTTGGCCCGGCGCAAGGAGCGTCTCGACAGTCTGGTCAAGGAGATCGAGGCCGGTGGCGGCTCCGCGCTCGCCCTGGCAGTCGACGTGACCGACCGTGCCGCCGTCCGGAGCGCCGCCGACCAGGTCGCCGCCCGCTTCGGCAAGGCCGACCTGGTGTTCAACAACGCCGGGGTCCAACTCATCTCCGGCATCGAGGAGTTGAAGGTCGACGACTGGCAGCGCCAGATCGACCTCAACATCGGCGGGCTGATGAACGTGATCGCCGCGTTCCTCCCCCACCTCACCGACGCCGCCGCCCAGGGCCGGCCCGCCGACCTGATCAACACCTCGTCGATCGCGGCGACCCGCATCCTGGCGAAGTTCTCCGTCTACTCCGGCACCAAGGCGTACATCAGCCATCTCACCCGGCTGCTCCGCGTCGAACTCGGTCCGAAGATGGTCCGCGTGGCCACCATCGAGCCCGGCATGGTCGAGACCGAACTCCCCGACCACGTCACCGACCCGGATGCCTCGAAGCTGATGGCGGACCTCATCCACGACATGGACTGTCTGCAGTCCGCCGACATCGCGGAGACCGTCGCCTTCATGGCCGCCGTCCCGCGCCATGTCAACCTCACCGAGATCACCGTCATGCCCACCGCGCAGGCCATCTGAGGTCCGTCCCGTCATGGCGGGGGACACGGACGAGCCGCGCCGGCTCACGGCGTCGGCTGGATGTCCCCGCGGGTGTCGGGTGGAGGACGCGGTGGTGTCGCGGTCGGCGAAGTCGCCCGGGGTGGGAATGCCGGGGTGGTGTCCGAGCCCGGTCGGCGGTGCCGCGGCCGAGGGGCCGAGGGTGAGCCGGGAGACGATGCGGTAGCGGTCGCCGCGGTAGATCGAGTGGACGTACTCGCTCGGGCACATCGAGCAGCTCGGTCTCGGCCCGGGTGACGACGGTCGGCTCGATCGCCTGTACGGCCTCGGAGACCTGTACGGCCGTGCTGTTCGCGCAGATGCTCGTACAGGTCGCCGGCCTCCAACTCCGGGCGCCGTGGTCAACGGCCCCAACGCCGCTGAGAAGTTGGCGGAGTTGAACGGCTTCCCGGCCATGAGGAAGTGCACGGCCGCCCCGCCGTCGGGAGCCTGGACCGACTTCGACGGCAAGGGCGCACGGTACGTCGACGACGTGGGGGCCTGGCAGACCTGGAGCCCGCACTGGACTTCACGACGACGGCCCTGGCGGCCTTCGCCCTGGCGGCGGAACCCGCACAGGGCGAAGGCCGGTAGCCGAGCGCTGGCTTCTCAGGAGGTCAGATAGCAGCCCTTCCGTACACCCGGCAGCGGATCGGTGGTGAACGCCGCCGTCGTGCAGGCGGTGCCGCCGGTGAACGTCCTGTACACGAAGGTGCCCCGCGCGCCGTAGGCGACGGTCCGCTGCCCGGTGAAGGCGCAAGTCCCGGTCTCGTCCGAGCAGTTGGTGCCGTAGCCGGCCGGGCCGCCACTCGCGGTGTAGCAGGCCTTCGCCTCGCCGGGGATCGGATCGCCGAAGGTGGCGTCGGTGCACGGGGTGTCGCCGGTGGCCGTCCTCGTGGCGAAGGCGCCGAAGGCGCCGTACATCACCGGCTGTCCCGGCGCGGCCGGGCAAGTGCCGTTCTGGTCCGCGCACTTGGTCCAGCCACCTGCCGGGGCTCCGGCGGGCGGCAGATAGCAGGACTTGGCGACGCCGTCGATGGGATCGCCGAAGTGTGCGTTGGTGCAGGCGACGGAGCCGTTGGTGACCTGGTGGGCGAAGTTGCCGTTGGCGCCGTAGGCGACGTCACGGTTGTAGCCGGGTACGGCGCAGGTGCCTCCCTCGGCCGCGCAGACGGTGTATCCGGGCGGGCCGCCCGCGTCGGCGACGTAGCAGGACTTGAGGAGATCGGCCGCCGGGTCGCCGCCGAAGGAGGCGTTGGTGCAGGCGGTACTGGCGTTCGCCGTCTTGTACGTGTACGTGCCCGCCCCGTAGGCGACCGCGCGGGTGCCGCTGAAGGAGCATGTGCCGCCCTCGCCCGCGCACCGGGTGAAGCCCGCGCGCAGCGCACCGGTGCCCGGCTCGGCGGGCGGAGGAGGATTGCCCAGCCCGGTGGCGGTCACGGTGTAGCTGCCCGGGGCGACACCGGTGAGGTAGACGTAGGTGTCGTCCTGGCTCGCGCCGCCGATGCCGGAGGCCGGTGTGAACGTCCCGTCGCTCCAGACGACGTTGCCGTTCACGGAAACGGAGATGTTGGAGCCGCCGAACTTCGGGACGCCGATACGGCCGTTGGTGCCGGCCGGGCTGGTGAGGTGCGCGGAGTAGGTGCCGGCGGTGGGGACTCGGGACCAGGACGCGTCGATCGCGCCCTGCGGCATGGTGATGCGGCCCTCGGCGCTGGTCAGGTCGCCGGGGTGCGGGACGAAGCGGTACGCGCCGGTCGCCGACTCGGGCGTGGTGCCGAGCACGTCGAAGGTGAGCGTGGAGGTGGGCGCGGAGGACCAGCCGTGGGCCAGGCTCATGAACGAACCGCCGTAGGCGAGGCCGCCGTCGGCCCTGATGCCCTCCCAGAAGGTGCTCCTGGTGCCGATGTCGCTGTTGAGCATGTGGCCCCAGGTGCGGCGGATCTGCGTCAGGGCGGTGTGGTCGTCGTTGGCGGCGAAGTGGGCGTTCAGCTCCATCCCGCCGGCGAACGGCGAGACGTTGCCGCCCCATTCGGGTGTGGTGGGACCGTAGATGCCCCACCGGGTGGTGAGTTGGCCGACGATGCTGCGCGACTTCGCGGCGGAGTCGGTGAGCCCGTACCAGACCGCGAGCGAGTTGCCGTCCTGCGGGTACAGGCCGCTGGTCGGGTTGTCCTTGTACATGCCCTTGGAGGCGTCCCACAGACGGGAGTTGGCGGCGGCCTTGACGGCGTCCGCCTTGGCGGCCCAGTTCGCGGCGAGCGCGCTGTCGCCCTTGACCTGGGCCAGGGTGACGCCGTTCCTGAGCGCGGCGTACAGCAGCGCGTTGGCGGAGATGTTCTCGCCGCCCTGGCCGACCCGGGCCCAGTCCTGGGTGCGGGTCACGTTGAGCAGATTGTTGCCGTCGATCTTGTTGATGATGAAGGCCATCCCACGCGTGTAGTTGGCCCATTCGGAGTCCAACCACGCCCGGTCACCGGTGTAGTTGTAGTACGTGGCCGTGCCGAGCAGCGTCCAGGTGTGGTAGGTGTCCGAGCCGGTGAGGTTGAACGGCGGGCCGGACCAGGGGATTTCGCCCTCCGCCGACTGCACGTCGTACATCGTGGTGAGCGCGTTGCGGGTCGAGGTGAGGTCGCCCGAGTAGGCGTACTGCGTCGGTACGGCGATGCCCAGGTCGCCCGGCCACACCGTACGGTCGCGCTTGGCCCCGTCGACCAGGACGGACTCCCCCGCGCCGACGGTCGCCCCGTTGTCCCACTCCGTGGCCGGCGGGGGCCAGGCTCGGCCCTGGTCGGAGGCGATGGTGTTGAGCTGCACGGTGTAGGCCCCGGCGAACCAGATGCGGTTGAGCAGGTCGTCGCTGGAGTGGAAGTAGTTGGCGTAGTCGGCCGGATTTACTTTGCCCGGGTCCGCGGTGAACGCGAGGCTGACGCCGGTGAGGTCCACCCAGCCCGAGGTGTCGAGGAAGACGGTGAGGTAGCGGAAGCCGCCGCGCTGTCTCGAAGTGGGCATCGTGTAGGTGCCGTTGGCGGCGGCCGTGGCGTAGAGGGCCCCGTCCTCGCCGTCGCGGCCACTGCTGCGGTCGCTGTTGTTGCCCACGTACAGGGAGGACTCGCTGAAGGCCAGGCCCACGCGTTGGCCGCTGCCGCTGGTGGCACCGAAGGACAACGTTGCCACTCCTCCGACCTCTTTGCCGAAGTCGAGCGTGACGGCCGACTGCGAGCCCGAGATCCGCGTTGCCTGTCCGGCGAGGACGTTCTGCGGGTCGGCGACGCTGCCGGACGTCCGGAAGACGGCGGTCGGCTTGACGGTGCGGGAGGTCGGCGAGTAGTTCAGGGCGTCGAGGCCCGCCGCGCTGACGCCCGTCGGGGTCACCGGGACCGTGGCCGTCGCGGAGGCGGCCGGCGCGGGACCCGCGGCCAGCACGGCGGCCGCGACCATGGCGAGGCTGAGCAAGTGGTACCGGCCTGGCGATCTGCTCAGCGGGGAACGACGGCGCACGGGAACCTCCTGGAACGGGTGCGGGAACACGGGGACGCTGTTTTATGAAACGATTCAAATCCATGACGCGCGAGGCTCGGAGACGGGTCGGACGGTGGGTCGCACGAGGAGCCTCGCCGAAGTGCCACCGATGATGGGTGCCTGAAAACGGGGTGTCAACCCGTCACGGCAACCCCGAACAGCCCTTGAAATGACGCCCGTTGGAGCCATTGACAGGGTCCCGCCATAACGATTCACTGCCCCGGAGGCAGGTATGGACCAGTGTGTGAGCCCCGTCCGGCCCATCGGCATCCCCCACCGTGGAATCGAGGCGAAGCCCGATGTCTGCACGCGATTCCGACATCGTTGTCAGAACCCGAACGCGAGCCCGAACGCGAGCCCGAACCCGAACCCGAACGCGAGCCCGAACGCGAGCCCGATCGCGGCTCCTCGGACTTCTGCTGACGGCCGCTCTCGCGGGTGCGGCGCTGGTCGTCCCGGCCGCGGCGCCCGCGTCCGCCGCCACCCCGGTGTGCGTACTGGCCTGTGACACGCTGGACCCCTCGCAGGCCCGGCAGGAGAGCTTTCCGGTGCCGGCCAGGAACCTCAACGGCCGTCGCCTCCAACTGCATGTCTCGGACGCGGACGACATGGCCTGGGCGAGCATCGACGACGGCGTGACCGGCGACTCCGTGTGGCTGGACCGCTCCTGGGACGGCGGCACGACCTGGGAGGGGCTGCTGGGCAGGGCGAGCGTCCCGGGCACCTGGACCGGTACCAGGACGCTGATGTACAACATCACCGATCCCCGCGACCACCGACGCGGACTGGTCCGGGCCTGCGGCGACGCCGCCGGTGTCGGCTGCACGAACTGGGTCTACCCGACGGTCTGCGACACCCTCTGCGACGGCACCGGCGCCGGCCAGGCGGCGGGCGACGACCAGCCGGTGCCGTCGACGACCCTCTACGGCCGTACGATCCGGCTGCACGTCGACCAGCGGAACTCCATGGCCTGGGCGAGCGTCGACACCGGTGGCGCCGGCGACGAGATCTGGCTCGACCGCTCCTGGGACGGCGGCGCGACCTGGCCGGACGGCTCCTCGCTCGGCCGTACGAGCACCCCGTCCGGGGCCACCGGCACCCGTACCGCGATGTACGCCACCCGCGACCCGCGCGGCCTCCTGTACGGCGGCGCGGTCCGTGCCTGTGGCCGGGAGGCGAGCCACAACGAGGGCAGCTGCACGGCGTGGGTCAGGCCCGCGCCGACCAGGGCGCGCGGAGCGGCGGACGCCCTGATGACCTCGTACGACCCCTACAACGGCTGGTGGCCCGGCAGTTGGTGGAACTCCGCCGCGACTCTCACCGCCCTCGTCGACTTCGCGAGGACCACCGGCAGGCACGACTACGACTGGGTGATCGCGCGCACCTTCGAGCAGAACAGGGGCGTATTCGCGGCCGGGGTGCGCAGCACGGACGCGATCGAGGGCCACTTCATCAGCCGTTCCATCGACGACTCGGGCTGGTGGGCCATCGCGTGGCTCGACGCGTACGACCACACCGGCGACGCCCGGTACCTCGACGAGGCGGTGACCATCGCCAACTACGTTCAGCGGTACTGGGATCCCGGCTCCTGCGGTGGTGGTGTGTGGTGGGACCGGGAGCGGACGTACAAGAACGCGGTGACGAACGGGCAGTATCTCTGGCTGACCGCGGCACTGCACCGGCGCGTCCCGGGCGACACCGTATGGCTCCAGCGGGCGAGGACGGCCGCCGCCTGGTACCGAGCCGGCGGGATGATCAACTCCTCGGGTCTGGTGAACGACGGGCTGACCTCGGCCTGCGCCAACAACGGCGGCACCGTGTGGAGTTACAACCAGGGACTGGCCATCGGCGGCTTCACCGAACTGTGGAGGGCGACCGGTGACGCTTCGCTGCTGACCACGGCGCGCACCCTGGCCGACGCCGCGATCGGCAGCCCGGCGCTGACCCGGGACGGGGTGCTCACCGAGTCCTGCGACCTCGGCTCGGCGTCCTGCGACGACAACCAGAAGCAGTTCAAGGGCATCTTCATGCGGCACTTCGCCGACCTCGCGCAGGTCACCGGGGCAAGCGCCTACCGGGCCTACGTCCAGAAGCAGGCGGACACACTGTGGGCACGGGACCGTACCTCCCTCAACGCCCTCGGCCAGCGCTGGGCCGGCACCGGCCCCAACCAGACCGACTGGCGCACCCAGGCGAGCGCGCTCGGGGCGCTCACCGCGGCAGAGGGCTGACGACCGGTCGGTGGGCAGGGTGCGCCGTGCTCCTGGGCGTACGGCCGGCCTGGTCCCTGGTCCCTGGTTCCGTTCCCTGTACGCGACCAGGGACCAAGACAGGCCGTGGGCCGGCCGCAAGATGCTGTTGACCCCGCGTCGGCCGGCGCATCCGTACCGCCGGGCCTACTCCGAAGGTCGCCCTGCCGCTCAGGACATGAACGGCGGCCCTCGCGTCGGCGTCCGGACCGGTGGGCACGACTTCCGGTGCCCGGAGCTCATCGCCGACGGCCGCTACGGGCGGGTGCTCACGGGCCCACCAGGGCCGGTGGTGGATCGACGGCGACCGTGTCCGCCGGCCGGACGACCTCGGGCTCTGGGCCCGCGGGGAGTTCCAGGGCGAGGGCGGGTCGCGGAGTTCAGCCCCGGCCGTCGGTCTTCCCGCACGTCGGGTAGAACGTGCTCAGGCCCGTGTCGGGCATGTTGCTCGGGGTGTCGTCGTCGGTCTGGTCCGCGTAGATCCTGTATCCGCTCGTGTCGGCGGTCGCGTCGGCGAGTCCCGTGTCGGCATCGCCGAGGCGGGCCTCCGTCTGGTAGACGCCGTCGCCGGCGTAGCTGAACACCGCCAGGTCGGGGTGGGGGTCGTGGTCGTAGTCGGCCACGGCGATGCCGCGTGTCTCGCCGAGGTCGAGGTGCCGGGTGCGCTGTCCCTGTCCGGAGGCCGAGAAGGGGCCCGAGATCAGCTCGTCCACGGTCGGCTCGATCGCGTCGTCCCCCTGTATCCGGCCGGTGGCCACGACGACCAGGTCGTTCCACCCGTCGCCGTCGAAGTCGGCCACGGCGGCGAGCACGTCCTTCTCGTCGCTGCCGGAGCCGCCGACCAGCTTGCGCACGCCGACCGGGGTGCCGTAGCCCGTCTCCTCGCCGAACGCGACGGTCAGTCGGGCACCGGTGCGGGAGGGGTCGGACACGCGGTCCGTGAGGCCGTCGCCGTCGATGTCCGCCAGCAGATCCCCCGACGGCGTCACGCACGAGGGGACCGAGGGGCTGCCCGTGGGATGGGGAGGTGCCCCCTCGACGGCCTCTCCGCAGGCGCCGAGCAGGGCCGCGGTGGCCGCCAGGCCGGCCGCCCGCCTGAGCAGTTGTGCGCGCCCGCCCGGACGGCTCGTTGTTCGCATGACTGTGACAAGCACCTTTCGGACAACGGGAGATGACCGCTGAGGCTCCGAGCGCGGGCGGCGACGGCGTCGCCGGGAAAGGCCGAGCCTACTGATTCGCACCAGGTGCCGGTCGAGGGCCCCGCGCCGCCCGCGCCGCATCGGACCTTCCGTCGTCCGCCTGGGAGTGCGCGGGGGCCGTACGGTCCTCGGTGTCCTGGGCCGTTGCCGAAACGCTCGCGCGGTGGTGGCGCAGCGCGGGCAGGGCCAGCAGGGCGCCCAGGACGAGCGCGGCGGCGACGGCGCGGAGGATGCCGCCGAAGCCCAGGCCGGTCAGGGCGCCGGTGAGCTGCGGGCCCAGGCTGGCGCCGATGAACATGCTGCAGCCGTAGAGGGCGACGGCCGCGCCGCGTGCGTGCGGGGCACCGGCGTTGACGGTCTCGACGACGGCGGGCGCCGCCGCCGCGACGGCGGCCACGAACAGCAGCAGCACGACGACCAGCGGCACGATGTGGCCCCCGAGGAAGGAGCCGGCCGCGACGGTCAGGGCGGCCAGCGCGAAGGCCAGGACCGCGCGCAGGGGTGCGGCCAGGCGCTGGAGGACGGGGGCGAGTACGGGGACGGCGACCAGGGCGGGCAGCGCGCCGGCCCGCAGGGCGAGGATCGCGGAGGAGTCCCCCGCGACACCGGGCGGTCCGGCGATGGCCACGGCCGTGTAGACGGCGACGAAGGCGGCCATCAGGGCCATGGTCGACAGGTAGAGGGCGACCGTGCGCGGGCGGCGCAGCAGTCGTGGCATCGCCGCGAACGCCTGGCTCAGTCCGCCGCCGGTGCCCTGGCGGAGCGTGGGCCGCAGGACACGGCGTACCGGGATCAGGCTCAGGGCCATGAGGGCGGCGCCGATCCAGAAGACCGCGCGCCAGCCGAGCCCGGCGGCGACGGCCTGGGCACCGATCTGGAGGAGCACGGCGGCGGCGAACATACCGCTGGTGATGCAGGTCAGGGCGGTGCCGCGGCGCTGTGGGGCGAGGTGGTGGACGGCGTAGGAGAGCGCGGACGGCGCGAAGGTCGCGGCGGTGAGTCCCTGCACGGCGCGCAGGGCGATGGCGGTGGGGAGGTCGGGGGCGGCACCGACCGCGAGGGTGGCCGCTGTGGCGGCCACGAGGCCGGCAGTGATCACGGAACGCGATCCGTAGCGGTCGGCGAGCGGGCCGGCGAGGAGGAATCCGCCGGCGTAGGCGAAGCCGAACGCCGTCGCCGTCCAGGTGACCTGCCCGGGCGTGGTGCCGAGGCCGGCGGCCATGGGGTGCAGCAGGGCGAGAACGGTGTACATCTGACCGACCATCAGTACGCCGAGGGCGGTCAGCAGGGCGATGGTCGGCGCGGCGGGGGCCCAGGAGGGCGGCGGGCCGGGGGTGTTGGGCGTGGCCGCTGTGGGCGGTAGGGATGTGACGGGGTGGGACATGGGAACTCCAGGAAGGGGGGCGTCGGGTCGCCGCCGCCCCACGTGTTCGCGTGCGGGACGGTCGGCTGGTGGGCGCCGCCGGGGATGCGACGGGTGCCCCGGCCTTGGGCGGACGGCCAGGGGGGTGGGGCGGGAACCGGCCGGTGGGCGGGGGCTGTTCAGGGTTTGCCGCGGTGCTCAGCACGTAGTGGAGCGATCGGCCGGTGGGCCACCGGGATGCGACGGGTGCCCCCGGCCGTGCACGGACGGCCCGGGGGGCGGGACGGGAACTGGGCAGTGGGCGGGGGCCGTTCAGGGTTTGCCGCGGTGCTCAGCACGCAGCGGGGCGATCGACGGTGGGCGCCGCCGGGATGCGATGGGTGCCCCCGGCCGTGGAGGGACGGCCGGGGGACGAGGGTGGGAAGCGGTCGGTGGGCGAGGGCTGTTCAGGCGGGCGGGGGCTGCTCAGGCAGCGGGCGTGTTCAGTACGTACTCGCGTGAGGCGTGTACCTCGTCGCGCAGGGCGGCGAGGTCTATGTCCAGGACCTGGCCGTTCCACTTGCGGGGCTCGCCGGCGACGAGGACGGCGCTGATGTTGCGGGCGTCGGAGCCCAGCACAACCGTGCCGATCGGGTCGTTGAGGGGCATGTTGTTGAGGTCCTCGGCCCGGATGACCAGCAGGTCGGCCTTCTTGCCCGGGGTGAGCGAGCCGGTGACGGCCGCCAGGCCGTTCGTTCGGGCGCCCTGGAGCGTGGCGAAGTCCAGGACGTCGTACGTGGTGATGCGGGAGGGCTGCCGGTCGGTGCCGTAGGCGGAGTTGACCGCGCGCATCCGCTGGATGGCGTGCAGGGCCCGCATCTGGGTGAACATGTCGCTGGCCAGGGCGACTTCGACGTCGATGCTCAGTCCGGGGCGGATGCCGACGGCGAGGGCCTCGTCGACGGCGGGGATCGCGGTCTCCAGGCCGATCTGCGCGTCGGAGGTCGGGGCGAGGGCGACGGTGGTGCCGGTCTCCCCCATGGCCCTCCACGCCTCGGGGGTCAGCCCGGTGGAGTGGATGAGGGTGACGTCGGGGCCGAGGACGCCGTCCTTCGCCCAGCGCAGCACCGCCTCGGAGCCGGACGTGCCGAAGACGGCGTCGACACTCACTCCGATGCCCAACTCCTTTGCGGTGCGGGCGAGTTCGGGGCCGTACGCAAGTGCCGGTCCGGCGATCTCGTCGGTGGCCAGGGTCGCCAGGCGCAGGGTGAGGAGTTGGTCGTCGCTGCTGAAGTACTTGTCCTTCACGCGGGTCAGGTCGCCGGGCCATTGGCGGTCCCACTCGCCGAAGTGCGGACCCATGGAGGCGTGCACACCTCGGATGCCGGTGTCGCGGAGGGCCTCGATCGCGGCGTCGGAGTGCTCGGCGGTGCGGGAGTTGTGGGAGAAGTCGAGCATCGTCGTGATGCCGCTGTCGATCGCGGTCAGGGCGGCGAGTCTGGTGCCGGTGTACATGTCCTGGGGCCGGTAGACCGTCGCGTAACCGGCGAGGGTGGCCATGACGTAGCCGCCGAGATCGTCGACGTCCGGCATGATCCGGCGCAACTGGGCCTCCCAGGCGTGCCGGTGGGTGTCGACGAACCCGGGGGTGAGGACCGTACCGGTGGCGTCGACGACCACGGCGTCGCCGGCGTCGAGGTCGCGGCCGACGGCGGTGATGGTGTCGCCCTCGACGAGGACGTCACCGTCGTCGATGACGCCGAGGTCGGGGTCCATGGTGACGACGGTCGCGCCGGTGAACAGGATGCGCCGCCGGTCGGCGGGGCGGCGCCGGAGCTCTTCGAGGACGGCGGCGCTGGTGGTGTCGTTGGTGTTGGCGTTGGTGTTGGCGTTGGTGTTGGCGTTCATGAGAGGTCTTCTTTCGGCTTTCGATACGGCGGAGTTGGAGGAGAGACAGGGAAGGTCAGCCGAGTTTCATGACGTAGCCCGCGTGGTGCAGTTCGTCGTCCTGGAACGCTCCGTAGGCCCAGAAGCCGAGGTCGTCCAGGTAGTCGATGCGGTCGCCGTCGATCCAGTAGCGGCCCTGGTAGGCGTGCGGGCGTCCGCCCCGGGTCTCGTCGTAGCGGCCGTCGGCGGTGAGTTCCTGGTGCAGGAAGTCGTTCCGGTCGATCCAGACGCCGACGCGCGGGCTGCCGGTCAGATCGGCGGCGGCCGGGATGCCCGTCTCGGGGGCGGTGACGCGGCCGGGGACGTCGGTGCCGGCCCACAGGACCGGTCGGCCGGCCGCGACGAGGGCGCGTACCTGCTCCGGCCGGGTGAAGAGGGCGGCCACGGCGCCGGGCACGTCGGCGGCGAGTTCGTCGGGCAGGACCAGGAAGTCGGGGGTGTTGCCCGGGGTCAGGGTCGCGACGTACTCGGAGCGGTGGCCACGGCCGCCGGTCAGCGCCACGGTGTCCACGACGGCGGGGGCGATGGTCATCCCGGCGCAGTCGACGACGATGGCGTTGTCGTCCGCCGCCGCGGTGATGATGCCGGGGCCGACGCCCACGACCAGGGAGCCGACGAACAGCAGGTCGGCGCCGGTCATGGTCCCGATCAGCGGGTCCGCCGTCAGGATGCGGGCGTTGGTGAACAGGACGGGACGCCCCTCACCGTTCGAGAGGATCTCGGTGAGGGCCTCGGGGTTCCAGCGCACGGCGCCGGAGTCGGTACCGGAGTCGGAGATGGCGTGGGTGACGGTCATTGCGTGCTCCTCGGTGGAGTCGCCTCGTCGGTGTCACCGCTGCGCGAAGTGAGCGCCGGTACGGGTCCGAGGCGAGTGTTTCGGCAGCTGCTGCGGCTGCTCGACCACCAGATTCGTCGCGCCGGGGAATCGGAACCAGGCCGCGGTTTCCCCAGGTGTCGCGCACCCAGGATCCGGCCCGCCGCGTACGGCGGAGGGTGCCCGGGGCGGTCGCTCGCGATGCTGGGTGCGCGGCACCCAGGAGGCCCCCACCTGGGGAGACGGCGGCCTGGTTGCCCCCGGCCGACGGGGCGATCGTAGAGCCATGACCAGCAACGACACGCCCCGCGCCCCGCACCCGTACGTCGGGATGTGGGTGACCGCCGACGGGTTCATCCGCCAGGAACTGCTGCCGAACGGCCGCTACGACGAGGCCCGCGGCAACCGCCGCAGCGCCTACACCGGCAGCTACACCGTCACCGGCGACCACATCGACTACGTCGACGACACCGGCTTCACCGCCACGGGCGACGTCCGTGACGGTGTGCTCTTCCACGAGCACCTGGTGCTCTACCGCGAGGGCACGGAGCCCGCCCGGCGGTGAGCGGCGGTGCCCCAGGCGGGGCCAGGGGGTCGGGGCCGGTGCCCCGGCCCGGGGCCACGGTCAGGGCCGGGGCGAGGGAGGGCGCGCCTCAGGCGGGCCCCCTGCCCGGAGCGGGCCCCCGCCCGGAGCGGCCCCCCGCCCGGAGCGGCCCCCCGCCCGGAGCGGCCCCCCGCCCGGAGCGGCCCCCCGCCCGGAGCGGCCCCCCGCCCGGAGCGCGGGGGCGAACCCCATCGATTCCGATGGGTTGCCCCCGCGCTCCGGGGTCAGGATCCCGCCGCGACCGGACCCGTCTCCGCCCCCGCCGGCGTGAAGGCCACGTCCAGGCGGGTGAGGCCGCGGAAGTTGAGGCTGCGTTGCCACTTCGGGGGCTCTGTGCCGTCGAGGTGGAGGTCCGGGAGGCGGTTGAGGAGGGTGTCCAGGACGATCTCGCCCTCCATGCGGGCCAGTGCCGCGCCGAGGCAGAAGTGCGGGCCGTGTCCGAAGGACATGTGCCGGCCGCCTGAACCGGAGCGTTCGAAGTCCAGCGTGTGGGGGTCGGGGAAGACGGCCGGGTCCCGGTTGGCGGCGCCGCACACCAGCAGCACCGTCTGTCCCTCCTCAATGGCGCGGCCCGCGAGGTCCAGGTCGTGCCGGGCCCGGCGCAGCATCAGCTGTACCGGGGCGTCGTAGCGCAGGAGTTCCTCGACCGCGGCGGGCATCAGCTCGGGTTTGGCGCGCAGTTGGTCGGCGGCGTCCGGGTCGCGGAGCAGGGCGAGGGTGGCGTTGCCGATGAAGTGGGTGGTGGTCTCGTGGCCGGCGATCAGCAACAGGGCGCAGTTGGCGAGGAGTTCGTCGAGGTCCTGGTCGTTGTTGCCGGCCTGTGCGTTCACCATCGCGCGCAGGGTGTGGGGAGTCGGCGTGGCGTCCTGGCGGGTGAGGAGTTCCCGCAGGTACGCGAGCATGTCCGCCATGCTCTGCGAGGCCTCGCGGTTGCGGTCCTCGTCGAGCCGGGAGTTGCCGATGGCCTCGGCGACCGGCTCGGACCAGGCGGCGACGGCGGCGCGGTCCTCCTCCGGTACGTCGAGCAGGTCGCAGATGATGGTCAAAGGGAGGGGCTTGGCGAGGTCCGCGACGATGTCCATGCGGCCGGTCGGCGCCGCCCCGGCGATGATCCGGTCGACGGCCTCGACGATCCGCGCGCGGAGTGCCGCCACCGCGCGCGCGGTGAACGCCTTGCCGATCAGGGCTCGCAGCCGGGCGTGGTCGGGGGCGTCGTTGTAGAGCATCTGTCGGCTCAGGACCCTGGCCAGCGGCCGTAGTTCCTCGGGGACGGCCTCGATGTCGGGGTAGCGCACCGAGGACAGACCGGGCGCGTTCGCGGCGCTGCTGACCACGGCGTGCCCGGTCGCGATCCAGGCGCCCGTACGGCGGTCCCAGAACAGGTCGTCGGCGCTCCGGAGTTCTTCGTAGAAGTCGTAGAGACGCTCTTGGACCTTGGGACGAAACGCCGACAGAAGTGAGGAAGGGGTGCTCATCGGGCCATCTTTTCAGTCCTGTTGGCCCGGAGATCACCGGGTGCCGAGCCGTGGACGTCCATCCGCGGGCATCTATCCGTGGGCATCTATCCGATGTGGACCACTCGCGCCCAGTCGGGCGGCAGGTCCGGTACGTAGTCGTCGTCGCCCTCGCTCTCGCCCCACCGCCGGCCCGTGGGCTGCCTGCGGAACAGGCCCACCACCGTCCGGCACGGGGGCCGCGTCTCCGGCCAGGGGGTCTGCCCGTCGGTCAGGACCACGACGGCGTCGGGGCACGGATTCGCCCCGAGCGCCTTGGCGAAGCCGCTGCGCAGGTCCGTACCCCCGCCGCCCAGCAGGGCAATCCCCTCGGCGCTGCACAGCGTGTGGGCGATCGGGGCCGACGCGTCGCACGGCACCACGGTGACCATGTCCCGTCGGCCGCCCACCGCGCGGGAGATCGCAGCGACCTCCAGGAGCGCGCTGCCCAGCTCGGCGTCGCTGACCGACCCGGAGGTGTCGATGACCACGGAGACCCGGGGCGGTCTGCGTCGCAGACTCGGCAGGACGACGCCGGGGAGTCCGGCCGAGCGGCGCGAGGGCCGGCCGTACGTGTAGTCCTCGCCGACGCCACCGCCGGAGGCCGCCGAGCGGACCGCCGCGCCCAGCAACTCCCGCCAGGGCTGCGGCGGATGGAACGCCTCCTCAGCCCAGCGCCGCCATCCCTTCGGGGCGTGCCCGGGGCGGCCGTTGATGCCCTGCGCCACCCGGAAGCGGACCGCGTCCCGTTCCTGCTCGCTCAGGCCGTGCGCGCCGTCGGGGCCGAGATCCCATTCCCGGCCGAGTCCGTCGGCGCCGCTGCCGCAGTCCAGCCAGTACAGGCCCATCATGTTCGGTGCGAGCTTGAACCGGGTCAGGTACTCCTCCATGAGCAGGCCTTGCGGAAGCCCCGCCGATCCTGGCTGGACGGCGCCTTCGGGGTGAACGAGCCCGTCGCCGAACACGTCGTCGTTGATCTCGAAGTCCGCGGCGATGTTCATCCGCAGCCGCTCCCCGGGGCCGGTCAGCCCGTGTTCGCGGGCGTAGCGGTCGCTGCGGCCGTGGTGGTCGCGCAGCAGGTGCGACACCTCGTGCACCCACACCCCGGCCAGTTCCTCGACCGGCATCCGGTCCACGAACGCCGGCGAGACGTAGCACCGCCAGTGCCGGTCGACGGCCATCGTCGGGACCTGCCGCGACTCGACGGGGTGCAGGGCGAACAGGGCCGTGGCCAGGTACGGGCGGGCCCGCACGGCGTGCAGTCGGGCGGCGAAGAGCTTGCCGAGGTCCAGGGTGGCTCGTGCTGCTGCGTCGGTGGTCATCGGCCGCCCTTCGTGCCGGCCCCGACGCGTCCCGCGACACGGTCCGCCGCCCGGTCCGCCCGCCGGGACAGGGTCACGACACCGGCGAGCCGCTCGATCTCCGCCGGGACGTCCCAGTCCTCCTGCCGCAGCGAGGCCAGTGTGGTCGCCGGGACGACCACCAGGTCCGGGGCCCCGGTCTCCAGCGCCCGGACGAGCAGCGCCCACGCCGCGTCCCAGCGGGACCTGTCCGGGCGCCCCCGGACGGCCGCCACCACACCGTCCAGCACGGCCTGCCGCAGATCCCCGCGCTCGGGCAGGTCGGCACTGGCCGGGTCGGCGAGCAGCGACTCGGGATCCGGGAGGTCCAGCCGGTCCAGGCTCGCCAGCAGTTCCAGCCCCGGACCGTCCCCGACCGCGCCCCTGACCAGCAGCGAGAGCACCTCCCGGGAGGAGCCGGCGGCGGTCGCGAAGGCGATCAGGCTCAGGGTCATGTCCCAGGTCCGGGGTGACGGCCAGGCCCCGCCCCGGCGCGTCTCGTTGCTGGGCAGCTGGTGCACGAGCTTGGGCCGGGCGGCGAGGAGCGCGCTCACCGCGCGGCGGGCGAAGTCCACGGCCTCCGGCAGCTTCTCGGGGTCGAGCCGGGGCAGCGTGGCCCGGGGCCAGGTCCCGCCGAGGCCGCGTACGACGACCTCGTGGTCGTGGGTCCACCGGAGATGGACGAAGCGGTTGGCGAGCGGCGGGCTCAGTTCCCAGCCGTCGGCTGCCGAGGACCGGGGGTTGGCGGCGGCCACGATCCTTACGCCGGGCGGCAGTTGGAGGGCGCCGATCCGCCGCTCCAGGACCAGCCGGAGCAGCGCGGCCTGAACGGCGGGCGGCGCGGTGGACAGTTCGTCGAGGAACAGCAGTCCCCGGCCGGCCCGTACGAGTCGTACCGCCCAGTCCGGCGGGGCCATCGGCACTCCGTGCGTCGCGGGATCGTCCCCGACGACGGGCAGCCCGGAGAAGTCGGACGGCTCGTGGACACTCGCGATCACCGTGGTGAGGGGCAGGTCCAGGGCGGCGGCCAGCTGTGTGAGGGCCGCGGTCTTGCCGATCCCCGGTTCACCCCACAGCAGCACGGGCAGGTCGGCGGCCACGGCCAGGGTCAGGGCCTCCAGCTGGATGTCGGGGCGGGGTTCGGTGGTGGTGTCGCGCAGCAGGGTCAACAGCTCGGCGGCGATGTCGAGTTGGGGGGTGGGGGGGTAGGGCCGAGGAAGGAACAGGGGCGGCGAAGGAGATGTCTGTGGGCATGTTTGATCACCTTTAGGTTCGTAGTAATCAGCGGAAGTACAGGGGGATTCAGCAGCAATGCAGGGTGTTTTGGAGCGGCGCTCAGTGCGTTCGGCGGCCGTGGGGGCGGCGGCCCCGGGATCCAGGTCCCGGCCCGGGTCCGGCTCCGGGTCCGGCTCCGATCAGGCCCGCCCTGAACAGTCCGTAGGTGATCCGCCGCTCGGCGGCCCGCTCCAGCTCGTCGCGCAGGGCACCGCCGCGCAGCACCGCCTCAGGACCCAGCAGTCCTTCTACGACGGCCAGCGCACCGGCGATGTCTCCGTGGTCCAGGCGCTCGCGGACGCCGGTGAGGCAGTCCGGGTGCCGGTGTGCCTCGTCGATGGCCCGCAGACAGGGCATCGGGGTGCCGGTCAGCTCGGCCAGGAGTTCTTCCCTGCGAATCTCGGCCGGGTCGTGGTCCAGCGGGGCGAGGACCCCGTCGACCAGGGCGATCCGATGGCGGACGCCCCGGCACTCGACGAGGCGCGGCTCGCCCGCCCGGTCCGGGATCCGGGGCGGGCCGGTCGGCGGACGGTCCGGTACGAGTGCCGAGGCGACCAGCGGGTGCAGCCGGTCCACCTCGATCGCGCCGGCCCGGAGCAGCTCCAGGTCGGGCAGTACCCAGGTCGACGCGTCCGGCAGGACCGGGAGCCCAGAGGCGTGGCTGCCCTTGGGCGCCTCCGTGATCCGCAGCGCGGGCGGGACGCCGCCGTCCGGGGCCGCGACCAGCTCCAGGAGCAGTCGGCGCCGGGCCCCGAACCGTACGGTGACGACGCCCGCGCCGGTGCCGGAGGACCGCCCGTCGGCGTCGAGCACCAGCTCCGCCTCGGCCGCCCACCGGTCCACGGCACAGCGGCGCCCCTGCGGGACCCGGCCCAGCAGATCCGGGGCCGGTGCGGGACGGTCGTCGCCGGGCGGCCGGTCGGCCCCGGACCGGATCCGCAGCTCATCGGTTCTGCGCGCGTCCCACAGGTGGCGATGCAGGTCGAGGCGGAACCGTCGGCTGGGGTGGGGGTGCGGATGGCGGCGGGCGCCCGCATCGGCGTGGGAGGCGTGGAAACCGTAGGAGCTGTGGGCGCCGAGGGAGCCGTCCCACAGCGTCAGGCTGATCCGCTGGCCCGCGTCCGCCCAGGCGGGCGGGGTCCGGACCACGAGGTGCACCGGGTGGGCGCCGGGGTGCCCGGTGGCGCCGTACCGGGCCAGGCTGATCGTCAGTCCGGGGCGCAGCAGTCCGTCGGGGGCGATCCTCGGCAGGTGCCAGCGCAGCAGGTCGGGTGCCAAGTGGCGGAGATCGGCGCGGAGTTGGGCGGCGAGTTCGCGGCCATGGGTGCGGGCCACGGACCGTGGGTGCAGATCGACGTCGACGCCCGCGGCGGCACACGCGCCCGCCCAGTCCCCGGCCAGACGGCGCGCGGTCGCAGTCTCGATCATGGACGGAGGCACGGCGAACTGTCGTACGCGCGGCCAATAAGAGAGGTGGGTGTCCCCGGACGCGTGGCGAGTGAGCATCAGCACTCACCTTGCGCGGACGGGACCCCCGTTCTGTCAACGGAGTCAGTAGTCATCGTGCGGGACCGTACCGACCCCCGGCCGCGGTCCGCCACCTCTTTTCCGCCCGGCCATTCCCCATCAAATGCCCCAAATAACCATAAATAGATTTCGCTACAAGTTCCGAAATTATTCGTGACGGCAGTGCCACTCGACCGAAATACCTCGCTCATACCTTTTCGCCATCAGTCACTGGCACAACCCCTGCACAGGAGTCCCGAGTGTCCATACCCTCCAGACGCGGCGCCCTGAAGCTGACCGCGGGCCTCGCTCTCGCGGGCGCCTTCGCCCTCACGGGCTGTGGACGCAGCGACGACACCGCCGCCGCGACAACCACCGCCGAACCCGTCGACAGCTCCCCGGCCACCGGGACCGTCACCGTCTGGGCCGCCCAGGGCGACGCCGACGTGCTCGACAAGGTCATCAAGCCCTTCAAGGCCGCGAACCCCGACGTCACCGTGAAGCTGACCCTGATACCGAACGGTGAGTACTACACCAAGCTCCAGTCGGCGATCGCGGCGGGCAAGGGGCCCGATGTCGCCCAGTTCTTCCCCGAGTCGCAGGCGCAGTTCCTCGACCCGGCGATCCTCCGGCCCGTCCCGGACGGCCTCGTCGACAAGTCGTCCTTCTTCGAGAGCCTCTGGGCCGCGGGGGTGGCCGGAAACGTCGCCTACACGGTGCCCTGGTACGCGTACACCTACGCGCTCGTCTACCGTGCCGACCTCGCCAAGAAGGCGGGCGTGAGCGCGCCGGCCAAGTGGGACGAGACGGTGCCGTTCCTCAAGGCGCTCCAGGGCGCGGGCGCCAAGCACGGTCTCGGGGCCGACATCGGCTGGGACATCTTCAACGGCCAGGACGTCGCGATGTACGCCTGGCAGGCCGGCGGTTCGCTGCTCTCCTCCGGCGGGAAGTGGACCATCGACACTCCGGCGATGGTCGACGCGCTCCAGTACAACGCCTCGTTCTTCACCTCCGGCGTGGCCGACACCAGCGGGCCCACGTTCCTCGACGCGCAGCCGTACTTCGTGTCCGGGAAGACCGCCATGATGATCACCGGGCCGTGGGTCGTCGGCCAGCTCGACGCCGCCGCGAAGAAGGACGGCTGGACGGCCGCCAATGTGGCCACCGCGCCGCTGCCCGCCGGGTCCTCGGGCAGCAAGTCCTTCTCCGCCGGGGGCAGTTGGGGCGTCCTCGCGGGCGACGGCGACGCGGACGCGTCGTGGAAGCTGGTCCGGTATCTGGCGGAGCCGTCCACTCAGGTCGCGCAGTACAAGGCGTACAGCTCGCTGCCGGCCGTCATCTCCGCCTGGGACGACCCGGCGATCGCGGACCAGCCGCTCCTCGACGCCTTCCTCACCCAGCTCAAGAACACCCAGGCGTTCCCCCAGGTGAGCACCTGGCAGCAGGTCGCGACGCGGCTCGGCAAGGAGATGGAGGCCGTGGCCAAGGGCAAGGAGACCGCCGCGAAGGCCGCCGCGAACGTCCAGTCGTACGCCGACAGCCTCGGCACGGGCACGAAGTGAGCCGCCGACGATGACCACCATCAGTCCGGGGGCGCCGCGCCGGGCGCGCCGCCCCCGGAGCACCCGGGTCGGCCGGCGAACCGCCGTCGCCTGGCTGTTCCTCGCGCCGTTCGGTGTCGTGTTCCTCCTCTACACGGCGATCCCCACCGTCGCCGCGCTCGGTTTCAGCCTCACCGACCTCCGGGGCGCGGACCTGCGGCACCCGTTCGCGGTCAACTTCACGGGCCTGGAGAACTATCTCCGGCTGTTCCAGGACGAGAGCTTCCTGCGGGACATCCTCAACACCGCCGTCTTCGTGGTGGTCGGCGTCCCGCTGACCATGGGGCTCGGATTCGCGCTGGCCCTCGCGCTGAACTCCGGTATCCGGCGGCTGCGCGGGGTGTTCCGTACGGTCTTCTTCGCGCCGGTCGTCACCAACGTCGTGGCGGTGGCCCTGATCTGGCAGTACGCCTTCAACGCCAACGGCACCGTCAACAAGGTGCTCGGCGCGGTCGGCCTCGCCGGACCGAACTGGCTCGACGACCAGAACCTGGCGATGCCCGTCGTGATCCTGCTCGGCATCTGGCGCAACTTCGGCACCGCGATGGTGCTGTTCCTCGCCGGGTTGCAGGCGATCCCGCAGGACGTGTACGAGGCCGCCGCGCTCGACGGGGCGGGCCGCTGGCGGCAGTTGAGGCACATCACCCTGCCCCTGCTGCTGCCGACCACCCTGATGGTGTCGGTGCTGCTGACCGTCTTCTACCTCCAAGTGTTCGACGAGCCCTATCTGTTGACCAACGGCGGCCCGTTGGGCTCCACCGAGTCGATGGCGCTGTACACCTACCGCCAGTTCGGCTCGGGCGAGTTCGGGGTCTCCTCGGCCGCGTCCTTCGTGATGCTGCTGCTCGTGGCCCTGGTGAGCATCGTCCAGTTCCGTCTGCTGAGGTCCCGCACATGACCACCCTCGCCGCACCGGCGAACGCCCACGCGACCACCGACGTGGCCGCCGCGCCCCGCCGCTCGTTCTCCCGGCCGCTGCTGTACGGCGCGCTGGTGCTGTGCGCGCTGCTCACGCTGCTCCCGTTCGTCTGGGTGGCCAGCGGCTCGTTGCGCAGCCTCGACGAGATCCGCTCCGACCCCGGCGCCTGGCTCCCGCACCACGTCACCCTCGACAACTTCACCCGGCTGTTCCGGACCGAGGGCTTCGGCCGGTTCCTCGCCAACAGTGTCGTGGTCGCGGCCCTCGTGGTGGCGGGCAACATCGTGGCCGCTTCGGCCGCCGGTTACGCGCTCGCCAAGCTCGAATTCGCCGGCAAGCGGCTCGCGTTCGGCGCGGTGATGGCGGCGATGATGGTGCCGCTCACCACGGTGTTCGTCCCGCAGTTCGTGCTCACGGTGGACATGGGGCTCGCGGACACCCTCACCGGTATCGCCCTGCCCGGCGTCGCGTTGCCGCTGTCGGTTTTCATCATGCGGCAGTACGCGATGTCCGTCCCCGACGAGCTGCTGGAGGCGGCGCGGATCGACGGCGCGGGCGAGTTCCGGATCTTCTTCCGCATCTTCCTGCCGCTGGCCGGCCCGGCGGTCGCGACGATCACGATCATGTCGTTCCTCGTCTCGTGGAACAACTTCATCTGGCCGCTCATCGTCGCCCAGAGCATGGACACGTACACGCTCCCGGTGGGCCTCGCCGCGACCAGCCAGGCAGCCGCCCACGTCACCGACTACGGCCTGCTGCTCGCCGGCGCGATCGTCGTGATGCTGCCGGTACTGGTGCTCTTCCTCTTCCTCCAGCGCTACTTCGTACAGGGCATCTCCGGATCGGGCATGCGGTGACGATCGTGGACGCCATCACCGTGCACTCCCCCGCCGGTCCCGTCGTCGGCCGCCGCACCGGCCCCGTGCGACGCTTCCTCGGCATCCCGTACGCCCAACCACCCACCGGTGTACGGCGGTTCGCGGCGCCGGTCCGACGCGGCCGGTTCCCGGAGCCGTTCGACGCGTCCCGGCACGGGCCCACCTCGCAGCGCGTTCCGCTGTTCGCCACGACCACGATTCCGGAGCCGTCGGTGCCCGGCGACGACATCCTGAACCTCTCCGTCGTCGCACCGGCCTCAGTGGACGTTCACGTGCCCTGCCCGGTCCTGGTGTGGATCCACGGCGGTGGCTTCCTCGCGGGCAGCCCGGCGAGCCCCTGGTACGACGGCCGTTCCCTCGCCCGCGACGGAGTCGTCTGCGTCACCGTCGGCTACCGGCTGGGCGTCGACGGATTCGCCCCGCTGGACGACGTACCCACCAACCTCGGCCTGCGCGACCTGCTGCTCGCGCTCGACTGGGTCCAGGAGAACATCGGCGCGTTCGGCGGCGATCCGGGCCGGGTCACCGTCGCCGGTCAGTCGGCCGGGGGCGCGGCGGTGCTCGCACTGCTCTCGTCGCCCGCCGCGAGCGGCCTGTTCCAGCGTGCGGTCAGCCTGTCGGGCGGCCTCTTCGACGGGGACGGAGTCGTCGCCCGCGACTTCGTCGAGCGGCTCGGGGAGCGGGTGGGCATGCCGCCGACGAGGGCCGGGTTCGGCAGCCGTCCCGTCGAGGAGTTGCAGACGGCCGTAGTCACCCTGCGGGACGAACTCGGCTCCGACATCCTCCCGTTGAGCCCGATCGTCGGCGACGACATCCTCCCGATGCCGGTCGCCGACGGACTCGCGCGGCACGGACACGACGTGCCGCTGCTGCTCGGCGCGACGGGCGACGAGTTCGACTGCGGTGCCGCGCCCGAGAACGCGCACCCGAGCCCGCACAGCCCCGCCGAACTCGCCGTCGCCCGCGCGGCGGGCACCCGGGTGACGGACACCCTGTTCCGCGCCGCCTGTCCACGAGTGGCGGCCAAGCGCCGCGATGCTGACGCCGGTACCTGGCTGTACTCCTTCGAGTGGCCCTCCCCCGTGCTCGGCGGCTCCGCGCACTGCGTCGACATCCCGTTCTTCTTCGACCTGCTCGACGCACCGGGCTGCGCGGAGGCGCTCGGGCCGGTCCCGCCCACGGAGTTGGCCACAGCGATGCACGCCGATCTCGTCGGCTTCGTCCACGGCAGGGAGCCGGGCTGGGCGCGGGCGACCGGTGGGCCGGGGGATCCGGCGCGCGAGTACGGCCGGCCCGGCGCGGCGACCGTGGCCGACACCACAGGGGTGTTCGATCCCGTCGTACGGGCGGTGTCCGGGGTGGAGGAGGCATGCTGAGGTCCGGGATGAACGGCATGAACCAGACCGCGGTCCGACGCGTCAACACCTCGGTGATCCTGCGGGCGTTGGCGGTGTCGGCCGAGCCGATGACACTGACCGCGCTCGCCGAGCGGGCCGGTCTCTCGCGCCGCACCATCGAACTCATCCTGGACTCGCTCGTCGAGGCGGGCTGGGTGACGGAACTGGAGCGCGTGCCGACCAGCGGCTGCGCCGGACGCCCCGCCCGACGCTACGAACTGCGGGCCGAACACGCCCTGTTGGCCGCCGCGCAGATCACCACCTCGGACGCGTCGGCGGTCGTCGCCGACGTCCGGGGCCGCATTCTCGGCCGGGCCCACCGGCCGCTGCGCGCCTACCTGGATCCGCAGGTCACGCTGGACGACGTGGCAGCGCTGGTACGGGAGGCCCTCGACGACGCGGGCGGGTCCGCGGACCGGCTGCGGGCCGGCGCGGTCGCGGGCGGCGGTGCCATCGACGACGACGGGATCGTACGCCGACTGGTCCATACGACGCGGTGGGAGGGCGTGAACCTGCCCGACGAACTCACCCGACGCGTCCCGGTGCCGTGGTTCGCGGACAACGACACCAACCTCGGTGCCCTCGCGGAGCGTTGGCGGGGCGCGGCCGGCGACCACGACAACGTCGTATGGGCGATGCTCGGGAACCGAACCGGTCTCGGCATTCTCATACGGGGTGAGGTGCACCGGGGTCTCGACGGCGCCGCCGGTGAGATCGTCGAGGCGGCCTCGATGCCGGCGAACTCGGTCGAGAACCACCCGGTGGCCTGGCTCACCTCGCCCGATCCGGCCCAACGCGCGGTCGCGCTCGGCCGGTTCGAGGCGGCCCGCGAGGGTGACGTGGCCGCGCTCGGCGAGGTCGACGAACTCGTGGAGCACATCACGTCGATCCTCACGACCCTGTCGTGGACCGTCGCGCCCTCGCTCATCGTGCTCGGCGGCGGTCTGGAGGAGGCGGCCGACATGCTGCTGCCCCGGGTGCGTGCGGCGCTGCACGATGCCCGCAACCCCGCCGTCGAACTGCGTGCCACACTCCTGGGCCGCGATGCCCCGCTGGTCGGAGCCGTCAAGCTGGCCCTCGACCGCATGGACACAGAGCTGTTCGGCCCCCTCGTCCACAGCGCGTAGCGCGCCCACCTCTCACTCTTCTCAGCACCAACCGCGGTACAAGACATGGAGCTTCACTGTGACCGACACCCCCCACACCGATGTCCTCGTCGTCGGCAGCGGCATCATGGGAGCCGTCGTGGCCCGCCTGCTGCGGGACAGCGATCCGGCGCTGCGCATCACGATGGTCGACGGCGGCGAGGCGATCGGTACGGCCCCCGGTGTGCACCTGCACGACGTCGACGACCCGGTCCTGTGGGAGCGCTACAACGAGCAGGTCACCAGCGGCATCCAGGGCATGTACCTGGGCGCCGAGGTGGTTCGCGAGGTCGCGGACGGCCTCGACGCTCTGACGCCGGGCATGTTCCACGCGCTGGCCTTCGGCGAGGACGCCGAGGCGATGCCCGCGACGGCGCTCGCGTGGAACGCGGGCGGCATGGGCGTGCACTGGACCGCCGCGACACCGTGGCCCGCCGGGGACGAGGTGTTCGACTTCGGCGACCCGGCCGGCTGGGCGGCGGATCTGGCCACCGCGCACCGGATGCTCGCGGTCACACCCGCCCCGATCGGCCCGACCGAGGTCGGCGAACTCGTCCTCGACGTCCTGCGCCGCCGCTACGACGGCACCGGACCCCACGACCGGCGCCCACAGCCCATGCCGATGGCGGTCACGGCAACGCCCTCGGGCCCGCTGCCACGCACCGCCCCGGGGACGATCTTCCCCCCGATCGCGGCAGGCGGGGACCCCGCGTTCACCCTGGTCACCGGCACCCTCGCGACCTCGCTCATCGCGTCGGAGGACGACGGCCGGGTCACCGGCGCCCGACTCCGGCGCGTCATCGACGGCGCCGAGTCCGAACTCCGCGCCGACACCGTGGTGGTGTGCGCCGACGCACTGCGCACCCCGCAGCTCCTGTTCGCCTCGGGCATCCGCCCCGACGCACTCGGCCGGCACCTCAACGAGCACGCCTTCGTCACCGGCCGGGTGCTGCTGGACCTCGACCGGTTCGGCATCGCGCTCGACGCCCTGCCGCTGGCCCGCGTCGGCGAGTTCTGCACGGACTCGCTCTGGCTGCCACGGAACGGAGCGGCACAGCCGTTCCACGGCCAGATCATGAACCGGACGTACGTGGACGAGGCCGGCCGCCCCCTCGCGCACAACGTGGGCTTCGCGCTGTACGTCCCCGTGGAGTCGCGCCCCGAGAACCGGCTGGTGTTCTCGGAGTCGGCCACCGACCTCGCCGGGCTGCCGCGCATAGGCGTCGAGTTCGCCTACTCCGACGCCGACCGGGCACTGCTCCGGCGCGCGCTGGACGAAGTCCGCGCGATCGCCGAGGAGTTCGGCCCGTTCGACCCGGCGACCGAGTCCGCGCTGCTGCCGCCCGGCTCGTCCCTGCACGTGACCGGCACAGTCCGCTCGGGCACGGTCGACGACGGCACCAGCGTGTGCGACCCGGACGGCAGGGTGTGGGGATTCGACAACCTGTACCTCGCCGGCAACGGCGTGATCCCCACGGCGATGGCCGCCAACGTCACGCTGACAGGCGCGGTGACGGCCGTACGGGCAGCCCGCGCCGTCACGGCACACCGCACCGCGCTCACCGCGCACTGACCTGCCTGACCTCACTGAACCGCCGTACATCGCAAGGGAGTTGGACCGTGATCGAGATCGCGAGGGAATACCGGGTTGCGTTGCCGGCCTGGATCGACGACGAGTTGGCGGACGTGCCCGGCGTCGTCCCGGACCGCGACGACCGGATGCGTCTCGTGCACCGCCTGGCGGACCGCAACTGGCGTGAGGGCAACGGCGGTCCGTTCGCGGCGCTCGTCGCCGAGCAGGACACCGGCCGGATCGTCTCGGTCGGCGTGAACGTCGTGCTCGCCTCCGGTGTCTCCAGCGCGCACGCCGAGGTCGTCGCCCTCGGACTGGCCCAAACGGCGGTCGGCGGCTGGGACTTGGGCGGCGACGGGCTGGCGGCGCACGAACTGGTCGTCAACTGGCGTCCGTGCGTGCAGTGTTACGGCGCGACCCTGTGGTCCGGGGTGCGTGGCCTGGTGGTCGCGGGCGAGGGACCCGAGCTGGAGGAGATCACCACGTTCGACGAGGGCCCGCTCGGCGCGGACTGGGCCGAGCAGTTCGAGGCGCGCGGCATCAAGGTCGTACAGGACGTGCTGCGGGAGGAGGCCCTCGCCGTGTTCCGGAACTACCGGGACGCGGTCGACGCCGACGGTGTGGTCGTCTACAACGCCCGTGGGGGTGCGGAGTGACCGCGCCGACCGCCCACGCGGAACCGCGGTTCGCGACCGACGTCATCACCTTCTACCACCCGGCGTTCTGGGGCCTCGAAACCGCGGACGCCGTACGGGAGTTGGCGCTCGCCGACCCCGGGGGCTTCTGGGAGCGGGTACTGGACGCGCTGGCCGAGGCCGGGGTGACCGGTATCGAGCTGACCTTCGCGCCCGGCGACATCGAGTCGGCCCTGCGGGCGTTCGGCAGCGCGTCCGTGTTCCGGCGTGCGCTGGAGGCACGGGGGTTGAGCGTCGTGAGCGCGTTCATCGCCGGGAGCGACGCCCCCGACTGGCGGCAGGGCGACAACCTGCCCGCGATCGTCGCCGACGCCGAGCGGCGCGCGGCCTTCCTCGCCGAGGTGGGGGCAGACCTCCTGATCGCCGGGCTGCCTATGCGGACGACGTTCGGGACGCGCCCGCCCTTCTTCGTCGACGCCGCGTACATGTCCCGGATGGCCGACATCGCCCACGCGGTCGGCGACGCGGTCACCCGGCACGGCGTGCGGCTCGCCTTCCACACGGAGTCCAACAGCACGCTCTGGTACGAGCGGGACATCGACCTGTTCATGGCGCTGACCGACCCGCGCTATGTGTGGCTGTGCCCGGACTCGTGCCACATCGCGCTCGGCGGCGGGGATCCGGTGGCCGTCGCGCGTCGGCACGCGCAGCGCATCGCACTGGCGCACTGGAAGGACGCGGTCCGGCCGATCGACGTCGAACTCACCATCGACGACACGGTGTTCGCCCAGCAGCAGCCCTATATGACGGAACTGGGCACGGGCATCGTGGACTGGCCCGGCTGGGCCGACGCGATGTCCCGCACACCTGGCGCCGGCACGGTTCTCATCGAGCTGGACGAGGCGCCGGACCCGGTGGCGGCGCTGCGGGCGGGGGTGGCTGTCGCCCGGCGGGCTCGGGGATGATCGCAGCCTCCGGGGCGGTCCTCCGCCCGGTCGTCCGAGGGCCAGTCCTCCGTCCGGTCAGTTGTCGAGACCGCCGCGCTTCACCAGCTGGCTCGCGATGACGTTCCGCTGGATCTCGTTCGTGCCCTCGCCGACGATCATCAACGGCGCGTCGCGGAAGTAGCGTTCGACGTCGAACTCGGTCGAGTAGCCGTAACCGCCGTGAATGCGGACGGCGTTGAGGGTGATCTGCATCGCGGTCTCCGAGGCGAACAGTTTGGCCATGCCCGCCTCCATGTCGACCCGCCGGCCCGCGTCCGCCTCCCGGGCCGCGTAGAGGGTGAGCTGGCGGGCGGCGGTGAGCGAAGTCGCCATGTCGGCGAGGTAGTTGCCGATGGACTGGTGCTGCCAGATCGGCTTGCCGAACGACTCGCGTTGCTGTGCGTAGGCGAGGGCGTCCTCGAAAGCCGCCCGGCCGACGCCCAGCGCACGGGCGGCGACCTGGAGGCGTCCGGTCTCCAGGCCCTTCATCATCTGGGCGAAGCCCTTGCCCTCGACTCCGCCCAGGAGGGCGTCCGTCGGTGCCCGATGGCCCTCGAAGGTCAGCTCGCAGCTCTCGACGCCCTTGTAGCCGAGCTTGGGCAGATCACGGGAGACGGTGAGTCCGGGGCCGTGCTCGACGAGGAGGACGGAGATGCCGTGGTGGGCCGGCCGGGCGTCCGGGTCCGTCTTGCAGAGCAGGGCGATCAGCTGGGAGCGCCGGGAGTTGGTGATCCAGGTCTTCGCACCGTCGACCACGTAACCGTCGCCGTCGGGGGCCTTGCGGGCGACCGTCCGCAGAGCCTGCAGATCGGAGCCACCGCCCGGCTCGGTCAGGGCCATGGTCGCGCGGACCTCACCGGTGGCCATCCGGGGCAGCCAGCGGCGCTTCTGCTCCGCCGTGCCGAAGGCGACGAGCAGCTTGGCGACCACCGTGTGCCCGCCCATGGCCCCGGCCAGGCTCATCCAGCCACGGGCGAGTTCCTCGGTGACCAGGACATAGCAGGGGGTGGAGACCGGGATGCCGCCGTACTCCTCCGGGACGGCCAGCCCGAAGACGCCGAGCCGTTTCATGCGCTCGACGAGTGCCTCGGGGTAGGTGTCGGCGTGTTCGAGTTCGCGCACGACGGGCCTGACGTCCTTGTCGACGAAGTCGCGCACCGTACCGACGACGGCACGCTCGTCCTCGGACAGTGTGTCGAGTGCGCTCATACGTTCCGCTCCCTCGTCCGCCTCGCCCGCACCCCGGGCGTACCATCATGAATGGTCATGCGACCTCAAGTGAAATAGCAATACGTGATGGATCCATGCGTGCCGCGCATGCCGCGCCGCACACGCACCGAAGGGGCACCGGAGGCTCACCCGTGGACGTCAAGCAGCTCAGGGCGCTGGTCACCGTGGCCGAGGTGGGCAGCGTGACCCGCGCCGCCGAGCTGCTGCGCCTGGTGCAGCCGGCCGTCACCCGCCAGATCCGCACGCTGGAGGAGGAGTTGGGCGTCCCCCTCTTCGAACGGACCCGGCAGGGCATGCGCCCCACCCAGGCCGGCACGATCATGGTGGACCGTGCCCGACGCGCCCTGGGCGAACTCGAACGCGCCCGCGCCGAGATCCAGCCCGCCCCCGGCGAGGTGACCGGCATCGTCACCGTCGGCCTGCTGGAGAGCACCAGTGATCTGCTCGCCGAGCCGCTGGTGTCGGCCGTGACCCGCGACCACCCGGGCGTCGAACTGCGCCTGCTGACCGCCTACTCCGGGCACCTCCAGCAGCGGCTCGACGAGGGCGATCTCGATCTGGCCCTGCTCTACAACCTCGACAGCACCCCGTCCCTCAACGCCCTTCCGCTGGTACGGGAACGCCTGTGGGCGGTCGCTCCCCCGGCCGCCGGACTCCGCGCCGACCGGCCCGTCCCGTTCACCGAGGCCGCCGCGCACCCCCTGGTCATGCCGGCCGCCGGGCACGCCCTGCGCACCCTCATCGACGGGGCGGCGGCGCGGGCGGGGGCGGCCCTGGACATCGCCGTCCAGACCAACTCGATGCGTGTGCAGAAGCAGTTGGTGCTGGCCGGGCACGGCTGGACGGTCCTGCCGGGCGTGGGCATCGCGGAGGACGTCGCACAGGGCACGCTGAGCGCGGCGCCCCTGTGCGAGCCCGAGGTGTGGCGGTCGATCGTGCTCGCCACGTCGAGGTCCGGCCGGACACCACCGGCCGTGGAGGTGGTCGCGCGGGAACTGGTCGGCCGTATCAACTCAGCAGTGGAAGAAGGACGTTGGAACCGATGACAGACACCGCACGCCACCGCGTCCACGCCGTCGCCCGAGCCCAGGACGGCACAGCCCTCGCGCACCAACACCAGGGCGACGGGCATCCCCTCCTGCTCCTGGCCGGCCAGGCCAACAACCACCACTGGTGGGACGGCCCGCGCGAGGACTTCGACGCCACGCACCGAACGATCACCATGGACCACCGGGGCACCGGCGCCAGCGACAAGCCCCAACAGGGCTACTCCACCCGGCAGTTCGCCGAGGACGCGATCGCGGTCCTCGACCACCTGGGCGTGGAGCGCGCGGACGTCTACGGCACATCCATGGGCGGCCGGGTCGCTGGGGGTACCCCCTCTGGGGGAGGATCGCCGCCCGCCACCCGGACCGGGTCCGGCGGCTCGTCCTGGGCTGCACCTCCCCCGGCGGGACGTACGCCGTAGAGCGCGATGTCTCCGTACGACGCGCCCTGGCCCGGCCCGACCCGGCCGCCGTACGAGGTGCGCTGATCGACCTGATGTACTCCCCCCGCTGGCTCGCCGGCCACCCCGGCCCGTACGCCACCCTCGGCGACCCGGACATGCCCCCGCACGCCCGGCACGGCCACCTGATCGCCAGCAATACGCACGACGCCTGGGAGGTACTCCCCCTGATCACCGCACCCACCCTGGTCCTGCACGGCGACGAGGACCGCCTCACCCCACCCGACAACGTCCCGCTGCTCGCCGCCCGCATCCCGGACACCAGGACGCACCTTTTCCCCGGCGCCCGGCACGCGTACTTCGAGGAGTGCCGGGACGAGGCCGGAAAACTGGTCCGGGACTTCCTCAGCTGATGTCTCGATCCGGAAGGACCTCACCGACCATGCCTCCGTCCTCCCCCTCCCCCACCCCACTGGCCTCGTACGTCGAGTCGTGGCACCCCGCGCCGGTCAGGGACGAGGACCCGCTGCCGCCGGGCCCGGTGGCGGCCGTGTCCGCGCTTCTCGACCTGCCCGAGGCGGTCGCCGGGGCCGGGGACCCGTTGCCGCCGCTGTGGCAGTGGTTCTACTTCCTGCACTGGCCGCCCCAGCACGCACTCGGCCCCGACGGACACCTGCGGGACGCGCTGTTCCTGCCGCCCGTCCCCGACCGGCAGCGGATGTGGGCCGGCGGGCGCTGCGAGATCGCCGAGCCGCTGCGCCTCGGGGAACCGACCGAGCGGATCAGCAGCTTGACCGCGGTCACGCCGAAGCAGGGCCGGACGGGGGAACTCCTGTTCGTCACGGAACGCCGCGAGTTCCGGCAGTACGGCCGTACGTGCGTAGTCGAGGAGCAGGACATCGTCTACCGGTCTGGCCGCGCCCCCGGCAGACGGTACGCCGATCCGCACGCCGACCGCGCATCTGCCCCGACGAGCCCCTGGCACCTGCGCCTCCACCCCGACCCGACCTTCCTCTTCCGCTTCAGCGCACTCACCGCCAACGCCCACCGCATCCACTACGACACGCCGTACTGCCAGCACACGGAGGGCTATCCGGGCCCGGTCGTCCACGGCCCGCTGCTGGCCCTGCTGATGCTCGAACTGGCCCGCCGCAACGCCCCGGAGCGCCGGGTCCGCTCGTTGTCCTACCGGCTGCGGCAAGCGGCGTTCGCCGGCGAGCACCTCTTGGCCGAGGGACAACTCACGGGCGAGGGAGCCGAGTTGCGCGTCAGCACCGTCCGCGAGGAGCAGCACGCCACGGCGGAGGTGACGTTCGTCTGACTCCCGGAAAGGGATTCTCGGCGTGATCGTGGATGTATCATCCCTTTCACTCTTATGACAGCACATGCCGCTTCCCCCACGCCCGACGGCACGTCGACCCCCGCCCGCCGGGACGTCCTGACCCTCGCCGCAGCCCTCTCCGCAGCCGCCTCCGGCTGCACCGCCGAATCACGCTCCCGTCCCCCTGCCGCCGCAGGCCCACCCGCGTTCCGCTTCCGGGGCCCGCGCCAGGCCGGAGTGACGACCCCACAGCAGTCCGCCGCACTCGTCACGGCGTACGACCTCGCCCCTGCGGTACGGGGAGCGGGCGGCGTACGTGCCCTCCGGGAGGTGTTCGGCCGCTGGACGCGGGCACTGGCGGAGACCCTGGACGGCGAACTCCCGCCCCCAAGTCCCGTACGGACAAAGGAACTTGAAGGAGTGGCCGGAAAGTCCCGCCTCACCGCGACCGTGGGGATCGGTCCCCGGCTCCCCCAACTCCTCTGTGTCGCCGCACCGCGTGGCCTGCGCGAGCTGCCGCCGTTCCCCGACGACCGGCTCGACCCCGCTTACAGCGGCGGGGACTTGGTGCTCCAGCTCTGCGCCGACGATCCGCGCGTCACCCGGGCCGCCGCGAGCGCGCTGACCCGGCTGGCGGGCGACACCCTGCGCCCGCGCTGGCGACAGACCGGGTTCGTGCCGCCGACGCCCGCCGGGCAGGCACCGAGCGACCGACTCGGCTTCAAGTACGGCACGGAGAACCCGACGCCCGAGGAGTGCGAGCGCTGGGTGTGGTCGAACGACGCCACCTTCCTCGTCGTACGGCGGATCCATGTCGACATGACCGAGTTCGCGCGGCTCGGTACGCGGCGGCAGGAGGAGGTCGTCGGCCGGGTGCGTGCGAGCGGGGCGCCGCTGGGGCACGGGCACGACGACGTGATCCCGCCGCGCTCGCACGTACGGGCGGCCAGTCCGCCGCTGGACGCGGGCGCCCGGATGCTGCGCCGGAGCTACAGGTACGACGCCGGACCGGACGACCGGGGCCTGCTGTTCCTCGCCTTCATACGGGACCCGGCATTGTTCGCACGCGTCCAGCGCCGGACGGCGGCGACGGACGAGCTGAGCCGCTTCACCGAGCACCGGGGTTCGGCGGTGGCATACGTCCTTCCGGGCGCTCTCCCGGGCGAGGACCTGGGCGCGCGTCTGCTGGCCTGACCGGATCCGCGGGCCTCGACGACGAGCATCGTGCGGTGAGTCGCGAGGCCCGCGATCGGTGGCGTCAGGCATGTCACCAGGTCAGGTGCAGGCTCTCCGGAGACCGGTGGATCATCGTCGGGCGCATTGTGACCGGGTGGTCGTCGGCCAGTCGCAGGCCCGGCAGTCGGCTGGTCAACTCCCGTAGGGTCAGGCGGAGTTGTTCGCGGGCGAGCTGGGAGCCGGGGCAGCCGTGGGCGCCGAAGCCGAAGGCGAGGTGGCGGGCCGGGGTGCGGGTGATGTCGAAGTCGTCCGCGCCGGGGTACCGGGCACCGTCCCGGTTGGCGGCGCCGAAGGCGACGAACAGCGTTGCCCCGGCCGGGAGTTCGGTGCCCGCGAGGGTGACCGGGCGGGTGGTGACCCGGCGGAATCCCTGGACCGCGGAGTCGTACCGGGCGGCCTCCTCCACGGCGGCCGGGATCCGGTCCGGTTCCGCGCAGAGCAGCTCCCACTGGTCCGGGTGCCGGAGCAGATGGAGGACCGTCGTGCCGATGAGCGCGGTGGTGGTGAGGTGGCCGGCGATCAGCAGGTTCTGGAGGTGGGAGGCGGCTTCGTGGCGCTGGTCGAGGGTGAGTTCGGCGCTTCCCTCGTCCGCGACGGAGGCGACGATCTCCGTGCAGAGGTCCTCGCGGGGTTCGGTGTGCCGGGCGCGGGCGTACCGGTCGAGGATGCGCTGGGTCGCGACCACGTCCTCGGCGACGGCGATCTGTTCGTCCTCCGGCAGGGGCCGGAAGAGGAGTTCCTCGGCGCGGTAGCCGCCGTGCACGACGGCCGGGATGTCGGCGGGGTCGAGTCCGACGATGCGGCCGATGACGTCTCCGGGGAGGCGTCGGGCGTAGGCGGACATCAACTCGACGTGCCCGCCCTTGTGTTCGCCAGGCTGGTCATTCATGAACGCGTCGACCAGGGCGGCGGCGCGCTCGGCGGCGTACGGCACGGCGGCGGCGACCCGGGCGGGCGAGAGGCCCCGGACGATCGGGGCACGCAGCTCCTGGTGCCGGGTCCCGTCCGCGCCGACGACCACGGGCCGCCCGCCGAACCCTCCGCCCAGCACGGCAAAGGCGGCGGGCGCCGGCATGACGTCGGGGCGGAGGGAACCGGCCGAGGAGAAGTCCTCGGCGCGGCGCAGCACTTCACGCACGTCGGCGTCCCGGGCGACCAGCCAGGCGTCGAGTTCGGCGACGAAGGTCAGCCCCTCGGCGTCGCGGGCGCGGGTGTAGTGGGGATAGGGGTCGCGCTGCAACTCGTCGAGCCTGTCGTACGGTTGGTCGGCCGAGTTGTGGGATTGGTCGGCCGGGCCGTGTGATTGGCCGAGTGTGTCGTCAGGTTGGTCGAGTGTGTCGTGCGGTTGGCTGTCCACGCGGGCGCCCTCCGGCCGGGATACAGGTCACGGGTCACGGGTCACGAAGTCGCGCCCATGCTGCCGTACACCGTGCGGGGGCGGAAGCGGTCGACAGGGCACAACCGTGCCGCCCGCCGTGCCCGGCCGGTCCCCCGCTCAGAACACCACCGTCCAGCCTTCGCGTCCGGCGTCCTCGGCGGTGTAGGAGACGCCGTGCACCTTGAGGCCCGCCGCGTCCAGCAGGGTGATCTCCCCGCCGTGGTTGCCGAGTTGGGCGCCGCCACTGAGCAGGACGGGGAGAGCGGCGCCCGCCGCGAGCGATACCGGCGGCAGCGGGCTGCTGTGGCCGAGCCGGTCGAGGAGGCGCCAGCCGGTGAGGTCGACGGCGGCCGGTGAGGCGTTGAGGAGGGTGACCGCCTCGGCCTCGGGGGCGGGGCCGCGCGGGTTGACCAGGGCGCCGACGATCCGGACGGGCTGGGTTCCCGGTGCGGGACGGCCGCCACCGGTGTCCGTGCCGGTGTCGGGGGCCGTGCCCGGGAGGGCGTGGCCGGTGCTGTCGTCGGTGTGCCACTTCTGGCTCTGGAAGGCGAGGAAGACGGCGACCCACCGCTCCTGGGCGGGCTCCTGTCCCGGGAAGCGGATGAGGAGACCGCCGTCCTGCCAGACCCCGTCGTCGCCCTGGAAGCGGCGGCTGTTGCCCTGGTTCATGTGGATGTCGTGGACGCCGTTGCCGGGCAGAAAGCCGAAGATCTTGTCGCGGACGTCGGCCTCCGGCCCCCAGCGCTCGCCGAAGACGTACAGGCGCGCGGCCGGGTCCTCGATCGCGCGTCGAACGTAGTGGTCGAGGAGGTCGGCGAGGTCGTTGTCGGGGCCTGCCACGTCCGGCGGCAGGACGCGCATCTTCGACGGGTCGAAGAGATTGCCGCGCACGAAGTCGAGGTTCGGGCCACCGGGCCCGGCCGGAAGGGTGTTCCAGCCGCTCGCAAGGCCCGTGAGTCGGGCCGTGACGGGGTGCCGGAGGTCGTCGTCGACGAGGTAGAGCAGTTCGTTCGGCCGTTCCTGCGACTTCACGTTGACGGACGCGCGGTAGTGCGTGCCCTGATCGTCCGTCAACTCGATCTGGTAGTGCGGTGTGTTGGCGGAACCCTCGCGACGGGCGTCGACGGCCCGCGCGATCAGTACGCCGTAGGTCTTCAGCGGCATGACGAACAACTCCCCGTGAGCGTGGGCGGACTGCCGGATTGTCCACTCCTGCGGCAAATGTTAGTGCGCCGCGGCTCACCGTCCCCCACCGCGACGGGAATTGACCGCCGGTGTCCCTTCTACGTCACCTCGTGAATGCGCGACTGGGCCATCTGTGTGAGTCAGCTGTGAACAGGGGTCGTGGGATCCCGGATCGTGCCGTACCGCCCTCCGGGTTCCCTACGATCGTGCCGTGGTCAACTTCCTCCTCGAACGCACGGTGCCGCTCCCCCTCGACGAGGCCTGGCGCCGGCTCACGGAGTGGCCCCGCCATGCCTCCGTGGTCCCCCTGACCCGCGTCACGGTGCTCACGGCCCCGCCGACCCACGAGGGCACGGTGTTCGTCGCCCGCTCGGGGATCGGCCCGCTCGCCTTCGACGACCGTATGGAGGTCACCCTCTGGCGCCCCCCGACGGACGACACCCCGGGCCTCGTCCGCCTGGAGAAACGCGGCCGGGTCGTCCTGGGCTGGGCGGAGATCGAGGTACGCCCGGGCCCGGGCGGGCGCTCGCGGGTGGTCTGGCGCGAGGAGCTGCGCGTACGCCCGCTGCCGTCGCTGTTCGACCGGCCGCTGGAGTCGGCGGCCCGGTATGTGTTCGGGCGGGCGGTGAACCGACTGCTGAGGACGGGGTGACGGACGTTACGATCGACCCCGTGTGCCGGTAGCACCGCCGGTCGGGGGAAGGGGAGAACGTGCCCGAGGAGAACGTGCGGCTGGAGCTACGGATCGACTCCGGCCCGGGAGCCACCGCGGAGCGGACCGACCGTCAGGTCCGCAGTCTGTACGGCGATCTGCGGACCCTCGGGCTTCTCCGGGTCGAACGCAAGACCGTCGCCGCACCCGCCGAGTCGATGGCCGGAGTGGGGCACGACCTCGCGGTGCTGGTGGTCAGCGGCGCCTTCTCCGCCGCCGCGCTCAAGGCCGTGAGCAATGTCGTCGTCGCCTTCGTGCAACGTTCGAAGGCGCGGTCGGTGGAGTGGGAGATCGACGGCCAGAAGGGGTCGTTCGGCGCCCTGTCCGCCAAGGACCAACAGGCGCTGGTCGAGGCGGTGACCGCGCGGATCGGGGCGGGCACCGCCGCCCTGACCGGCACCACGAACGACCCGGGCACCGCCCCGGTCATCGGCCCGAACACCACCAGCGATCCGGGAGTTGGCGATGGCGGGACGCCGGATCGCACTGCTCGTCGCGACTGACGGCTACCAGGATCCCGGGCTCAACCGGCTGCGGGCGCCGGCCCGGGGTGCCACTGAGCTGAAGCTCCTGCTGGAGGACCGGTCGATCGGCCGCTTCGACGAGGTGCTCGAACTGCTGAACAGGCCCAAGGACGAGATCGAGTCCGCGATCGAGGAGGCGCTCAGCAACCGCGACCCCGACGATCTCGTCCTGCTCTACCTCGCCTGTCACGGCATCCGCAACGACGCCGACCGGCTGTTCTTCGCCACGCTCAGCACACGGTTGCAGCGCCCGCACACCACCGCCATCCCGGCCGCGCTGCTGCACCAGCTCCTCGACGAGTGCGAGGCCCGCGCCAAGATCGTGCTGCTGGACTGCTGCTACAGCGGGCTCTTCCACCGGGGCACGCCCATGTCACCCCCGTCCGTGGACGTGAGGACGGCACTCGCCGGGCGCGGCACGTTCGTCATCACGGCGTCGACGGCCCTGGAGTACGCGTACGACGGCGAGCATCTGACGATCGACAACCCCACGTCGGCCCCGCGGTTCACAGCGGCCGTGATCGAGGGCCTGAGCAGTGGCCTCGCCGACCAGAACCGGGACGGGGTGATCACCCCGGAGGAGCTGTACACATACGTCCACGACACGGTGATCAACCAGGCGGGGCCCGAGCAGACGCCCACCAAGTCGGGCCAGTGCGAGGGAAACGTGGCCCTCGCCTACGCGCCCTGGATCGACGCGTCCGCCGGTCCCGCCGCCCGGGCCGCGATGGCCGAGGAACTCACCCTCGGCTCGCTGCTGCCGCCGCCCGTGGAGACCGTCGACCGGGGATTCATCTGCGACGCGTGGGAGGGCTCGTCCCGGCTGCTCGTGCCCGTCGGGCGGCTGGAGCACAGCACCGGAGGCGATCCGCTGTGCGTCGACTTCGCCGGCCGGGACGGGAACGCGGCGGTCGTGGGCAAGCTGGGCAGCGGCAAGACCACCCTGTTGCGCTCCATGATCATGTCGCTGGCGCTGACCCACACCCCGCACGAGGCGGAGTTCTACCTGCTGGAGGGCGCGGTAAACCGGCTCGGGGTGCTGCGTTCGCTGCCGCACGTACGGACGTTCGCGGCGCCGCACGAGCACAGCGCGGTCGAGGGCGCCCTGACGGCGGTCAAGGCCGTGATCTCCACCCGGCGCACCCTGTTCCGGGACCTCGACATCGATTCCATCGAGGCGTTCCGCGCGCTGCGCACGACCGACCGGATCGAGGCGGGGGCGGCGAGCGACGTCTTCCTCGTCGTGGACGGCTGGCTCGACTTCACCTATGAGCACCCGGAGTTCGCGGACAGGGTCCAGAAACTGGCCAACACCGGCCTGAACTACGGCGTCCATCTCCTGGTCACGGCTCGCCGCTGGAGCGACTTCACCACGGATCTGCGCGGGCTGCTCGGTACCCGGCTCGAACTCGCCCTGGACGACCCGGAGGAGTCCTTCTTCGACCCCGCGCTGGCTTCGGGGGTCGCGGTCGGCTGGGCGCTGTCCCGGCGCCGGCGGTTCCGGGTGGCGGTGCCGCGCTTCGACGACGGGGTGGGCCCGGTGGCGCCACTGGAGTCGTTGACGGACACGGCGGACTCGGTACGGGCAGGCTGGGCGGCACTGCGGACCCGGGAGGACACCGGTGCGCCGGTCAAGTACCCCGTCGGCCGCCAAGGGACCGTCATCACCGGCTTGTTGGGCGTGGAGGACCCGGCTTCGCCGAATCTGCCCGCACTGCGCATCCGCCGCACCTCCGGGGACCGGCTGAGGGTGCCGATCGGGCTCGGCGAGGACGGTCAGCCGGTGTCCCTCGACCTCAAGGAGAGCGCACACCACGGGATGGGCCCGCACGGCCTGTGCGTGGGCGCGACCGGTTCCGGCAAGTCCGAACTGCTGCGCTCGATCGTGCTGGGGCTGGCCGTTCGCCACTCGGCGGAGGAAGTGGCTTTCGTGCTGGCCGACTTCAAGGGCAGCGCGACCTTCGCACCGCTCGCGGACCTGCCGCATGTCGCCGGGCTCGTCACGGGCCTGGAGGGCGATCCGCTGCTCGTGGGGCGGCTGAGCGAGACGATCAGCGGTGAACTGAGTCGGCGTCAGGCCCTGTTGCGGAGCGCGGGCGGTATGCCGAGCGTCCATGAGTACCAGAAGGCCCGCGCCTCCCGGGGAGACCTCGACCCCCTGCCGACGCTGGTGCTGGTGATCGACGAGTTCTCCGAACTCCTCTCTGCGCACCCGGACCTCATCGATCTGCTCGTACAGATCGGCCGCGTCGGCCGGGCCCTCGGCGTACACATGCTGCTGGCCTCGCAGCGCCTGGAGCAAGGCAGGCTGCGCGGACTGGAGACGTACCTCTCGTACCGCATCGGCCTGCGCACCTTCTCGGCCTCCGAGTCCCGTGCCGTGCTCGGCTACCCCGACGCCTACCATCTGCCGCCGGACCCGGGCGCCGGATTCCTCAAGGCCGACACGACGGACACACTGATCCGTTTCAAGGCCGCGTACGTGTCCGCCCCCCTGCCGGGCGCGGACGGGACCGACAACTACGCGTCGCTGCTGGACTCCGTCGTCGGCCAACTGGCGGACACGGAGCCGGACGTACGTCGGGTCTGGCTGCCGCCGCTGGGCAAGTCGCTCTCGGCGGAACAGCTGCTGTCCAGGACACCGGCTCCACAGGCCTCGCTCCATCCTCTGAAGGGGGTCCCCTTCGCACTGGTCGACGAGCCGTTCCTCCAGCGCAGAAGTGTGCTCATGCTGGATCTCTCCGGGATCGAGGGGCACACTCTCGTCGTCGGCGGGCCGCAGTCCGGCAAGTCGACCGCGGTGGCCACTCTCATCACCTCGCTCGCCCTCACCCACACGCCCCTCGAAGTGCAGTTCTACTGTCTCGACTTCGGCGGCGGACAACTGGCGCCGCTGGCCGGACTGCCCCATGTCGGTGGCGTCACCTCCCGGCTGGAAGCGGACCGGGTCCGGCGTACGGTCGCCGATGTGGCGAGGGTCCTCGCGGAGCGCGAGGAATTCTTCCGCGCCCATGGCATCGAGTCCATGGATGTGTACCGCCGGCGCCGCGCCGAGGGCGATTGGCCCGACCAGCCCTGGGGCGATGTCTTCCTCGTCATCGACGGCTGGACGACGGTGCGAACGGTCTACGAGGAACTCGAACCCGTCGTCGCGGACATCGCCGCCCGTGGCCTGCACCACGGCGTGCATCTGCTGATCAGTGCCGTCCGCTACGCGGAGATCCGTCTGTCGACGCGTGATCATCTGCTCGGCAGGGTCGAACTGCGGCTCGGCGATCCGACGGAGTCCGAGATCGACCGGCGGCAGGCGGCCAACGTCCCGCTGGGAGTCCCGGGCCGCGGCCTGTCCCGTGACAAGCTGCACTTCCTCACGGCTCTGCCGGGCTGGAAGACCGAAGACGAGTCCGCCGGCGACGCGACGGCCCGTCAGGTCGCAAACGTGGCCGACAGCTGGTCAGGGCCCTCAGCTCCCCCCGTACGCACACTCCCGTCCCTGGTCGCCCTTGATGAACTCCCCGGCCCTGCCGAGTCCCCCGGCCGCGCCCTCCCCATCGGCATCGACGACACCAGCCTCGCCCCGGTGTTCCTCGACTTCTCCAACGACCCCTTCTTCCTCGTCTACGGCGAGCCCGAGTCGGGCAAGAGTTCGTTTCTGCGGCTGCTGGTAGGTCAACTCTGCGCCCGGGTCCCGTCCGACAAGGCGCAGCTGCTCGTGGTCGACTACCGTCGCTCGCTGCTCGGGGAGGTGCCCCAGGAGCATCTGCTGGCGTACTGCCCTTCGGGTCCGCCGACCGCCGAGGTCGTCAAGGAGCTGGCCACCGTCCTGGAGGCCCGGATGCCCGGCCCCGATGTGACCGCCGAGCAGCTGCGTGCCCGCAGCTGGTACCAGGGCAAGGACGTGTATCTGCTGGTCGACGACTACGACCTGGTCTCCTCCAGCAGCGGCAACCCCCTCGCCCCGCTGATGGACTACTTGCCCTTCGCCCGCGACCTGGGCCTGCACATCGTGCTGGCGCGCAGCTCGGGCGGGGCGTCGAGGTCCCAGTACGAACCCTTCGTGACGCGCTTGAAGGAGCTGGGCGCACAGGGGCTCCTGCTCTCCGGCGACCCCACCGAGGGCTTCCTCCTGGGCACCGTCAAACCGAGTCACCAGCCGCCCGGACGCGGCACGCTGGTGACCCGCAAGTCGACCCACGGTGTCCAACTCGCCTACACGGATCCGAAGTCGGACTGAGCGACCGAGGTCAGGCCACCACCCCGATCCGCCCCACCGCCGACGACGTCCCGTCGTGATGGATCGGCGTATGCGCCCCGGTCAGCGAAACCCCGCTCCCGCCCCGCCTGTTGGCGACGATCTCCGAAGCGATGGACAACGCCGTCTCCTCGGGCGTACGAGCGCCCAGGTCCAGCCCGATCGGGGACCGCAGCCGCGCCAACTCCAGCTCTGTCACGCCGACTTCGCGCAGCCGCTCGTTCCGGTCCAGGTGGGTCCGGCGGGAGCCCATCGCGCCGACGTACGCCACCGGCAGGCGCAGGGCGAGTTGGAGCAGGGGTACGTCGAACTTGGCGTCGTGGGTGAGGACGCACAGGACCGTACGGGCGTCCACCGCCGTCCGTTCCAGGTACCGGTGCGGCCACTCGACGACGATCTCGTCCGCGTCGGGGAAGCGGGCGGGCGTCGCGAAGACCGGGCGGGCGTCGCACACCGTCACGTGGTAGCCGAGGAACTTGCCGATGCGGACCAGCGCCGACGCGAAGTCGATCGCGCCGAACACGATCATCCGGGGCGGCGGCACCGACGACTCGACCAGCACCACGATCGGCGCTCCGCAGCGAGAGCCCTGCTCGCCGATCTCCAGGGTGCCGGTGCGGCCCGCGTCGAGGTGGGCGCGCGCCTCGGCCGCGACCGTCCGGTCCAGCTCGGGGTGGGCGCCGAAGCCGCCCTCGTACGAGCCGTCCGGGGCGACGAGCAGGGCGCGGCCCAGCAGTTCCGCCGGGCCGGAGACGATCCGTGCCACAGCCGCCGCCTCCCCGCCCACGGCGGCGGCCAGAGCCGACGCGAGCACCTCACGGACGGGATCCGACGCCCGTACCGGCGTCACGAGGATGTCGATGATCCCGCCGCACGTCAGACCCACCGCGAACGCGTCCGCGTCGCTGTAGCCGAAGCGTTCGAGGACCGACTCCCCATCCTCCAGGGCCTGTTGGCACAGTTCGTACACCGCGCCCTCCACACAGCCGCCGGAGACCGAGCCGATCGCCGTGCCGTCGGTGTCCACCGCGAGGGCGGCACCCGGCTGGCGGGGCGCGCTGCCGCCCACGGCCACCACGGTGGCCACGGCGAAGTCGCGTCCCTGCTCGACCCACCGGTGCAGTTCTTCGGCGATGTCCAGCATCTCGGTCTCCTCATCGACAGTGTGCGTATCGCGTATGCGGTGGTGCCTAGTGGACGCCCAGCCAGTTCTCAATAGGACTGAGGGCGAAATAGACGAAGAAGATGCCTGTCAGGGCCCACATGAAGGCGCCGATCTCGCGCGCCCGGCCCTGCGCGACCTTGATCGCGACGTACGAGATCACGCCGGCCGCCACGCCCGCCGTGATCGAGTACGTGAACGGCATGATCACGACGGTCAGGAAGACCGGGACGGCGGTGGCGCGGTCGGCCCAGTCGATGTGCCGGGCGTTCGACATCATCATCGCGCCGATGACCACCAGGGCGGCCGCCGCGACCTCCCCCGGCACAATTGCCGTCAGCGGGGTGAAGAACAGACAGGCCGCGAAGAACAGGCCGGTGACGACGGAGGACAGTCCCGTACCCGCGCCCTCCCCGACGCCAGTCGCCGACTCCACGAACACCGTCTGGCCCGACGCGCCGGCGACGCCGCCGATCGCCCCGCCCGCGCCGTCGATGAACAGCGCCTTGGACAGCCCCGGCATCCGGCCCTTCTCGTCGGCGAGCCCGGCCTCCGTGCCCACGCCGATGATCGTCGCCATCGCGTCGAAGAAGCCCGCGAGGACGAGGGTGAACACGATCATGCCGACCGTCATCGCGCCGACCTCGCCCCAGCCGCCGAACTCGACGTCCCCGAACAGCGAGAAGTCCGGCATCGACACCGCGCCACCGTGCAACTCCGGTGCCCCGCTGGCCCATTGCCTGGGGTCGATCGCGCCGGCCGCGTTGAGCACGACGGCGATGACGGTCCCGCTGACGATGCCGATGAGGATCGCGCCGGGAAGGCCGCGCGCCTGGAGCATGAAGATGAGGAGGAGGGTCGCGGCGAACAACAGCACGGGCCAGCCCGTGAGTTCGCCGTTCGGGCCGAGGGAGAGCGGGGTCGCCCTGCCCTGGTGCACGAAGCCGGCCTTCACCAGGCCGATCAGCGCGACGAACAGACCGATGCCCATGGTGATCGCGTGCTTCAGGGCCAGCGGGATCGCGTTCATGATCATCTCGCGCAGGCCGGTGACGACCAGCAGCATGATGACCACGCCGTACAGCACGCACATGCCCATCGCCTGCGGCCAGGTCATCGCGGGCGCCACCTGCGAGGACAGCACGCCGGAGACGGACAGTCCGGCGGCGAGGGCGAGGGGGGCCTTGCCGACGAAGCCCATGAGAAGCGTGGTGACGGCTGCGGCGAAGGCGGTCGCGGTGATCAGCGCCTGCTGGCCGAGGGTGTTTCCGGCGGCGTCCTTGCCCGAGAGGATCAGGGGGTTGAGGAGGAGGATGTACGCCATCGCCATGAAGGTGGTGATGCCGCCGCGGATCTCGCGGGCGAGGGTGGAGTTGCGGTGGGTTATGTCGAAGTAGCGGTCGAGCGGGGTTCGGGCGCGCGGGGGCGCCTCGATGGGCCTCGGCTGTACCGACTGCTGGGTCATGGTGCGGTCTCCCAAGGTTCATAGGGGGTTGGGAAGGTGCACGACCCGGGGGACGGCCCGAGACGAGTGGGGTGTTTGTGGGGTTCGTTGTCGGGTGCGGGCCCGGTGGGGGCTGGTCGCGCAGTTCCCCGCGCCCCTAAAAGCAAAAGACCGGGCCCTGCGGGCCTGAAAAGCAGGGGGCGCAGCCCCTGCTTTTCAGGGGCGCGGGGAACTGCGCGAGAAGCCCCACCGGACCCGCACCCGACAACGAACCGACTACGCCGTACCAGTCAGGTGCTCAGGCCGCACCGGAGTCTTCGTCAGCTCCAAGCCGGTCGCATTCCGAATCGCCGCCAGGACAGCCGGAGTCGACGACAACGTCGGCGCCTCGCCAACGCCACGCAACCCGTAAGGCGCATACGCGTCGGCCAGTTCAAGGACGTCAACCGGAATGGTCGGGGTGTCAAGAATCGTCGGGATCAGATAGTCCGTGAAGGACGGATTCCGTACCTTCGCCGTCTTCGGATCGACGATGATCTCCTCCATCACCGCGATACCAAGCCCCTGCGTCGTACCGCCCTGGATCTGCCCGACCACCGACAGCGGATTCAGCGCCTTGCCGACATCCTGCGCACAGGCCAGCTCGATCACCTTCACCAGGCCCAGTTCCGTGTCGACCTCGACGACCGCCCGGTGCGCGGCGAACGAGTACTGGACGTGGCCGAAACCCTGCCCTGTACGGAGGTCGAAGGGTTCCGTCGGCCGGTGCCGCCATTCCGCCTCGACATCGACGGACTCCTCACCCAGGACGTCCACCAGGTCGGCCAGGACCTCGCCGGCGTCCGTCACCACCTTGCCGCCCTCCAGGAGCAGCTCCGCCGTGGCCCAGGCCGGGTGGTAGGAGCCGAACTTGCGGCGCCCCATCTCCAGGACCTTCTCGCGCACCAGCTCGCACGAGTTCTTCACGGCGCCACCGGTCACGTACGTCTGGCGGGAGGCGGACGTCGAACCCGCCGAGCCCACCTGGGTGTCGGCCGGGTGGATCGTCACCTGGGTGACGCCCAGCTCGGTGCGAGCGATCTGGGCGTGGACGGTGACCCCGCCCTGGCCGACCTCCGCCATCGCCGTGTGAACGGTGGCCACCGGCTCGCCGCCGACAACCTCCATACGGACACGGGCAGTCGAGTAGTCGTCGAAGCCCTCGGAGAAGCCGACGTTCTTGATGCCGACCGCGTAGCCGATGCCCCGGACGACACCCTCGCCATGGGTGGTGTTGGAGAGGCCGCCCGGCAGCTGCCGTACGTCCGCCGCCTCGCCCGCCGCCAGCCACTGCTGCTCCGGCGGCAGGGGCATCGCCTTGACGCGGCGCAGGAGTTCGGCGACCGGGGCCGGAGAGTCGACGGCCTGCCCGGTCGGCAACAAGGTCCCCTGTTCCATCGCGTTGAGGCGGCGGAACTCGACCCGGTCCATGCCCACCGCGTCGGCGAGCTTGTCCATCTGCGCCTCGTAGGCGAAGCACGCCTGGACCGCGCCGAAGCCGCGCATCGCGCCGCAGGGCGGGTTGTTGGTGTAGAGGGCGATGCAGTCGATGTCGACGTCGTCGACGACGTACGGGCCGGCGCCGAGCGAGGCCGCGTTGCCGACGACCGCCGGGGAGGCGGAGGCGTACGCGCCGCCGTCGAGCACGATCCGTGCCTTCAGGTGGGTCAACTTGCCGTCCTTGGTAGCCCCGTGCTCGTAGGTGAGCTTGGCGGGGTGCCGGTGGACGTGACCGAAGAAGGACTCGAACCGGTTGTAGACGATCTTCACTGGTTTGCCGGTGCGCAGGGCCAACAGGCACGCGTGAATCTGCATCGACAGGTCCTCGCGCCCGCCGAAGGCACCGCCCACGCCCGACAGGGTCATCCGGACCTTGTCCTCGGGCAGGCCCAGCACGGGCGCGATCTGGCGCAGGTCCGAGTGCAGCCACTGGGTGGCGATGTAGAGGTCGACTCCGCCGTCTTCGGCGGGGACGGCCAGGCCCGACTCGGGGCCCAGGAACGCCTGGTCCTGCATGCCGAAGGTGTACTCGCCGGTGACGATGAAGTCGGCCCGGGCGCGAGCCGCTTCGACGTCGCCTCGGACGATCGGCTGGCGGTGGACGATGTTCGGGTGATCGACGTGGCCGATGTGGTGGTCGGTGCGGTTCTCGTGGATGAGGATCGCGTCCGGGGCCGTGGCCGAGGCCTCGTCGGTGATGACCGGCAGGTCGCGGTACTCGACCTTGATCTTCGCGGCGGCGCGGCGCGCGGTCTCCGGGTGGTCGGCGGCGACGATGGCGACCGGTTCGCCGTGGTGGCGGACCCTGCCGTGGGCGAGGACCGGGGTGTCCTGGATCTCCAGGCCGTAGTTCTTCACGTCGGTCGGCAGATCGTCGTACGTCATGATCGCGTAGACGCCGGGCAGGGCGAGGGCCTCGGCCGTGTCGATGGAGACGATCTCGGCGTGGGCGACCGTGGAGCGCAGGATCTGGCCCCAGAGCATGTCCTCGTGCCACATGTCGGACGAGTACGCGAACTCGCCGGTGACCTTGAGGGTGCCGTCCGGGCGGAGCGTGGACTCGCCGATGCCGCCCTTGGTCTTGGAGCCCTGGGTGACCTTGGTGGGCGTCCCGAGGGGAGCGCTCTTGCCGGGCATGTCAGACCGCCTCTCCCTGTCGGGCCGCGGCCAGCCGGACCGCGTCCATGATCTTCTCGTAGCCCGTGCAGCGGCACAGGTTGCCCGACAGTGCCTCGCGGATGTCCGCGTCGGTCGGGTTGGGGTTCTGCTCCAGCATCTCGTCGGCGGCGACCAGCAGACCGGGCGTGCAGAAACCGCACTGGACGGCGCCCGCGTCGATGAACGCCTGCTGGATCGGGGCGAGTTCGACGCCCTCGCCGGTCTGGGAGTCCGTGCTGCCCTTGGGCTGCCAGCGCTTGGCCGCGTCAAGTGGCGTACCGCAGGCGCCCGTTCCGCAACTGCCGTGCTCCGTACGCTGTTTGGCGTAGTCGGCGAGCCCTTCGACCGTGACGACCTCGCGGCCCTCCGCCTGTCCCGCCGCGACGAGACACGAGCACACCGGTACGCCGTCGAGGCGGACGGTGCACGATCCGCACTCGCCCTGCTCGCAGGCGTTCTTGGAGCCCGGCAGGCCGAGCCGCTCCCGCAGGACGTACAACAGGGACTCGCCCTCCCACACGTCGTCGGCTTCCTGCGGACGTCCGTTGACAGTGAAATTGACGCGCATCAGGCGACTCCCTCCGTGCGGGCCGCGTTACCGCGGTACGACTCCCAGGTCCACGTCAGCGTGCGGCGGGCCATCACGCCGACCGCGTGGCGGCGGTAGCTCGCGGTGCCCCGGACGTCGTCGATGGGGTTGCAGGCGGCGGCGCACAGGTCGGCGAACTGCTTGGCGACCGACGGGGTGATGATCTTCCCGTTGTCCCAGAAGCCGCCCTCGTCGAGCGCCGCGTTCAGGAACTCCTCGGCGGCCTTCGCCCGGACGGGTGTCGGCGCCGCCGAACCGATGCCCGTACGAACGGTCCGCGTCGACGGGTGCAGGGCGAGGCCGAAGGCGCAGACCGCGATGACCATGGCGTTGCGAGTGCCAACCTTCGAATACTGCTGGGGGCCGTCCGCCTTCTTGATACGGACGGCGCGGATCAGCTCGTCGGGCGCGAGCGCGTTGCGCTTCACGCCGGTGTAGAAGTCGTCGATCGGGATCAGCCGGGTACCCCGTACGGACTCGGCCTCGACCTGCGCGCCCGCGGCGAGGAGCGCCGGGTGGGCGTCACCGGCCGGGGAGGCGGTGCCGAGGTTGCCGCCGACGCCGCCACGGTTGCGGATCTGCGGGGAGGCGACCGTGTGCGAGGCGAGGGCCAGTCCCGGCAGCTCGCCGCGCAGCTGCTCCATGATCTTCGTGTACGGGACCGAGGCGCCCAGGCGCACGCTGTCACCCTCGGTGTCCCACTCGTACAGATCTCCGATACGGGTGAGGTCGAGCAGGTACTCGGGCCGGCGGTGGTCGAAGTTGATCTCGACCATCACGTCGGTGCCGCCCGCGATCGGCACAGCGGTGGGGTGCTCGGCCTTCGCGGCGAGCGCCTCCTGCCAGCTGGCGGGGCGAAGGAAGTCCATGACCGGCTCTTTTCCTCTTTGTCGCGTAGGTGGCGCCAATGGCTCGTTCATGTGCTGTTCACAGGGGATGAGATCAGTACACAGCGCTGTGCTCCGCCCGGGTCAGTCACGGAAACCATGAAGGAGTTGGCTGGCCAGGGCGATCGTCTTGTAGATTCGTATGAACAGGGGTCATCAGTAACCTCTCTGATTTTCCCCGGAAACAGTGAGCGCCGCGCAGGCGGAAAAGCGCGGCTCGCAAACAGAACGGCGGCGACGAGAATGCGGCTGCGCGCACTGCTGGACACCGACGCGCTGGGCCTCAGGCTGCTCGGCGGCGAGGACGAGCTGGACCGCACCGTCCGCGGGGTGATGACCACCGACCTCAGGGACCCCAGCCGCTACCTCTCGGGCGGCGAGCTGGTGCTCACGGGCCTGGCCTGGCGACGCGAACCGGCGGACTCCGAGTCGTTCGTACGGCTCGTGGCGGGAGCCGGGGTCGCGGCCCTGGCCGCCGGTGAGGCCGAGCTGGGGGCCGTCCCGGACGACCTGATCACGGCCTGCGCCCGGCACCGGCTGCCGCTGTTCGCGGTGCACGAGTCGGTGGCGTTCGCGTCGATCACCGAACACGTCGTACGGCAGGTGTCCGGCGAGCGTGCCGGAGATCTGGCGGCGGTCGTGGACCGGCACCGCCGGATGATGACCTCGGGCCCGGCGGGCGGCGGCCCCGACGTGGTCCTGGACCTGCTCGGCTCGGACCTCGACCTGCGCGCCTGGGTCCTCTCCCCCGCCGGACGTCTCATCGCGGGCTCGAAGGTCTCGGGCCCCGCCCCGGCCCACGACGTGTGCGCGGCCCTGGCGGCCGAACAGCTGACGGCGGCCCGCACCGGCCGGCGCGGACCCCACCGGGTGGCGGTGGGCGGCACGACGTACTCCCTGTTCCCGGTCCGCGGCAACGGCCGTACGGCCACGCAGGGCGCCTCCCGGGACGTACGCGAAACCCTTCTCTCCGACTGGCTGCTCGCCGTCGAGGCGGACGCCGGGGACTGGCCGGCGGAGCGGCTCGATCTGCTCCAGGGCGTCACGCAGCTGATCGCGGTCGAACGCGACCGGCGCGACACGGCCCGTACGGTACGGCGGCGGCTCGCCCAGGAGGTCCTGGAGCTGGTGCAGACGGGCGCCGCGCCCGCCGAGATCGCGGCCCGGCTGCGGGTCGCCGCGCCGGTGCTGCTGCCCGGCCTCGGCGCGGCCCCGCACTGGCAGGTCGTCGTGGCCCGCGTGGACTGGGCGGGCGCCGGGATCGAGGGCGGCCCGGTGGCCCAGGCGTTGCTGGAGGAAATCCTCGTCGACCCGCTGCTGACGGGCCCGGAGCACTCCGACCGGATCGCCGTGGCCCATACGGGGGACGAGGCGATCGCCCTCGTACCGCTGCCGGCGGTGTCGTCGGAGCACGACGGTTCGGAGACGGGAATCCTCGCCGAGGAGCTGCTGGCCGCCGTACGGGACCCGCTGTCGGCGGGTCTGGACGACGACGGGCGGCTCACGATCGGGGTCAGCGCGGCCGTGCACTCGGCGGAGGGGCTGCGCGGGGCGCTGGAGGAGGCACGGCACGCGCGCCGGGTGGCCGCGGCGCGCCCCGGCCGGGTGTGCGCGGCGGGCCACCAGGAGTTGGCCTCCCACGTCCTCCTCCTCCCCTTCGTCCCGGACGACGTCCGCCGCGCCTTCACGGCCCGCCTCCTGGACCCCCTGCGCGACTACGACCGACGCCACCGGGCCGAGCTGATCCCGACGCTGGAGGCGTTCCTGGAGTGCGACGGCTCGTGGACGCGCTGCGCGACCCGGCTGCATCTGCATGTGAACACGCTGCGGTACCGGGTGGGGCGGATCGAGCAGTTGACGGGGCGTGACCTGTCACGGCTGGAGGACAAGCTGGACTTCTTCCTGGCGCTGCGGATGAGCTGAGCCCGCGGCGGCTTCGCGGCGACGGGTCCGGTGACAGGGGCAGTACCTGGGGTACGGGGCGTGCGGTCCTGGCGTGCGCCGGGTGAAGCCCTCCGCGCGGCAACCGGGGCGCACAGTCTTCCCCGACTTTGTGAAATCCTTCACCTACCCCCTTGGCCGGGTGCCGGGATTCATGCTGAGATGCCGCCACCACTCAACAAGCTCGATGGCGTGCTCGGGGAGGGCAACGTGGCGCATACCGCCATGTCTGGTTACGGAACGACCTCTGGTGACGATCCTCTCCAGACCGCGGTATGGCGGCTGCGCTCACGCGCCTGCTGGGCGGACGCGGCGGCGCTGCTCGAACCCACCACGGCCGACGCCTCGCTCCAGCGGGCCGGGCTGCTGGTGGAGCGGTGCCTCTACACCGAGCAGGGCTGGGGAGAGGCCGAGGACGCGCTCCGTACGGCGGAGGCGCTGGCCCAGAGCGACGACGAGCGGGGCGCGGCGGCGTGCGAGCGGGGGCAGTTGGCGTACGCGTCGACGCTGCTCGGCGTACGGGACCGGGCCGACGAGGCGCGGGCCGCGCTGGGGCGGGCCGCCGCGCTGATCCCGCCGGGGGCTTCCGGGCGTGCGGTGCTGGACTTTCGGCGGGGGTTGCTGGCGGAGAACCTGGCGGGGTCTCCGCAGGCGGCTCGGGCGGCGTATCGGCGCGCCCATGCGGGGGCCACGGCCCATGCGGATCCGTTGCTGCTGTCGTTCACCTGGCGCCATCTCGCCGGACTCGCCCTGCGGGACGGGGAGTTGGCCGAGGCGCGGCACGGGTTCAGTGAATCGCTGCGGATCCGGGAGGAGTTGGGGTATCTGGTGGGGACCGCGCCGGCGTTGGCCTCGCTCGCCGATGCGGAGTCCGAGCCGGAGGCTTCTCGGTTGCGGGCGGAGGCTGGGCGGTTGTTTCGGTTGCTCGGGGGTGTGCCTACGTGGTTGGCGCGGCAGTTGGCTCCGCCTGCGGCGTCTGCCTAGTTGGGTGGGTGCGCCAACTGGGTGGGGTGGTTCTGCTGTTCGGCGGGTGCGCGTGCGTTGTGACTTGTCGCGCAGTTCCCCGCGCCCCTTGAGGGCGCTTCAGTGGGCGCCTGTTATATGTTCTCGTGTCAGTGACTGGACCAACTGCACGTCTCTTGCCGCCAGTGCGTCCAGCAGGGCCATGTGGTCCGCCGCGTCTGCCATGAGTGCTGCCGGTTTCGCGCTCACCAGGGGCCACTGGGCTCGGCGGTGGAGGTCTTCCGCTATCTGGACGAGTTGGGTGTTGCCGGTCAGGGACAGGACCGCTCGGTGGAAGGCTCGGTCGGTTTCGGCGTAGGTGGCCCGGCAGCCGGTGGAGGCCGCGCGGGCCGTTGCCTCGGCCAGGGGGCGGAGTTCCGTCCAGCGTTCCGTCGGCACCGTACGGGCCAGTCGGAGCATCACCGGGAGTTCGATCAGGGCGCGGATCTCGGCCAGCTCGGCCAGCTCGCGGGCGCCGCGTTCCACGACGCGGAAGCCACGGTTCGGGACGACCTCGACGGCGCCCTCCAGGGCCAGTTGCTGCATCGCCTCGCGGACGGGCGTCGCGGAGACGCCGAAGCGGTCGCCGAGCGCGGGGGCCGAGTACACCTCCCCGGGTGCCAGCTCGCCCCCGACGAGCGCGGTGCGCAGTGCGTCGAGGATCTGGCCGCGCACGGAGGAACGCTGGACGACGGGGCGCGCCTGCTCGGTGCGAGGGAGCGGGATCGGCCGCTCACTGTGCGTGTGCTCGCCCCGGGCAGCGGTGACCGGCTCGCCGGCTCCCGCGTCCGGACGGGCCGTCGGGGCGCTCGCCCCCTGACGCCACCCCCGGTCCACGTCCGCGGCCCTGGGCTGCGGTGGAACGCGTACGGCACCCGGGCGTGAAGCCGGGACCCCTGTCTCGGGCGAGCCGTGCGCGCCCTGTGGGCCGGCGTGCTGCACGGGGGCCTCCTCCGGGCTAGATGGCACCTTGACGGCACATGGGGTCATTACGGCGGGTTGTTACTCGCCCGTCAAGCACCATAGGCGCACATTCCGTCAGTTCAAATCCCGATTCGCGTCCAGGTTCGGTTCAGGGCCGGATCCGGTGTTAAATCCGGATCACATCACGGGCATGATGGGTAAGGTAAGCCTTACCTTTGATCTTCGTCTTCGGTCTTCGTCTTCGGTCTTCGAACGATCTAACGATCTAACGAGATGTGGTGGTCCCGACATGTCCGCTCCCGTCCAGGCCCGGTCCGCCGTCGCGGACTCGTACGACCGGCTCGCCGAGGCCTACTCGCACGCGACCGTCATCGAGCTGGGCCCCGGGCAGGAGCATCCGCGCGGCGACGGCTGGGTCCGGGCCGCCGGGCTCGCGGCCGGTGACGGCGACCTCGACTCCTTCCTGGCCTGGGACCACGAGCAGGTCGTGCGGGACTACGGCGAGCCGGGCCGCCCGGACGCCGTGGCCAGTTTCGGGCTGCACCGGTACGCGTGGACCGCCTGCCTGTTGATCACCGTGCCGTGGTTCCTGCACCGCCGGGTACCCCGGCTGCCCGTGGAGGACGTCTCCTACCACCGCGTGGACGGGCGTTTCCGTGTCCGTCCGGGCACCTTTTCCTGCCTGCCCGACGACCCGGCGGCGGCGCTGCCCGGCGCCCGGGTCGTCGACGACGAGGAGGCGCTGCGCGGGGAGGTGCGGACGGCGCTCACCGAGCACCTGGAGCCCGTGCTCGGCGGTTTCGGGCCGCGGATGCGGCGGCGCGGCCGGGCCCTGTGGGGTGTGGTGACCGACGACGTCGTGGAGGGCCTGCACTACATAGGACAGGTCGTCGGCGAGGCGGACCGCGCGCAGCGGGAGCTGGAGCTGCTGCTGCCGGGCTCGACCAGGCCGTTCGTCGGCTCGGCGGGCTTCCGCGAGGTGACGACACCGGACGGCGCGACACTGCCCACCCGCGACCGGGCCAGCTGCTGCTTCTTCTACACGATCCGCCCGGACGAGCTGTGCGACAACTGCCCGCGCACCTGCGAGAGCGAACGCGTCGCCAAGCTCGTGGCCGCCGCCGCGAGTTGAGGAACCCTCAGGGAGCCCCCGGGGAACCGTCAGGAGTACCCCCCTGTCGCACGGGCCCGCATGACGTGTCGTAAGATCCCCGCCGTAAGATCACGTTCGATTAGGTCTCCCTACGGTTACAGCCACTTCACAAGTTCCTCACTTGTCGCAGGAACTTTCCGTGGAACCACCCGTACGGGTAGTCTTATTCGAACTCAACTCCCGCCCCTCAAGCGGCAGTTCGAGCAGAATGTCGCCCTGAGTATCCCCTTGCACCTCCTTAGGCGGCCTCTTGCCCCGAAACCCCCTGAGGGCTGAGGGGATTGGGCCACTATGGCGGGCGTTACGCCCTATCCCAATGCAAGGGACCCCAGATGAGATTGACCGACATATCGCTTAACTGGCTGCTTCCGGGCGCCGTACTGCTCCTGGGCGTGCTGGCGGCGGTGGCGGTGCTCGCGCGCGGCAAGCGCTCCTCCGGGGCGAAGGCCGGCCAGGACGACTCGTGGGAGCGCACCGAAGAGCGCCGCAGGCGCAAGGAAGCCATATTCGCCACAGCTTCCTACGTACTCCTCTTCTGCTGTGCGGCGGTCGCCGCGGCGCTCTCCTTCCACGGCCTCGTCGGCTTCGGCGAGCAGAACCTGAACCTCACCGACGGCTGGCAGTACCTCGTCCCGTTCGGTCTGGACGGAGCGGCGATGTTCTGCTCCGTGCTCGCGGTGCGCGAGGCCAGCCACGGTGACGCGGCGCTCGGCTCCCGGATACTCGTGTGGCTGTTCGCGGCCGCCGCCGCCTGGTTCAACTGGGTGCACGCGCCCCGGGGTCTCGACAACGCGGGTGCCCCGCAGTTCTTCGCCGGCATGTCCCTGTCCGCCGCGGTGCTCTTCGACCGCGCGCTGAAGCAGACCCGCCGGGCCGCCCTGCGCGAGCAGGGTCTGGTGCCGCGTCCGCTGCCGCAGATCCGTATGGTCCGCTGGGCGCGGGCGCCCCGTGAGACGTACAAGGCCTGGTCGCTGATGCTCCTTGAGGGCGTGCGCAGCCTGGACGAGGCGGTCGACGAGGTGCGTGAGGACCGGCGCCAGAAGGAGCAGGCGCGGCTGCGCCGCCGGGAGCAGGAGCGGGCCGAGCGCGCGCACCTCAAGGCGATCAGCCGGGGCCACCGCGGCCCGTTCGGCGGCGGTGGCGGCGGCGGTGGCCACCAGCAGGTCGAGGTGGAGCGGGCGCCCGCCCAGGTCACCTCGGAGCCTGCCATATCCTCCGCGGAGCAGCTGCCCTTGCGCGCCCGTCCCTCCCTCCAGCCCGTTCGTGGCAGCAGTGACTCGATCACGGTCGACCTCACGGCGGAGGACGACACGATGGCCCTGCCCCGCCTGGACTCCCTGGAGCGCAAGCTCCGGGACCTCGAGAAGCAGTACGGCTGAGCACTACCGCACGTTCTGAGCGCGACCGACACGGGGGCGCGGCCGATTCAGGCCGCGCCCCCGTTCAGTTCGAACCACACCGCCTTGCCCACGCCGTGCGCCCTGACTCCCCACGCGTCGGCGAGGGACTCCACCAGAACCAGACCTCTGCCATGCGTACCGTCGTCGGCGTCCGGTACGCGCAGCCTCGGCCTGCGTCCGACGAAGTCCCGTACCTCCACGCGTAATCCGTGCGGCGAGACGGTGGCCGTCAGCACCGCGTCGCGGTCGGTGTGGACCAGTGCGTTGGTGACCAGTTCGCTGGTCAGCAGTTCCGCTATCTCCGAGCTGCCCGGCCATCCCCAGTGCCGCAGCAGCTCGCGCATGGCCCTGCGGGCCTCCGGTACCTCTCTCAGATCCGAACAGCCCAGCCTGCGCCTCAATTGCGACGCCTCCCCCCGGTTCACGCCATCGCCGTCGCGGATGCCGTGGTCTGTGTCGTTGTCGCTGCCCTTGTCGGTGTCTTCCTCCGCCTTCGTCGAGAAGGCCCCGATGGTTACGGGACCGCCCCCTCGTGCCTGCCTCTCCATGACCCCCGCCCGGACGCCGGTGTACTGTCCCCTCCTGATCGAACGCGTTCACGGGATCCATGCCCCCGACCTGAACACGGCAGTCATGTCGAATCGTCAACGACCGGATGTACGGGGATGGTTGGACGGTTCCTGGCCGGATCAGGACGTCGACCGCGCCCACCGGGCGCTGCTGGAGAGGCATGTGGAGCGGACGCTGCGGCAGTTCACGCGCCCGTCCAGTCCGGGGCCGGGCGCGTGGCGGCGACGGACCGCCCCAACTGTCCAGCGGGGGCTGCCGATCCAGCCGTAGGCCACTTCCTTCGGCAGCCCCTGTCACGCCTCCCAGACCGCGGCGGCCGTACGATCGTCCGCGTACCCCTTGACCCGTACCTGGGTGTCCGCGAGGAACGCGGCGAGGCCGGGCGGGGTGGGGCCGGACCAGCGCCCCGTGAGGTACTCGCACAGCTCGGGCTCGCCGCGCAACGGTTCGGCGAGGCCGCCGGTGCACAGCAGGAGCGTGTCTCCCGGGTGAGCGACGGAGGCCCGGAACCGGAAGGGTTCGCGGGGCGGTTCGGGGGCGGGCTCGTACGGGCTCGGCGGTGTCGTGATCCCGAGGTCCATGGTGAGCCGGTCCCCGTCCGGGGTCTCGTGGGGCAGCGAACCGAACCCGACGACGGGCTCACCGGCCGGGATCTCGGCGACCCGGGGTTCGATGTCCTGCCACTCGCCGTCCCGGAGCCGGAACAGTCCGCCCGCGCCGACGCCGAAGAAGACGCGCGTACGGCAGTCGGGGTCGGCGGGGAGCAGCAGACAGCGCAGGCCCGCGGTGTACTCCTCGGGCTCGATGCCCTGCTCGGCGGCGCTCGCCCGGAGCTTGCCGAGACTGCGGTCGGTGAGCCGGTGCAGCCCCGACTTGAGGTCGCCGCGCCGGGCGGCCCGGATGTCCTCGGCGAGCCGCACATGGCTGCGCCCCACCGCACGCCCGATCCACTGGCACGCCTCGGCGGCGGCCCGGTGCGCGCCGGGCGTGGCACGGGCGCCGGTCGCCATGGCGATGAGGACGAGCGCGTGGTCGCCCGCTCCGAAGCGGGCGGTGAGGAGGGAGTCGCGGCGGGGCTCGCCCCGGAAGCGCGCGGAGTCCCCGCGCAGGGAGACGGCCCGCAGCGTGCTGGCACCGTACTGCGCCCCGTCGAGCACGGTGTCCGCGACGAGGTCCCCCAGGTCGTCGGGGTCGGCGGGCGGGAGGGCGGTGGGCTCGGGGGCGTAGGTGGGGGGACCGGAGCCGACGTGGTCGACGCTGGTGGGCGGCCCGTCGGTGGCGATCGCGGAGGCAGCGGGCTCGGGTGTTCCGGGGCTCTGCGACTGTTCCTGGGCGTTCGGCGGCTCGGGCGGGATGGCCGGAATGTCCCGACGGGTGGGGGTACGGAGGACCGGGCCCCGGAGGAGGGAGGAGTCGGCCGGGGGACTGTCCTGGACGGGATCGCGCCGGGGTTCGCCCTTCGACGCGGCCCAGCCGGAGTGGGGCGGTGGCCCCGAGGCGGGCCGCCTGTCCGAAGAGTCCTCCCGAGCGGACGCGGATACGGGGCCGGTCTCGGCGGACGGACGCGGCGGGGCGTCCCACACGGCGTCCACGGCGTCCGAGCGGTCAGCGCCCGCCTCCTGGGCACTCTCGCTGCGCGACCCCTCGGCACCGGGCGCGAGCGGCAGCGGACGTGACGGGGCGTCCCACACGCCATCCGCGGTATCCGCGCTGCCGGCGCCTGTCTCCCGGGCGCCCCCACGGATCGGCCCCTCGGCGCCGGGCACGGACGACTGCGGACGTGGCGGGGTCTCCCATACGGCACCCACGGCGTCCGTAGCGTCCCGGAGGTCGGCGCCTGCCTCGCGGGCCGGTCCCTCGGCGTCAGGCGCGGAAGACTGCGGACGCGGCGGGGCGTCCCACACGGCACCTGCGGCGTCCGTGGCGTCCCGGAGGTCGGCGCCTGTCTCGCGGGCCGGTCCCTCGGTGTCGGACGCGGGCTGCTGCGGACCTGGCGGGGCGTCCCACACCGCACCTGCGGCGTCCGCAGCGTCCCGGAGGTCGGCGCCTGCCTCCCGGGCCGGTCCCCCGGCGTCGGACGCGGGCTGCTGCGGACCTGGCGGGGCGTCCCGCACCGCACCCTCGGGATCGGCGGCGTTCCTGATGCCGGCGCCTGTCTCCCAGGCGCTCTCGCGCTCCGGCCCCTCGGCGCCGCGTGCGGGCGGCTGTGTGCGGTCCCGGAAGCCCGGGGGTTTGGGGCCGGGCGGGAAGGTCGCCGGGCCCGGGGGCATGGCGGGTGGTGGCTCCCAGGGGGCGCGGGGCCGTGCGGGGCCGTTGCCGCGCGGGGCGTTCCACATCCCGTACGGGACCCCGCCACGCTGCGGCGGAAGCGAGACCGGAGCCGGAGGCGGTACGGGCCGCGACGGCAGCGGTGGCAAGGCCTCCGCCGCCAAGTCGTCCCACTCCTCGAAGGCACCGGAAGCACCAGAGGCACCGAAGGCATCCCCCGACACGGTCTCGCGCCCGAACACCGCGTCGTCCTCGTACCCGGACCCGTACCCCGACCCGTAGGCCGAGGACTCCTCCGGGACATCCCCGTCCCGCCCCGGAGTCGCGTCGACCGTGCCCGCCGCCGAGGCGAACCGGTCGTCCAGGGAGTCGCCCGCGGCCGTGGGCCCGGTGTCCTCGGTGGAGTCGTCGTACAGCTGCCCCCACCAGTCGTCCTCGTGACCGGTGGACCTCTCCCCCTGCTGGCTCATGCCCCCAATTGTCCACCGCACGGGCCGGATGAAAACGGGGCATCCGGAAAATCCGACCCGGCGTTCCGTCGCGAACGGCGTGTTCGACGGCGTGTCGGATGACACGACGAACGGCCGTACGAAACAAGTCGCCGGGCGGCCCCACCCCCCACGGGAGAACCGCCCGGCGACGCCGGGGTGACCTGACCCACGAGTCCCCGCAGGCCCCACGAGTTCCAGGCCTGCGAGGGTCGTACAGCGCGCGTCGTACGTCGAACTGCCGTGCACGCCGGTCCGCTCCGACCCGAGTGTGACCGGTCTTCCTTGGGTTCCGCTGTGGTTCGCGGTGGCGACACCTTGGCAGAGGGAAGGGTGCTACGGCGATGATGTACCGAGGCGGGTTTGCGTCGTGGCCGGTTCCCGCCACGGACGACCTTTGGGAGGGCGGCGCCCGGTGCTTGCGGCGATAGGTCTGGACGAGGCGCACGAGTCGGCGTACCGGGCCCTGGTGGCCGTGGGCGCCGCCGATGTGCCGGATCTGGCACGACGGCTGTCTCTCGGCGAGTACGTCACCGAGCGTGCCCTGCGCCGGCTGGAGCGGCACGGGCTCGCCGCCCAGTCGTCGGCGCGCCCCGGCCGCTGGGTCGCCGCGCCGCCCGGCGTCGCGCTGGGCGCCCTGCTCACCCAGCAGCGGCACGAGCTGGAGAAGGCGGAGCTGGCCGCCGCGCTGCTCGCCGAGGAGTACCGGGCGCAGGCCGCCGAACCCGCCGTGCACGACCTGGTCGAGGTGGTGACGGGGGCGGCGGCGGTCTCGCGGCGGTTCCTCCAGCTCCAGCTGGGTGCGAGCGACGAGGTGTGCGCGCTGGTCACCGGGAATCCGGTGGCCGTCACCGGCCCCGAGAACCACGCGGAGGAGCAGGCCGCCGACCGCGGCGTCGACTACCGCGTGGTCGTCGAACGGTCGGTGCTGGACCTGCCCGCCGGCGTCACCGAACTGACCGCCGCGCTGAACCGGGGCGAGCGGGTACGGGTCGTCGAGCAGGTACCGACCAAGCTGGTGATCGCCGACCGCTCACTCGCCCTCGTCCCCCTCACCTCCCGTACGGCGGAGCCCGCCGCGCTCGTCGTCCACGCCAGCGGGCTGCTCGAACTGTTGTCTGGCCTGTTCGAATCGGTGTGGCGGGACGCGCTCCCCCTGCGCCTCGGCGCGGCGGACGACGGGTTCACGGAGGGCACGCCGGACCAGCCCGACCCCGCCGACCTGGAGATCCTGTCCCTGCTGCTGGCCGGGCTGACCGACGCGAGCGTCGCCAAACAGCTGGACCTGGGGCTGCGGACCGTACAGCGCCGGGTGAAACGGCTGATGGAGCTGACGGGTGTGACGACCCGGCTGCAGCTGGGCTGGCACGCGTACGAGCGGGGCTGGGTCGTCCGCGACCGACGCCCCTGAGCCCCCGTCCGGGATTCCCTCCTCTCCCCTGACCTGCGGTTTCCCCGGCCCTCAGGCACGCTGGGCAGATGGGAGCGTGGGATCTCCTGCTGATCGGCCTGGTGATGCTGTTCGGTCTGTGCGGAGTTCTGGTGCCCGGGGTGCCGGGGTCGTGGCTCGTCTGGGCCGCGGTCCTGTGGTGGGCGCTGAAGGATCCGCGGGCGGTCTCCTGGTGGGTGCTCGTGGGCACGACCGTCGTCCTGTTCCTGTCCCAGGTGGTGCGCTGGCAGCTGCCCCCGCGCCGACTGCGCGCGAGCGGCGCCACCCCCCGAATGGCGGTGTACGCCGGTACGGGCGCCCTGCTCGGCTTCTTCCTGCTGCCCGTCCTGGGCGCGATCCCGGGTTTCGTGGGCGGTGTCTACCTCTACGAGCGGCTGCGGCTGGGCCGCCGGCACGGCGAGGCGGTGGCGGCGGTACGGACGGTGATGCGACAGGGCGGCACCAGTGTGCTCGTCGAACTCTTCACCTGTCTGCTGATCGCGGGCGCGTGGCTGGGCGCCACGATCTGGGGTTAACACATCGGATCTCTCCCAACTTATTGACGGCATCTCGCACCTTCTCTACGTTGCGTTGCGGGATAGCTCCGATGAATGAACGAATGATCCGAGCCGCCGGGAGGCAATGTGCCCAGCCCGTCCAGACGTACCGTCCTCGCCACCGGATCTGCCTTGGGCGGCGGGCTCCTCACCGGAGGACTGCCCACGCAAGCTCAGGCCTCCGTCGACCCCTGGCACACCGTCCTCGACGACGCCGACCTCGTCTGGCAGCGGATGCCGACCACCTGGTACGAAGGCCCGTATCTCGGCAACGGCTTCCTCGGCTCCGGCATCTACGCCGACCCCGACTCACCGACCAGGGCCGTCCGTTTCAATGTCCAGCACTCCGAAGTGCAGGACCACAGGCCCGAGTTCGGCTCCCTCTTCGGGCTCGCGCGGCTGCCCATCGGGTACTTCACACTGGAGCCGGTGGGTACGATCACCGGGCTCGACTGGCGGCTGGGGCTGCGCGACGCCGAACTCACCGGGACGCTCACCACCGACCGGGGCACCCTCGCCCTGCGCGCCCTGGTGCACACCGACCGCTCGGTCCTCGCCGTCGAGGTCACCCCGAGCAAGGGCGAGCGCGGCTTCCGGTGGGTGTTCCACCCGGCCGACGCGATCAGCCCGCGCGCCGCCTCCAAACCGCTGCCGGACGGCTACCGGGGCAACGACCCCGCCCAGGTCGCCGAGCACCAGGGCGTCTTCGCCGCCGTACAGCCGCTGCTGGCGGGCGGCGAGCATGTGACGGCCTGGCGGGAGCGCGGCTGGGGCACGAGCCGGACGCTGTACGTCCATGTGGCGCACTCGCACCCGAGGCGTACGGCACTCGGGCGGGCCCTCAAGGAGGTGCGCGGCGCCTCCCAACTCCCCTACTCCGCCCTCGCGTCGAGCCACCGGACCTGGTGGAACGCGTACTACCGCAAGAGCTTCCTGTCCGTCCCCGACGCCCGGATCCAGCGCTTCTACTGGATCCAGCTGTACAAGACGGCGTCGGCCGCCCGCCGGGACGCGCCCGTGATGGCGACCTGCGGCCCCTGGCTGGAGCCCACGCCCTGGCCCAACACCTGGTGGAACCTCAACGTGCAGTTGGAGTACTGGCTGATCCACGGCTCCAACCACCTCGAACTCGACGCCGTGACAAGGGCGTTGAGCGAGTTCCGGGACAACCTCGCCCAGGAGACCGCACAGCCGTACCGCGCCGACTCGCTCGGCATCCCGCGCACCACCGACCCCCAGCTCGTCAACGGCGCCGTGAGCCCCCTGATGGGTTACGGCGTGGGCGTCCCCGGCCAGGACCCACCGACGCCCGAGGTCGGAAACCTCACCTGGGCCCTCCACAACGTCTGGCTCAGCTACCGCCACACCATGGACGAGCGAATCCTCCGCGATGTCCTGTACCCACTCCTCCGCAAGGCCATCAACTACTACCTGCACTTCCTGGAGCCGGGCCCGGACGGCAAGTTGCACCTGCCGCCCACCTTCTCCCCGGAGTACGGCGGCAACTCCCGCGACTGCAACTACGACCTGATGCTGCTCACCTGGGGCTGTCGCACCCTCCTCGAATCCGCCGAACTGCTGGGCATCGAGGACGAGTTGACACCGCGCTGGCGCGAGGTCCTGGCGCGGCGGGTGGCGTATCCGACCGACGCGAACGGCTTCATGATCGGCGCGGACATCCCTTTCGCGAAGTCCCACCGCCACTACTCGCACCTGCTCGCGATCTACCCTCTCTACGAGCTGACCGGCCGCACACCGGACGAACGGGCCCTGATCGAGCGGTCGTTGGCCCACTGGGTGGGCTTCGAAGGCGCCCTTCAGGGCTACACGTTCACCGGCGCGGCCTCGATGTCGGCACTGCTGGGCAAGGGCGAGGACGCGCTCGCCTACCTGGGCGAGCTGATGTCCCGTTTCATCCAGCCCAACACCATGTACAAGGAGTCGGGCCCGGTCATCGAGACGCCGCTCTCGGCCGCGCAGTCCCTGCACGACATGGTCTGTCAGTCCTGGGGCGGGATCATCCACGTGTTCCCGGCGCTGCCGGCCGCGTGGGCGGATCTCACGGTGCACAACTTCCGTACGCAGGGTGCGTTTCTGCTGAGCGCGGTCCGCGAGGACGGCGTCACACGCTGGGTACGTCTGGTCAGCGAGGCGGGCGCACCCTGTGTCGTACGGCACGGCATCGCGGGCCGGATCGACGTACGGGACGAACGAGGCCGCGCCCTGCGGTACAAGGACCTCGGCGAGGGGACGGTCCAACTCGCCCTGCGGAAGGGCGAGTCGGCGACCGTCACGGCCCGGGGTGACCACCCCGACCTGACGATCGCCCCGGTCCACCCGAACGCTCAAGCCCCGCGCTGGGGCCTGCCACCGCTCACAGACGCATGAGGGCCGCGAGGTCGATCGCGTCGGCCATGGCGCGCATGCCGGCGTCGTTGAAGTGGAGGTGGTCGCCGGGGTCGTAGGCGGCGCGCATCCGCTGCGGGTACTCCGGGTCGCGGACGGCGGCGTCGAAGTCGACGACCGCGTCGAAGAGGCCGCTGGTGCGGATGAAGGTGTTCACGGTCCGGCGTACGGACTCTCGGTCCTCCTTCCACTGGGCGTGGCCGGCGTACGGGGTGATGGTGGCGCCGATGACACGGATGCCGCGGGCGTGGGCGCGGGCCACGAGGGTCCGGTAGGCCTTCTCGAAGACGAGCGGGTCGGTCTCGGCCGGGGTCCCGTTGATGTCGTTGATGCCCTCGAACACGATCACCGCGCGGACCCCGGTCCGGGAGAGGACATCGATGTCGAAGCGGCTCAGGGCGCGCGGGCCGACGCCGTCGAGGAGGAGACGGTTGCCGGAGATACCGGCGTTGAGGACGCCGAGGCGGCGGTTCGGGGGCAGGGCGGCGAAACGGTCGGCGAGGCGGTCGGGCCAGCGGCGGTTGGTGTCGGAGGTGGTGCCGCCGCCGTCGGTGAGGGAGTCGCCGAGCGCGACCACACTGCCGGCGGCGGGTGCGTCGAGGACGTCCACACCGGTGACGTAGTACCAGGAGGTGGTCGTCCTGGTGTAGGCGTCACCGTCCTCCACGTCGGCCCAATCACCGCTGGGGGCAAAGAAGTTGGTCTGCTTGGCCGTGCGGTGGTAGGTCGCCGGTCCGGAGTCGTCGGGCGTGTGGACGGTGACCAACAAATTGGCGCCGTACGGCACGACGAGGTCGACGGCGTCGGTGACGCGGTCCTGGCCCGCCGGGATCGTCACCGTGGGGGCGCCCTCGAAGGTGGCCGTACGCATCGAACCGGGTTCGGCGTCCGGGCTGCTGGGCTCGCCGGGTTTCTGGAGAGCGACGGTGACCGCGCCGAGGTGGAGGGCCTCGGTGCCGAGGCGGTTGGTCAGCCGGACGCGCAGCGCGCTGCCGCCGACGCTGAGATGCACGACGTTGCGGAAGGAGGCTCCGGGTCTGGCCGGGGCGGTTCCGGAGGCGGCGGCCGCCCAGGTGCCGGTCCAGAGCCGGGGAACGGGCGTTTCGGCAACGGCAGATACAGGAGACAGGGCCGGTGTCGGGGACAGGAGGAGATCGGTGGGCCCCTCGTCGGCTGTCGCGGCGGGCGGGACGAGTGCCAGGGCGGTCACCAGGGCCGCGAGGATGTGCCGAACCATGATCGCGCGGGTCATGGGCGCATGGTTCCCCGAACGATCACCGGCGCCACCGCGATGTCACACCCATGGCGGCACGCACTTACGTTCGCACGTACACCCGTGTTTCCGCTGCGCCCGCCCGGCCCGTCGTGTTTGGCTGCCGCCATGACCGAATTCAGCGCGGCCGAGCGCGCCTACCTCCGGACCCAGCGGCTGGGACGGCTGGCCACCGTCGATCCCCACGGACAGCCCCAGGCGAACCCTGTCGGCTTCTTCCCGCAGGACGACGGGACGATCCTGATCGGCGGCATGGCGATGGGCCGCACCAAGAAGTGGCGCAACCTGGAGCAGAACCCGAAGGTCGCGCTGGTCGTCGACGACGTGGTGAGCGTCCGCCCCTGGAAGGTGCGGGGCGTCGACATCCGCGGCGAGGCCGAACTCCTCACGGGCCCGCACGAGTTGGGCCCGCACTTCAGCGAGGAGGTGATCCGCGTCCACCCGAGGCGGATCCACAGCTGGGGCCTGGAGGAACAGGGCGAGGGCTGACCCTACGGAGCGACGGGGACGCCTTCCAGCCCGAGCAGACGGCGCTTGCGGTCAAGGCCGCCGGCGTACCCCGTGAGCGAACCGTCCGCGCCGATCACCCGGTGACAGGGCCGGACGACGAGCAGCGGATTGGCGCCGATCGCACCGCCGACGGCTCGTACGGCGGCCCGGGAGGCCCCGATCCGCGCGGCGATCCGCCCGTACGTGGTGGTCTCCCCGTACGGCACCGAGTCGAGGGCGTCCCAGACCCGCTGCCGGAATTCGGTCCCGCCGCTCCTCAACTCCAGCTGGAAATGGGTGAGTTCACCGGCGAAGTAGGCGGCGAGCTGTTCGCCCGCCGCACGGAAGGGCCCGGGGTCGGCCCGCCAACCGTCCTCGACACTTCCGGCGGTCCGGCCGCCCTTCTGTCCGGGCACGGAGAGGGAGGTGAGGGCGCCCGACTCGTCGGCGGTGAGGAGGAGTTGGCCGAGGGGGCTGTCGAAGGTGGTCCAGTAGGCGGTGGCGGAGACAGCGATGTGCGTGTTCCCGTTCATATTCATGTTCATGTTCATGACGATGAGGACTCCCACTCGCCTGCGGCGATGAGGTGATGGAGGGCGTAGGAGCGCCAGGGGCGCCAGGTGTCGGGCACGTCGACGCCGGGTGGCGCGACGTCGGGGTCGCCGAGGGCACGGGCCCGGACGACGGCGACGGTACGGGGGTCGAGTCCCGGCAGGGTGAGCAGGACGCGGTGGGTCTCGTCGCGGTCGGCGCCGGGGTCGAGCCGCAGGGTGCCGTCGGCGAGGGCTGCGGTGAGGGCACCGAGGGGACTGTCACCGTCCCGGGCGGCCGCCTCCGCCAGTACGGCGGGCTCGGGGAAGAGGTGGGTGAGGCTGCCGGAGGGGGATGGGAGCACTTCGCCGTACCGCGCCACGAGCCGCTCCGCCGCCGCCCTGCCGACCAGCGCCCGCACGGCCAGCTCGGCCGGATCGGCGGCGCCGGGCGAACGCAGGCCGGGCCGGAGCGCGACCAGGTGGGCGAGGCGGGGGTCCGCTCCGAGGCGCTCGTCGACGGCGTAAGGATCCGAGTCGAGGTCGAACAGGCGTCGCAGCCGCTGGACGGCGGTCGTCAGGTCACGCAGGTCGGTGAGGTGCAGCCGGGCGTCCAGCCAACACCCCCGGGGCGCGCTCCCGTACTCCTCGACGGCGACGATTCCGGTGCCGTACGGGAGACGCAGCGTCCGGCGGTACGTACGCCCACCCGGGCTGCCGCTCACCTCCTCGATGCCGGGGACGGCCTCGCGGGCGAGGAGGTCGAAGACGGCGGCGGAGTGGTAGGGACCGCGGTGGGAGAGGCGAAGGGGGATGCCGGGTGGGTTGGATGTGGACGTGGGCGCGGGGGTGGTGCTGGGCGCTGTCGCGCGGAGGGTGCTCGGAGTGGCCGCGTACACGGTTCGGATCGTGTCGTTGAACTGGCGCACGCTGGCGAATCCGGCGGCGAAGGCGATCTCGGTCACCGGCAGGCCGGTGGTCTGCAGGAGCACGCGTGCGGTGTGGGCCCGCTGGGCGCGGGCGAGGGCGACGGGGCCCGCGCCGAGTTCGGCGGTGAGCTGGCGCTGGACCTGCCGGGCGCTGTAACCGAGCCGTACCGCGAGCCCGGCGACGCCCTCCCGGTCGACGACTCCGTCGCCGATCAGGCGCATCGCCCGGCCTACGACGTCCGCGCGCACGTTCCACTCGGCGGAGCCGGGGACGGCGTCCGGGCGGCAGCGACGGCAGGCCCGGAAGCCGGCGCCGTGCGCGGCTGCGGCGGTCGGGTAGAAGCGGACGTTGTGCCGCTTGGGGGTGACGGCGGGGCAGCTGGGGCGGCAGTAGATGCCGGTGGTCCGGACGGCGAAGAAGAACTCACCATCGAACCGAGCGTCTCTGCTGCGCACGGCCGCGTACCTGGTGTCTTGGTCGGTCACGCTGTCCAGTTTGCGGTACAGGGGTGGGTGCGACTGGCGGATATCGGACACGATGTACCCATCCCTCGGGGGCTCCGCCCCCGAACCCCCGTATCGCGCTGAACGCGCTCGTCCTCAAACGCCGGACGGGCTGGATAGTCAGCCCGTCCGGCGTTTGA
>NZ_JBIAQP010000020.1:0-258836 GCF_042889145.1 Streptomyces sp. NPDC002680
GTTTGATCTTTTAGCCCGTCCGGCGTTTGAGGACAAAGGGGGGTCTGGGGGCGCAGCCCCCAGAAGGATGGGACGGGTAGGGGCGGCGGGGGCGAAAAACCAAGTGCCCCGCACACCACTCACGGCATGCAGGGCACCCAGCGACCGACAACGAACCAACCGTTACGCCGGTACGGAAGCCACCCCGGCCTCCAGGAACCGCTTCCCGTTCACCCGCTCGGAGACACCCTCACGGTCCAGGTAAGGCGTGATCCCACCCAGGTGGAACGGCCACCCGGCGCCCGTGATCAGGCACAGGTCGATGTCCTGAGCCTCGGCCACGACACCCTCCTCCAGCATCAGCCCGATCTCCTGGGCCACCGCGTCGAGCACCCGATCCCGCACCTGCTCCTCGCTCAGGGCGACATCCCCCTGCTGAAGCAGTGCCGCAACCTCGGGGTCCAACTCCGGCTTCCCACTGTCGTACACGTAGAAGCCCCGCTTCCCCGCCTTGACGACCGCCGCCAGGTTCGGCGACACCGTGAAGCGCTCCGGGAACGCCCGGTCCAGCGTCTCCGACACGTGCAGACCGATGGCGGGCCCCACCAGCTCCAGCAGCACCAGCGGAGACATCGGCAGCCCCAGCGGCTCCACCGCCTTCTCCGCCACCTCGACCGACGTACCCTCGTCGATCACGTTCTGGATCTCACCCATGAAGCGGGTGAGGATACGGTTCACGACGAACGCCGGAGCGTCCTTCACCAGCACCGCGGTCTTCTTCAGCTTCTTGGCGACACCGAACGCCGTGGCCAGCGAGGCGTCGTCCGTCTGCTCGCCACGCACGATCTCCAGGAGCGGCAGGATCGCGACCGGGTTGAAGAAGTGGAAGCCGACGACCCGCTCGGGGTTCTTCAGCTTCGAAGCCATCTCGGAGACGGACAAGGACGAGGTGTTGGTGGCCAGGATCGCGTGCGCCGGAGCGACCGCCTCCACCTCCGCGAACACCTGCTGCTTGACGCCGATCTCCTCGAACACGGCCTCGATGATGAAGTCCGCGTCCGCGAAACCCTCCGCCTTGTCCAGGACACCCGTGACCAGGGCCTTCAGGCGGTTGGCCTTGTCCTGGTTGATACGGCCCTTGCCGAGCAGCTTCTCGATCTCGGCGTGGACATAGCCCACACCCTTGTCGACACGCTCCTGGTCGATGTCGGTCAGCACGACCGGCACCTCAAGACGGCGCAGGAACAGCAGAGCCAGCTGCGAGGCCATCAGACCCGCACCGACCACGCCCACCTTCGTCACCGGACGCGCCAGCGACTTGTCGGGAGCGCCCGCCGGCCGCTTGCCACGCTTCTGCACGAGGTTGAACGCGTAGATCCCGGACCGCAGTTCGCCGCCCATGATCAGGTCGGCGAGGGCCACGTCCTCGGCGTCGTACCCCTGCTGGAGGTCGCCGTTCTTGGCCGCGGCGATGATGTCGAGCGCGCGGTACGCGGCCGGAGCCGCCCCGTGCACCTTGCTGTCCGCGATGAACCGGCCCTTGGCGACCGCCTGGTCCCAGGCCTCGCCGCGGTCGATCGCCGGACGCTCGACCGTGATGTCGCCCTTGAGGACGGAAGCCGTCCAGATCAGCGACTGCTCCAGGAAGTCCGCGCCCTCGAACAGCGCGTCGGCGATGCCCAGGTCGAGCACCTGCTGGCCCTTGAGCTGCTTGTTCTGGTTGAGCGAGTTCTCGATGATCACGCTCACCGCACGCTCCGCGCCGATGAGGTTCGGCAGGATCGTGCAGCCGCCCCAGCCGGGGACCAGGCCGAGGAAGACCTCGGGGAGGGAGAAGGCCGCGATGGCCTTCGACACGGTCCGGTACTCGCAGTGCAGACCGACCTCGACGCCACCGCCCATGGCGGCGCCGTTGTAGTACGCGAAGGTCGGGACGGCGATCGCGGACAGCCGCTTGAAGACCTCGTGGCCGCCCTTGCCGATGGCGAGCGCGTCGTCGTGGTTCTTCAGCAGCTCGACGCCCTTGAGGTCGGCGCCGACCGCGAAGATGAACGGCTTGCCGGTGATACCGACACCGACGATCTCGCCGGCCGACGCCTCCTTCTCGACCTGGTCGATGGCGATGCTCAGGTTCGCCAGCGAGGCCGGACCGAAGGTGGTCGGCTTGGTGTGGTCGAAGCCGTTGTCCAGGGTGATGAGGGCGAACCGGCCCGCACCGAACGGCAGATCGAGGTGGCGTACGTGCGCGGACGTCACGACCTCGTCGGGGAACAGCTCGGCCGCGCCCTTCAAAAGCTCAGCGGTGGTGCTCACTTGCTGCCTCCGGCGGACTCGAAGTGCGGGTTCTCCCAGATGACGGTCGCGCCCATGCCGAAGCCGACGCACATGGTGGTGAGGCCGTAACGGACCTCCGGCTGCTCCTCGAACTGACGGGCGAGCTGCGTCATCAGACGCACACCCGACGAGGCCAGCGGGTGACCGAAGGCGATGGCACCGCCGTACTGGTTGACGCGTGCGTCGTCGTCCGCGATGCCGTAGTGGTCGAGGAAGGCCAGCACCTGGACGGCGAACGCCTCGTTGACCTCGAACAGACCGATGTCACCGATGCCGAGGCCCGCCTTGGCGAGGGCCTTCTCGGTCGCCGGGATCGGCCCGTAGCCCATGACCTCGGGCTCGACGCCGGCGAAGGCGTACGAGACGAGACGCATCTTGACGGGCAGGTTGTTCTCGCGCGCGAAGTCCTCGGACGCGATGAGCGACGCGGTCGCACCGTCGTTCAGACCGGCCGCGTTGCCCGCGGTGACCCGCCCGTGCACCCGGAACGGCGTCTTCAGCCCGCTCAGGTTCTCCAGGGTGGTCCCCGGCCGCATCGGCTCGTCGGCGGTCACCAGACCCCAGCCGGTCTCGCCGACCTGGTCGTTGGTGTTCCGTACGGAGATCGGCACCAGGTCCTGCTGGATCTTGCCATTGGCGTACGCCTTGGCGGCCTTCTCCTGCGAGCGCACGGCGTACTCGTCGGCGCGCAGCTTGGTGATGTGCGGGTAGCGGTCGTGCAGGTTCTCGGCGGTCATGCCCATGAACAGGGCCGACTCGTCGACGAGCTTCTCGCTCACGAACCGGGGGTTCGGGTCGACGCCTTCGCCCATGGGGTGACGGCCCATGTGCTCGACACCACCGGCGATGGCGATGTCGTACGCGCCGAAGGCGACGGAACCGGCGACCGAGGTGACGGCGGTCAGCGCGCCCGCGCACATCCGGTCGATGGAGTACCCGGGGACCGACTGCGGCAGCCCGGCGAGAATGCCGGCGGTCCGCCCCAGGGTCAGCCCCTGGTCACCGATCTGCGTGGTCGCGGCGATGGCGACCTCGTCGATCGCCTTGGGGTCGAGACCCGGGTTGCGGCGCAGCAGCTCCCGGATCGCCTTCACGACGAGGTCGTCCGCGCGGGTCTCGTGGTAGATGCCCTTCGGGCCCGCCTTGCCGAACGGGGTGCGGACGCCGTCGACGAAGACGACGTCCCTGACGGTACGAGGCACGATGGCTCTCCTCCAGAGGTGCGGGACGGCACTGCTGCATAAGCATCCGCTGAGCGGGCGCTCAGCCCCATGCTACTTGCGAGTAACACCACTGCACACCCCTGGGAGGCGGAGCGGCGAACATCACATGCCCCCACATGTTACCGCCGGTTACACAAGCGGGCCTTAGGGGCGCGAGGAACTGCGCGACAAGCCACACGAGACCCGCACCCGCACGAACAACAGAAGCTCCCTACCCCTTGGGCGGAGCGGTGGACCCCCGAGGAGTAAGCACAGGAGTAGCCACAGGATGAGACTCCCCACCCCCACCGATCACCCCGAACAGGGTCCGAGCGACATCCGCCCCAAACCCGTGCACATCGTGACTCATCGCAGACAATGTAGGCCGAGTCAACCGGCACAACTGGGAGTCGTCCCAGGCCAGCAAGGACACATCCCCTGGCACGCTCAGCCCCATCTCCGCCGCCACGGAAAGCCCCGCCACCGCCATGATGTCGTTGTCGTACAAGATCGCCGTAGGCCGGTCCGCACCCGACGCGGACAGCAACGACCGAGTCGCCCGAGCCCCTTCGTCCCCGGAGAAATCGGTCGCCACCTGAGACACCCCAGCCAGTCCAAGCCCTCGCGCGGCCTCGTCAAACGCGGCCGTACGAATGTTCGAATGCCCTAATGCTGCCGCACCCCCCACCCGAGCGACCCGTCGATGCCCGAGCGCCGCGAGATACCGCACCGCCTCCGTGACGGCCGTGGCGTCGTCGGTCCACACCGAGGTGAGCCCGCCGGCGAGCGACGGATGCCCGACCGCGACCGCGGGCATCCCGAGCCGTTCGACGGCCGGGACGCGCGGATCGTCGGCCCGCAGGTCGACCAGGATCGCCCCGCCGATGATCCGCCCCCTCCACCAGGACTCCTGAAGCCCGACCTCCTCCTCCAGACTCCGCACGAGCCTGAGCAGCAGCGAGCACGAGTGCTCGGTCAGCACGCTCTCCACGCCCGAGATGAAGTCCATGTAGAACGGTTCGAGCCCGAGCAGCCGGGCAGGCCGGCAGATCGCGAGCCCCACGACGTCCACCCGGGACCCGGCCAGCGACCGCGCGGTGAGGTTCGGCTCCCAGCCCAGTTCACGGGCGGCGGTGAAGATCCGGTCCCGGGTCGCCTCGGCGAGCCCCGGCTTGTGGTTGAAGGCGAGGGACACGGCCCCCTTGGACACGCCGGCGCGCGCGGCGACGTCCTTGATGGTGACGCGGGGTGTCGGCGATGCCGTCATCGGGCTGGCTCCACGCAGTACAGGGCCGATCGGGCGGTCTCGGCATCCGGAGTCTCCCAGCCACGCACCCCGATGGTCACCTGTTCCCCGGGCAGCAGGGTCACCAGCCCCCGATCGGCCCGCGCTCCCGGGTCCAGCCGGTCCGCCTGCAACAGCAGATCCCGTACGAGGGTATGGGCCGTCACCGTGACAGCCCCCGGAGCGACGCTCACGTCGAACTCGGGCCGGGGGTAGGGGATTTCACGGTCAGGCGCGGGAAAGTGCAGCGCCCGCAGCCCGTCCGAGTCGGCGACCAGGAACTCCCCGACTCCTACGGGCACAAGCCCTTCCGGCACCGGCACCTCGGCGACCGCCCGCCCCTCCGCCACGAACCCGACCCGCACCGCCGACCCACCACCCCCCGCACCCCCGTCCACGGACAGCCGCCGCAGCTCCACGGTCCCCTTCCACCGCTCCGCCGCCTGATTGACGACCGCCAACACCAGCCCGGCTTCCCGCACTTGAAGAGTGAGCAGCCGGTCCGCGTACAGCCGCCGCAGCTCGTGCCAGAGCGGCTTCTCCCGCCCGTCGCCGTCGACAGCAGCCCAACTCGTCACCGGCCAGCAGTCGTTGAGCTGCCACACGATCGTCCCCGCGCACACCGGCCAGTGCGACCGCCAGTGCTCGATCCCGACGGCGACGGCACGGGCCTGATTGACCTGGGTGAGGTAGTGCCACCGGTCGAAGTCCCCGTCGGGCAAAGGGAAATGGCGGGCCAGCCCACGCTCCAGCTTCCCGTTCCCGTCCTCCGCCTTCTGGTGGTGCAGCATGCCGGAGGAGTCGGAGGCAAGCGTCTCGCCAGGCAGCGCCCGCCGCAGCGTGGCGTACGCGGCCGGCGCCTGCCACCCGAACTCGGCCACGAAGCGCGGGACTTGGAGCCGGTAGTCGGCGTAGTCCGCCCGGTTCCACACCTCCCACGAGTGATGCGTACCGTACGCCGGATCGTTCGGATGCCGATCCCATGACCCGGACCAGGGACTGCCCGCCGTATAGGGCCGCGTAGGGTCCAACTCGGCCACCACACGCGGCAGTAAGCCCAAGTAATACCCCTCACCCCACGACTCCCCGGCGAGCCGCCGCTCCCACCCCCAGTCCCTGAAGCCCCACAGGTTCTCGTTGTTGCCGTTCCACAGCACGAGCGAGGGATGCGGCATCAGCCGTACGACGTTCTCCCGGGCCTCCGCCTCGACCTCGCCCCGCAGCGGCTGCTCCTCGGGATAGGCGGCGCACGCGAACGGGAAGTCCTGCCAGACCAGCAGCCCCAACTCGTCGCAGGCGTCGTAGAAGTCCTCGCTCTCGTAGATCCCGCCGCCCCACACGCGAACGAGGTCGACGCCGACGTCGGCGGCCTGTGCGAGCCGCTTCCGATACCGCTCGCGGGTGATCCGGGACGGGAACACGTCGTCCGGGATCCAGTTGACGCCCCGAGCGAACAGCCGCTCCCCGTTGACGACCAGCGTGAACCCGGCCCCGTGGGCGTCGGCGGACGTGTCGAGCCCGACGGTCCGGAACCCGACCCGCCGCCGCCAGCCGTCCAGCTGGACATCACCATGACGAAGCGTCAACTCGACCTCGTACAGCGGCTGTTCCCCGTACCCGCGCGGCCACCACAGCTCCACGTCCGGCACGTCCAGCCGTACGACACCACTGGTCCCGTCGACCGTGCCCCGCACCCGGAACTCGCTGCTCCCACGGCTTACGCCGGCCTCCAGTGTGAGTCCGGCCTCGACCCGGGTGCGCTCGACGTCGACCGCCAACTTCACCTGTCCCACGCCGTGTTCATCGACCGTCACCTCGGGGCGCACCCGGGCGATCCGGGCCGTGGACCAATGCTCAAGCCGCACCGGCCGCCAGATCCCGGCCGTGACGAGAGTGGGCCCCCAGTCCCAGCCGAAGGAGCAGGCCATCTTCCGGATGTACTGGTAGGGCTCGGCATAGGCGCCGGGCCGCTCGCCCAGCCGCTCCCGCACGGCCTCCGCCTCGGCGTAGGCGGACGCGAACCGCACGGACAGCCGCCCTGTCATCCCGGTCACGTCGAAGCGGTACGAGCGGTGCATGTTCCGTACCCGGCCCAGGAGTTGACCGTCGAGCCGGATCTCGGCGGCGGTGTCGAGCCCGTCGAAAACGAGGTCGGTCTGCTCATGCGCAGAGGTGGCGCCCAGGTCCGTTTCATAGGTCCACTCCCGCCGCCCGACCCACGCGACCTCGGTCTCGTTCCGGCCGATGAAGGGGTCCGGGATGATGCCTGCCGCGAGCAGGTCGGTGTGCACGCACCCCGGGACCGTGGCGGGCAGTTCGCCCCCCTCGTACCGCACGGTCCAGCCCTCGGTGAGCGGTGTGGCCTCCAGCATGCGCGCTCCTAAACCGTTCAACTCCCGTGTGGGTCAAGCGCGGGAAGAGTGGTGTCAGCGTTGGCGAAATAGGGACTTTACCGGTTCAGTAAGTGCTGTCAGAGTGCCGAATCAGCCATCCCGTTAGTGCTCGTCCGTCCCGAACGGAGCTGATGCACATGAACCGCCGCACGCTTCCCGCACTCTTCGCCGCCGGTCTGCTGCTCTCCGCGTGCACCGGAACCGGTGGAACATCAAAGGGCGCCGACGCCAAGGCGCCTGACGATCCGTCAAAGGTGAGCGGAACCATCAAGGTCCTCACCGTGCGGACCGACCTCGTGCAGGACGGCACGCTGAAGAAGTACGCCGACGCGTTCCGCGAGACGTATCCGAACGTGAAGGTCGAGTTCGAGGGGCTCACCAACTACGAGGCCGAAGTCAAGATCCGTATGAACACGGAGAACTACGGCGATGTCCTGCTGATCCCGGCGGTGATCAAGAAGAGCGACTACCCGAAGTTCTTCGCCTCGTTGGGCACCCGGACCGAGCGCGCCAAGAAGTACCGCTTCACCGACTTCACCACCGTCGGCGGCAAGGTCTACGGCCAGAGCCCGGTCGGCGTGACCCCAGGGTTCCTCTACAACAAGAGGATCTGGCAGGAGGCCGGCATCACCGACTGGCCCACCACACCCGCCGAGTTCATCACCGCCCTGAAGGCGATCAAGTCGAAGACGGACGCGGACCCGTACTACACCAACTTCGCCGCCCAGTGGCCGCTGACCTCATGGACGTACGTCAACGGCTCGGTGGGCTGCGACACCGGGGCGACGACCAAACTGGTCGAGAGCGACCCCTGGGCCAAGGGCGCCGACCTGCGCGTCGGCGACACCCTCCTCTACGACATCGTGCACGACGGGCTCGCCGAGAAGGACCCGACGACCACCAACTGGGAGGCGTCCAAGCCCCGGTTGGCGAAGGGCGAGATCGCCACGCAGTGGCTGGGCACCTGGGCGATCGTCCAGTTCCAGGACGCGGCGAAGAAGGCCGGCGTCGACCCCGCGGACATCGGATTCATGCCCTTCCCGGCCCAAGTGGGCGGGAAGTTCTGTGCGGTTGTGGGCCCCGACTACAACCAGGCCGTCAACGTCCACAGCGAGCACAAGGAGGCCGCCCGCGCCTGGATCGACTGGTTCACCGACAAGTCCGGTTACGCGGACGACAACTTGGCCATCTCCCCGCTCAAGGACGCCCCGTTGCCCACCGTGCTCCAGCCGTACGAGGACGCCGGGGTGAAGTTCATCGAGGTCGACGACACCGATGGGGCACAACTCAAGCTCGTCGACACCGAGTCGGAGGTCGGCATCTACGCCCCCGACTACCGCCAGGACCTCGTCGACCTGGCCCGCGGCGCCCGCAAGGGCAGCCTCGACGACTTCCTCGGGGACCTCGGCAAACGCTGGACCGAGGCACAGCGCTCAGTGGGGACGCGGTGACACGCCTGCGGCGAGGCGTAACTCCCTGGCTGTTCCTGGCAGCCCCGCTCGCACTGCTGCTGACCTTCACCTACGCGCCGATCGCCAACATGATCGCGTACAGCTTCACCGACTGGGACGGCGTCAGCCCCGAGCTGCACTACACGGGCGCCGAGAACTACACCGAACTCCTCACCCGCCCCGAGCTGTTCGAGGTGTTCTTCGTCAGCGCCTACTACCTGGCCGCCTCCGCCGTCCAGATAGTCGCGGCGCTCTACTTCGCGACGATCCTGAGCTTCAACATCCGGTTCCGGAACTTCTTCAAGGGCGTGCTGTTCTTCCCATATCTGATCAACGGGGTCGCGATCGGCTTCGTGTTCCTCTACTTCTTCCAGGACGGCGGCACCCTCGACTCGGTGCTGAGCCTGTTCGGCGTCCACACGGACCATGCCTGGCTGGGCACACCGACGTCGGCGAACATCTCGCTCGCCGGTGTCTCGGTCTGGCGCTACATGGGCCTGAACTTCGTGCTGTTCCTGGGCGCGATCCAGTCCGTCCCGGGGGAGTTGTACGAGGCCGCCGAACTCGACGGCGCGAACCGCTGGCACCAGTTCCGGTACATCATCGCGCCCGGCATCAAGCCGGTACTGAGCCTGAGCGTGATCCTGTCGATCTCGGGCTCCCTCTCGGTCTTCGAGATCCCGTACATCATGACCGGCGGCGCGACCGGCACCGAGACCTTCGTGATCCAGACGGTAAAGCTGGCGTTCCAGTTCAACAAGACGGGGCTGGCCTCGGCGGCGGCCGTCGTACTCCTGCTGATCGTGCTCGCCGTGACCTGGGTGCAGCGGCGGCTCGTTCCGGACGACAGGGTGGATCTCGTATGACGCGCCGAACGGTCGCCCGTACGTTCGTGTACCTGTCCCTGGTCCTCGCGGCGGTGGTCGTCCTGCTGCCGCTGGGCGTGATCGTCCTGACCTCGCTCAAGTCCGAGCGGGAGATGGCGGACGACAGCGGAGCGCTCTCCCTACCCGGCGACCTCCTGAACCTCCACAACTACGTGACGGCGTTCCACGACGGCGAGATGCTGTCCGCGTTCGCCAACACGGCCCTCATCCTTCTCTTCACCGTCACGGGCACCGTCCTCATCGGCTCGATGACGGCGTACGCGATCGACCGCTTCACCTTCCGCTTCCGGAAGCTGGTGATCGCCTTGTTCCTGGTGGCGACCCTGGTCCCCGGCGTCACGACCCAGGTGGCGACGTTCCAGATCGTGAACAGCTTCGGCATGTTCGACACGCTCTGGGCACCGATCGCGCTCTACATGGGCACCGACATCGTGTCGATCTACATCTTCCTGCAGTTCGTCCGGTCGATCCCGATCTCCCTGGACGAGTCGGCACGCCTCGACGGAGCCAACGCCTTCACGATCTACCGAAAGATCATCTTCCCGCTGCTGAAACCGGCGATCGCGACGGTGGTGATAGTGAAGGGGATCACCGTCTACAACGACTTCTACATCCCCTTCCTCTACATGCCGTCCGAAGATCTTGGCGTGATCTCGACGTCCCTCTTCCGCTTCAAGGGCCCCTTCGCAGCCCACTGGGAGACGATCTCGGCGGGCGCGGTCCTGGTTATCCTCCCCACACTGGTCGCTTTCCTGTCGTTGCAGCGCTTCATCTACAACGGCTTCATGAGAGGAGCGACCAGGTGAGCTTTTAGGGGCGCGGGGAACTGCGCGACAAGCCACGACGGGCCGGCACCCGCCGAACAACAGAACCCCTACGGCGCCTTGGCGGAAAGAGCCTCAACCAAAACAGGCGTCACCAACTCCACCTGCCAGGCCCGAGCCCCATACCCCTCAAGCGCCGCCGCAACGGACTCCGCGTCGGCAACAACAGGCGGCTCCCAGCAAACCCTCCGCACCGTGTCCGGAGTGATCAGATTCTCCTGAGGCATGTTCAACCCCTCCGCCAACGCGGAGACCCCGGCCCGCGCCGCCGACAACCGCGCCGCGGCCACCGGATCCTTGTCGGCCCAGGCCCGCGGCGGCGGAGGCCCGACCACAGGCTGCCCCGGCTGGGGCAACTGCGCGTCGGTGAGCGCCTTCGCCCGATCCACTGCGGCCTGCCACTGCTCCAGCTGCCGCCGCCCCATCCGATGTCCGAACCCGGTCAGCCCGGCCAGCGCGTGCACATTGGCCGGCACGGCGAGCGCGGCCTCGACGATCGCCGCGTCCGACAGCACCTTGCCCGGCGACACGTCCCGGCGCTGCGCGATCCGGTCCCGGGTCTCCCACAGCTCCCGTACGACGGCCAGCTGCCTGCGCCGACGCACCTTGTGCATGCCCGACGTACGACGCCAGGGGTCCTTCCGGGGCTCGGGCGGCGGCGCCGACGCGATCGCGTCGAACTCCTGCCGGGCCCACTCCAGCTTGCCCTGCCGGTCCAGCTCCTTCTCCAGCGCGTCCCGCAGGTCGACCAGGAGTTCGACGTCGAGCGCCGCATACCGCAGCCAGGGCTCGGGCAGCGGCCGGGTCGACCAGTCGACCGCGGAGTGGCCCTTCTCCAGTACGAAGCCCAGGACGCCCTCGACCATCGCGCCCAGGCCGACCCGGGGGAACCCGGCCAGCCGTCCGGCCAGCTCGGTGTCGAACAGCTGAGCGGGGATCATGCCTATCTCGCGGAGACAGGGCAGATCCTGCGTGGCGGCGTGCAGCACCCATTCCACACCGTCGAGCGCCTCGCCCAGGCCCGACAGGTCGGGGCAGGCGACCGGGTCGATGAGCGCGGTGCCGGCGCCCTCGCGGCGCAGCTGCACCAGATAGGCGCGCTGTCCGTAGCGGTAACCGGACGCGCGTTCGGCGTCGACGGCGACAGGACCGCTGCCTGCGGCGAACGCGGCGATCACCTCGGCGAGCGCGTTCTCGTCGGCGATGACTGGCGGAATACCGTCGCGGGGTTCGAGGAGGGGGATCGGCGCCTGAGCCTCAGAAGATCCGTTGTCGTCCGGAGGAGCGCCTCCGGTGGTTCGCAGTGAGCTGTCTGCTGCGGTCTCTTGGGCTTCGGTCACCTGTCAAGGGTATCTGTGTATGGACGGCGCCCGCCGACGGAACGTTCCGTCGACGGGCGCCTTGGGGTCGTAAACCAGTCACGTGTCACACGTGTCAGTGAATTCGGTCGGTGATCAGTGGTCAGTGATGGCCGTTGATCATTGTTCAGCGGAGTTCAAGCGGGGTTCAGTGGATGATCCCGGTTCGGAGGGCCACCGCCACCATCCCGGCGCGGTCGCCCGTGCCGAGCTTGCGGGCGATACGGGCGAGGTGGCTCTTGACGGTGAGCGCGGACAGGCCCATGGAGACGCCGATCGCCTTGTTGGACTGGCCCTCCGCGACCAGTCGCAGGACCTCGACCTCGCGGCCGGACAGCTCGCGGTAGCCGCCCGGGTGGCTCGGGGCACCCGGGGGGCGGCGGTGCATACGGGCGCCGGCGCCGATGGGGGCGGCGCCGGGTCGGCTGGGGAGCCCGACGTTGTTGCGGGTGCCGGTGACGACGTAACCCTTCACACCGCCCGCGAGGGCGTTGCGCACGGCTCCGATGTCGTCGGCGGCGGACAGGGCCAGGCCGTTGGGCCAGCCCGCGGCACGGGTCTCGGACAGCAGGGTGAGCCCGCTGCCGTCGGGCAGGTGGACGTCGGCGACGCAGATGTCGCGGGGGTTGCCGATGCGGGGACGAGCCTCCGCGATGGACGAGGCCTCGATCACATCGCGTACACCGAGCGCCCACAGATGGCGGGTGACGGTGGAGCGGACGCGGGGGTCGGCCACGACCACCATGGCGGTCGGCTTGTTCGGGCGGTAGGCGACCAGGCTTGCGGGCTGCTCAAGAAGAACGGACACCAGGCCTCCTGGAGTGCGGCGTGCTTTCAAGGTCACAGAGGTCTTCGGCATCAAACCTGTGCTCCTTTAGAGAAAGATCACGATCTGGTGAGTAACAATCCGTGCAATTCGGACACGCCTTCGATCATCCGAAGATCGAACGGTTTCGCTCTACGTCGATACGCGGCCGAAAGTGGCCGTATCGACAAAGAGCTACTAAAGAGGGCGTGCCGATGCGGGACAGAAGAGGGCGCTTGGGCGTGACAAGGGGAACGGCCTTGCGGTCCCCGGGCGGGGACCGCAAGGCCGTTCAGCTGGATACGCGGTGTCTTCCCCGCGGGCCGGTGGGGGCTGGTCGCGCAGTTCCCCGCGCCCCTGACGGGGCGCTGCAGCGAGGCGGTGTTCGCAGGAGCCGCTCGATCAGCGGGACTGCGGGCCCCGTCGCTGTGGCAGCGTCACCACCGACGCGTCGCCGGGGGCGGCAGGTGGCAGGCCCGCGATCTGGGCCAGGAGGTCGCACCAGGAGGCCAGGTGGGACGCGGTGTCCGGGACGCCGCCCAGGCCCTCGCGGGGTGTCCAGGAGGCGCGGATCTCGATCTGGGAGGCGGCCGGCCGCTCCGACATCCCGCCGAAGTAGTGCGAACTCGCGCGCGTGACGGTGCCGCTGGCCTCGCCGTACGACAGCCCGCGCGCCTGGAGCGCCCCGGTCAGCCACGACCAGCACACGTCGGGCAGCAGCGGGTCGGCGGCCATCTCCGGCTCCAGCTCGGCGCGTACCAGCGTCACCAGCCGGAAGGAACCCTGCCAGGCGTCGTGCCCGGCCGGGTCGTGCAGCAGGACGAGCCGGCCGTCGGCCAGATCCTCCTCGCCGTCGACGACCGCCGCCTCCAGGGCGTACGCGAACGGCGCCAGACGCTGGGGCGCCCGCGTCGGCTCGATCTCGATCTGCGGCCTCAGCCGCGCGGACCGCAACGCGTCGACGGCCGCCCGGAAGGGCAACGGAGCCGTCTCCGCATCCCGGTCCCCCTCCTTCGCGTCGTCCATTCCGCCAGCGCCGTCCGACAGTCGTCCCTGAGCCGCAGCCATGCGGGGAAGATTAAAGGGAACCGGGCCTCCGTGCGGGGAGGGACACCCGTGGGACGGGCCACAGTACGGTCGGAGCCGCCGACGGGGCAGTTCGCGGGACCGTCGGCGGGACTGTCGGTGGGGCGTGCGAGACTTTGGGTCGTGAGCGCGAACCAGAGCCCCGCGGGCCAGCAGCCGACAGCGACGTCCGCCGCCGTCAAGAACGACGTGCAGGATTCCGCCTTCCTGAAGGCGTGCAGACGCGAGCCGGTGCCGCACACACCTGTGTGGTTCATGCGCCAGGCCGGGCGCTCCCTCCCCGAGTACCGCAAGGTCCGCGAGGGCATCCCCATGCTGGAGTCCTGCACCCGGCCCGAGCTGGTCACCGAGATCACGCTCCAGCCGGTGCGCAGGCACAACGTGGACGCGGCGATCTACTTCAGCGACATCGTCGTCCCGCTCAAGGCCATCGGCGTCGACCTCGACATCAAGCCCGGCGTCGGCCCGGTCGTCGAGAAGCCGATCCGCACCCGCGCGGACCTCGCCCAGCTCCGCGACCTCGCCCCCGAGGACGTCTCGTACGTCACCGAGGCCATCGGCCTGCTCACCCGCGAACTGGGCGCCACCCCGCTCATCGGCTTCGCCGGCGCGCCCTTCACCCTCGCGAGCTACCTCGTCGAGGGCGGCCCGTCGCGGACGTACGAGAACGCCAAGGCGATCATGTACGGCGACCCGCAGCTCTGGGCCGACCTCCTCGACCGTCTCGCCGACATCACGGCCGCCTTCCTCAAGGTCCAGATCGAGGCGGGTGCCAGCGCCGTCCAGCTGTTCGACTCCTGGGCCGGCGCCCTCGCCCCGGCCGACTACCGCCGCTCGGTGCTCCCCGCCTCCCAGAAGGTCTTCAAGGCCGTCGAGGGGTACGGCGTACCGCGCATCCACTTCGGTGTCGGCACCGGCGAGCTGCTCGCTCCCATGAGCGAGGCCGGCGTGGACGTCATGGGCGTCGACTGGCGCGTCCCGCTCGACGAGGCCGCCCGCCGCGTCGGCCCCGGCAAGGCGCTCCAGGGCAACCTCGACCCGACGGTCCTGTTCGCCTCCACCGAGGCCGTCGAGGCCAAGACACGCGAGGTCCTCGACTCCGCGAAGGGCCTGGAGGGCCACGTCTTCAACCTCGGCCACGGTGTCATGCCGAACACGCCCCCGGACGCCCTCACGCGACTCGTGGAGTACGTCCACACGAACACCGCCCGCTGAGCGAGCGCCGCGCGTCGGCGCCCGTCACCACGTATGCCGTGCCTGCCTGCCCCAGAGCAGGCGGCCCGGCTCCGGGGGCGGCGGGGTGCCGGCCCTGAGTGGCCAGGCGAGCAGCATGCCCGCGAGGAAGCCGACGATGTGGGCGGCGTACGCCACGGTGCCGGCCTCGGAGACGCCCTCGCCGGACGAGTACACCGCCTGGAGCACGAACCAGAAGCCCAGCACCAGCCAGGCCGGCAGCCGTAGCGGCAGGAAGATCAGGAAGGGCACCAGGACCCACACCCTGGCCTTCGGGAACAGCACCAGATAGGCGCCCAGGACACCGGCGATCGCCCCGGAGGCGCCGATCAGCGGCTCGCCCGAGTCGGCGTTGACGAGCGCGAAGCCGTACGACGCCGCGTAGCCGCAGACGACGTAGAAGAGCAGATACCGCACATGTCCCAGGCGGTCCTCGATGTTGTTGCCGAAGATCAGCAGGAACAGCATGTTGCCCAGCAGGTGCAGCCAGCCGCCGTGCAGGAACATCGCCGTGAAGACGGACAGCACGGGGGACTTGTCGTAGGTGGGCGCGCCGATCACACAGCCCGGCCCTCCCGTGCCGATCCCGACGTCGCCCGTCGGGACCACGCGCGGCAGCTGGCCGTGGATCAGTTCCCGGGGCACGGCGGCGTAGTGGTCCAGGAACGCCTGGAGGTGGCACAGCTGTGCCAGGCTGCTCTCGCCCGTCACCGAGCCCGCTATCCCGGGCATGGAGAGGAACACGAGCACGTTCGCGGCGATCAGGGCGTACGTGACCCAGGGGGTGCGGCTTGCGGGGTTCACGTCATGGACGGGGATGACCACAAGGAAGTAGTGCCCGCGATGCGTCCCGTGAATCGGTGAACGCGACTGTCCGTGTGTCCGTATCTGTCCTCAACGTCCGCGGCACGGCGAAGGCGCGTCGCGGGGACGACGTGAGGAACAGGCGATGAACGACCGAGTGACTCCTCCGATGGTGGCTCTGCCCAACGGAGAGGCTGAACTGGCCCTGGTGGTCCACCTGCCCTGGGAGGACGTGGCGCGGCTCGGCCAGGAGGCGGGGCGGTTGGCTACGCAGATGCAGCGGCCTGTGTCGTTGGACGAGGCTGTCAGCCATCGGCTGCGGTCGAGTGGGCTCGGCGCCCACGCCAGGCCCGCGGGGGCGCAGCCGGGGCAGACGCCGGCGGTTTCGGCCCCGGCTGTTTCGGCGTCGGCTTCTGTGTCTTCGTTGCCGTCCCGGCCGCCGGCTGAGCAGGCTCGGCAGGCTATTGATCGGATCAACGGGACGGCGTAGCGGTAGGGGGGTGCGGTTCGTTGCCGGGTGCGGGTCCGTTGTGGCTGGTCGCGCAGTTCCCCGCGCCCCTAGGTACGTCCCCCTTGAGCCTGTTTACAAGGCACCCTTGCGTACCGCCGTGCTTGCCTTTCTGGCCGCTACCAGTACCGGGTCCCAGACCGGGGAGAACGGGGGTGCGTAGCCCAGGTCCAGGGCCGTCATCTGTTCTACCGTCATGCCTGCCGTCAGTGCCACCGCCGCGATGTCGACCCGTTTTGCCGCGCCCTCGCGACCTACGATCTGGACGCCCAGGAGGCGGCCCGTGCGGTGTTCGGCGAGCATTTTCACGGTCATCAGGGCTGCGCCGGGGTAGTAGCCCGCGCGGCTCGTCGATTCGATGGTGACCGTTTCGAAGCGGAGGCCCGCCCGGTGTGCGTCCTTCTCGCGCAGGCCGGTGCGGGCGATCTCCAGGTCGCAGACCTTGCTCACGGCCGTGCCGACGACCCCGGGGAAGGTGGCGTAACCGCCGCCCGCGTTCGCGCCGATGACCTGGCCGTGCTTGTTGGCGTGGGTGCCGAGGGCGATGTGCCGTTCCCGGCCGGAGACGAGGTCCAGGACCTCCACACAGTCGCCGCCCGCCCAGATGTTCTCGTGCCCGCGCACCCGCATCGCCAGGTCGGTGAGGAGGCCCCCGTGGTCGCCAAGGGGGAGTCCCGCCGCGCGGGCCAGCGTCGTCTCGGGGCGGACGCCGATGCCGAGCACGACCACGTCCGCCGGGTATTCGGCGTCGTCGGTCACCACCGCGCGTACCCTGCCGTCCTCGCCCGTGAGCAGCTTGGTGACCTCGGCCCCGTTCACCATGGTGATGCCCAGGCCCTCCACTGCCTCGTGCACCAGGCGGCCCATGTCCGGGTCGAGCGTGGACATCGGTTCCTTGCCGCGGTTGACGACCGTCACCTCGTAGCCGCGGTTGATGAGCGCCTCGGCCATCTCCACGCCGATGTAGCCCGCGCCGACCACGACCGCGCGGCGGCCCTCGGTGGTGGTCAGGGTGTCCAGGAGCGCCTGTCCGTCGTCCAGGGTCTGTACGCCGTGCACCCCGGGAGCGTCGATGCCCGGCAGCTCCGGGCGGATCGGGCGGGCGCCCGTGGCGATCACCAGTTTGTCGTACGACGTCCAGGACTCGGCGCCGGTATCCAGGGCACGCGCGCGTACCCGGCCGCCCGGGACGTCGATCTCCATGACCTCCGTACGCATGCGCAGGTCGATGTCGCGGTCCCGGTGCTCCTCGGGCGTACGGGCGATCAGCTGGTCCCGGTCGGGGACGTCGCCGCTCACCCAGTAGGGGATGCCGCACGCCGAGTAGGAGGTGAAGTGGCCGCGTTCGAACGCCACGATCTCCAGCTCGTCGGGGCCCTTGAGGCGGCGGGCCTGCGACGCGGCGGACATGCCCGCCGCGTCGCCGCCGATCACGACCAGTCGCTCGGTCCCACGGTTCGTGTCCCTCGTACGGCTCATGCTCATGCCCATACGAACACGCTACGGGGACCTGCTATTTCAGTCCTGCTCCGGGCCGTTCGACTGCGCCGGAGGTGCGGTCGGCAGGGACGTCGCCGGTGCCGGGTTCGCGGCCGTCATCGGGGCGCGGTGGTGCTCCCGGCGGAGCCGGGCGACGCGCAGCCAGACGAACAGCAGCAGGACCGCCACCGCCGCGAACGGCAGCACGGCGGCGATGGCCACCACGATCCAGCGCAGCATCGTCACGAACGCGTCCCAGCCGCCCGAGAGGGCGTCCAGGAAGCCGGGGTCGTCGTCCTCGTCGGACTCCTTGGCCGGGGTCTCCGACAGGGAGAGGTTGATCGTGGCCAGGGTCGTGCGGTCCTTCAGGGAGGTCTGGCGGGCGAGCAGCGACTCCAGGTCGGCCTGGCGGCGGCTCAACTCGCCCTCCAGGGTGACCACGTCGGAGAGTTTGGTGGCCTGGTCCATCAGCTCGCGGATGCGGTTCACGCTGGCGCGCTGCGTGGTGATCCGGCTCTCCACGTCGACGACCTGCTCGGTGACGTCCCTCGCCTCTGCCTCCCGGTGCAGCAGCTTGCCGGTGCCCTCCAGGTCGGCGAGGACCTCCTCGTACTCGCCGACGGGCACCCGCAGGACGATCTCGGTGCTCTCGCTGCCCTCCTCGCCCTCCTCCTCGTTCAGGGTCGTCGTCTCGCTGCCGACATAGCCGCCCGCGTTCTGCGCGGTGGTGCGGACCTTGGTCAGGGCCTTGGACACGTCCTTGACCTGCACGGAGACGGACACGGTACGGATGATGTGCGCGCCGGCGGCGGGCTGGGGCGCCGTGCTGGCCTGGGAGCCGCTGTCCTTGGCGCTGCCCGACTTGCTGTCGGCCTCGGCCTGGTCCTCCAGGGCGCCCGGGGCGGCCTGTGCCGCGTCGCCGCCCGTGTCACTGGCGGTCGAGCTGGAGTCGCCGGCGCCGGTGCAGCCGGTGAGCGCGAGGGCTGCGGCGAGCAGGATTCCCGCCAATACCTGGACCGGGCGTGTACGGCTTGTGCGCAGGGTGTTCATCTTGCGGATTCCCCCCGAGGGCTGTCGTCGGACCGTCTTGGACCGCCGTGGTGCACGGCTGACGTTCCTTCGACGCCCGAAGGGTTCGGGACGTTGGCCGGTTGTGGTCCCGATGCGGTCACGGTCGGGACTCGTGCCGGACACCGGGGAGCGGTGTGCGCCGACGGGAGTGTCAGTGGGGTCTGAGAGGGTGGTGACATGAGCGCAGTGGAGGCCCGTGCGGGTGCCGGGCATGTCGTCGTCATCGGGGGCGGGATCGCTGGTCTGGCCGCCGCCCACCGGCTGCTGGACCGGGGCGTTCGGGTCACGGTCCTGGAGGCGTCCGACCGCGTCGGCGGCAAGCTGCTGCCCGGCGAGATCGCGGGCGCGCGGGTCGATCTCGGCGCCGAGTCGATGCTCGCGCGCAGACCCGAAGCCGTCGCGCTCGCCCGCGAGGTCGGCCTCGACGACCGTCTCCGGCCGCCCGCCACCTCTACGGCCTCGATCTGGACCCGGGGCGCCCTGCGGCCTTTTCCCAAGGGGCACGTCATGGGCGTTCCCGGCAATGCCTCGGCCCTGGCCGGTGTCCTCTCGGAGGAGGGGCTGGCCCGGATCGAGCGCGACGCCGACCTGCCGCGCACCGAGGTCGGGGACGACGTGGCGGTGGGGGAGTTCGTCGCCGCGCGCCTCGGCCGCGAGGTCGTCGACCGACTGGTCGAGCCGCTGCTGGGCGGGGTGTACGCGGGCGACGCGTACCGCATCTCGATGCGCTCGGCCGTGCCCCAGCTCTTCGAGGTGGCGAAGAGGCAGGCGTCCCTCACGGAGGGCGTGCGCGGCATCCAGGCCCGGATGGCCGCCGCCCCGCAGCAGACCGGCTCGGTCTTCATGGGCATCCAGGGCGGCGTGGGCCAACTGCCGCTCGCCGTCGCGGAGTCGGTGCGCGCGCGAGGCGGTGAGATCGTCACCGGGGCACCGGTGACCGAGCTGCGCCGGGTCGCCGGGACGTCGGCGGGGTGGCGGGTCGTGGCAGGGGACCGGGTGCTGGACGCCGACGGGGTGGTCGTCGCCGTACCGACCCCGGTGGCCGCGGACCTGCTCCGCGCCGAGGCACCGGCCGCCGCGGCCGAACTCGCGGGCGTGGAGTACGCGTCGATGGCCCTGATCACCCTGGCCTACCGCCGAGCCGACGTCAGCCTCCCCGAAGGCAGCGGTTTCCTCGTCCCGCCTGTCGACGGACGCACCATCAAGGCGTCGACGTTCGCCTCCCAGAAGTGGGGCTGGATCGCCGAGGAGAACCCGGACCTGCTGGTCCTGCGGACCTCCGTCGGGCGGTACGCCGAGACGGAGATCCTCCAGCGCCCCGACACCGAGCTGGTGGACGTCTCGCGCCACGACCTCAAGGAGGCCACCGGACTGACGGCGGCCCCCGTCGAGACCCGCGTCACCCGCTGGGACGACGGCCTGCCCCAGTACCCCGTCGGCCACCACGCGCGCGTGGACCGCATCCGCGAACACATCGCCAAGCTCCCGGGCCTCGCGGTGTGCGGGGCGGCGTATGACGGCGTCGGCATCCCGGCGTGTATCGCGAGCGCCCATGCGGCGGTGGACGTGCTGTGTGCTCCGCGGGAAGGGCAGTTGTGAGGCCGCGGGCTCGTCGTGGCTGGTCGCGCAGTTCCCCGCGCCCCTTGGGGCGCGGGGCGAACCGCACGGAGCTCGCCCCCGGTGCGAAGCGCCTCCGGCGGAGCGGGAGAATAGGCGCATGAGTGACGACGCCCCCACCACCGAGTCCGGCCGGATCCCGAACAAGGGCAAGCTGGCCAAGGACCTCAACGAGGTCATCCGCTACACCCTGTGGTCCGTCTTCAAGCTGAAGGACGTCCTGCCCGAGGACCGCGCGGGCTACGCCGACGAGGTCCAGGAGCTGTTCGACCAGCTCGCCGCGAAGGACGTGACCGTTCGCGGCACGTACGACGTGTCGGGGCTGCGCGCCGACGCCGACCTGATGATCTGGTGGCACGCCGAGACCGCCGACCAGCTCCAGGAGGCGTACAACCTCTTCCGCCGCACCAAGCTGGGCCGCGCCCTGGAGCCGGTCTGGTCGAACATGGCGCTGCACCGCCCCGCCGAGTTCAACCGCTCGCACATCCCGGCGTTCCTGGCCGACGAGACGCCCCGGAACTACATCAGCGTCTACCCGTTCGTGCGCTCGTACGACTGGTACCTGCTGCCCGACGAGGACCGCCGCCGGATGCTCGCCGACCACGGCAAGATGGCCCGCGGCTACCCCGACGTGCGCGCCAACACGGTCGCCTCGTTCTCCCTCGGGGACTACGAGTGGCTGCTGGCCTTCGAGGCCGACGAGCTGTACCGCATCGTCGACCTCATGCGCCACCTGCGCGCCTCCGAGGCCCGTATGCACGTCCGCGAAGAGGTCCCGTTCTACACCGGCCGCCGCAAGTCGGTGGCTGAGCTGGTCGAGGCGCTCGCCTGACCGGAGGCGGTGTACAGCGGGCGGCCGGAGGGCCGCCGGACCCGCCGCGAGGTGCGCGGGCCGTTGCGGAAGACGGGGGTCGGACCGGCCGGTCCGGTCGTGAGGGTGGGCGGACGGTCGCGGGTTTCGCCCGTCGGCGCCCGCTTCACGCCCCCCGAGCGGCCTTGCCGATGCGCGTCTTCTGGGCACGGCCCGCCCCGGCCGCGGGCCGTGGCTCCGGATGCGGGGCGCAGTCCGCGCCCCGCGCCGGCAGGCGGCCCTTCAGCAGATACGCGTCCAGGTGGTTGTTGACGCACGTGTTCGGGCCGCCCGCGATGCCGTGTGTGCCCGCGCCCCGCTCGGTCACCAGGGCCGAGCCGGGCAGTCGGCGGCGCAGTTCGAGTGCGCCCGCGTACGGTGTCGCGCCGTCCCGTTCGGCCGCCAGGATCAGCACCGGTGGCAGCTCACCCGGGCCGGTCCGGACGTCGAGGGGCGTCTGCCGGGGCGCCTGCCAGTAGGCGCACGGCAGGTTCATCCACGCGTTGTCCCAGGTCTCGAAGGGCGCCGTGCGGGCGAGCCGCGTGTTGTCCCGGTCCCAGACCTGCCAACTCGTCGGCCAGGGCGCGTCGTTGCACTCGACGGCCGTGTAGACCGCGGTGCCGTTCTCCGCCTCGGCCGCTGCCTCCGTCACCGGTGCCGCCTGGTCGATCAGCGGCTGCGGATCGCCCTTGAGGTAGGCGGACAGGGCGTGGGCGCGGTGCGGCCAGTAGTCGTCGTAGTACCCGGCCTGGAGGAACGCGCCCTGCAACTGGCCGGGCCCCACCTTCCCGCCGGCCGGCTCGGCGGCGAGCTGGGCCGCCGCCTTCTCGTAGCTCCGTAGTACCGCATCGGGCGTGGCACCCAGGCCGTACACGTCGTCGTGCCTGGCCACCCACGCCCGGAAGTCCGCCCAGCGGGCCTCGAACGCGGCCGACTGGTCGAGGTTGTTGCGGTACCAGATGCCGCCCGGGTCCGGGTTCACCACCGAGTCGAACACCATCCGCCGTACGTGCGAGGGGAACAGCGTCGCGTACAGCGCCCCGAAGTACGTGCCGTACGAGGCGCCCATGAAGGTCAGCCGGTCCTCGCCGAGCGCGGCGCGCAGGACGTCCAGGTCACGGGCGTTGTTGAGGGAGTGGTAGTGGCGCAGCGCGTCGCCCGAGCGCTCGGCGCACCCGCGCGCGTACGCCTTCGCCTCGGCGATGCGCTCCCGCTTGTACGACTCCGAGGGGTGCACCGGTGCCTGCGTGGGCCCCTTGAAGAAGTGCTTCGGGTCCTTGCAGGACAGCGGCGCCGACCGGCCCACCCCGCGCGGGGCGTACCCGACCAGGTCGTACGCCCCCGCGATGCGTTTCCACTCCGGGATGACGCCGATCAGCGGGAAGAACATGCCGGAGGCGCCGGGGCCGCCCGGGTTGTAGACGAGGGCGCCCTGGCGCTCCACCTGGTGCTCGGGGTTGCGCGGGTCCCTGCCGGTCGCCTCCGCGCGGCTGACGGTGAGCTTGATCTGTTTGCCGTCGGGGTGCGCGTAGTCGAGGGGGACGGTGACGGTGCCGCAGCGCAGGGTGTCCGGCAGCTCCTCTTTCGGATCGCACTTCCCGAAGTCGATACCGGTCGCCCCGGCGCGCGCGGCGGCCAGTACGGAACCCCGGAACTCGGCGGAACCGGGGCCGCCCGGGCGGTCGGGCAGGCCCGGGGCGCTGTCCGCCGGGGCGGCGGCCAGGGTGGTCAGCAGCAAGGACCCGGCAGCCGTGTAGAGGGCGGCAGCTCGCATTCGCGTATCCCTTCGGTGGCAACAGAAGGGATGTTTCGGGCGGGGGTGGGCGAAGGCAAGCACCGGCCGCCCGGTGTCGCCGCGAGCACTCCTATGCGCCCCCGAACACTCCCGGGGCGCCGGGCACAGGGGGGTAAGCCGGTCAGCGCAGGCGTTCGCGCAGGGTGGTGTCCTGCGGTTCCCGGTGCGCGAAGGCCGCGCGCAGATCGGGCTCGCCGACCGCGCGGACCCCGAGTACGGCGACGGAGGTGAGGTACGTCCGGTCGTCGCCCGCGCCGCGGTGGCCGGCGGTCCTGGTACGCCGGGACAGGCCCGTGAGCAGGCGCTGTCCGGCCGGTGACGCCCAGCGCGAGTACGGGTGGACCTCGATCCGGGCGATCGCGAGGCAGCTCAGGGTGAGGACGAGAGGCAGCGCGAACCAGAGGGCGACCAGGTCGCGGGGCACGGTGTCCCGCCCCGGCAGCAGCAGTGCCACCGTGCCCAGCGCGAGGACGGCCAGCGCGGCGGCCTGTACCTGGCGGACCGCGAACGCGATCCCGCGCCTGGCTCCGTCGGGCACGGCCAGGCCCGCCGCGACGAGCCGGTCCGCGAGCCCCCGTACGGCCTCCGTGCCGGCGGCGGCCGTCCGCACCGGAGCGATGCGCGACTGGCCCTCCGGGCCGATGGCGCCTATCACCGACCGTTCCATCTCGTCGCGTCCGCTCGGGTCCACGACGGTTGCCCAGCCGGTGTGGGCGAGCAGCAGCCGTCTCTGGCGGGCCATCGACACCAGCGTGAGGTCGGCGACCCGGGCCGGTCCGCCGGACAGGAACGCGGCCTCGTACAGCGTCAGGTCACGCCTGCGTCCGCCGGGGCCCGCGTCCGGATCGACGGCGGCCGCGTGGACGGCGGCCAGACAGAGCCGGGTGCACGCCGTACCGGCGGCGATCCAGGCCAGCAGCAGGAGGAAGGACCAGAACATGCCGTTGTTCTATGCGAAGGGGTCCCGGAACGCCATGGGCTTTCAGGATATGGACGAGGTATGGCCGGTACGTGCCGTATGGGCGGTGGCCGGATCAGGGTTCTTCGGAAGGTTCCGAGGGCTCAACAGCCTCTGTGGGCTCGGTGAACTCCACGACCTCACCGACTTCCGGCGGCGGGCTCGTCGCGGGCGGCGGCAGCGGATAGGTCGCGGCCGGCGAGGGCGTCACCGGGACGGCCGACGCGGGGTCGGCCGTCGGGCCGGGCGGGGCGGGGGAGTTGGTGAGCGGCGGGGTGCTCGCGGCGGCCATGTCGGTGGCCAGGGCGTCGAAGTCGACGTACCCCGTGGCCTCCAGGACCTTGATGTGGTCGAGCACGGTCGTGTTCGCGTCGTCGGCGAGGGCGCGGACCAGGGAGTTGCGGGTGCTCGCGCGGACCTGCGCGACGACGGAGAACACCTTGCCGTGCGCCATCCGCAGCAGGTTGGCGAACTCACGGTCGAAGTCCTCGCCGTGGGACGCGTTCATGATGCCGAGCCATCCGCGCTGCTGTTCGCTCGGCTGGTTGGGCAGTTCGAGCCCGAGCCGCGCCGCGACGTCCCGGACCCGGGCGTCGAGGAACGTGTGCCCCTCGATGAGATGCAGGCCCGCGGTCCGTACGGCCTCGGTGGTGCCGCGCTCCTGGGCCTGCTGACCGGCGGGCAGTTCCCACAGCCCGGCCAGCCGGACCTTGGTGAGGAACTCGCGGTCGAGCGCCGACAGCGGACCGAACCGCGTCGACACACTCTGCGCGTTGAGCACGGCCGCGCCGGTCCCGGAGCGGTCCGTGTACGACCAGACCGGGAAGATCAGCGCGACGAGGGTCGCCGCCAGTCCCGCGATGATGAGCCCGGTGCCGCCCAGCCCGGGACGTTGGATGGATCGCATGGTGCCTCTTGCCTCCTGTTGCGGCACCGCACGCTAATGCGCTTCGGACACGAAGTTCGCATCCTACTGCGGGCGCTACGCCAACTGCCGTACGAGGAGGAGTGGCTGCGGAGGAAGGGGCGGACGACGGATGGGGGAGCGTACGCCCCGGGCATACCACCCGAAACAGCAACAAGTCGGCCTGGCGGGCAAGATGCGTGCGCCACGCTGTTAACCCCCGCACAGTTCACGGAGGTTGGGGCGGGGGAGCTTCAGCGGCGCAGGAGTACGCGGCGCGTGGCGCGGGCCAGCCGGGCGGTCGGCCGCTGGGAGCGCGGGGCCGGGCCCGAGCGGTCCAGCCACCACTCGCGCAGCCGCCGCCGGGCCTCCGCGTCCTCTGGCTGCCCGCCGAGCAGCAGATGCGCGGCGAAGTCCAGCGCGTCGTGCCGGTAGCCGCCGGCCATGGGGTGCCCGTGCGCGTACGCGAGGAAGGCCGGCCGGTATCCGGCCCCCAGGATCTCGGGCAGCTCCGGCGCCACCTTCGCCACGACATCGGCCCGCTTCGCCCCGAGCGCCCGCGCCTGCACCCCGAGCCGCACCCGATCGAACCCCTCCGGCACGGGCGTCCCCGCGACGAGCGCGGAAAGCAACGCGGCCTGCGCGAGGGCGACCCGCTGCCGGGCGGATTCGGGAGCGGAGGCGGAGCTGTCCCCGGGGGCGAAGTCGTGGCTGTCGGTCACCTCGCCGGCCGACGCCCGCGACGCGACCGGCGTCTCCGACGCGGCAGGGGCTTCCGGCGGGACTGGCATTGATGCCTGCGCCTGGCCGGTCGGCGCCTGCGCTGCGGCCGGCGCCTTCGACTCGGCGGTCTCCGGCACGGTAGGGGCTTCCGGCGGGGCTGCCACTGATGCCTGCGCCTGGCCGGCAGGCGCCTGCGATGCGGTCGGCGCCTTCGACGGGGCGCTTTCCGGCACCGCTGCGGCGGAGACCTCCGGTGAGGCTGTCGCCGAGGCCCGCGCCTGGCTGGTCGGGGCCGGCGATGTAGCCGACGTTTCTGACGCGGGGGTCTCCCTCGTCTGTGCGGTCTCCGGCCCATCCGGCGCCGAAGCCCGCGCCTCGCGAGCTGGCGCCTGCGCCGCGGCCGACGCCTTTGACTCGGCGGTCTTCGGCGCGGTCGGGGCTTCCGGCGAGACTGCCGCTGAAGCCTGCGCCTGGCTGGTCGGGGCCTGTGATGTGGCCGGGGCCTCCGGCGTGGCCGTCGCCGTAGCCCGCGCCTCGTCGGCGGATGTCTCCGATTCGGCCGTCTCCGATGCCCGCACCTGCGTGGACGCTGCCCGTGCCAAGGCGCCCCGGATCGACTCCAGCTCCCGCTCCAGTTCCTCCGCCTCGGGGAAGTTGTCGTCCCGTTCCAGGAGGACGCCGGGTGGGGTGGCGCGGGAGGCGAGGGTCGTGAGGATGTCGAGGACGGTGTCCGGGACCGGGTGGGCGTGGCTGTCGTGCCACACGCCGTCCCGTTCGAAGCCGCCCGCTACATGGACGTACGCGATGGCCTCCACCGGAAGCTCGGCCAGGGCCTTCGTCGGGTCCTCGCCCCGGTTGACGTGGTTCGTGTGCAGGTTGGCGACGTCGATGAGGAGGCGTACGCCGGTCCGGTCGGCAAGTTCGTACAGGAACTGGCCCTCGGTCAGCTCCTCGCCCGGCCAGGCGATCAGCGCGGCGATGTTCTCGACCGCCAGGGGTACCGGTAGCGCCGCCTGGGCGATACGGACGTTCTCGCACAGCACGTCGAGCGCGTCCCGGGTGCGGGGGACGGGCAACAGGTGGCCGGCCTCCAGGAGGGGGGAGGCGGTCAGTGCGCCGCCCGCGCGGACGAACGCGATGTGCTCGGTGACCAGGGGTGAGCCCAGTGCCCCGGCCCGCTCGGCGAGCGCGGCGAGCCGGTCCTCGGCGGGCCGGTCCGCGCCGCCCAGGCCCAGGGAGACACCGTGCGGGACGACCGTCACGCCGCGCTCGCGCAGCCGCAGCAGCGACTCGGGGAGATGTCCCGGGCAGAGGTTCTCGGCCACGGCCTCGACCCAGTCGATGCCCGGCATGGCCTCCACGGCGTCCGCGATCTCCGGCCGCCACCCGATACCCGTACCCAGTCGCCCCGGTTGCTCCAGTCGCTTCATCGTCCGTCCCTTCTACGACCTTCTCGGTCCACGGAGTGATGGCCCCGGCCCCCGGGATCGAACCCCTCCCGGGAGACCTTCAGAGCAACATTTGAGCTTCCGCCCGCCCGATCCTGTCCGCCTACTGGGCCTGGGCGACCGCGTTGGGGTCCGGGGCCTCCGGGCGGTTGGTGTTGATCGTGCCGGGCGTCGTCGGCGACGGCTTCGAGGACACCACGGGGTCGCCGGTCGGCTCCACCGCGGGTGCCACGGGCGGCACCACTCCGGGGGACGGCGGCGGCGGACCGGTCGGGCTGGCGCTGGGCCCGGCGGCGTTCTCGGCGATCTTCTGGAAGTCGATCTGGCCGGTCTTCTCCAGGATCGTGATGTGGTCGAGCACGGTCTGGTTGGTGTCCGAGGCCAGTTGACGCACGAGCGTGTTGCGGGTCTGGTTCCGCACCGTCGCGACGACCGGGAGGATGTTGCCGTGCGCCTGCCGCAGGAGGTTCGCCCAGACCTTGTCGTAGTCCGCGGCCGAGGCCGCCGTCATCTGGTCCAGGAAGCCCTGCTGCTGTGCGTTCGGCTGGTTGGGGATCGGGACACCGAGCTGCTGGGAAGCGTTCCGTGCCCGCTTGTCGAGGTCGTTGTGGCCCGTGATCAGGTGCTGGGCCGCCTCCCTGACGGCGGGATTGCTGGACTTCTGCATCGCCTGCTGTCCCGCGGGCAGTTCCCACAGCCCGGCCAGCCGGACACGCACGATGAGCTCGCGGTCCAGTGGGGTCAGCGGCCCCCACTGGGTGTTCACCGTGTCCCCGGCGAGCGGGGCGGCTGCGGCCGCCGCGGCGTCGTTGCGGTGCGGGTACGAGTAGAACACGGGGTACGCGAGCGCGCCGACGGTGCCTGCGATGGCGAGGCCGACGAGGAACGTGCCGTTCATGCGGGGCAAGGGAGCCTCCCGGGGGAAACCCAACTGGTCGTTGGGGAACTGATACGTGGCTGGTGAGGGACGTCCGTGAGAGCGGTCAGGACACCGAGCGGGCCTGGGCCGCCGTCACGTGTACACGAGTCAGATCGTGCCGTTGGCGATGGCGTCGAAGTCGACCGCGCCGGTCTTCTCCAGCATCGTGATGTGGTCGAGCACGGTCTGGTTGGTGTCCGTCGCCAGCTGACGCACCAGCGTGTTCTGGGTCTGGTTCCGGATCGCCGCGACGTCCGGGAAGATCGTCCCGTGTGCCTTCCGCAGGATGCTCGCCCAGACCCGGTCGAACTCCTTGCCCTGGGCGGCGTCCATCTGGGCCAGGAAGCCCTGCTGAGCCTCGTTCGGCTGGTTGGGCAGCTCGACGTTGAGCTGGGCGGCGACCTTGCGCACCCGCTCGTCCAGGTCGCCGTGGCCCACCAGCAGGTGGTCCGCCGCCGCCTTGACCGTGGCGCTGCTGGACTTGTCCATCGCCTTCTCCCCGGCGGGCGCTTCCCACAGCCCGGCCAGCCGTACGCGCACGATCAGGCTGCGGTCCGAGGCGGTCAGCGGCCCCCACTGGGTGTTCACCGTGCCGGCGGCCGTGTTGGACACTCCGGTGCCGGACCGGTCGGCGTAGGACCACACAGGGAACGCGAGCGCGGCGATGGTGGTCGTCAGGGCCGCGATGACGAGGGCCGATTGGTTGAAGCGCGGCAAAGGAGCCTCCCGGGGAAACCAACTGGTCGTTGGGCAGATGTTGCTTGGCCAGCGACAGAAGGTACGGCCGGGAACCCGATGATGTTCAACGAAGATGTTTGAACCCTGTGCGTCCCAGGGGACGGTGGTCCGCGACAACCGTCGCCGAACCGGGCGCGATCTCCGTGAAACCGGCATCACGGACCAACGGCAGCCCACTGGAAGTGAGTTCACGCCAACGGGCCGGCTCCGCCGTACGGACGGCGAGCGCGTAACCCGCGTCGCGCCAGGCCACCCGGGCCTCGTCCGACAGCTCCCACCACGCCAGTTGAGCTCCGTGCCCCGTCTGGGCCATCGCCTTGCCCGCCGACATGTCCAGCTCGGGGTTCAGCCAGAGAACGGGCACCGCCGGATCCGGATCCAGCGGCGGCTCCGGATCGTCCAGGTCGGTGCCGGAGACCTGGAGCCGGGCCAGATCCTTGGGCCACCCGTCCAACGGAACAGGCGGAAAGACCCGGACCTCGGCCGACTTCCCACTGACGGTGATCCCGGGCAAGGCCTCGGCCCGCCGCCACTCGGCCCCCCGAGCCCGCCGCACCACCTTACGAATCCGAGCGTCCTGCCAGTCCCGCATGGCCTGAGCCCACTCACCGTCCCCGACGGACCGCTCGTCCCCGAGGATCACAAGAACGGCCCGAGCAGCGGTCTCCAAGGCATCGGTACGACCGGGCGGCGAGCCCTTCTCGATCCGGGCGACGAGGGGCAGCACGAACTGGGGCGCCTGGTCGCGTGCGCTGGGCTCGGCCCGGAAGGGGCTGTCGCCGGGTTGCGTTTGATCATGGCTCACGAGGTCCAACTCTAGGGGCGCGAGGAACTGCGCGACCAGCCACGAACGACCCGCAGCCGCTCCACGACAGAATGACCCCATGCAAAGCGATCTGCGCCTGGAGAACGTGGGCCGCCGCTACGGCATACGCGGCCCCTGGGTCCTGAGAGGCGTCCACCTGACCCTCACTCCCGGCACCCTCACCCGCGTCGAGGGCCCCAACGGCACAGGCAAATCCACCCTCCTGAGACTCCTCGCACGCATAGACGCCCCCACAGAAGGCACCCTCACCGGCCACCCCCGCACCGCCTACGTCCCCGAACGCTTCCCCGCAGCCCTCCCCTTCACCGCACACGCGTACCTCACCCACCTCGGCGCCGTGCACGGCCTCCCCCGTACGGCTGCCGCCCGCGCCGCCGACGAGTGGCTGGAGCGGCTCGGCGCCGCCGCGTACGCCCGGACGCCCATGGCGCAGCTGTCGAAGGGCAGCAGCCAGAAGGTCGCCGTCGCCCAGGCCCTCCTCGCCGACCCGGAGCTGCTCGTCCTCGACGAGGCGTGGACGGGCCTGGACGCCGCCGCCCGGGCCGAGTTGGAGCGGGTCGTCGCCGAACGGACCGCGTCCGGTGCCTCGGTGGTGTTCGTCGACCACGACCCGGGCCGTCTGGCGGGGGCGCCCGACGCGACGTACACCGTGACCGACGGCGGCCTCAACCGCCGTACGGCACACGCCGGTTCACCGGAAGCGGTCGGCCCGCACCTGGTCGTCGAGGCGCAGGGGCCACCGGGCGCGGAACCCCCGGCCGAGGCGTTGAAGTGGACGGTGTCGAGGACGGAGACCGCGACCCCGGGCGGCCATCGGCTCACCGTCCCCCGGACCCACTCGGACGTCGTGCTCCGCGCCCTGCTCATGGCCCGCCCGCCCTGGCACGTGGTGGGCGTGGGACCAGCAATGCCCGGAACGCCCGCCGGCACCGCCGAACCCGCCCCGCTCACCACCGACGAAAGCCCCCGATGACCGCCCTCCTGCGCTATCAGGCCGCCCTGCTCGTGCGTTCGCAGCGCTGGCTGCCGCCGTTCATCCTGTACGCGGTGTTCCTGGGCGTCGGGGTGCAGAGCGGGCAGCCGGTGCTCGACTCACTCGGGTATGCCGCGGCGGCCGTGCTGCCGGTGGCCGCCTGGCTGGTGCGGATCTGTGCGGGCAACGAGCCGCCCGCCGCCCGCGCCGCCGTGGCAGCGGCCGTCGGCCCAGGGCGGGCGCACCTCGCCTGTCTCCTGGTGGCGCTGGCCGCCGCGGCGACGCTCGGCACGGCCGCGACCGTCGTGGTGACCCTGATCAGCGACCCGGCGAGCGCCGATCACCAGGTCCGGGTGGAGCCTCTCCCGGCCGCTGCCGCCGGGCTGCTCGCCGCGCTGGTGTGCGCCCTGCTCGGCACGGCCGTCGGCGCGCTCACGACCTGGCCGCTGCTGCGCTCGCCCGGCCGGGCGGTGCCCGCGATGATGCTCGGCGCGCTGCTGGCGCTGGTGGTTACGGGCTCCCCGGCCCAGCTGGCGATCACGTCCCTGGTGACCGGCTCCCGCTCGGGCACGGTCCCGGTAGCGCTGCTGCCGCTGGCCTCGGCGGCCCTGCTCACGGTCGCGGCGACCGCCGGGGCCTGCGCGCTCACCGCACGCCGCTCACCCTGAGCAGGCCGAGCGCTGCGCCTCCTGCCACTCACAGACAGGACAGAGCGTGACGCCCTTCCGCGACTCCGGGTACTCGGTCGGCTCCCGGCACAGCACACACTCCGCGTACGCGACCTCGTTCTCGTCACTCATCGCACCAGCCTAAGCCGCTCCCCGCCGGAGGCCGCCGCCCCGATCAGCTCGGACACCTTCACCAGCCGGAAGCCACGCTCGCGCAGCGCGGGCACGATCGTGCGCAACGCCCGCTCGGTCGCCGGGGCGGCACTGCGCGTGCAGTGCATGACGACAACCGACCCGCCCCGCACCCCGTCCAGCACCTGCCGGGCCACAGCGTCCGCGTCCGTGGCGAACGCGTCCCCGCTCACCACGTCCCACTGCACCGCCGTGACCCCGGCCCCGCTCAGCGCCCGCAGCGCACGCCGGTCGTAACACCCGCCCGGGAAGCGGAAGTAGGGCATGGCCCTGGGCACCCCGGCGGCCCGGAACGCCGCGAAGGCCCGCTCGACGTCGGCCCGCATCCGCGCCTCCGAGCCGGCGATGGTCGGCAGCCCGTAGCAGTCCTCGGTGAAGGCGTAGTGGCTGTACGAGTGGTTGGCGACCTCGAACAAGGGGTCCCGCCCGATGGAACGGGCCTGGGCCGCGTACTCCTCGGCCCACCGTCCCGTCATGAACACGGTCGCCGGCACCTTCAGTGCCCGCAGCGTGGCGATCAGCCGGGGATTGTCGAAGCGCTCGCCCCGCGCCGCCCGGTCACCCTGCCCGGCGGTCATGTCGGCGTCGAAGGTGAGGGCGACGGTCTTCTCCGGGCCGCGCGGACCGTTCCGGAAGACGGGGGTCAGACCGGCGGGCCCGGGGGCGAGGGTGGGCGGACGAGAAGGGACGGCGGAGGGGGACACGGGAGGCCGCCTGTGGGACGGGGGCCGTCCCACAGGCGGCCAGGGCGGCGAGCGCGGCGCCCAGGACACAGCCAGTGGCGAATCGTCGCACGAGAGTGATCATCGTACGAAGGTAGAAATGCCGGGGTTGTCCGGCGGCCCGCCGCGAGGGCGAGCCACCCGGATGTCACCCGCCCGGCCGTGAACCCGTACCCCCGCCCCACAGCCCCCTACGTGGCGAGCAGCCGCGCCCTGGCCTCCGCCACGTCGAAGTCCGCTTTCGGGTACTGCGGGTCCAGCGCCTCCAGGTGATCGAGGAGCAGCCTGCTGATCGCCCAGTTGCGGTACCACTTGCGGTCCGCCGGGATCAGGTACCAGGGCGCGCCGGCCGAACACCGCTCCAGGGCGATCTCGTACGCCTCCTGGTACGCGGGCCACAGCGCGCGCTCCTCGATGTCTCCGACGTTGAACTTCCAGTGCTTGTCGGGGTTGTCGAGGCGTTCGAGGAGACGGCGCCGCTGTTCGTCGTACGAGATGTGCAGGAAGCACTTCACGACGGTCACGCCGTCCTCGGCGAGGGACTTCTCGAAGCCGTTGATCTGGCTGTAGCGGGCGGTCAGCTGGGCCCGGGAGACGAGTTCGCGGACGCGGGCGATCAGGACGTCCTCGTAGTGCGAGCGGTCGAAGATGCCGATCTCGCCGGGTTGCGGGAGCGCCCGTTTGATGCGCCAGAGGAAGGAGTGGCCCAGTTCCTCGTGGGTGGGTGCCTTGAACGCCCTGATCCGGCAGCCCGACGGGTTGAACAGGCCGATGACGTGCTTGACCGTGCCGCCCTTGCCGCTGGTGTCCATGCCCTGCAGGACGAGCAGCAGCCGCCGTCGGTCCCCGGTCGAGCCCGCCGCCCACAGCCGCTCCTGGAGGACCGCGAGCCGTTCGCCCAGCAGGGCGGTGGCGGCGAGCCCTGCCGCCTTGTCGGCGGGGCCGCCCGGGGTGGCCCTGGCGTCGTACGCGCCGAGGTCGACCCGCTCCCCGCCGGGCACGCGCAGCAGCTCACCCAACATGCTCTCCGCGGGCCTCCCGGAGTCCTGTTTCGAGCCCTTCTTGGCCATGGGGCACCTCTTCCGGTCCGGTTCCTCCCCGGTACCTCGATCCTGCGACGCGGAAACCGGGCGCGCCAGCCGTCGGGCCCTAGGTGCGCGTACAGCGTCCGGTGGGGCTTGCGGCGGGCGGACGGCACTGGAGGGCGAAGTCGGCGGCGCTGGTGCTCAGGTAGCGGCCCAGACAGGTGTTCGGTGTCGTCCGGCCGCGTTCGCCGCAGAAGGCCAGCGCGGCACGGCCGTCGGCGAACGGGCCCGGCGCGTAGATCACCCAGTAGCCCGGGCGCAGGGACGCGTACTCGTCGCTCCGCAGGACCACCGCCTCCGGCACCGACTCCCTGACCTTGGCGAGCCGCGCGTCCCGGGCGGCGGTCCCGGAACCGACCGGTTCGGAGAAGAGCTGGGCGATCCAGCGGCCGGTCGCGGCGGAGAGGGTGGCTGACGGGGTGGTTGAGGCAGTGGCTGAGGTGGTGGCTGAGGCTGAGGCGGTGGAGGTCGGGGTCGGAGTCGGGGTCGGCGAGGCCGTCGTACCGGCCACCGGGCCCGGGCCGCCGTCCGTCCTCTCGTCCCCGTCGAGGAAGCGCAGGGTGAGGAACGTGGCGGAGACGGCCACGAGGAACGCGAGTACGACGGGCAGGGCCACCCGCCTGCGCCGATACCCCGGTGGCAGGGGGTACGAGTTCGGAACGGTCGGCGGTGGTGTTCTGCCGAACTCCGGGATGTGGCCCACGGGTTGGGGTGCCGTCACCGTCCGCTGCGCATGACTCGGTGTCCCGCCCGCCGCCACCCGCCCCAGCAGCGCCGCCAGTTGAGCCGCGTCCGGCCGGCCCGCCGGATCCCGTACCAGCAGCGCTTCGAGTACGGGCGTCAGCGCGCCCGCGCGGGACGGTGGCGGTACCTCGGACTCCAGGACCGCGGCCAGTGTCGCGAGCGTGGTCTCGCGGCGCAGCGGACTCACGCCCTCCACGCACACGTACAGCACGACTCCCAGCGACCACAGGTCGGCGGCCGGGTCGTCGGAGGGGCCGCGGAGGCGTTCCGGGGCGATGTACTCGGGGGAGCCGACGAGTTCGCCGGTCATCGTCAGGGCCGTCGCGCCCTGGAGCGCGGCGATCCCGAAGTCGGTGAGGACCGCGCTGCCGTCGGGGCGCAGCAGGATGTTCGCCGGTTTCACGTCCCGGTGTTGCACACCCGCCGCATGTGCCGCGCGCAGCGCGTCCAGCACCTGGCCGCCGATCCGTGCCGCCTCCACCGGCGTCAACGGGCCTGATTCCAGGCGCCTGTCGAGCGAGACGCCGGGCACCAGCTCCATGACGATCCAGGGATGCGGGTCGTCGTCGACGATCTGATGGACCGTCACCACGTGGGGGTGGCTGAGCCGGGCCAGCGCCTGGGCCTCGCGCAGCACCCGTCCGCGTACGGCGTCGGTCGCCGCCGCGTCGGGCCGTACCGCCTTCAGCGCGACCTCGCGGTGCAGTACGGCGTCCCGGGCCCGCCAGACCGTGCCCATCCCGCCGCTCCCGAGCCGCTCCAGCAGCTCGAACCGGCCGTCGACCACGTCCCCCGGTACGTTCATGGCGGACAGGCTAGGGCCTGCCCGCCAAGTCCGGTTCAGAGGGCGGCGGTTACCGCTTCCACGGGCCCGTCACCGCGAACGTCGTGCCGGGTGTGTAGCAGTTGACGTACATCGTCCGGCCGTCGGGCGAGAAGGTGACGCCCGCGAACTCGCCCCATTCGGGGGCGTCCTGGGTGCCGATGTTCTGGGCGTTGCGGGCCATCGCGTACACCTCGCCCTTGCGTGTCACGCCGTATACGTGCTGTGCGCCCTCCCCGTCCTCGCACACCATCAGGCCGCCGCTCGGGGCGAGACAGATGTTGTCCGGTGATTCGCCCGGGAGTTGGACGTCCGTGTCCGGGCCGAAGACGATGACGAGGGTGAGGCGGCGCGCGGCGGGGTCGTAGCGCCAGATCTGGCCGAAGTGGGTGGCCGCCGAGCCCTCGCTCGCATGGGCGAACGACGACACGAAGTACACGCACCGCCCGCCCCAGTAGCAGCCCTCCAGCTTCTGCGCGTGCGTGATGCCCTTCGGCCCGAAGTCCTGGAGGCGGATGGGGGTTTGGGCGGCCAGCGGGTCCGGTACGTCCACCCACTCGACGCCGTCGAAGGAGGCGCCCGGCTCCTGGATCGAGGAGAGGTCGGGTACGCCCGGCACCCGCATCGCCTGGAGCCGGCCGCCCGCGCGCAGTGAACCCACCCCGCCCAGCGGCCTCTTGGGCAGGAAGCGGTAGAAGAGGCCGAAGGGGCGCAGGAAGGCGTCCTCCGTCTCGTAGACGATGCCGTTCCTCGGGTCGACGGCGATCGCCTCGTGCTGGAAGCGGCCCATCGCGGTGAGCGGGACGGCGCCGGTGCGGTGCGGGTCGGCCCCGTCGACCTCGAAGATGAAGCCGTGGTCCTTGGTGTAGCCGTTGGTGCCGGCCTTGTCCTCGGTCTCCTCGCAGGTCAGCCAGGTGCCCCAAGGCGTGGGCCCGCCCGCGCAGTTGACGGCCGTACCGGCGATGGCGACCCGCTCCGAGAGCACGTCCCCGTCCCGGTCGAGGGTGAGGGACGTACAGCCGCCCTTGCCCATCGGGTCGTAGGTGAGGCCCTTGACGGTCGGGACCTGGATTCTGGCGGTGACGCGGTTCTCGTGGTTGCGGACCAGGTGGACGCGGCCGTGGCGGCCCGCGAAGGCCGACATGCCGTCGTGGTTGGAGGGCACCGGGCCCTCGCCGGAGCGCAGGGGGTCGCCCTCACGGGACAGGACCCGATGGCGGAAACCCTTCGGCAGGTCGAGCAGGCCCTTCGGGTCGGGGACCAGGGGGCCGTAGCCGGAGTGGCCGATGCCCTGTGCGGCGGCGGTACCGGCGAAGAGTTCGGAGAGGGCGCCGGTGAAGGCGATGCCGACACCCAGGGCGCCGGTGCGGGCGAGGACCTGGCGTCGGGAAGTGGGGGAGGCGTCGACTGCTGAGGGGCCGTCAACTGCCTTGGGGGTGGCGCCTGTTGAGGTGCCGTCGAGTTCGGGCGTGCCGAATGCGGACATGGGGAGGCAACCTTCCTGCTGGCGGACAGGACTGTGACCTTGCTGTGTGTATCACGCCGCACTGACCTCGGGAACCACGCGCGTTGCGCGCCTCACCCCGATGACTCGCCTGGAGGTGGAGACGGAGGCGGCTGCTGGGACTGCGCCCGTTCCAGGAAGCGGAGCAGCTCCACCGGGAACGGCAGGACAAGTGTCGAGTTCTTCTCGGCCGCGACCGCCACCACCGTCTGGAGCAGCCGGAGTTGGAGGGCCGCGGGCTGCTCGGACATGACCCCGGCGGCCTCCGCGAGCTTCTTCGAGGCCTGCAACTCGGCGTCCGCGTTGATGATCCGGGCCCGGCGTTCGCGGTCGGCCTCGGCCTGGCGGGCCATCGAGCGCTTCATCGTGTCCGGCAGGGACACGTCCTTGATCTCGACCCGGTCGATCTGCACGCCCCAGCCCATCGCCGGGCTGTCGATCATCAGCTCCAGGCCCTGGTTGAGTTTCTCGCGGTTGGAGAGGAGATCGTCGAGGTCGCTCTTGCCGATGATCGAACGCAGCGACGTCTGCGCCATCTGCGAGACCGCGAAGCGATAGTCCTCGACCTGGACGAGCGCGTTCGCCGCGTCGATCACCTTGAAGTAGACGACCGCGTCCACCCGGACCGTGACGTTGTCCCGCGTGATGCCCTCCTGGGCCGGGATCGGCAGTGTGACGATCTGCATGTTGACCTTGTGCAGCCGGTCCACGAGCGGGACCACCATCGTGAGACCGGGCGCCCGCACCTCCCCGGCGAGCCGGCCGAGCCGGAAGACGACCCCGCGTTCGTACTGCTTGACGACCCGGGCCGCCGCCCCGACGTAGACGAGCCCGGCGGTTGCGGCGGCGATGCCCGCGGCCAGCAATTCCTCAACCATGATGACGACCCCTCGCAGCCGTCCCGTACGTGCCGATCGGCACCTCTAACAAACGATATGCCCGGTCCGGGGCTCGGGGCGAGCCTCGGACCGGGCAACCTCGTATGCGAGGGCCGCGGGGACTACGGCGTCGGCGTCATCATCCTGACCGGTTCCGTCCCGGCCGCGCTGTGCCGCTCCGCCCAGCTCTCCAGCGCCGTACGGCAGGCGTGGTCCAGGTGGTGCAGGCCCGACAGGTCCAGCTCGATCGGCCGGTCCTGGGGGAGTGCCTCCAGGCTGTCGAGTATTTTCGGCAGCCGCAGGAAGGTCGCGTTGCCCGACAGATACGCCTGGATCGGCCCGGCGCCCTTGTCCACGACCTCCAGCTTGAGATGCGAGGCCTCCCAGGCGGTCTTGCCCACCGACAGGGCGAGCCCGATCAGCACGCCCTCGAACATGTTCACGGACACGATCGCCACGGCCGTGACGACGAGTATCAGCGCCTCACCCCGGTGCTCGCGCCAGAGCGAGACGATCCCGCGCAGCGGTATCAGCTTCCAGCCCGCGTGCACGAGGATCCCGGCCAGTGCGGGCAGCGGGATCAGCGCCAGCGCGCCGGGCAGCAGCGCCGCGAACAGCAGCAGCCATACGCCGTGCATGACCCGGGACGCCTTCGTCCGCGCGCCCGCCTGGAGGTTCGCCGAGCTGCGCACGATCACGGCGGTCATCGGCAGCGCGCCCAGCAGCCCGCACACGGTGTTGCCGGCGCCCTGCGCCATCAGCTCCTTGTCGTACTGGGTGCGTGGACCGTCGTGCAGCCGGTCCACGGCGGCGGCGCTGAACAGGCTCTCGGCGGACGCGATCAGCGTGAACGCCACGACCGTGCCGATCACGCTCGGGCTCGCCAGTTCGCCGAAGGCACCCAGGCCGGGCAGCTGGACGGCGTCCAGCAGGCCCTTCACCTCGACGGTCGCCACCGGCAGGTCGAGGACGAGGGTGACGACGGTCGCCAGGACCACCGCCGCGAGCGCGCCCGGCACCGCCCGTACCTTCCTGGGCAGCCGCTGCCACAGCACGATCACGGCTATCGTGCCCGCGCCGACGGCCAGCGAGGCCAGTGCGCTGGTGCTCCCCACGGCCTTCGCGGCGGCCTCGGGCAGCCCGACGATCTTGTCGAGCCCGGCGGCGGGCGCCTTCAGCCCGGCCGCCGCGTACAGCTGCCCGGCGATGATCACGAGCCCGATCCCGGCCAGCATGCCCTCGACGACTGACACGGATATCGCCCGGAACCAGCGCCCCAGCTTCAGGGCGCCCATGGCGAGTTGGAGCAGTCCGGCGGCGAGCACGATCACGCCGAGGGCGGGCAGCCCGTGCTCCCGTACGGCTTCGAAGACGAGCACGGTGAGACCGGCGGCCGGACCGGACACCTGGAGGCTGCTGCCCGGCAGGAGTCCGGTGACGATGCCGCCCACGATGCCGGTGACCAGGCCGAGTTCGGCCGATACACCGGAGGCGACGGCGACGCCCACGCACAGCGGCAGGGCGACGAGGAACACGACGAGCGAGGCGGCGAAGTCCTGCCGCAGATGAGGGACCTTGGCGAGCACGTTCATGGCGGCCCTCACAGCGCTTCGAACGCGTCGGTGGCGGCCCGGTGTTCGCGTACGGACCCGGTGTGGACCTCGTAGTACCAGCCGCGCAGGCGCAGCCGGCCGTCCGTGAGGCGTTGCTCCACGCACGGGTAGGAGCGCAGCCGCAGCAGTTGTGCGAGGACGTGGTTCTGGACGCCCGCCGCGACCGTCGGGTCGTCGGTGTCGGACGCGGTCGAGGTGTCGGGTTCGTCGGCGGCGTGCGCGAGCCAGTCGCGTACGGCGGGTACCGCGGTGAGGTCGTCGCCGCGGACCAGGGCGCCGACGGCACCGCAGTGCGAGTGGCCGCAGACCACGATGTCGCTGACGCCGAGGACCTCCACGGCGTACTCGATCGTGGCCGCCTCGCCGGTGGGGCGGCCTGAGGCGTACGGGGGGACGATGTTGCCGGCGGTGCGCAGCTCGAAGAGTTCGCCCGGCCTGGCACCTGTGATCAGGGCCGGGACGACCCTGGAATCGGAGCAGGTGATGAACAGGACCTGGGGGGACTGGCCTTCGGCGAGTTTGGCGAACTCCTCAGGGCGCTGACCGAAGGTGCGGGCGTTGTCGATGAGGGGCTGCATGTGGTGACTCCTCCTGGCGCGCCTCTATGGCGCGTCGGACGTACATGACAGAGCGTGGGGGGATGTCTCCGCTGTCATCAGCAGCGGAACACCTGAAGTCCGGCCGGGGTGTGCGCCGTCAGTGATCTGGGCGCCTGGTGGCGGGGGGTGACCGGTGTCCGCGGTTCGTGCGGGGGCACAGGATCCGCCACGAGGGCCGGGCGGCCGGGGGCTTCGGGGCCCGTATCGACGATTCGATGCCGGTCGCGGATGCGCAGGGGCCAGGCGGGGTCGTGGGGGCGGCTGTCGTTACCGCAAGTAACGTACTCATCGCGCAGGGCTGCGGCCCTGGGTTTGTTTCTGGTCTCGGTCTTGGCCTCGGCATGACGGGCCGTGTGCGCGGATGCGAAGGAAGCGGTGGGAGTGAAGAGTTGGAGGGCCAGCAGTGCGGCGGTGAGGAGCGAAATCACGGTCCGGACGGTGGTACCTCGGAACATGCGCCCCCCTCCAGATGTTTCGCGGTCCCTCGCGTACGTCAACGGCTGGTCAACCGAAGGTCAAGAAACACGTTAACCCTGCGAAGTTGTTTGCAGGGTTAACTTAGCGTTTCAGGCTGAAGAGAGCCTGAAAAGCGCGGGTGGGATGACGCGAACTGACCCTTGACGCAAGGGTTTACGACGGCTCCACCAGGCCCTTGGCGTCGCGAGCCAGCGCGGTCAGGCGGGAGATCGCGCGGAAGTACTTCTTGCGGTAGCCGCCGTTCAGCATCTCCTCGCTGAACAACTGGTCGAAGGGCATGCCGGAGGCGAGCACCGGTACCTCGCGGTCGTAGAGCCGGTCGGCGAGCACGACGAGCCGCAGCGCCGTCGACTGGTCGGGAACCGGCCGTACGTCGGTGAGGCACACGGCCTTCAGGTCGTCCGTGAGGGCGCCGTACCGGCTGGGGTGCACGCGGGCGAGGTGGTCGAGGAGGTGCGGGAAGTCGTCGAGCGACGCGCCCTCGGTGGCGTACGCCGCCTTGGTCACCTGCTCCTCGGAGTACGGCGCCGGGGCCTGGGGCAGCCCCCGGTGGCGGTAGTCCTCGCCGTCGATGCGCAGCGCCCGGAAGTGGGCGGACAGGCCCTGGATCTCGCGCAGGAAGTCGGCCGACGCGAACCGGCCCTCACCGAGCTTGCCCGGCAGGGTGTTCGAGGTGGCGGCGAGCGCGACGCCCGCGTCGACGAGCTTGCCGAGCAGGGTCGACACGAGGACGGTGTCGCCCGGGTCGTCCAGCTCGAACTCGTCGATGCAGAGCAGCCGGTGGCCGCTGAGTGTCTGCACGGTCTTCTGGAACCCGAGGGCGCCGACGAGGTTCGTCAGCTCCACGAAGGTGCCGAAGGCCTTGAGCGCGGGCTCGGCCGGGGTGGCGTGCCAGAGGGAGGCGAGGAGGTGGGTCTTGCCGACGCCGTAACCGCCGTCGAGGTAGACGCCACGGGGCCCGGCGGGCACCTTGACCGCCTTGGCCTTCCCGAACCCGAAGAACCCCCGCTTGCCGCCCCCCAGGGCGTGCGCTCCGCCGAGCCCGCCGGCGAAGCCGTCGAGGACGCGCACGGCCTCGGTCTGGCTGGGCTGGTTCGGGTCCGGGATGTACGTACCGAAGCGCACCGAGTCGAACCGGGGCGGCGGCACCATCTCGGCGACCAGACGGTCCGCGGGGACATGCGGCTCACGCACGCACAGGGACAGCGGGGCCGCGTCGGCTATCGGGCCGAATCCGGGGGTGGCTGGGGTGGTAGGCACGGTTCACCATGCTAAGGGCCGTGTCAGACTGCCTGGCATGCGACGCCTGTTCCCTGTGACCGAAGAGACAGTGGCCGGGGCCTCGGGAGGGGCCGTGGATGCCGGTGGTGCCGGTGGGGTGCCCGGGGGTGGTGGGGCGGTCGACCGTGAGTGGAGTCCGGCGGAGCTGGGCGCCGCCTACGCCTACCCCGAGCGGGCGAACGGGGGACCGGGAACCTGGCTGCGGGCCAACATGGTGTCCACACTCGACGGTGCCGCCCAGCACGACGGCCGTTCCCAGCCCATCTCCTCCGCCTCCGACATGCGGATCTTCGGCACCCTGAGGGCGCTGGCGGACGTGGTGCTCGTCGGTGCGGAAACGGTACGCCAGGAGGGTTATCGGCCGGTACGCGCGCGTGCCGAGTTCGCCGGGGCCCGGGAGGCGGCCGGACAGGCGGAGGTGGCGGCCGTCGCGATCGTCAGCGCGAGTCTGGACCTGGACTTCGCGCTCCCCCTGTTCACCTCGCCCCTGGTGCCCACTCTGATCCTCACGGGCGCCGCGGCCGCCCCCGACCGGGTCGCCGCCGCAGAGAAGGCGGGCGCCCAGGTGGTCGTCGCCGGTGACGGCATGGGCGTGGACCCGGCGCGTGCCGTACAGGCCCTCGCCGGCCTCGGTCACACCCGGCTGCTGGCCGAGGGCGGGCCGAGGCTGCTGGGGCAGCTGGTGGCGGCCGGTGTGCTCGACGAGCTGTGCCTGACGATCTCCCCGATGCTCACCGTGGGGGACGCCCAGCGGATCTCGGGCGGGCCCGCGTTGACTGTGCCCCGACGCTTCGAACTGGTGTCCTTGCTGGAGGAGGAGGGCTTCCTGTTCAGTCGGTATTGCCGCCCATGAGGTGCGGGGGTCCCGCACGACCCGACACGATGTGGAATCTGTCGTTCCGTTTGTCTTTCGCTGGGCACACTAAAACTCGCAGCCCCCGTGCGATCACGGGGCAGGATGGTTTCCGCAGGGGCCTACGGACGGCCCACGGAGGAGAAGGGCGCCTGTCGTGTTCACAAGCGTACTGATGATCGAGAAGGCCCTGACGTCCGCCGACGTGGAGTTCGTCACCACCTTGCACGGCGACGAGGACGTCGCCTTCCACGTACTGCTCCAGCCCCGCGGCGACCAGGCCGACCGGCTGCTGCGCGCCATCGACGACATCGCCCTCGGCGAGCTGGACGAGGCGGCGCACGAACGGGAGACGCCGGAGGGGAAGGACGCGGCGGCGTTGGGGGAGCAGGCGTTGGAGGTGTCGCTGGCGGCGTTGCGGGGGTCGGGCAACGAGGCGGAGGGGCGGATTGTCGAGGACCATCCGCTGGATGCGCTTCGGGGGTTGGTGGACGAGGTCGAGGCGGATGAGGTGATCGTGCTGACCGATCCTCATTACGTGGAGGAGTTCTTTCATCGGGACTGGGCTTCTCGGGCTCGGCACAAGGTGGGGGTGCCTGTTTTGAAGCTGTTCTCGCACAGCAAGGCGTAGTTTTTTGGCTGTCCGTCGGTGGGGGCTGGTCGCGCAGTTCCCCGCGCCCCTAGGTAGGTGTCCGCTCGGCTCCTGCTAATAGGGTGGGGGTCCGTCGTCGTACCGCACCTGGGAGATATGCACATGGCACCCGGCCTTCCTGTCGCCATGGAACGACCGCACTTCATCGGTATCGGTGGGGCCGGGATGTCTGGGATCGCGAAGATTCTGGCTCAGCGTGGGGCCTCTGTGGCCGGGAGTGATGCCAAGGAGTCCGAGACTGCTGCGGCGCTTCGGGCGCTCGGGGTGGTCGTGCACATCGGGCATGCGGCCGGGCATCTTGCCGACGACGCCACCTGTGTCGTCGTCTCCTCCGCGATTCGCGCCGACAATCCGGAGCTGGCGCGGGCGGCCGAGCTGGGGATTCCGGTGGTTCATCGGTCGGACGCGCTCGCCCGGCTGATGGACGGTCTGCGGCCGATCGCCGTCGCGGGTACGCACGGCAAGACGACCACGACGTCGATGCTGGCGGTGTCGCTCAGCGAGCTGGGACTGAACCCCTCGTACGCCATCGGCGGCGACCTGGACGCGCCCGGCTCGAACGCCCTGCACGGCGATGGCGAGATCTTCGTGGCCGAGGCGGACGAATCGGACCGCAGCTTCCACAAGTACGCGCCCGAGGTCGCGATCGTCCTCAACGTCGAACTCGACCACCACGCCAACTACGCCTCCATGGACGAGATCTACGAGTCCTTCGAGACGTTCGCCGGCCGCATCGTGCCCGGTGGGACGCTCGTGATCTCCGCCGATCACGACGGCGCCCGTGAGCTGACGCGGCGGCTGCCCGACTCCGTGCGCGTGGTGTCGTACGGGGAGTCCGCCGACGCCGATGTCCGGGTGCTGTCCGTCGTGCCCCAGGGGCTCAAGAGCGAGGTCACCGTCGAGCTGGACGGGGCTCCGCTCACCTTCACCGTCTCCGTGCCCGGGCGGCACTACGCGCACAACGCGGTCGCCGCGCTGGCGGCGGGCGTCGCGCTGGGCGTGCCCGCCGGTGAGCTGGCGCCCGCGCTGGCGGCGTACACAGGGGTGAAGCGGCGGTTGCAGCTGAAGGGCGAGGCGGCCGGTGTCCAGGTCATCGACTCGTACGCGCACCACCCGACCGAGATGACGGCGGACCTGGAGGCGATGCGGGCGGCGGTCGGTGACGCGCGCATCCTGGTCGTCTTCCAGCCGCACCTCTTCTCCCGCACCCAGGAGCTGGGCAAGGAGATGGGCGAGTCGCTGGCGCTCGCGGACGCCTCGGTCGTCCTCGACATCTACCCGGCCCGCGAGGACCCGATCCCGGGTGTCACCAGCGCGCTGATCATCGACGCCGCGCGGGCCGCGGGCGCCGATGTGACGGCCGTCTCCGACAAGGCGGAGGTGCCCGAGGTCGTCGCGGGAATGGCGAAGCCCGGGGATCTCGTTCTCACCATGGGCGCGGGTGATGTGACGGACCTGGGCCCGCAGATTCTGGACCGTCTCGCACAGAAGTAAGGGGTTGGCCTTCATGTCGTACGACGTCGAGAAGCCGGACGAGCAGTGGCGCGCGGAGCTGACCCCGGCCGAGTACGCCGTTCTGCGTCAGGCCGGGACCGAGCCCGCTTTCGTCGGTGAGTACACCGACACCAAGAAGCAGGGCGTCTACTCCTGCCGGGCCTGTGGCGCCGAACTCTTCACCTCGGACACGAAGTTCGAGTCGCACTGCGGCTGGCCGAGCTTCTTCGATCCGAAGGACACCGACGCGGTCGAGCTGATCGCGGACCGCTCGCACGGGATGGTGCGGACCGAGGTGCGGTGTGCGCGGTGCGGATCGCATCTCGGGCATGTGTTCGAGGGTGAGGGGTATCCGACCCCGACCGACCAGCGGTACTGCATCAACAGCATCTCGTTGCGGCTGACGCCCGACGAGGGCTGACGGTTCACTTTTCGCCAAAGGGCCGCCACTCCATGGTCGGGGTGGCGGCCCTTTGGCGCAGCGTGCGCCCGCGCGCTGTTTCCGCGTGCGTGCATCAGCGGAGTGAATCGGCCGCGCCGGGACGCGCCGAAGGGCCGGGAACACGGGTAGACCCGCTCTGTGGAGCGGGATACTCATGGCTTCTCACGACATGGCGACCAGGGGAGCGGATCGGTGAACTCTGCCGTAGGGGTGGGCAGTCGGGGCGAAGGCGGCGGGCGGCACGCGGTCGTGGTGGGCGGGAGTCTCGCGGGGCTGCTCGCGGCGCACGTCCTCGCCGGACACGCCGACCGGGTGACCGTCGTCGAGCGCGACCGGTTCCCGGACGGCACCGGGTCACGGCCCGGCGTGCCGCAGGGCCGGCATCCGCATGTGCTGCTGCAGGGCGGGCAGTCGGCCCTGGAGTCGCTGCTGCCGGGCTTCCTGGCGGAGCTGAAGGAGGCGGGGGCGCCAAGGGTCGGCCTGCCGTCGGACCTGGTGCTGTGGCAGAACGGCCGCTGGTTCCGCCGCGTGCCCCCGTCGACGCACATCTACACCGGTTCCCGCGCACAGTTGGAGGGGCTGGTGCGGCGGCGCGTGCTCGCCGACCCGGCGATCAGTGTGCTGGAGGGCACCGACGCGGTCGGGCTGCTCGGTGACGCCTCGCGAGTGCGCGGCGTACTGCTGCGGGACCGCTCCGACGGTGCCGACGCGGAACACCGGGAGCTGGCGGCCGATCTCTTCGTCGACGCCTCCGGCAGCGGTACCAAGGCGCCGCAGTGGCTCGCCGCGATCGGCGCCGAGGCTCCGCACGAGGAGACCATCGACACCGGGCTCGCCTACGCCTCCCGCGTCTACCGGGGCAGGGACGGCGTACTCGGCGGCGACACGCTCGGCTACTACGTCTACCCCAACCCCGACCAGGTCCACGGCGGCGGTGCGCTGCCGCTGGAGGACGGCAGCCATCTGGTCATCGTCTCGGGGCTGCGCGGCGACGAACCGCCCAAGGGCGACGACGAGTTCGAGACGTACACCAAGCGGCTGGGGCATCCGCTCCTGGACCGGTGGATCGAGGAGGCCGAACCGCTGTCGTCGGCGTTCGGCTACCGGCGGACCGCGAACACCCGCCGCCGCTACGACCTGCCCGGCCGCCGCCCGGCCGGATTCCTCGCCACCGGCGACGCCCTGTGCACCTTCAACCCGATCTACGGGCAGGGCATGGCCATCGCCGCGATGAGCGCGGTCGCCCTGCGCGACGCGCTCGCCGACCGGCGCCGGACGCCCACCACGCGGCGCGTGCAGCAGGCGCTCCTCGCGGCGTCCCGGCTCGCGTGGGACATCTCCGCCGGGGCGGACCGCAAGATGCCGGGCGCGGTCGGCACCGCGGTCGAGGGCGCGCCCACGGACCGCGTCGCGGACTGGTATCTGCGCCGGGTCACGGAGCGGTCCCCCGGCGACCCCGTCGTGGGCCGCGCCTTCCGCGCCGTACTGACTCTCTCCGCGCCCGTCAGCGCCCTGTTCGCGCCACCCGTGGCCCGGGCCGTGCTCTTCGGTCCGCCAGGACCGACACCGGCCGGGCCTCCGGAGGCGCTGGAGGAGCCGGGGGAGCCGAGGGAGTGAGTGAAACGCCCTGGGGCCCTGCCGTCGTACGGCAGGGCCCCAGCGCTTCTTCTTCCGTTACGACGTCTTCCGTTACGACGTGCAGACGTCCTTCAGCCTGTCGGCCGCCGCGTCGATCTTGCTGGAGTCCGGGCTCGTGTCGCCGTTCAGGATGGACTTGTTGTAGTCGTCGATCGCCTTGTCCAGGTCGTCCACCGCCTTGTCGACCTTGCTGTCGTCCGTGTCCTTGTTGATCTTGTCCAGGTTCTTGTCGATCGTGTCGATGGAGTCGTCGGTCTTCGACGGGTCCTTCACCGCGTCCCAGCCGGCCTCGTGTATCGCCTTGATGCTGTCCGAGATCGAGTCGGCGTTGCTGACGCAGCCCAGGGAGTTGTCGAGGTCTTCGCAGCCGGTCAGCAGCCCGGCGGTCAGGGTGACGGCGGCGACGGCGGTGGCGACGGTGGCGATACGACGGCCACGGCGGCGGTTCGAGGGCATGGCAGGGGTCCCTTCACTTCATTCGCTTCGATGGTTGAGGAGGTTTGGTGTTCGGGCTGGTCAGGCCCAGGGCTGCTGCTCCACGGGGGCGGGCGCCTGCCGCTTCTTGCGGCCCGAGACGAGTCCGCCCGCCGCGCCCAGTGAGACCAGGCCCATGCCTGCGGCGGTCGCGATCCCCTTCACCCCGTCCATCGTGAAGTAGCAGAACGCGGCCACACCGCCGTTGAACAGGAACAGGAACCAGAGTGTGGACGGCTTCGACAGGAACGCCTTGATCCTCGGCTTCTTGGCGATGCGTGAACCGGCCAGCAGCGACACGGCGATGCCTGTGTAGGTGGCCACGTTCTTCTGAGTGCCGTCGAGGACGGTGCCGGAGGCGGTGCTCGCGGCGAGACCGCCCACGAAGAACGACCACAGCAGCAGATTGGCGACGAACGACTTCACGGCGGCGAGCAGCGACTTCACGGACTTTCCTTCGGCAGGGACGGGAGGGAGCAGATGAGGGTCCGGTGCGATCCGTGGACCCCTTGTGTTCTCTGCGGACTACGATCCCGTCGCCCGCTCGCCGCCACGAGGGACCGCTCTCCCGAATGCATGGTGTAGCCCGCTACACCATCTGCTCCCACGCCCCTCCGCATCTCCTCACTCTTGACCGTTGCTTTGTACCGACCGATTGGTCTAACTTTCGTGCGGGGGTTCGCAACGGAGCTGCAATCAGGAGTCGTGCATGAGGAACGAGGGCGACGCCCCGGAGAAAACCGCTGGTCAGGTGGCTGGTCAGGGGTCTGCTCGGGAGGTCGATCAGCCGCCCGGTCGGGTGCTTGTGGTCGGTGCTTCCGCGTCCGGGTTGTCCACGGTGGAGGCGTTGCGGCGCAAGGGTTTTGCGGGTGGGGTCACGGTGCTGGGTGATGAGCCGCATGTTCCGTACGATCGTCCGCCGTTGTCCAAGCAGGTGTTGTCGGGTGCCTGGGAGCCGGAGCGGGCCGAGTTGCGCAGTCAGGAGCAGCTGGCGTCGCTGGATGCCGAGTTCTTGTACGGGGACCCGGCGGTCGGTCTTGATCCGGTGGCGCGGACGGTCCGTACGGAGTCCGGGCGGCAGGTGGGTGCGGACGCGGTCGTGATCGCGACGGGTGTGCGGGCGCGGAAGCTTGCGGGTCAGGACGATCTGGCCGGTGTGCATGTGCTGCGGTCCCTCGATGACGCGTTGGTGTTGCGGGGGGATCTGGTGGCGGGCCGGCGGTTGGTGGTGGTCGGTGAGGGTGTGCTGGGGTCGGAGATCGCGGCGACGGCGCGGGTGCTGGGTCTTGAGGTGACGTTGGCGGGTCCGTTGGCGGGGCCGATGGCGTTGCAGGTGGGTCCGGTGGTGTCGGGGGTGCTGGCGGGGCTGCATGCCGAGCGCGGGGTCACGTTGCGGTTGGGTGAGGGTGTGGTCGGGCTGGCCGGTGAGGGTGGCCGGGTGTCGGGGGTGCGGCTGGCGTCGGGTGAGGTGCTGTCGGCGGATGTGGTCGTGGTGGCGATCGGGGGGATCCCGGCGACCGGGTGGCTGGCGGACAGCGGGCTGACGTTGGACAACGGTGTGGTGTGTGATGCGTACTGCCGTGCGGCCGAGGGTGTGTACGCGGTCGGTGATGTGTCCCGCTGGTATCACGAGGGTCTGGGCCGGTTGTTGCGGCTGGAGAACCGGACGAATGCCACGGAGCAGGGGATGGCGGTCGCGGGGGCGATCCTCGGCGAGGACCGGCCGTATGTGCCGGTGCCGTATTTCTGGACGGATCAGTTCGACGCGAAGCTCCAGGTCCACGGCTTTCTGCCGGCCGATGCCGAGGTGGACGTGGTGGAGGGGGAGTTGGCGGCGCGGCGGTTTGTCGCCCGGTATCGGGTCGGGGGCCGGGTGACCGGGGTCCTCGGCTGGAACATGCCCAAGCAGACTCGGCTGGCCCGCCAGGAGGTCGTCGACGGGCTCGAAGCGGCCCCGGCGCCCAGTCACTGAACGACCATCCACCGAATCACCTACTGAAGGTTCAGGAGAGTTGCCATGAAGGTTGTCGTCGACGAGGAGAAGTGCGTTGCCGCCGGGCAGTGCGTGAACGCCGCGATGGACGTGTTCGACCAGCGTGACGAGGACGGCATCGTCGTCCTTCTGGACGAGAACCCGCCCGCCGAGCTGGCCGAAGACGTACGCAACGCCGCCGCGGTCTGCCCCGCGCTGGCCATCCGCATCGAGGAATGAGCGGCGCCCGCCGCGCTTCCCCCCCCGTCCGCCCCCAGGGACGGCAAGTGTCCGTTCGCCCCGCCCGCCGGGCTGCTCGCACTCCACGACAAGGGACCCGTGTCGCGCGCCCGGATCTGGGATGGCCAGCCCCGCGCTGTCGCTGCCGCTGCCACGGCGCCAACATCCCCGGCAAGCCGATCCGGCAGCTCCTCGACCCGACCGGGCGCCGGAAGCTCCAGGAGCTGATCGCGGACGTCGTCGAGAAGGACTGCACGACGTTCACCTTCTCCAAGACCGGCGCCTGGGCCTGCCCAGTCATTTCATTGACCGATCGGTACACGATACATAACATGCAGGTGGCAGGCCGTCGACGAGGACTGGCGCCAGGAAGAGGGATGACCATGACGACGAAGCGTTGGAAGCAGCGTCCGCCGGGCTCGACCTGGGGCGACTGGGGCGAGGACGACGAGCTGGGCCGGATCAACCTGGTCACGAAGGAGAAGGTCCTCCAGGGTGTGCGCGAGGTCGAGCACGGCATCGCCTTCAGCCTCAGCCTGCCGCTGGACTACCCGGGCGGCTCGGCCATGAACCAGCGCCGCTACCCGCCGATCCTGCGCCCCACCGAGGACCTCCAGCACAACCAGGACGTCTTCTACAACATCAAGGCCAGCGAGCACTTCTCCCCCGACCTCATCGACGTCTGGTCCGACGACGTCGTCACCCTCTGGCTCCAGTACTCCACCCAGTGGGACGCCCTCGCCCACCAGGGAGCCGAGTTCGACGCCGACTCCGACGGCGTCGCCGAAGCCGTCTACTACAACGGCTACCGCGCCGGCACCGACCTCGTCGGACCGCAGGAGGACGCCAAGGGCGACGGCAGCGGCAGCCTCGGCTTCGCCCGCCACCTCGGCCTGGAACACATGGCCGAGCACGGCGTCCAGGGGCGCGGTGTCCTCATCGACATCGCCCATCACCTGGGTACCGGCTACCAGGCCGTCAACTACCGGCAGCTGCGCGAGATCATGGACGCCGACAACGTCACCGTCGAACCCGGCGACATCGTCCTGCTCCACACCGGCTTCGCCACCCAGATCCTCGCCTGGAACAAGAACCCCGACCCGGTCGCCATCCACCAGACCGCCGCCTACCTCGACGCCCACGACCCCGAGATCCTCCAGTGGATCACCGACTCGCAGCTCGCCGGCCTGGTCGCGGACAACTACGCGGTCGAGGGCGTCGGCGTCGGCAACGAGACTGGCCCGCACTCCCTCCTGCCGATCCACCACCTCTGCCTGTTCAAGCTCGGCGTTCCGCTCGGTGAGCTGTGGTACCTCGACAAACTCGCCGCCTGGCTGCGCGAGCACAACCGCAGCCGCTTCCTCCTCACCGCACCCCCACTCAACCTCCCGGGCACACAGGGCAGCCCCCTGACGCCCGTCGCCACGGTCTGAGGACCCCGGAGTCGTTCGGTGCGGGTCGGGATCCTGCCCCTGACCCGCACCGAACTGCCGTTTCTCCGCGTCCCTCCCCACATGGGGGCGCATACCGATCGTGTATCGTCACGCGGTGCCACAGACACTTCCGGGACGCCGGTTCCGGCACCCCGTGACGGCGTACCGGGCTTCGAAGGACTGGTGAAATGCCCCCCACTCGGAGGGAGCGCGGCAAGACCGAGCGCTACTACCGCATGCGCGAGAACGTGGTGGACATCGCCGTCGAGCTGTTCTCGAAGAACGGGTACACCGGCACGGGCGTCGCGGACATCGGCGAGGCGGCCGGACTGGCCCGGGGCGCCCTGTACTACTACATCGGCTCGAAGGAAGCGCTCCTCGCCGAGATCCACGACCGCGTCATGGATCCGCTGCTGAAGGAAGCCACCGCGATCGTCGAACTCGACCTGAGCTTCCAGACCCGGCTGCGACTGCTGTCGGAATCCCTGCTCTGGCAGATCGTCAACAGGCAGGAACACGTCTGGGTGTTCCTGCACGAGTATCGCCAACTTCAGGGCGAGTACCGCGAGTTGTTCCGCGACAAACGGCACCGCTTCGAGTCGTGCATCCGTGGCGTACTCGCCGACGGAAACAGCCGGGGACTGCTCCAGGGGCGCCCGCAGGAGGACTTGGAGCTGGCGACGCTCGCCTTCCTGAACCTGCACAACTACACGTACCAGTGGCTGGCCGGCCGTCGGGACATGCAGGTCGAGGAACTCTCCGCCTTCTACTGCGACATCTTCTTCAACGGCATCCTCACCGAACCCGCCGACCGGGCGGGCGCCGAGGGCGAGTTGGCGGAGGGCCGGGCCGTCCTCCAGGGGCTGCGGGGCATCAAGCCCGAGGTCAGGGCCAAGCCCGTCAAGACCAAGGCGTAGCCCGCGCTGTTCTGTTCCTCTCCTCCTGGGCGTACGTTACGCTCAAGAATGTACCGACCGGTCGACACTTTATTGGAGGACGGAATGCCGATATCCGCCGGGAACGCCGAGGCCGCCGGGCGACGTGTCGTGATCACCGGGGCCGGACGGGGCCTGGGCCGTGTTCTCGCGCAGGCCTTCGACGCGGCAGGGGCGCGGCTGGGGCTCGTGGCGCGTTCCGAGGACGCGCTCAAGGAGGTCGCCGGGACGCTCCAGGGCGACCCCCTCATCTGCGCCGGGGATGTGCGCGAGGAGGCCTTCAACGAGTCCGTCGCCGAGGGCATGGTCGAGCGGTACGGCGGTGTGGACGCCTGGATCTGCAACGCCGGGGTCTCGCCCGGGGTCGCGGCGGTGACCGACACCAGCGCCGACGCCTGGCGCGAGGTCATCGACGTCAACCTGACCGGGACGTTCCTCGGGGCGCGGGCGGGCGCGGCCGTGATGGGCGCCGGAGGGCGGATCATCGTCACCGGTTCCGTCCTTGGCGACCGGCCCAAGGGCGGCCTCGCCGCGTACTCGGCCTCCAAGAGCGGCGTTCAGTCCCTGGTGGGGTCGCTGGCACAGGAGTTGGGGCCGCGCGGGATCACCGTCAACACGGTGGCCCTCGGCTGGTTCGACACCGGGCTCGGCGCGCACTGGCGGCGCAGTGCGGAGCGGGACAGCGGCATCGTCGACCACACGGCACTGGGCCGCTGGGGTACGCCCGACGACCTCCCCGGCATCTATCTCTTCCTGGCCTCCGAGTCCTCGGCCTATGTGACCGGTACGACGATCACGGTCGACGGCGGCTACTCGCTGCTGTGACCGGCTGTTGCCGACCGAGTGGGCCCGTTGGCGTCGCGTGACGTCAACAGGCCCTGCCCGATGATCAGTTGGTGCTGAACACCCGTACGTCCCAGGGGCCGAGCTCCAGTTGGCTGCCCGCCGCGACCGGACCGTCGCCGTTCAGTACGTCCGTCAGGTCGGCCGGTGCCGTTACGCGCACCGGCTCCCAGCTCCAGTTGTGGACGATGTGCACGCGCCGCCCGTCCTCGGCCGTACCGGTGGTCGCCGTGACCGCGACCGGGAGGTCCGCCCAGGCGCTGCGGGCGGCCGGGGTCAGCCAAGTGGCCAGCTCCCGGGCGAGATCGCGGCCCGGGACCGTGCCGACGTACGTCACCTGCCCCGAGCCGTGCCGGCGCGTGGTGACCGCCGGCCAGCGGCCGAAGTGCGGGTGGTCGTACGTCACCAGCGGCTCGGCGTCGGTCACGGTGAGACCGTCGGCCCAGTGCGACGCCGTTGCCCCGTCCGGGAGTTGGAGCGGGCCGCCGGGCACGGCACGCACCGGGATCCCGTCGGGCAGGTTGCTGAACTCGTCGTAGGTGACGCCCGCCGCCTCCACCAGGCGCCCGGGGGCGGGTTCGTGGCGGGCCCGTGCCTCGTGGTCGGCGTACGCCGTGCGCGGGCCGAGGACCAGATGGCCGCCCGCGTGGGCGTACGCGGCGAGCCAGTCGAGGGTCGTGTCGTCGACGACGTACAGCGCCGGGACGACCAGGACCGGGTGCCGGACCACTGCCTCCTCGGGGGTCAGGCCCTCCCGTTCGCCGCTCGGGTCGTGGAGTTGGCGGGCGTGGACGATCCTGACCTGGCGGTCGGCGTCGAAGGCGCCTCGGTAGAAGGGGTCGAAGATCCGGTGGTACGCGGTGTCGTCCGGGCCGCCGTCGCCCGTCGCGAGCGGCGGGTACTTCTGCATCAGCCACTTGCTGGGCGTCGAGTAGACCAGCGTGATGTCGGCGTCCGGTTCGAGACCGGCGACCAGTGGGCCGGCCGCGTCCAACTCGGCTCCCAGCCGGGCCAGTTCGGCGTACGTACGGCCGGGCCTGCCGCTGTGCGGGAGGACACCGCCCCAGTACGTCTCGGCACCGAAGTGCAGGGTGTGCCAGTGCCAGTACTCGATCATCCTGGCCCCGCGCCCGACCAGCGCCCAGGCGGCCTGGCGCCACTGGCCGTCGTAGGCCGGGCGGTTGTGCCAGGGCTCACCGATCGACGAGGCGTTGGTCTCGGTGACCAGGAACGGCGCCTGCTTGGAGGAGAACATCCAGTCGGCGGTCTGGTAGAGGGACCAGACGCCTGTCGTACGCCAGCGCTGCGCGTGCGTGTCCGGTGTCCGGTCGGGGAGCGCGAGAGCGTCCTGCATGTCGTAGTACGGGTTGCCCGACGCGATGTCGAGCCGGTCGGTCAGCTCGTCGTCCTGGACGGCCGGGCGGGTGTACGAGATGCAGGTGGTGACGAACTGGTCGGGGTTCGCGTACTCCCGGACGATGTCGGCCTGCCAGCCGATGAACTCGGTGACCTGGCGGGCCTGGAACTCCCGCCAGGCGACGTCGTACTGGGGCTGGACGTTGCCGTCGGGCGTCCACAGGTCGGCCCAGGTGGACAGGCGGTGCGACCAGTAGACGAGCCCCCATTCGCGGTTCAGGGTCTCGATGTCCCCGTACTTCGCCCGGAGATGGTCGACGAAGCGCTCGAACACGCCCCGGTTGTGCAGGAGTTCGTTCCCGGGTTCGTTGTCGACCTGGAAGCCGATGACCGCCGGGTGACCGGCGTACCGGGCGGCGATCTTCCGGATCACCCGCTCGGCGTGGAACCGGAACGCGGGGTGCGTGAAGTCGACCTCCTGCCGGGCACCCCAGCCGATCCGCTGCCCGGTGGCCCGCTCGCCGGTGATCTCCGGGTACTGGCGGGCCAGCCACGGCGGCACGGCGTACGTCGGAGTCCCGAGGACCACGGAGATACCGCGCTCATGGGCGCCGTCGAGCACCGGCTCCAGCCAGTCGAGGTCGAAGTGCCCGTTCTCCGGCTCCCAGGTCGACCAGACCGACTCGCCGACCCGGATCACGGTGAACCGGGCGTCGGCCATCAGATCGAGGTCGGCCTTGAGCTGTTCGCCGGGACGGTACTCGGGGCCATGCGTGGGCTGGTACTCGTGGTAGTACGCGGCGCCGAAGAGGACGCGGGCGGGCAGAACCGCCATGAAGTCAACCTCCAGGGGAGAAAGGGGAGTTGGGTAACTTGTTTGGCCGGGTGGGGAGTTACTGCTTCACTCCGCCCGTCGCCAGGCCGCTCTGCCAGTACCGCTGGAGCATGAGGAAGGCCACGACGAGCGGGACCACCGAGATCATCGACCCGGTCACGACGAGCGCGAGCATGTCGCTGCTGGCGCCCGCCCCGCCGTTCTGCGCCTGGGCGGCCCAGGAGGAGAGCCCGAGCGTGATCGGGTACAGACTCGAGTCGTTGAGCATGATCAGCGGCAGGAAGTAGTTGTTCCAGGTCGCCACCAGGGTGAACAGCAGCACGGTCACCAGGCCGGGTGCGAGGAGCCGCAGTACGATCTGGGAGAAGATCCGGAACTCCCCGGCCCCGTCCATGCGGGCGGCTTCGAGGATGCTGTCGGGCACGGCGTCCTGGGCGTACACCCGCATGAGATACAGCCCGAAGGGGCTCACCAGTGAGGGCAGGATGATCGCCCACGGCGTGTTCACCAGGCCGACCTTCGCGAACAGCAGATAGGTCGGAATGGCCAGCGCGGTCGCCGGCACCATGACCGCGCCGAGTACGAGGTTGAAGGCGGCGCCGTTCCCACGGAACCGGAACTTGGCGAACCCGTACCCCGCCGCTGCTGCCAGCAGCGCGGCACCGACGGCGCTGACACCGGCGTACAGCAGGGTGTTGAGCAGCCAGTGCAGGAAGACGCCGTCGTCCTGGGTGAAGGTGTCGCGGATGTTCGTCAGCAGTTGCGGGGCGTCGGAGAACCACAGGCCGAAGCTGTTGATCAGGTCCTGGGTGCTCTTCGTCGACGCGATCAGCAGCCAGAGGAGGGGGAGGAGGAAGTAGGCGAGCACCGCCAGCATGGCGATGGTGAGGGGCGTGCTGCGGCGGCGGGACGGGCGTCGGCGGCGCTTCTCGGTGGCTTCGGGAGCCTGGTCGGTCGTCCGAACCACGCTGCTCGCGGGGGGAGTTGTGGTGGTCACGCGGGCCTCCTGCGGTTGGCGGTGAGCAGGAAGGCGTACGAGATGATCACGATGACCAGGCCGAGGAGGAAGGAGACCGCCGCCGCGTAGTTGATCTGCTGGCTGGTGAAGGCGAGCGTGTAGGCGTAGAGGTTGGCGGTGTACGAGCTGTCGATGACGTCCGGGACGATCTTCATCAGCAGGTTGGGCTCGTTGAAGAGCTGGAAGCTGCCGATCACCGAGAAGAGCAGGGTGAGCGTCAACGCGGGCCGCAGCGCCGGGAGTTTGATGGACCAGGCGATCCGCCAGGCGCCTGCTCCGTCCAGTGCCGCGGCCTCGTACAGGTCCGTCGGGATGGTCCGCAGGGCCGCGTACAGGATGATCATGTTGTAGCCGACGAACTCCCAGGTGACGATGTTCGCGAGGCTGCCGAGCATCCAGCTGTCGGTGAGGAAGTGCGGGGCGGGCAGGCTCAGTTTGTCGCTGAGCTGGGCGAACGGGCCGAAGTCGGGGCCGTAGAGGTAGCCCCACATCAGGGTGGCGACCACGCTCGGCACGGCGTACGGCACGAAGATGCCCAGCCGGATCACCTTGGCGAGCCGCAGCAGGCCGCTGTCCAGCGCGAGGGCGAAGAGCAGGGCGAGCAGCAGCATCACCGGGACCTGGATCACGAAGAAGGTCGCCACCCGGACGACGCCCTCGCGGAGCTGCGGGTCCTTGACCGCGGTGAGGTAGTTGTCCAGGCCGACGAACGACGTGCCGCCGACCAACTTCTCCTGGAACAGGCTCAGATAGGCCGCGTAGCCCAGCGGGGCGAGGAAGAGGAGGAGGAACAGGACCATGAAGGGGGCGATGAACAGCGGGCCCGCCGATCGTGGTCGTGCGAGGAGCTTCGGCATCAGGGGGCCGCCTTCACCGTGAAGCCCTGCTTCTTGGCGAACGTGGTGAGCCGCGACTGCCAGCCCGCCAGCGCGGCGACCGTGTCGGTCTTCCGGGCCAGAGACAGGCCGACGGTCTCCGTCCAGTCGGTGGCCACCTGGTCGAGGAAGGGCGGCCACTGGAAGGAGGGGTCGACCTGGGCACTGATGCCGGCGAAGACCTCGTTGACCTTCTGGCCGCCGTAGAAGGCGGGGGTGGCGCCGCTGAAACTCGCGTCCGCGAGCAGCGCCTTGGTGGCGGGGAAGAAGAACTGCTTCGTCGCGAACAGCTTCGCGCTCTCGGGGTCGCTGTTGAGGAACTTGGCGAACTCGGCCGCGGCGATGGGGTTCTTGGTGGAGCGGATCACGGCGGTCGTCGAGCCGCCCCAGTTCCCGGCGCTCGGCTTGGCGGCGTCCCACTGCGGCAGCGGGGCCGCCCGCCACTTGCCTGCGGTGTCCTTGGCCGAACCGGAGAGGAAGGCCGGGCCCCAGGCGCCGACGATCCAGGTGGCGTACTTGCCCTTGTTGAGCGCGGCGTACCAGGAGTCCGTGAAGTCCGGCTCCACCCCGATGACGCCCTCCTGGGCGAGCGCGCCCCAGAACGCGCCGAGCTTCTTGGAGACCGCGTCGTCGACGCTGATGGCTATGTCGCTCTTGCCGGAGGTGACGTACGGCTTGGCGCCCGCCTGCCACAACAGGCCGTGCCAGGCGGCCACTTGGTTCGCGGCGAGGTTGGTGAGGTACACGTCCGGGTCGGCCTTGTGCAGCTTGCGCGCGGCCTCGGCGAACTCGTCCCAGGTCTTGGGCACTTCGATGCCGTGCTTGTCGAAGATGTCCTGCCGGTACAGCATGCCCATCGGGCCGGTGTCCTGCGGGATCGCCCACACCTCGCCGTCGCTGCCGCTGACCTGGCTCCAGGTCCAGTCCACGAACTGCGACTTGAGGGCGGAGGCGCCGTACGGCCGCAGGTCCAGCAGGCTGTCGGTGATCGTGAAGGTCGGGATGGCCTGGAACTCGATCTGCACCAGGTCGGGGGCGCCGCTGCCCGCCTTGAGGGCGGTGCGCAGCTTGGTGTACTCCGGGGTGCCCTGACCGGCGTTGACCGCCTTGACCTTGATCGCCGGGTACTTCTTCTCGAAGAGCGCGATCTCGGCGGCGATCTCCGGGACCCACGTCCAGAACGTCAGCTCGGTCGGGGTCTTCATCGCCTTGTCGATGTCTGCCTGGCTGACCGGCTTCGACGAGGTCGAGCCGCCGTCGGACCCGCCACCGCCACAGGCGGACAGGGCCGCGCCGAGCGAGGCGGCACCGGCCGCGGTGAGCAGGAGACGGCGGCTGAGGGCAGAGGAGGAGACGGGGATTCTGGGCATGGTGGACTCCGGCCAGGACGAAAGGGAGTGATGGGAGGGCAGGGGGAGGCGACAGGTGGGGCAGGCCGGCCTCTTGTGGGTGGGGCTGAGGGTGGGACTACAGGTGGGACTGGGACTGCGGGTGTGGCTACCGGTGGGGCGGGGGCGCGGTGGAGGACCGTACGACGAGGTCGACCGGTGGGTCGCTCGGCGGCAGGGGGTCCGCGTCCGGGTTCTCGATGGCGTGCAGGAGCCGCTTGAGGCCCTCTTGCGCCACAGCGTCGAACGGCTGCCGCACGGTGGTGAGCGGCGGGGTGATGTACGCGGCGACCGGGATGTCGTCGAACCCGACCACGCTGACGTCGTCCGGCACGCGCCGGCCGGCCTCCGTCAGTGCCCGGATCAGCCCGATGGCCATGTCGTCGTTGGCGGCGAACACGGCGGTCACCGAGGGATCCGCGGCGAGTTCACGGCCCGCCGCGTATCCGGAGGCGGCCGACCAGTCGCCCACGACGACGGGCGGCTCGGGCGCGCCATGGGCGGCGAGGGCGGCCCGCCAGGCGGTGAGCCGGTCCCTGGCCGCGAACCAGCGTGGCGGACCGGAGAGGTGATGGACCGTCACATGGCCGAGATCCAGGAGGTGTTGGGTGGCGGCCCGGGTGAGCAGGTCCGCCCCGCCGCCCGAGGTCACCGGGTGGGAGGAGGCGAAGGGTGACGGCGCACCGATGACCAGGACCGGTACGTCGACGGTCAGCTCCGCCACGCCGGCGCCCTCGTCGATCGGCTCGGAGACGACGATGCCGTCCACCCCCTGTTCGAGGAGTGAGCCGACGGCACCGGCGACGCCCGCCGGGTCGCCCTCCATCGTGTTGACGACCCGCAGCGCGTACCCGGTGTCCCGGACGGCGCGCTCGATGCCCATCAGCAGTGACGCAGGCCCGTACAGGGCGGTACCCAGCGTCACCACGCCGATGGATCGCGTCCGTCCGGAGGCGAGCGCCCGGGCGGCGTTGTTCATCCGGTAGCCGAGGTCCTCGGCGGCCTGGAGAACACGGCGCCGGACGTCCTCGGAGACGTACCGCTCACCGTTGAGAACCCGGGACACGGTCTTCTGGGAGACCCCCGCGAGGCGTGCCACGTCGACGCTGCGGGGCGTCGACGAGGCGGCACCCCGTCCTGTCTGTCGTGTCACGGCGACTCCTCACGGATTTCTGACTGCGCTGTCATGACTGCGCAGTCATATGTACGCAGTCGGACGGGGCACGTCAAGGGTTCGCGCAATCCCGGCGTAACTTTCGGGGTCCGGGCGGTGGCCGTTCCGCCGCTCCCGGTGTCGCCCGGCGTCCATGATTCGCCCGCTTCCTGGGTAGCTACCGGGTTTCCCGCGTCGTAGTGAGGAGAGCCGCCCGTGCCGCTGCCCGACATCGAGTCCCTGGCCCGTACCGCCCTGCCCGAGATGACCGACGACCTGCGGACACTGGTCGAGTACGAGACCCCCAGCGACGACAAGGCGCTGCTGTCCGCCGGTCTCGCCGCGATCGAGGACTGGGCGCACCGGCGCCTCGGCCCGCCGGACGAGGCCGTCCGCCACGACGGGGGCGAGCACGGAGACGTCCTGGAACTCCTGTACCGGGGCACCTCGGAGACGACCGTGCTGCTGCTCGCCCACTACGACACCGTGTGGCCGGCCGGCACCCTCGCCGAGTGGCCGTTCACCGTGACGGACGACGGCCGGGTGAGCGCGCCGGGCGCCTTCGACATGAAGTGCGGCCTGGTCCAGGCGATCTGGGCGCTGCGCCTGCTGCGCGAACGGAACCTGCCGCTCCCGACGGTACGGCTGCTCCTCAACGGCGACGAGGAGATCGGCAGCCCCTTCTCCCGGCCGTACATCGAGCGGCTCAGCGAGCGGGTCGCGGCCACGCTGGTGTGCGAACCGGCGGCGGGGCAGGACGGCGACCTGAAGACGGCCCGCAAGGGCGTCGGCCTCTTCGAGGTGGCCGTGGAGGGCGTGGAGGCCCACGCGGGCCTGGACCCGTACGGCGGCGCGAGCGCCGTGCACGCCCTCGCCGAACTCGTCACGCGCATCGCGGAGTTGGGCTCACGCGAGCACGGCACGACGGTCAACGTCGGTGTGATCAGCGGCGGTACGGGACGCAACGTCATCGCCGGACACGCCCGCTGCGGTGTCGACGTACGTATCGCCGACCCCGCCGAGGCGGCCCGCGTCGACACCGAACTGGCCGCCCTCACGGCCTCCGACCCCCGGGTACGGGTGACCGTCACCGGCGGCTGGAACCGCCCGGCGATGGTGCCGACGCCCGCCTCTCAACTCCTGTTCAAACAGGCGCAGTCGGTGGCGTCCGGGCTCGGCTGGACTATCCGCGAGACGGGCGTGGGCGGGGCGAGCGACGGCAACTTCGTCTCCGCGCTGGGACGCCCGGTCCTCGACGGTCTCGGCCCGGTGGGCGGGGGTGCGCACGCGCGGGACGAGCATGTGCTGCTGGGGCACGTGCCCGCGCGTACGGCGCTGCTCGCGGGGCTGCTGACGGCCCACGCGGAACAGTTCGCCCCGCACGTACGTTGAGGGAGCAGTCGGCTCTTCTGAACGGGGACTGCGATGACGCACGAAGCGAAGACCACAGTGACGACGGCCGAAGCGCAGGCCCCGGAGACCGCCGAGGCGGTACGGCAGGCCCGGTTCGGGCAGCTGCCGGACCGGATTCGCCTGGAGGACATGGTGGCGGCGCAGCCGGCGTCGGTGCCGGACCCGGCGAAGGGCGCGTACAACGAGGACGAGTGGCTGGTCCGCTACTGCCTGTGAGGCGAGGCCGGGGCGGTCTTCCCGGTCCCGGCGCACCGGGGCGTCTCAGGACGTGAGCATCTCGTCCCGCTCGGTGGGCGGGGTGCCGCCGTGCCACGGCAACGGCCCGCCCAAGCACACCAGTTCGCCGTACAGGGCGGGATCGACACTCTCCGCCAGGACCAGGTCCAGTACGGGCCCGGCCGCCCGCGCCGGTGTCCGGGCGTGGCCGTAGTCGCTGAACCAGGGGCGGGACGCCCGGGTGTCGACCATGCCCGGGCAGACCGCCGCGACCAGGGTCCCGGTGGCGAGGTCGCGCTCCCGCCGCTCACCCGCGACCGCCCGTACGGCGGCGACCTGGGCCACCTTCGACGGCACGTTCAGCCAGCGCGGCCAGCCCGCCTCCTCGGCCTTCCCGGCGCGCGGCGGCACGCCAGGACGCGACGACCGGTATGGGCCTCGGGCGGGGGCTCCGGTTCCGGTTCGGGCTCCGGCGAGGGCCGGCTGCTCGGGGTGTGGCCCGGGCTGGACGAACGGCCCGAGATCGCGCACACGGCACGCGACTGGCTGGCCAGGCTCCAGCTCGTCGCGGCGGGCTGCGGCCTGACCACGATCCCCGCCGCACTGGCCCCGGCGGCGCCCCGGGGCGTATGCGTGCTGCCGGTGCGGGGCGGCCCGCAGGAGCAGCGGCGGATGCTGCTGGCCCGGCTTCCGGGGCGGCCCACGGAGGCGGTGGCGCGGGTCGCGGAGGCGCTTCGGGCGGCGGCGTTCGATGCCGACGCGCCGGTGCGGACGTGAGCGGGCGGGCCGCCGGAAGATCTCCGGCGGCCCGCCCGTGGGGAGGGGGGAAGGGAAGGTGGGTCAGCTCACGTCGGAGGCGTCCAGGCGGTACAGGCCGCTGCTGGTCGAGGTGGACGTGGATGTGGATGTGGACGTCGAGGTGGAAGTCGACGAGCTGCTCGTCGAACTGGAGCTGTACTCCGAGGAGTTGACCGCCGTGCCGTGCTCCTTCACCCAGGTGGCGATCTCGGAGTTGGTCCCCTGGCCGCCGTCGCTGCTGACGATGATGTAGTGCAACTTGCCTGCCTTCACCAGGCTCTTGAGCTTGGCCAGGGTCATCGCGTTGTCGCTGCCCGACCAGCCGCCCATGGAGATGACCGGCTGGCCAGACTCCAGGATGATCGAGGACGCCGTCTGGTCGGTGGCCACCGCCAGCAGCCAAGTCGCCCCGTCCTGGTGCTTCTTGAGGTACGTGATCATGTCCGACGACACCTGGGTGCCGCCGCCCATCCCGCCACCACCGCCGCCGGTGCCTCCGCCGTCACCGCTCGGACGCGTGCCCGACTCGGCCGCCGCCTCCGACGAACTCCCGCTGGAGGACGACGAGTTGCCCGACGGGGGCGTCCCCATGGACTGGCCGCCGCCGTTGCTCGTACCGCTGCTGCTGCTCGTACCCCCGGAGCCCTGCGGAGCACCGCCGCCGCCACCCATGCCGCCACCCATTCCGCCGCCCGTGCTGGGACCGGCCGTCGGGTTGGTGCCGTTGGTGCTGGAGGTCGCGGCCGAGACCGAGTAGGCGGCCGGGCCGGCGAGCAGAGCGACCACCGCGGCCAGTGCCGCGATGCCCATCAGACGGTGCCGCTTGGTGAAGCGGCCGACCAGCAGGCCCAGTACGGCGATGGTGCCCGCGACCGCCACCACGATCTCCGCGACCGTGTACAGCGTGCCGGAGCCGGACACCCGCTGGAGCAGGACGACCGCCCAGACCGCGCTCGCCGCGATCGCCAGCGGAAGAACCCACGCCCACTTGGCCGCCGAGCCCTCACGGAAGGCGCGGTAGAGCATGACGCCGCCGGCGCCGGCCAGGGCCGCGATATCGGGAGCCATGGCCGTGACGTAGTACGGGTGGAAGGTGCCTTCGGCGAGGGCGAAGGTCAGGTAGTGCAGGACGAACCAGCCGCCCCAGAGCATCAGCGCCGCGCGCTTGGCGTCCGTACGAGGGGCGCGGCCGCGCAGGACCAGGCCCGCGACCAGGGCGATCAGCGCGAAGGGGATCAGCCACGAGATCTGGCCGCCCATGATCTCGTTGAACATCCGGTAGAGACCGGCCTCGCCGCCGAAGCTCGCGCCGTTGCCCTGCGAGCCCACCGACGAACTCGCCCCGAAGATCCGGCCGAAGCCGTTGTAGCCGATGACCAGGTCCCAGACCGTGTTGTCGGTCGAGCCGCCGATGTAGGGGCGGGAGGAGGCCGGGATCAGGTCGACGACCACCATCCACCAGGCGGAGGAGACGATCAGGGCCACCGTGCCGACGGCCAGGTTGCGGATGCGCCTGCCCAGGCCCGCGTTGGCCGCCCAGAGGTAGACCAGGAAGAAGACCGGCAGGACGACGTACGCCTGCATCATCTTGGTGTTGAACGCGAAGCCGATCGCCACACCCGACCACACCAGCGGCATCAGCCGTCCCGTGCGCACCGACTTCATCAGGGCGGCCGCGCCCAGCAGCATCAGGAAGACCAGGATCGGGTCCGGGTTGGTGTCCCGGGTGATCGCCACCGTGATGGGGGTGAGAGTCAGCGCGAGGGCCGAGATCGTCGCCGCCACCGGGCCGAAGTCACGCTTCACCATGCGGAACAGCAGGGCGACCGAGCCCGTGCCGACCGCGACCATTGGCAGCATCAACTGCCAGGTCCCGTAACCGAACACGCGGGCCGACAGGCCCATCACCCAGAGGGCGAAGGGGGGTTTGTCGACGGTGATGAAGCTGCCGGAGTCCAACGCCCCGAAGAAGAACGCCTTCCAGCTCTTCGTGCCGCTGTACACGGCCGCGTTGTAGAAGGTGTTGCCGGTGATGGAGGAGAGGTTCCAGGCGTAGAGCGCCGTCGCGAGGAGGAGGATGCCCCAGAGAGTCGGGCGGGTCCAGCTCGGGTCCTCGGGGGCGCCGGTGAACAGGCGCTTGGCGCGGGCCGCGAGACCGCCGCCCGACATCGGGGGTTCGGCGCGGTGGCGGGGCGCGGGTGCGCTGTCGCGGGTCGGCGGCGGGGCGAGGGTCGTCATGACGCGTACTCCAAGCTGGGGACGGGGGTGTTGCTGGTGACGTGCTGAGGTGCGCCCACGGGGCTCTGCGCGGGTACGCGACGCGGTACGGCGATCCGGGTGCGGCCGGTGACACCGGCGCGCAGCATCCGGCGTATGCCTCTGAGGTCGTCGAGGGCGGTACGGACGATGTCGACCCGGCTGTCGGGGTCGTCCACCCAGTCGACCGGCACCTCGTGGATGCGGAGGCGGTTGCGCTGGGCCAGGACGAGCAACTCGGTGTCGAAGAACCAGGCGTTGTCCTCGATGTGGGGAGCCAAGGCCCGGAAGACATCCGTGCGGACCGCCTTGAAGCCGCACTGGGCGTCCGAGAAGCGGGCCGCGAGGCCGAGCCTCAACAGGACGTTGTACGAGCGGGAGACGAACTCGCGCTTCGGGCCGCGCACCACGTCGGCCTGGCGGTGCAGCCGGCTGCCGATGGCCACGTCGCTGTGGCCGGAGAGAAGGGGGGCCACCAGCGGGAGGAAACCCGCGAGGCCCGTGGACAGGTCGACGTCCATGTAGGCGACCACGTCGGCCGTGGAGTCGCTCCACACGTGCTTCAGCGCGCGGCCCCGGCCCTTGGCGTCCAGATGGACGGCGTGGACGTGGGGGAGATGGAGCGTCAGGTCGGTCGCGACCTGCCAGGTGGCGTCAGTGCTGGCGTTGTCCGCGACCGTGATGCGGAACGGGAACGGGAAGGAGGCTTCGAGGTAGGCGTGGAGACGGCCGATGCTCTCGGCGAGTACGTGCGCCTCGTTGTACACCGGCACCACGATCTCGACCGAACGCTGCCGGACGCCCCTCGCGTTCGTTTCGTTCATGCCAGTGACGATCGGGGCCGTATCTGGGGCGACCCTGAGGCGACTCTGAGCGACGAATGAGAATCAGCGGACTCACAGGTTGCTCATAGGCACCCGGTGACACGTGACGTGCTGACACGTGACTTCAGGCCGTGTGCGCGTTCCCGCCGCCCGGCGCCGCCGACGCGATCAACTGGTCGATCAGCGCGATCAGTACGTCCCGGCAGGACTCCCGGTCCCGCGCGTCGCACAGCAGGACCGGAGTGTGCTCCGGCAGCGCCAGCGCCTCCCGGATCTCGTCCGGCTCGTACGGATGCTCCCCGTGGAAGCCGTTCACCCCGACGACGAACGGGATGTCCCGGCGCTCGAAGAAGTCGATCGCCGCGAAGCTCGACTCCGGCCGGCGTACGTCGATGAGGACCACGGCCCCCAGCGCGCCGATCGCGAGGTCGTTCCACATGAACCAGAACCGCTGCTGTCCCGGCGTACCGAAGAGGTACAGGATCAGTTCCTGGCTCAGCGTGATGCGGCCGAAGTCGAGGGCCACGGTGGTGGCCTTCTTCTCCTCGATGCCGTCGAGGTCGTCGATGCCGAGGCCGGCCGCGGTGAGCGGCTCCTCGGTGCGCAGCGGCACGATCTCGCTGACCGAGCCGACCATCGTCGTCTTGCCCACGCCGAAGCCGCCGGCGATGAGGATCTTGACCGTGTCGGGCGCCGAGGTCCCGTTCGCGGTCGGGCTAGAGCCGGCCAAGGCCGTCCCTCACTTTCTGGAGCAGGTCCATGTCCGTGGTGCGCGAGATCTGGCGCGGGGACTGGGCGGTGATCCGGCCGGCCTCCAGCAGATCGCACAGCATGATGACGACCACGCTCACCGGCAGGTCCAGATGGGCCGCCAGCTCCGCCACCACGACGGGCCGTGCGCACAGCCGCAGGATCCGAGCGTGCTCGGGCTGTGGCCGGGCGCCGCCGTCAGGCTGCGGCTCCACCGCCGTCACCGACGTGATCAGCGTGAAGTCGGCGCGGCTGGGCCGGGTCCGCCCGCCGGTGAGCGTGAACGGCCGTACGAGCCGGCCGGCCGCGTCGCTTCCGGTCACTTCACTCGCCGGCCGCGCCGGCGACCCCGGCACGCGGCGCCGCGCTGAGGTGCTCGCCGATCTTCTTCACCAGCATGTTCATCTGGTACGCCACCACCCCGACGTCCGCTCCCTGGCTGGTGAGGACGGCCAGATGGGCCCCGGGACCGGCCGCCGTGAGGATCAGGTAGCCGTTGCGCATCTCGATCAGCGCCTGGCGCACCGGACCGCCGCGGAAGTCCATGCTGACGCCCTTGCTGAGGCTCATCAGCCCGGACGCGGTCGCCGCGAGCCGCTCGGCGTCGTCGCGCAGGAACGCCGTCGACCTGCTGACGACCAGTCCGTCCTCGGAGAGCACGACGGCGTGGTTCACCTCGGCTACCCGGTCCACGAGTCCGGTGAGCAACTGGTCCAGCTCGGTGTGCGTGGCGGGGGTGGGGCGTGTCATTTCTCTGTCCTTCATCAGCGGTCTGCGGGCGGAGTCGAGGTGACCGGAGTGCCTGCGTCGGGGAGCGGTGCGTCGGGTTCCTGAGGCGAGTCGTCCTCCCCATGGTCGTACTGCTCTTCGGCGTCGTCGTCACGGGCCTGGAGCGTTCCGCGCTGGAAACCGGAGAGCGAGGAGGCCGCGCGCTCCGCCGAGAACTCGTCGAGCGCGTCCTCTGACGTGCCGTCGGTCTCGGTGTCCTCCCGCAGCTCGGCGGCCAGACTGGTCTGCGGCACCCGGCGCGGCAGCGGGGTGAGCCCGCCCTTGCGCGCGGCGCCCTTCTCGGCCTTGCCCTCACCGCCGCGGCCCGCCCCGACGAGGGCGGCAGACCGGGGCGCGGGACCGGCGTCGGCGGTCCGGACGCGGGCCGCGACGGGCGGTGTCTCCCGGTCCCGGACGCGCTCGTGCGCCGGCCGCTCCGCGACGACCGGCCCCGGCGCCTCGGCGGACGCCTTCTCCGTATCCGAGGAGTCCGTGTCCGGCGCGGCGAGTTCGCGTACGACGACATCGTGCGGGATCAGCACGATCGCCGTCGTACCGCCGTACGGCGAGGACCGCAGCGTGACCTGGATGCCGTGCCGGACGGCGAGCCGCGCGATCACGAACATGCCGAGCCGCAGGTCGTCGGCGAGCGCCACCACGTCGAACTGCGGGGCCTCGGCCAGGTGTTCGTTGAAGGACGCGTAGTCCTCCTCGGACATGCCGAGACCGCGGTCCTCGATCTCGATGGCCAGACCTCGGGCGACCATCGCGGCCCGTACGCCGACCGGGCTGGGCGCGGGGGAGTAGGCGGTCGCGTTGTCGATCAGCTCCGCCAGCAGATGGATGACGTCGGCCACCGCGGGCGGCGCGAGATACACGTCCTCCTCGGTCTGTACGTCGACCCGCTGGTACTCGGCGACCTCACCGACGGCGCTGCGCAGGATGTCGATCAGCGCGACCGGCTCGGTCCAGCTGCGGCCGGGCCGTTCACCGCTGATGATGACGAGGTTCTCCTCGTACCGGCGCAACTGGCTGGCCGTCGAGTCGAGTTCGTACAGCCCCTTGAGGATCTCCGGGTCCTGGTGGGCGCGTTCCAGCGCGTCCAGCTTGGTGAGCTGGAGGTTGACCAGGTTCTGGCTCTGCCGGGCGATGCCCAGGATGACCTTCTGGAACCCGCGCCGGGTGTCGGCGAGTTCGACCGCGGTGTGTACGGCCGTGCGCTGCGCGGCGTTGAACGCGTGGGCCACCTGGCCGAGTTCGTCGTGGCCGTAGTCCAGCGGCGGGGTGGCCGACTCGACGTCGACCTTCTCGCCCCGGTTGAGCCGCGCGACCACGTCCGGCAGCCGCTCCTCGGCAAGCCCCAGGGTGGCCATGCGCAGCCCGCGCAGCCGGCGGGACAGGGACCGGGTGATGCGCCACGAGAGGATGATGCACAGCAGCAGCGCGACGAGTCCGCCGGCGCTCAGCGAGGCGGCCTTGATCAGCAGCGACCGGGCCTCGTCGGAGCTGCGGTCGAGCAGCCCCCTGGTCTCGTCGTGGATCAGCGAGCCGTACTGGACGCTCAGTTCGTCCATCGCGGCGGACCACTGCTTCTGCTTGTCCGGCAGGGTGATCTTCCGGTCGGCGCCGCCGCCGGGCGTGCCCGACGCGAGCACCTGGTCCTCGATGGAGGTGAGGGTCTTCCAGGCGGAGCCCGCCAGGATCGCCTCGGTACGGGTCTTCGCCGTGCCGCTCAGGGACTGGATCAGCTGGTCCTCGACGACCCAGCGCCGCGCGCTGACCAGTCGGACGTACGACTCCCACTCCTTCTGGTCCAGACTCCCCGAGGTCCAGGCCAGGTTGAGCTGCGAGTCCTCCTGGGCGACCAGTTCGGCGGCCTGCTCCAGCGAGACGAGCGGGCCGGCCTGGGAGGTGAGGTCGCCGTCGTCGACCTGGGACAGCTCCTGGAAGGCGTGGATCTGGTTGCCGATGATCGACGAGTACTGGTCCAGCGCCTGCTGGGCGGAGATGTCGGTGAGCCGGTCGACCTGACCCCGGTAGTACTCCAGGCTGCCCGCCGCCGCGATCACCGAGTACATCCGCTCGCTGATACGGTCGGGGGCCTCCTGGATGGCCTTGGTCTGGCCGACCAGCTTCGCGACCGCCTTGTCCGTCACCTCGCGCTGCGCGTCCAGGGCGCTGCGGTCGCCCCTGGGCGAGGCCAGCCACTCGGCCGACAGCGTGCGCTCCTTCTGCAACGCCATCGTGGCGTCGGTGCCCATGGCACCGGTCGCCTTGCTGAGCCCCGTCTGGTCCCGCAGCCGCAGGCCCTCCGAGAACATCTGAATCGTCGTCACGCCCCACATCGCGGCGAGGGTGACGCTCGGCACCAGCGCGAGCAGGATCAGCGAGAGACGTATGGAGCCGAGACGGCGCCGGGCACCTTTGCGTGGAGGCATCGTCGTCCTAGAGCGATCAGCGGTGAGCGGGAGTGACGGGTGACAACTGACAGGGGCGGCGGAAGCGGAACAGGCTGTGGAACATGTTTCCGGGTCCGCAGGATGCTATCCGTACAAGTGAACGTACGCACCGTGAGCCCCCAAAGCTTGGTGCAGCCGTTGTACGACGGTTGCCGCGCGGGAGGGTTGGGGAACGAGGCGGAGGGGGATACGGGAGGGCGGTGAACGGCATACGGGACGTGGCGGCTCAGCGGGTGCCGTCGGCGGCGAACCTCGCGACGTCGGCGATGTTCTGTTTGGTGACGAAGGCGGGCCCGGTGAGCACGGGAGCCGAACCGCCGCCGCTGAAGTTGCCGTTGGACTTGTACAGCCACAGCGAGTCGACGGCGAGATAACCCTGCAGGTAGGGCTGCTGGTCCACGGCGAACTGCACATCGCCGCTCTTGACCGCGTTGACGATGTCGTTGTTGAGGTCGAACGTGGCGATCTTCGCCTTGCTGCCCGACTCGTCCACCGACTTCACCGCGGCGAGCGCGAACTGCGCGCCCATCATGACGACTTCGTCGATGCTCGGGTCCTGGTTCAGCCGGGCCGCGACGACCGCGGTGACCGTGTCCATGTCGGTGCCGTTCACGTACAGGTTCTCGGTCTCACCGGTGAACGTCTTCTTCACCCCGGCGCAGCGCGCCTCCAGGGCGACGTTTCCCTGCTCGTGGATGACGCAGAGAGCGTGCTTGACCTTGAGGGTGTCCAGTTTGTCGCCGAGGGCGCGCCCGGCGGTGCTCTCGTCCTGGCCGAAGAACGACATCAGCCCCGCGGAACGCCAGGCGTCGATACCCGAGTTGAGACCGACCACGGGTATCCCCGCGGACTCCGCCTGCGCGACCGCGCTCTTCATCGCCTCCGGCTTGGCGAGGGTGACGGCGATCCCGTCGACCTTGTTCTTGACCGCGTCGCGCACCAGGGCGGCCTGGGCGGCGGCATCGGGGTCGCTCGCGTACGTCAGCTCGATGTTGTCCTTGGCGGCGGCGGCCTGCGCGCCCTTCTGCACCCGCTCCCAGAAGGCATCGCCCTTGGCGCCGTGGGTGATCAGAGCGACCTTGATCCGGGCGGTGCCGGCACCGGCGGCGCCCTGGCCGGAGTCCGACCCGTCCGAGCCGGAACCCGAACAGCCGGCCGCGAGAAGACATACGGCGGCCACACCGGCGGCAACGGCCGTGAAACGGGCGGATCGTGCGGAACCGGAGGAGACGGGGGGTGTGTTCATGGGAGTGCGGCACCTCGCTGCGCGGCCGAGGAGGGGAAGGAAGAGGAGAAGGACAAGGGGGAGTGGAAGGGCGAGAGGAAGGGCGAGAGAGGGAGTGGGTACGGCGAAATCTGCGCGATCGTCGGTCGACGTGCACTGACTGTCCGACTTTCGCTGGGGCGGAGCCAATCGGATGTGACGCCTGGTAGTCAAGTGAGCAACCAGTCGGAACCGGAGTCCACAAGCCGGTTCGGGGTGTGCCCGGCGCGTGTGATCCCTCTCGGTCGGTCCTGGGTAGTGTCTGAAGGATTGCCGGTGCGGAGGAGGAATGGAAGGGGAAATGGGACCTCCGGTTCCTGTTCGGCCCTCGGGTTTCCGCCGACTTGGCGTATCCGGCCCGGCTTCCCCTCCGGGCGTTTCGACGGGTGCGCGGGGGATATGCCTTGCTGTGGGCGTGAGTGGGTGGCGCGCGGTGGGCGGGGGCGGTCTCGTGGCGGATCGGTCGGGCGGTGCTGGATCCCGGGGCCGCCATGTCATCGGTTGCGCTCAGTCCAATCGGCCGTGGGCTGCCTGGATCGCCTACCAGTTGGAGCGGTCGGGGCAGCGGACGGTGATACTCCGCCTGGATCGGCCGGTGGGCGCTTCTCCGGCCGAGGTGCTGCGGGGGCTGCTACGCGAATCCGGGCGGATTCTGCTCGTTCTGGATGACCGGTACGTCGGCTGGGGGTCGCGTGACCAGGACGAGTGGACCACGGTTCTTCGGGAGGCCGTCCCGGCACACGAAAGCCGGTTCACCGCGGTCAGTGTGGCTACGGCCAGGATCCCGCCGGGTGTCGGGTGGCTGCGCCCGGTGGACCTGCGGGGCCTGGATTCCGAGGAGGCCCGGCGACGGATCCTGGTCCGGCTGGGGTTGCCCACGACCGGTACGGGCATCGGCGGCGGCAATGCCCCGCGATTCCCAGGTGATCGGCCGTCGACGATCAACGTTCCGCATCGCAACCCCTGGTTCACCGGCCGCGACCGGGTACTCGACGAACTCCGGGTTCGTCTCGACGCGGGCGGTGACGGCGGCGCGCGGGTCGCTCTGCGCGGGATGTCGGGTGTCGGCAAGAGCCAGACCGCCATCGAGTACGCGCACCGGTATGCCCATGACTACGACGTCGTCTGGTGGGTCAACGCCGGTTTCAGAGCCTCGGCGCGTGAGCAGTTCGCCGACCTGGTACCACGTCTGGGTCTGTCGGTCGGAGGGGAGTTGGGCGAGCATGTCCGCGCCGTGCACGAGGCGCTGAGCGCGGGCGTGCAGCGCGGACGTTGGCTCGTGATTTTCGACAACGCGGACGACATGTCCCAGGTCAGAGGATTGGTACCGGAAGGCGGCGGTCATGTCCTGGTCACCACCCTGACCCGGGACTGGGCCATCGACGGCGACTTCTCCGAGGTCGATGTGCCTCCCTTCGACCGCGAGGAGTCGGTCGACTACGTGAGTCGCGGCGCCCCGCGTCTCACCCGGCGCGAGGCCGGCCGACTGGCGGAGGTCGTCCGGGATCTGCCGCTCCTGCTGGCGCAGACGGCGGCCTGGCTGGAAGCCAACCGCATGTCTGTCGAGGAGTACGTCGCGCTGATCCGCCAGGGCGGGCTGAACGACTTCGGCATTCGCATTTCGGACGACTACCCCATGGGGTTCCAGACGAGTTGGTCGATAGCGCTCCAAACGCTGGAGAGGAACCATCCGGAGGCAGCCGAACTGCTGCGGCTGTTCGCGTTCTTCTCGCCGGACGCCATACCGGTGCGTCTGATCCGGACAGCACACCCGTCCGACCTGCCCGAGCGACTCTCCGATCTCGCGGCCGACCCGGTCCGCTGGCATGCCGTGATGCGGCGGCTGTCCGAATCCACGGCGGTACAACCGGCCTACGAGAGTTCGTCGGACGGCGCACCGCCGGTTGAGACGGCAACCATGCATCGGCTGTACCACAGCCTTCTGGCCAGTACTCTTTCGGAGGACCGACGGCAGGCGTTGTCCGGCATCGCGTGCGGAGTGCTGGCCGGCGCAGATCCGCGAAGTCCCGGTGACCCGAGGGAATGGCCGCGATATGCCGAACTCATACCCCAGTTGGACGGCTCCGGAGCGCTGAACGGCGGCACGCCCATGGTGCGTGAACTCGTCCTGAACTGCATTGAATACTTACGGGCGCGCGGCGAAGGTCATGACGGACTCGCACTGTGCGAACAGGCCGTTCCTCGCTGGCGCATTCATCTGGAACCGGATGACCCCTCCATGCTCACACTCACGCATCAGAAAGCCAACATGCTGCGCCGTGTGGGACGTTTCCGAGAAGCGGAGGCAGTCGGCCGTGCGGTGGTGGACCGGCTGGCCGGGTCCAGGGAATTCGACGACCGGGACTTGTGCGGCGCGAAGAACGGCCTGGGCGGAACGCTGATGGCGCTGGGGCTCTACGAGGAGGCACATCAGCTTTTCGAAGAGGCCGCCCAGGGCAAAGGAGCCGATCGGCAAGGTCTGAAAGAGCTGCACAACCTCGCGATAACGCTTGTGCTGCTGGGAAAGTACGAGAGTGCGGCGCGAAGGCACCGGGAGATTCTGGAGATACGGCAGCGGAACCTGGGACCTTCTCACCCCAGAACCCTGGTTTCGGACCTCCGGTACATCTGGACCCTCCGTCTGCTCGGGCGCTACGCCGAGGCCAGGGCCCGGCAGGAGAGGAATCTCAGGCTGCTGCGGCGCGCTGTGGGCGAATGGCACCCGGACACCCTCCTCGCGGAGCACAACCTCGCGCTGTGCCTCCGTCGTACCGGGGAGCTGGAGGAGGCCGGCACCCACCTGCGGAGTGTCGTGGAACGCACGCTGCGCAAGCGCGGCTCCCGGCACCCCGACACGCTCCACATCCAGACGGACCACGCCTCCTTCCTGCGGGAGCACGGCGACCTGGAACAGGCCCGTGACCTGGCCGACGAGGTGGCCGAGGGCTATCGCGACCTGCTCGGGCCGGACCACCCGTTCACCATCGGCGCGGCCGCCAACCTCGGTCTGGTCCTGCGCAGGTGCGGTGAGTACGAGGAGGCTCTGCACATCGCCGAGACGACTCTGAACGGGATGACCGAGGCGGTCGGCTCCGACCATCCGTGGACCCTTGGCTGCGCCATCAACCTCGCCGGTGCGCGCAGTCTTGTGGGGGATGTGGAGCGTGCCGGGGAACTCAGCGGCGAGATCTTGGGGCGCGTCGTAAGGGTGTTGGGCGATGGCCACCCGATGACCCGGTCCTGCAAGGCGGCTCATTCCGCTGATCTGACGTCCCTTCGGCACACCAAGGCAGTGCGCCACCGGGAGCGTCCGTACTGGGACTTCGAACCTCAGCCGACGTGAGCAGTTTCCGTGCCGTCGGTGTCGTGTGACACCCCGTCGCAGGAACTGCTAGCGTCCGCCCCGTCATCGAGCGGGTTGCTCACCAGATCCATCTCACCGGGAGAAAGCTTGCCTGTTCCTCAGGGCGTGCAGATTTCTCTGAACGACATTTGCCTGGCGGTCCGGAGTCTGCCGAGATTCGACATGGGCGATCTGCTCATGTTGGCCGGGGACGCGGCGCAACCGGTTCTGGCGGAGGTGGCCTCCATATTGCAGCTCAGGGTAGGCGGAGTGGAAGTACCCGCGTTCTACGACGACTCTCCGTACCTCTGTCTCACGCGGTGGTCCCGATGACAGTGAGGGCGACACCGCGCGTATGGCCCTACCAGGGTTTCGATGTCCAGGCGGTTCGGCGGGCCACCGGCCTTTTCCCCACTCCCTTCCAACAGTTCGTGCTGAAAGTTCACAGCCGCTGCAATCTCGCCTGCACGTATTGCTACGTCTACGAAGGCCCAGACCAGAGCTGGCGTGAACGCCCCCGGGTGGTGCCTCGGGTCGTCATAGATGAGTCGGCCCGGCGAATAGCCGAGCATGCCAAAGCACATGGACTACTCGATGTCCACATCAATCTGCACGGTGGTGAGCCCCTGCTGGCCGGCCCGGGGCCCCTGGTCCGGTATGTCACCGCCGTACGGCGGGCCGTGGCTGAGCAGACCGGCGGGTCGTGCCGGGTGCATGCCACCATGCAGACGAACGGGACCCTCCTCACCGACGCTGTCATCAGCGAACTCGCCCATGTCGGCATCGGGATCGGGGTGAGCCTCGACGGCGGGCTCGTCCAGCACAACACCCGGCGCGTCGATCGCAGAGGGCGTCCCGCCTGGCCTGCTGTCACGCGGGGGCTTCGGACGCTCGCGCGCCACCCGGACGTATACGCCGGCATCCTCTGCACGATCGACCCCGCGACGGATCCGATCGAGGTCTACGAGTCGCTGCTGGAGTTCGCGCCGCCAAGCCTGGACCTGCTCCTGCCGCACGCCAACTGGTCGGCCCGGCCTGTCGATATCGGCGCCCCCGCCCCGTACGGACGATGGCTTGTCCGTGTCTTCGACAGGTGGTTCGACGCGAAGAAGGCGCACACGAATATTCGGCTGTTCACCGAGACGATCGGTCTGCTCCTGGGGCTGCCCAGTACCACGGAAGCCGTTGGCCTCTCGCCTGTCGTGGCGGTCGTCGTCGACACCGACGGAGCGATCGAGCAGGTCGACTCGCTCAAGACCGCGTTTGGCGGGGCTCCGGCAACCGGATTTGACATTTTTCGGCACTCTTTTGATCTGGCACTCGATCATCCCGGTATCGCCGCCCGCCAACTGGGTCTTGCTGCGCTGTCGCCAATCTGCCTGGACTGTCCACTGGTCAAGGTCTGCGGTGGAGGAAACTACGCCCATCGATTCCAGGCCGAATCCGGGTTCCTGAACCCTTCCGTCTACTGCGTGGACCTCAAACATCTGATCGGGCATATCGCCGGTCGGCTCAGCGCAGCCGTCGACGAGGCACGATTGCGCAACCACTGAGCCGGCGTCAGAATCCCCGTAGCGCGCGGGGACGGGGGCGGGGGTTTGAGCAAGGTCTTCATAAGCCACAGCACGCGCGGCGACTCCTATGCCACAGCGGTGCGCCTGCAACTCGTATCCGCGCTGCGTGAGCGCGGATACGACGTCCTGGTCGACGTCGACGGACTCCTGCCCGGGGACACCTGGCATCCGCGGCTGTACGAGTGGCTGTTGGAGTGCCGGGCCGCGGTCGTGTTGCTCAACCGTTCGGCGCTCGCGTCGCGTTGGGTGCATCGGGAAGTCGACATACTGATGTGGCGGCATCACTTCAACCCGTCGTTCCTCGTCCTTCCCGCACCGATCGGGGATGTGGTCACGAAGGACATGAAACTCGCCGGGTTCGGTGAGCTGACGTCTCTTCAGCTCGCCCGGCGGGTCGCGGCGGAGAACGCGTCGCGGGATCCCGCCGACGCCGTCGAGGCGATCGTACGGGCGTTTCCGCCGCTGCCGTCCCAGCCCGATGACGACGACCCCGTGCAGGGCTGGGCCGAGGACATCACCGCGCAGTTGAGCCAGGTACGGACGATGAGCCGGCTCGCGCGCATGGGGCGGGCGCTCGGGCTGGAGGACCGGCATTCGGCAGGGGGGCCGGTCAGCGATGTCAGCTGTGGGTTTCTCGCCGCGCAGATGCTGCACACGCACGATGCCCTGCGACTGCGCGACGCCGTGGCCGAGGTCGCCCGGCACATGGACAGGACCGCCCTCGACCAACTGGTGCAGCTCGTGCTGCCGGTCTGGATCGACGCCGCCTCCGCGCGGCGTGTCCTGCCGGCAGGAGAGCGCGACAGGCCCCGGACCGTGGTTCTCGGCGTACGGAGTCCCGACACCGGGGAGTACTACCTGGGGCGGGCCTTCTGCATGGACTACAGCCGCTACTGCCCCATCGTGGTCAGCGCTCCGTCGCCCGGTGAGGAGGATCCCGCGGAAGAGCTCCAGTACCGGTGCGAGCGCACCATACGTGCTCGGTTCGGCATGACGGACCGGGAACCTCTGTCCAGCGCCGCGCGGTTGCCGGACTGCGACACCTATGTGGTCATCTTCGCCGAGCACTGCTCCCTGGAAGAGACGGAACGGGTGATCGACTGGCTGCACGGGCAGCTCCCCTGGCTGCACATTCTGCTGATTCCACGCGACGAACTCACCGACGGGGACCCAAGACCCGGTCTGCTGGCCGAGGCATCGTTGCTCATACCGCCGTTCGGGGCCGACGACGAACGGATCGCGATCAGGGTCGCGTACGGGATGCTCACCGACTGGGGACACGGCCGGGGTGGGGACGACGGCCGGGCCGGCCGCACCAGTGGGAGGGGATGAGCCCGATGGCCGGACACCAGAGCCCGCAGGAGGGGTTTCGCGGCCCTGACCGCGGGGACGGCGGAATCTATGTGATGTCGCCGCGTATCGAGGAGGCGGTGATGGTGGCGCTCGCCACCGGACGGCCGCTGCTGCTGCGCGGCAGACCAGGATCCGGAAAGTCGTCCCTGGCGCCCTTCGTCGCCCGGCAGCGCGGCTGGCGCTACTACGACCACGTCATCACGTACACCACACGGTCGACCGAGCTTCTGTGGCGCTACGACAGCGTGCGCAGGCTCGCCGACGCACAGGCCCACCGGACGGGAGCGGCCGGCCTCGACGCCGCCGCCTACGTGGAACCAGGGGTGTTGTGGTGGGCGTTGGCACCGCGCTCGGCACGGCAGCGGGGGCGGGCGCTCGACGAGGCGACGGGGGAGTGCGCGGACCCCTTCGCCGACGTCAACCGGGACCGGAGCCCCGACCATGCCGTCGTACTCATCGACGAGATCGACAAGGCCGACCCGGACGTTCCCAACAGCCTGTTGGTGCCGCTGGGTTCGTATCGGTTCACCGTGTCGGAGACCGGCGCGGAGGTGCGGGCGGAGCCGCCCGCCGGGGACGTCGACTCGCGGTTCTCCCGGCTTCTTGTCGTCATCACCACCAATGACGAGCGGGAGCTCCCACAGGCGTTTCTGCGGCGGTGCGTCGTGGAGACATTGCCCGACCACGACGTGCCCGGCCTGGTGCGGATCGCGGAGGAGCACATGAGGGCCTGGCACGGGGCAGTCGGCGAGGGGGAGTCGAGGCTGGCCTCGGCGCTCGCCGTGGAACTGGGCAAGGTACGGGAGCAGGCGAGGAGGAGTGGGCTGCGCGAGCCCAGTACCGCCGAGTTCCTGGACGCGCTGCGTGCCTGCATCACCCTCGGCATCACGCTCGGCAGCGAACGCTGGGAGTGGCTGAAGAACTGTGTCCTGCTCAAGCGCCAACAGGTCGCCGGGGACGAATGGGGCAGTCGGTGAGTCCGGCGACGCCCGAGACCTGGCTGGGTGACCTGGCCCGGGCCGCCACCACGCTCGGCATCACCGACGCCGCCGGCTGGGAACGCGCGGCCGCACTGCTCGGCCTCGGCACCGGCGCCGCGTCGGCGCTTCCCGCCGAACGGGTGCGTGACGTCACGGCCCTCGCCCAACGGGCCCCCACCCCCGCCCCGGAGCCGGCCGGACCGGCCGGGGACGGAGAACCGGAACCCACCGCCGCACAGCCGGACGACGGCGCCCGACAGCCGGTGGCCGACGAGGCGACCAGCAGGCTCGTCGCCATCGGCCACCGTCCGCCGCGTCGCACGGGCTGGCCCGTCGACCCGTTGCCGGCGCCCCGGTCCACGCCCGCCGCCGAAGCCGACGCACCGCCGCATCTCCCGTTGCTCGCGCCCCGCTCCACCGGGGCGGTACTGCACGCGCTGCTCTCCCGGGTCACACCCGAGGGCGACCCGGACGTCGAACGTGCCGCCGATCACCTGGCCCGGGGGCTGCCCCTGGCCGAGATCCCACGCCGTCCACTGCCGACTCTGCGCCACGGGGTGCAGATCCTCGCCGACATCTCCCCCTCGATGGAGCCGTTCGCCCGCGACGTCGACGACATCATCGGCCAGGTCCGCAATCTCGTCGGCGCCGCCGGAACCCGCGTACTGCGCTTCGCCGACTGTCCGTCCAGAGGCGCCGGCCCCGGTCCGCGCGGCACCTGGCGGCCCTATCGGCCGCCGCAGCACGGCACTCGGGTGCTCCTGCTGTCCAGCCTGGGCACGGTCGGTCCGGCGTTCGATCCGCATCGCGGCACCGAGCGCGAATGGCGGGAGTTCCTGCTCCGAGTCCGGCAGCACGGCTGCGACACGGTTGCCCTGGTGCCGCTCCCGGAACGGCTCTGGCCCGCCTGGTGGCAGTCCTGTCTGTGGGCGGTGGCCTGGGACCGGGGGACCACGGTGGGGCGGGTCGCCGGGGGGCTTCGGTGAGCTGTCGGGAAAGGGAAGCGCCGGGAGACCGGCGGCGGAGTCGGACGCCGTGCGGAACACGATCGCCGGCGGAAGGCGAGCCTCGTGTCCCGGACGGCCGGGGGGCGGGTGCGGACCCTCGGCACGGATCGTCGGCGGGCCGCGTCGAGCCTTCGAGTCCGAGCCGTCCATGCAGCGCGGCACGGGGAATAGTCGGTGTCCCATGAGTCTCCCGGCCGGCCAGGGCCATGAACTTGCCGTTCTGCTCAGTGTGGCCAGCCGGATCGAGCCCGAACTCGTGCGGGCGGTGCGGATCGTGGCGGCGCCGCTGCTCGATGTGTCGGCCGAGACGGACCTGTGGTTCGGGAACCTCGTGGAGAGGCGTGGTCACGGCTACGTCTCGCTGCGCGGCGACCTGCTGCCGTCCCTGCGTGCAGAGCTCGCCGACCGTCTCGCGGGCTCACCGCCCGAGGCACCCGTGCACCGACTGTGGACCGTGATCGAACGCCTGCACAAGGACCGTTCCCCCGCGCTGTTCGCCGAGGAACGCGCCACCTGGCTGGCGGTACTGGACGGTGCGGGCGCGGGCCCGGCCGTCGAACGGGCACTGCGGCCTGCCCTGCGCGCCCTGGTCGAGCAGGGCAGGGACGGTGTCGCCCGCTGGTTCGCCGCTGCCTGGCCGCGGCTCCCGGAACCGGTCCGGCGTACCACCACCGCCTGGCAGCTCGCCACCGTCACCAGCAACCGGATCGAGGGGGCGGCCCTGCGGGTCGAGCCGCCGGAGCGCCTCACGGTCTTCGACGTCGGGCTGATCGCCGCCCGGCTCCCGGGCACCGTGCTGCGGGTCCGTCGGGCCGGGCCCGACCTGCTGATCGGCGAACAGGCCGACGGCACGGGCGGATTCACCGTCGAGGTCCCGGACACCGATCCCCGAGTGCTGGACCTGCTCGACGAACCGCTGCCCCGGACCCTGCTGGTGCGCCGGGGTGAGCCCTTCACCGAGCATGTCGGCTGGGGACCCGTACGGCTGCTCGCGGCAGACGGCGCCGTCTACGAACTCCCGTCCCCCAGTCCGGTGCCCGGGCGACGGGTCCGGCCGCGCTCTCTTCCCGGACCCCGTCGGCGGCTCACAATCGCTCACACCGGTTCCGGCCGAGCCTGGGGGACCTGGGTCGGCGATCAGGCGGCGGACGCCGGATTCGAGGTCACGACCGCACCCTGGCAACCGTCCCCGGACCAGCCGCTGCGAGAAGCCCTGGACGCTTTGCTGGAGGGTGCCGGCAGGACACTGCTCGTACTCGGCGACAGCGACTGCGGGCTTGGCGGCCGTACCGACGCGGAGTGGAACACCGCGTTGCCCGTGGCCGCCGAGGGTCGGCTGGCGGCGGTGCTGGTCGGAGGGGGAGAGCGGCCCCAAGCTGTGGAGGCGCTGCCCGGGGTCGACCTTCGGGGCGTCGGCGAACGCGAGGCCGTACGCCGTTTGTTCACCTTTCTGCGTACTCCGTCGGCCGAAGCGGAAGCTGAGGCCGATGCCGCTGCCGAAAGTGACAGCCACGCTGCCGCCGGCCCGCGCCTCCCCGGCACGGCGCCCGCCGTCTCCAACGCCCCACCGCGCAACCCCCGTTTCACCGGCCGCGAGGAACTCCTCGCCCGGATCCGGGAGACCCTGCTCGTACCCGGTCCGGAACCGGGCGCCGCCGACCGCCGTCGCTGTGTGCTGCTCGGTGCCCCGGGCATGGGCAAGACACAGACGGCGGTGGAGTACATCCACCGCTTCGGCAACGAGTACGACCTCGTGTGGTGGATCGACGCCGCCCACCAGGGCACAGCCCGTGAGCAACTGGCAGACCTCGCCCCGCAGTTGGGGCTCACCGTGGGGCAGGGCACGGGCGACCGGATCCGCGCGGTCCAGGCCGCGCTGTGTGTCGGGTGGCCCTACCACCGCTGGCTGCTGGTCTTCGACCGCGCCGACGACATGACCGAGGTGGAGGATCTGCTGCCCGAGGGAGCCGGACACATCCTCATCACCTCCGACAGCCGTACCTGGGCCGACGACGAGCGGGTCCACCACATCGGCGTGCCGCCCTTCTCGCGCCCGGAGTCGATCGCCCGAATCAGGGGCGAAGCCGCGCGGTTGAGCTCCGCCGAGGCCGGTCTGCTGGCCGAAGCGCTCCAGGACCTGCCACTGCCGCTGTCCCAGACGGCGGCCTTGCTTGCCGCGTACCCCGTGACGGTCGCCGACTACCTGGAACGTATCCACGACGGACCCCCTGGATGGGCGGGGCGTCCGGGCGGTCCCGCCGGTACGTCCGGGTACTCCCGGACGCTGGAGGGCAGTTGGTGGGCGACGCTGGCCTCGCTCCACGAGCTTCGCCCGGCAGCTGTCGAACTGCTCGAACTCTTCACCTGTTTCTCGTCCGACTCCATCCCCGTACGGCTGCTCGCGGAGCGTCCAGCAGCCCTGCCCCTGCCCGTCGCGGCCCTGGCAGCCGACCGGCAGGCGTGGAACGAGGCGCTACGACTGCTGGCGGAGACCTCGGTGGTGCGGCTGGTGACCGGCGAAAGCGGGGTGGAGTGGGCGCAGATGCATCGCCTCCACCACTCCCTGTTGCGGGACGCGCTCAGCGAGGACGAGCACGACGCGCTCTCCCGGGTTGCCTGTGACGTCCTGGCGGCTGCCGATCCCGGCACCCCGTCCGACCCACGAACATGGTCGCGCTACGCCGGGCTGATCCCCCAGCTGGAGATCTCCGGAGCCCTGGACAGTACCCGTGGCCCCGTGTCGCGACTGGTCCTGAACTGCATCGCATACCTGGGTGTCCGTGGCGAGGCACACACCGGCCTGCGGTTGTCCGAACAGACCGTCGCACGGTGGCACAGCCGGATGCGGCCGGACAGCAGCGAGCTGCTCGTCCTCACCGACCAGCACGCGAACATGCTGCGGAGGGCGGGGCGACACCGGGAGGCGGAGGCCGTGGGACGGACGGCCGTCGACCGGCTGTCCCGGAGCCGCCCGACCGACGACTGGGAACTCCTCCGGGCCAAGACCGGGCTGGGGACCACACTGGTCGCGTTGGGGTCCTACGGCGAGGCACTCACGCTGTACGAGGATGTCGAGCGCGGCAGCACGGGAGTCCGCGGAGACGGTGTCGTCCGACGTCGGCAGGCTCAGTCCGGCCTCGCCCATGTGCTCGGACTGCTCGGACGCTACGAGGAGTCGCTGGAGGCGTACACCTCGACAGTGTCGGGGCCGGAGGGCGAGCAGGGGCCGGACCGTCTGCGGAAGCTCTCCGGCGAACTGCGCCGCTGCTGGACGCTGCGTCTGCTCGGCCGCCATGCCGAGGCGCTCGCCCGGCAGGAGACGAACCTGCGTGCCCATCACACAGCCGTGGGCCGCTACGCGGTGAACTCCATGCTCGCCGAACACAACCTCGCCCTGTGCCTCCGCCGCACCGGCCAACTGTCCCAGGCCGAGCGGAACATGCGCGAGGTCGTCGACCTCGCCCGCCAGCTCTACGGCCCCCGCCACCCCCAGGCCCTCTTCGTCGCCGCCGACTACGCCTCCCTGCTCCGCGAACACCGCGACCTGGACCGTTCCTGGACCCTCGCCGACCGGGTCGCCCGCGACTACGCGGACCTGCTCGGCACCGCTCACCCCTTCTCCGTGGGTACAGCGGGCAATGTGGGCCTCACGCTCTGGGAGACGGGCGACCGGGACCAGGCGCTCCGCATCGCCGAGCGCGCCCTGCGCGGAATGACCGCCGCGATGGGTGCCGACCACCCCTGGACGCTGGGCTGTTCGCTGAATGTCGCCGGAGCGCGCAGTCTCGTCGGGGACCCGGAGGGTGCCGCCGGATACAGCCGGGACTGCATGGCACGGTCGGCGCGGGTGGTGGGCAGCGCGCATCCTCTGACCCTGATGTGCAAGGCGGCACTGGCGTCCGACCTGCGCGCCCTTCGCCAGACCGACGCCGCCGACCGCCTGGAGCGGGAGACGCTCGGGCAGCTCGTCGAGGTGCTGGGGCCGGACAGCCCGTTCACCCTGGCGGTGCGCCAGGGTGAACGGCCCTACTGGGACTTCGAGCCGCAGCCGGAGTGACCGCGGACCCGAACTCCCGTCACCACTAAGGCTTCCGAGCCACCGCCCCGTACATGGCGATGTCCTCGTCCCTGATCCCCTCGCCGGTCTCCGCGTCCGGGTGCCACTTGTGCACCTGGACGATGCCCGGCTCCACCAGCTCCAGGCCCTCGAAGAACTCCTCGGCCTCCGGGAACGTCCGCAGGCGCATCGGCATGTTGCGGGCCTTGTACTCGCGGGCGACGCGGCCCACCTCCTCGGGGGCGAACTCGGCGGTGCCGATGGACATCGCCAGGTAGCTGCCCGAGGGGAGGGGGTCGAGGAGGCGGCGGACGATGCCCACCGCGTCGTCCTCGTCCAGGACGAAGTGGACGATCGCGATCACCGTGAGCGCGACCGGCTTGGTCAGGTCGAGGGTCTCCCGGAAGTCGGGGGAGTCGAGGATGGCCTCCGGGTGCTGGAAGTCCGCCTCGATGTACGCCGTCCGGCCCTGCGGGGTGCTGGCCAGCAGGCCCTGGGAGAGGGTGAGGACGATCGGGTCGTTGTCGACGTAGACCACCCGGGACTCGGGGGCCACCGACTGGGCGATCTCGTGCAGGTTGGGGGAGGTCGGGATGCCGGTGCCTATGTCGAGGAACTGGCGGATGCCCGCTTCCTTGGCCAGATAGGCCACCGCGCGGTTCATCCAGTCGCGGTTGGCCTTCATGTGGATCGGCAGGGCGGGCCACTCGTGCGACATGGCGTCGCCCGCTTCCTTGTCGGCGGGGTAGTAGTCCTTACCGCCGAGGATGTAGTCGTAGATCCGCGCGGAGTGTGCGTTCTCCGTGTCGATCCGGTCGGCCGGCCATCCGTTGTCGGGCACGCCGCCCCTCCCATTCACGTGGTGAGTCTGAGTCAAGTCTCAGTAGAAACAAGGCAGTTCAGTACGTCAGTCAGTACGTCGGATCAGTACATCAGTTCTGTTCGTCAGAGCAGGAAGTCTGCTGCACCCGCCTTCACACCGGCCAGGAAACTCGTCATCTCGTGCGGGGTGAAGACCAGGGCGGGACTGTCGGGATCGGTGGACTGTCGGACGGCGACCCGGCCGTCGGAGAGCTTCATCACTTCGACGCAGGCGCCGCCCGCGTCGTCGCTCCACGGCTTGGACCAGCCCCGGGAGCCGAGTTCACGGGCGGGCATGCCGTTTCGTACGGGGTGGTGGTGGGAGTGCTTGGGGTGGTGCATGTCAGAGCTCCTTGCGAATCGCACCGAGGATGGCCTCGGTCTTTCTGGCGGGCGCCGACTGCGCGCCCAACCGGTCCAGAGCCTCGCGATAGACGACGACGTCGTCGGCCTTGTCGAGATACACCGCGCCGACCAGACCGCTCAGATAGACGATGTCCGGCAACTCGGGTGCCCTGAAACGGAAGAGATGGAACGCTCCGGCTCGCATCGCGGGATGCGGGCCGTTGCCGAACGGCATGATCTGCAGGGTCACATGAGGCAGCGCGTTCATCGCGATCAGATGGTCGATCTGCGCGCGCATCACCTCCGGACCGCCGACCGGCCACCGCAGCACGGTCTCGTCCATCACGATCCACACCCGCGGTGGTGCCTCGCGGGTCAGTAGTTCCTGGCGCCGCAGGCGCAGCGCGACCCGGCGGTCCGTCGCCTCCGACGAGGCGTGCGGATTGCCGGCCCCCAGCAGTGCACGCGCGTAGTCCGCCGTCTGGAACAGGCCCGGCACGAACTGCGATTCGTACGCGCGGATCTGCAACGCCGCCTGTTCCAGGCTCAGATACGCGGCGAACCAGTCGGGCAGTACGTCCCGGTAGTTGTGCCACCAGCCGCGCTTGTTGGCCTCGCGGACCGACTTGAGGAACGTGTCGATCTCCTGCTGGTCCGTCACCCCGTACGTCTGCAGCAGTTTCTCGACGTCCGGCAGGCGCAGCCGGGCCACCTTGGCGGCTTCCATCCTGCGGATCGTGGAGTGGCTGACACCGATCGCCACACCCGCGTCCTCGAAGGTGAGACCGGCGCGCGTCCGCAGCTCCTCCAGCTGTCTGCCGAGGATCATGCGCAGGACGGAGGGGGCGCCACCCCAGTCGGTCTCCGCGGTCACACCTACCCCCTCACACCGGGCTCAGGGTCGCAGTCTGTCACGATCATCTTTCGACCGGAGCAGCATGCACCGCACGAATTGCAAATTTCAACTTGCTGGTTGCGAGCCGTTGTTGTCAGGTGTCACAGTGTTCGTACCTTCCCGGAAACGGTGAACGACGAGTCTGAATGGCCCTGTTGGGGGAGAAGGGGCTGCAACCTGCGCTTATTCGAGGCAGGTTGACCTACTCGTGGCTCGCGTCGGGGTGGCGTCGCACCGGCCAGGGTGCGCAGGCAGACGAAAGGCGAACGGCGATGGCTCCGCCCTCCCTCCCCCAGCCACTCGGCCGACTGCCCAGGGACAGGCTTGCCGGCCCCTCTCAGTACTCTCCGCAACACTCTCCGCAGTCGGGCATGTTCGTCCTGCCCGCGACTCCCGCCTCCGTCGGCGCGGCCCGCCGCAAGGTGCGCGAACTGCTCGGCGGCTGGAGTGTCGGCGACGACACCGTCGACAACGCCCTCCTGGTGACCTCCGAGCTCGTCACCAACGCCCTCACCCACACCGCCAGCGAGCGGATCGTGTGCCGGCTGCGCCTGTCTGCCGGGCGGCTGCACGTCGAGGTCGAGGACGAGAACCGCGGCGGGACCCTGCCGGCCCAGCGCATGCCCGGCCCCGACGAACAGTGCGGACGCGGACTCCTGCTGGTCGGCATCCTGAGCAGCGACTGGGGCGTCCGCGACGCCCCGCACGGCTCCGGGCGCATCGTCTGGTCCGAACTCCCCGCGGAATACGCGGAGTTGACGGACGCCGCCGCACCGACATCCGTACCGACGTCCACGCCGACGTCGCCGGTCGCGGCCTCGGCCTCCGACGGGGCGTCTGCCCCCGCCGCTGTCCCGGCCTCCGCGGAGACGCCGGCTCGCACCGACAGCGCGACCTCCGTGACCACCGAGCCCGCCGCCGCACCCGCCACGCCCGCCACCCCGGCCCCGGTCAGACCCGCCCCCGTCTTACCCCCGACCCCACCCGCCGCCCACGCGGCACAGGTCGCCGCGCCGGCCCCCTGGCAGCCGCCGGCCCCGCACCGCACCCGGCCCGTCCCCCACTCGGCCGAAGGAACCGCCTCACATGGACCGTATGGACCGTATGGAACAACAGCGACGCACCACTCCCCGTACTCCCGTTCCTGACCCGCGCCCCCACGGCCCGGTCACCCACCTCACGTTCCCGCCGTTCCACGCGCCCCCCGCGGCAAAGCGTGGGCCCGGCGATATCCGCTACGGCTCGCCAGCGCCCCAAAGGGGCGCGGGGAACTGCGCGATCAACCACGACGGCGCCGCAGCGAACCCACAACGCCTCGCGGCGCTTCCAGCGGAGCGCCTCGGTTGCGACGCCGTCGGCACACCCCGTGAGCACGGGCAGCGCATCATGAACAGCCTGCCCCGCATCGGCTGCGTCTTCGCCGACGACCAGCACTGGTGGTGGATCGTCCCGTCCGGTTCCCACCTGGGTGTCACCTGGCCCCCGAGCACCCGTTACGTGGTCGGCGCCCAGCTCGCCGACCCGTCCTGGACGCGTACCCGACCGGCGTCCCCGTCCGTCCGGCCCCGGCTGATCCACAGCCCCGAGGGCGACTCCCCGTACACCCCGCCGATACCGCTGTACTTCCTCGCCTGCCGACTGGCCGGCAGCGTTCCCAGCTGGTCGCTCGGCACCGGCGGCTGATCCCGCCTACTCCCTTGCGAATCCCCTGAGGCGAAAGGCCTCGGGGGATCTTGACGGCAGAAATGTTACCGGTAACATCGATGCCGTCCCCGCACCGGCGCGAGGACGAGTCAGCCGCGTTCTCGACCACAGGTGACGGGAGTCCACGTGACCGATCAACCGACGGCACGACCGGCGGTCACCGAGCGACGGACCACCCCCATCGGCCCAGAGACTGCCATCGACCGGGAGACCCCTGTCGGCCCGGCCACCCCCGTCTTCAGCCCCGCCGCCGTGGTCGCCTCCTGCGTCGGCTTCGTGCTGATCGGGGCCCTCCAGGCCCTGTACGGTCCGGCGATCCCGGCCCTCCGCGACGAATTCGGGCTCTCCCCGTCGGCCGCCGGTCTCGGGCTGAGCGCCCACTTCTTCGGCGGGGTCGCGGGGGTGCTCCTCTTCGACCGGCTGTACGTCCGGATCGGCAACCGGCGCGTCCTCGGCAGCTCGTACGTCCTGATGGCCGTCGGTGCGGCCGGCTTCGCGCTGGCGCCGAACTGGCCCGTCGCGCTGGCCGCCGCCCTGTTCGCCGGGCTCGGCTTCGGCGGTATCGACTACGGCCTCAACCAGTTGTTCGCGGTCGGCTTCGGCAAGCGTTCGACGGCGATGCTGAACATCCTCAACGCCCACTTCGGCATCGGCGCGATCCTCGGCCCGGCGCTGATCGGCACGGTCGGCGCGGAGCAATATCCGGCCGTCTTCCTCGCCTTCTCGCTCGCCAACCTGCCCCTGCTGCTGTGCCTTCGGGGTGTACGGGAACACGTACCGCAACCGGTCGCCTCCGCCGAGTCCGGCACCCCCGGCGGGCAGGTGCTCGCCCGCAGCCTTGGCTCCGTACTCGGTGTCTTCGTCACCCTCTATGTCCTGCACGTGGGCATCGAGGCGGGCGTCGGCGGCTGGGAGCCGACGCACCTGGAGACGGTCGGGTACGGCGCCGGAGCCGCCGCCACGGCCACCTCCGTGTACTGGCTGATGATGACGATCGGCCGGTTCCTGGCCGCTCCGCTCGCCCTGCGTTACTCCGCCCAGTCGATCATCGCGGTGTCCTGCGCCGGGATGACCGTCTGCCTGCTCCTGGCCGCGATACCCGGCGCCGCCCCCTACGCCTACGCGGGCGTCGGCCTCTTCATCGCGCCGATCTTCCCCACCGGGCTGCCCTGGCTGAACCGGGCCGCCCCGCAGGCCCGGAGAGCCGGTGCCGTGGTCATCGCCGCGTCGATGGCCGGGGGAGTGGCCGCGGGCCCGGTGCTCGGCAAAGCCATCGAGTGGTCCGGCGTGCGGGCCGTGCCGCTGCTCCTCGGCGGGGTCTCGGCGCTGTGTCTGGCGGCCACGGTCTGGCTGATCCGGGCCACCCGGGCGACTCGGGCCCACTGACCCCCTCGTTCACCAGCCACCTCGTTCACCAGCCACCCTCGCTCACCCACCACCTCCAGTGAACCGGCTGGAGTCCACGACCCGAAGGGAAACCCCCGCATGCCCGCCCTGACAACGACGTCCGACGGTTTCCTGCTGCGCGGCGAGCCGTTCCGGATCATCTCCGGCGCGATGCACTACTTCCGCGTCCACCCCGACCAGTGGGCCGACCGGCTGCGCAAGGCCCGGCTGATGGGCCTCAACACCGTGGAGACGTACGTCCCCTGGAACCTCCACCAGCCCGAGCCCGGCACCCTCGCCCTCGACGGCATCCTCGATCTGCCGCGCTATCTGCGGCTGGCCAAGGCGGAGGGGCTGCACGTCCTGCTGCGGCCCGGCCCGTTCATCTGCGCCGAGTGGGACGGCGGCGGGCTGCCCTCCTGGCTCACCACCGACCCCGACATCCGGCTGCGCTCCAGCGACCCCCGCTTCACGGGCGCCATCGACCGCTATCTGGATCTGCTGCTGCCTCCGCTCCTGCCGTATCTCGCCGAGTCGGGCGGTCCCGTCATCGCCGTGCAGGTGGAGAACGAGTTCGGGGCGTACGGCGACGACGCCGCGTATCTCGAACACCTCGCGGAGGCCCTGCGCTCGCGCGGGATCGGGGAGTTGCTCTTCACCTGCGACCAGGCCAACCCCGAACATCTGGCGGCCGGCAGCCTTCCCGGGGTGCTCACGACCGGCACCTTCGGCAGCAAAGTCGAGCGGTCCCTGGAGCAGTTGAGGGTGCATCAGCCCGAAGGGCCCCTGATGTGCGCGGAGTTCTGGATCGGCTGGTTCGACCACTGGGGCGAGGAGCACCACGTCCGGGACGCCGCCGATGCCGCCGCCGACCTGGACCGGCTGCTCTCGGCGGGCGCGTCCGTCAACATCTACATGTTCCACGGCGGCACCAACTTCGCCTTCACCAACGGCGCCAACCACGACCACGCCTACCAGCCCATCGTCACGTCCTACGACTACGACGCCGCCCTCACCGAGAACGGCGACCCCGGACCGAAGTACCACGCCTTCCGCGAGGTGATCGCCCGGCACGCGCCCGTCCCCGACGAGCCGGTTCCCGCGCCGAGCCGCAAACTCCCGCCCACGGTGGTGGAGTTGGGGCAGTGGGCGCCTCTGCTGCCCGATGTGGGGCTCCTTGCCAAGCCCGTGCGTACCGAGGAACCGGCGACCATGGACGAGCTGGGGCTGCGCGCCGGATACGTCCTGTACCGCACCACCGCTCCCCTCGCGGGCGACGGGCTGCTCCACTTCGCCGGAGGTGTGGGCGACCGGGCGCAGGTGTTCGTCGACGGCGCCCCCGTCGGCGTACTCGAACGCGAGCGGCACGACGAGACCCTGCCCGTCCGGATTCCCTTCGCCGGAGCGGCAGTCGACGTGCTCGTCGAGAACATGGGCGGGGTCAACTACGGGCCGCGCATCGGCTCGCCCAAGGGTCTCCTCGGGGCGGTCACCTTCAACGGCACCGCCCTGCACGGCTGGGACAGCCACCCGCTCACCCTCGACGACCTCAGCGCGCTGCCCTTCGCGCCCGCCGACGCGGCCCCGGCCACCCAACCCGCCTTCTACAAGGGCACGTTCGAGGTGGCCGCCCCCGCCGACACCTTCCTGTCGCTGCCCGGCTGGACCAAGGGCCAGGCCTGGATCAACAACTTCCACCTCGGCCGCTACTGGAACCGCGGCCCGCAGCACACCCTCTACGTCCCCGCACCCGTACTGCGCCCCGGCGCCAACGAGTTGCTGCTTCTTGAGCTGAACGCCACCACGTCCGCGCAGGCACTGCTCACCGACACCCCCGACCTCGGACCGGTGAAACCGTGACCCACCACTCGCTCCGGCTCCCCGCGCCCGCCGGACCCCCGCTCACCGGCCACCTCCCCTTCACCGACGCGCCGGGCGTCGCCGACCCGATCGCGGTGACCAGCCGCTGGTTCACCCGTGGCGGACGCCCCTGGTTCCCCGTCTCCGGTGAGTTCCACTACTCCCGCTGTCCGGCGGGGGAGTGGGAGGAGGAGCTGCTGAAGATGAAGGCGGCCGGTGTCACCGCCGTCGCCAGCTATCTCATCTGGGTCCACCACGAGGAGATCGAGGGCCGGATCCGCTTCGACGGCGACCGCGACCTGCGCCGTTTCGCCGAACTCTGCGCCCGCCACGGCCTGGATTTCATCCCGCGCATCGGGCCCTGGAGCCACGCCGAGGTACGCAACGGCGGCCTGCCCGACTGGCTGCTCACCCGCACCACCGCACCCCGCACCGACGACCCCGACTACCTGGGACCCGTACGCGGCTGGTTCACCGCGATCGCCGAGCAGTTGAAGGGGCTCGACCGGGCGCACGGCGGCCCGATCGTCGCCATCCAGATCGAGAACGAGCTGTACGACCGGCCCGGCCACCTCCTCACCCTCAAGCGGATGGCGCAGGAGGCCGGACTCAGCGCACCGCTGTGGACCTCGACGGCCTGGGGCGGGGTCCAACTCCCGCCCGACGAACTGCTTCCGCTGTACGGCGGCTACACCGAGACCTTCTGGACCGAGTGGGACGGCGGCTGGTCCGACACCTGCCGCAAGCACTTCTTCTTCACCCACCAGCGCGACGACGAGGGCATCGGCGCCGACCTGCGACCCACCACCGTGCGAGGTGGTGAACCGGCGCCGACCGACCGATTCCCCTGGGCCACCTGCGAGTTGGGCGGCGGGATGGCCGTTGCCTACCATCGCCGGCCGCGTGTCGACGCCGCCGACATCGGCGCGCTCGGGCTCACGAAGATCGGGTGCGGCTCTGTCTGGCAGGGCTACTACATGTTCCACGGCGGCACGAATCCCGCCGGTGAGCTGACCACCCTCCAGGAGTCCCACGCCACCGACTATCCGAACGACCTGCCCGTCCTGACGTACGACTTCCAGGCCCCGCTCGGCGAGTACGGGCAGTACCGGCCCTCGTACGACGAACTGCGTCTCCAGCACCTGCTGTTGGCGGACTTCGGCGAGCGCATCGCGCCCATGGATTCCGTGCTGCCCGAGCGGCAGCCGGCCGGACAGGGCGACCGGGAGACGCTGCGATGGGCCGTGCGCGGTGACGGCGACTCCGGTTTCCTGTTCGTCAACAACCATCAGCCGCACGAGCCGTTGCCCGACCATCCGGACACCTCGTTCACGGTTGCGTTTCCGGACGTGCCTGAACTGACCGTGCCCAGCGCGCCGGTGACGGTTCCTCAAGGTGCTTATTTCTGCTGGCCGTTACGGCTCGACGTCGCCGGACTGCGGCTCGACTGGGCCACCGCGCAGCCCGTGTGCACGGTCGACGTCAACGGACGTACCGTCCTCGTACTGGCTGCCACGGACGGGGTGGACGTCGAACTGGCCCTGGACATCAGCACGTTGAGGTATGTGCACACTCCCATGGGGAAGGTCGTGTCCGCCGATGGGCGCTTCCTCGTCACGGGACTGCGGCCCGGCACCGACGCCCTCGTCGAGGTCGGCACGCCGGACGGCGGACAGGTCGGCCTGCTGGTGCTGGACGCGGCGACCGCCCGTACCGCCTACCGGGGTGTCGCCTGGGGAGCCGAGCGGCTGATCCTGTGCGACGCGGGGGACGGGGTCGTCTTCGACGAACCGGCCGGAGAGGTACGGGTGCACAGTGCGGCGGCGGAGACCTCGTTCGCCGTGCTGCCCGCACCCGAGCGGCCTCCCGGAGAGAATCTGGCCGTGACCTCCGACGGGGTGTTCACCCGCTACACGCTCCCCACGGGTGGTGACTCGGGAACCCTCGATGTCTCCCTCCTGCGGGCCGCCGGACCCGCCCCTGACGTCGTCACCGGTGTACTGGACCGGGCCAGTGCGCCCGCCGACAAGTACTTCGACACGTCCGCCGCCGAGTACCTCATCGACGTACCGGACGAACTCCCGCGCAGCGGAACGCTGTTGCGTGTCCACTGGACCGGAGACGTGGCCCGCGCGTACGTCGGGGACACGCTGGTCGCCGACCAGTTCTACGCGGGGCGGGTCTGGGAGATCGCGCTCGACCGGGTCCCGGACGGCGCCCTGCACGTGAAGGTGCTGCCGTTCGCCGCCGACCCGCCCGTGTACCTGCCGGTGCCCGTGCCGGCGGGGGAGGCCGGGATCTCGCGCGTCGAATGGGTCACCGTACGGACTCAGGTGATCACCGGGTAGGTCCCGGTCGGTGGTGACCGCCGTCCGGCGGCCTATCCTGTGGGCCAGCCGGGCGGGGCACTACCGCCACCCACGGGACGAAGCCGAAGGATGCATCCCCATGACCCGAAGTGCCGGTGGCGGCGCCGCTCCCAAGGGACGCAGCCGGCGCAACTTCGCGGGAACGCGGCCGGTGATGGACGACGTGGCGCGGCTGGCCGGTGTCTCCAAGCAGACCGTGTCGCGGGTGCTCAACGACAACCCCGCCGTGCGGGCCGAGACCCGGGAAGCCGTGCTTGAGGCCATGCGTTCGCTCGGGTACCGGCCGAGCCGCAGCGCGCGTTCGCTGGCCAGCGGGCGGACCCGGATGCTCGGGGTGATCTCCTTCGACGCGGCCCGCTACGGGCCCGCCTCCACGCTCACCGCGATCAACACCGCGGCCCAGGAGGCGGGTTACCTGGTCAGCTCCATCGCCCTCGACACCGCCGACCGGGACACCGTCGTCCAGGCCGTGGACCGGCTGTCGGCGGAGGGCGCCGACGGGGTCATCGCCATCGCCCCGCAGCGGAGGGTGGGCAAGGCGCTCGCCGAGGCCCACCTCGACATCCCGCTCGTCGTGATGGACAACGCCCTCGGCGACGACACCCCCATGGTCACCGCCGACTCCCGGGGCGGAGCGCGCCTGGCCACCGAACACCTCCTGGACCTGGGCCACCGTACGGTCCGGCACATCGCCGGACCCACCGGCTGGACCTCCGCCGAACGCCGGGCCGCGAGCTGGCGCGAGACCCTGGAGAAGGCCGGGGCCGAGGTGCCCGAGCCGCTCGTCGGCGACTGGAGTGCCGACTCCGGCTACGAACTGGGCCGGCGGCTCGCCCGCGATCCGGACGTCACCGCCGTCTTCGCCTCCAACGACCAGATGGCGCTCGGCGCGCTGCGCGCCTTCCACGAGGCCGGCCGCCGGGTCCCGGACGACGTCAGTGTCGTCGGCTACGACGACATCCCGGAAGCCGCCCATCTGCTGCCCCCGCTCACCACCATCCGCACCGACTTCCAGGAGATCGGCACCCGCTCGCTGCGGCTGCTCCTGGCGCGAATCGACGGCCAGGCGAACACGGGTGCGACGGCCGGTGCGGAGCCGGACCCGGGCCTTGTCACCGTCATCCCTGCTCACCTCATCGTGCGGCGCAGCACGGGTCCCGCACCGGCCTAAACTGGGCGCGTGGTAACAGGTACGGGCAGCTCCGGTTCCGACGATCCGTCCGCCGAGGTGCTGGCGGAGGCCGCTGGGGCCTTCGGGTTGCTCGCCTCGCCCGCCCGGCTGCACATCGTGTGGGCGCTGGCCCAGGGCGAGAGCGATGTGACCGGGCTCGCCGAGCGGGTCGGCGGCGCGCTGCCCGCCGTCAGCCAGCACCTCACCAAACTGAAGCTCGCCGGGCTCGTCCGGTCCCGGCGCGAAGGGCGTCGGCAGGTGTACTTCGTCGACGACCCGGACATCGTGACCGTCGTACGGCTGCTGGTCGGGCGGCTGACCGACCGCGCCGAGCACACCCCCGTACGGCACCTCCGTGGAGTCTGATCTTCGGACGCCGAGGCGCCTCGACGACTTCCCGCGCGGTCTGACCGACGACGAGGCCGAGGAACGGCTGGCGGTGGTCGGGGAGAACGTGGTCCCGGCGGCTCGTCCGATCCACCGGCCCGTCCGCTTCGTACGGAGTCTGCGCGACCCCTTCACCGCCGTACTGCTCTGTCTCGGGCTCGTCTCGGCGGCCGTCACCGCCTGGGGGACGGCCTCGGTGATCCTGTCCCTGGTCGCGGTCAGCTGTGTGCTGCGCGCCTCGGGCGAACATCAGGCGGAACGTTTCCTCAGTGGGCTGCGCGAGCTGGTCGCCGGTACCGCGACCGTCCTGCGCCGCCCGGCGGCGGGCGGGCCGCCCGTCGCCCGGGAGATCCCGGTCGCCGAACTCGTGCCGGGCGATGTGATCCGGCTCGGGCCCGGCGACCTGGTTCCGGCCGACGTACGGCTGCTGCGCGCGACCGGACTGACCGTGCACCAGGCGCCGCTCACGGGCGAGTCGGCGCCGGTGGTGAAGGGCGTACGGCCGGATGCGGCGGACCGGGGCGTGTTCGCGCGGCCCGAACTGTGCTTCCAGGGGAGCGCCGTCGCCTCCGGGAGTGCCACCGCCGTGGTGGTGGCCACGGGGGCGCGTACGCGGTTCGCGGGCGCGCATGGGGGAGCCGTGCGCCGGGACGGGAGTGCTCGGATCCGGCGAAGTCCGGTGCGCTTCACGCGCCACTGTGTCCGCAAGCGGCTCCGCCGAGGGGCGCGACCAACCGCACCAACGGTCTCGCAGCTTGGACGCCGCACTTCCCGCGGGGCGCTCAGTGCCTTCGACCGGTCGCTGCACGGCATCTCCTGGGTGCTGATCCGGTTCATGCTGCTCGCCCCGCCGCTCGTGCTGATGGCGAGCGCGGCGTTGCGCGGACAGGGGCCCGAGACGCTGCCGTTCGCCGTCGCGGTGGCCGTCGGGCTGACGCCCGAGATGCTCCCGGTCGTCGTCAGCACCTGTCTGGCACGCGGGGCCTCGGGGCTCGCCCGGACGCACGGGGTCGTGGTGAAACGGCTGCCCGCGCTGCACGACCTGGGCGCGGTCGACATCCTGTGCCTCGACAAGACCGGCACCCTCACCCGGGACCACCCGGTCGTCGAACGCTCGTGCGATTCCAGCGGCCGGGACGATCCGGAGGTGCTCGACTGGGCCGCCACGGCATCCTGGTGGACCCTCCAACTCGCCGAACTCCCCACCCCGGACGCCCTCGACGAGGCGCTGCTCGCGGCGGCGGGGCCGGTCGGGGAGCGGTACGACGGGGTGGCGGCCCTGCCCTTCGACCCGGTGCGGCGGCTGGCCACGGCGGTGGTACGAGGGCGGTTGGGGACCCATGTCCTTGTCGTGAAGGGCGCGGTCGCCGAGGTCGTGGGGCGGTGCTCCCTGGACCCCGCCGAGCGGGAACGGCTGCTCGCGCGCGCCGACCAGGAGGCGGCGAGCGGGCTGCGGCTGCTCGCCGTCGCCACCGCCGAGCGGCCCGCGCGCACCCGCGCCTGGACCCCGGCCGACGTACACGGCCTGACCTTCCGGGGTTTCGTCGCCCTGCGGGACGACCTCGCGCCCACCGCCCCCGAGGCCCTGCGCGACCTCACCGCGCTGGGTGTGGGGGTGAAGGTCCTCACCGGCGACCATCCGGGCACGGCCGCCCGCGCCTGCCGCGACCTGGGCCTCGATCCGGGGGAGGTGGCGGATGGCGTGGACGGCCTCGGGGACGCCGAACTGGCGGATCTGGTCCGGCGTACGACCGTCTTCGCGCGCTGCACCCCGGCCGACAAGGCCCGGATCGTCGCCGCGCTGCGGGCCGGCGGACACACCGTCGGCTTTCTCGGGGACGGGGTCAACGACGTGCCCGCGCTGGGCGCCGCCGACGTCGGGATCGCGCCGCGCGCCGCCGTCGACGTGGCCCGGGAGAGTGCCGACGTCGTCCTCGGGGAGAAGGATCTCGCCGCCGTCGCCCACGCCGTCACGGCCGGGCGGCACAGCAGCGGCAACATCGCCACGTATCTGCGCGTCACGCTCTCCTCGAACCTCGGCAACGTCGTCGCGATGCTCGCCGCAGGGCTTCTGCTGCCCTTCCTTCCTATGCTCCCGGCGCAGGTCCTCGTGCAGAACCTGTGCTTCGACGCGGCCCAACTGGCGTACGCGTACGACCGTCCGGCGCCGGGTGTCCTGGCCCGGCCGACCGTGCTGCGCACCCGTGACTTCCTGCGCTTCCTCGGCGGCTTCGGCGCCCTCAACGCCGTCGCCGACCTCGCGACCTTCGGCGTGCTCGCCCTCGCGCTGCACGGGCCCGACGCCCTGGACGACCGGGCCGTCTTCCACTCGGCCTGGTTCACCGAGAACCTCCTCACCCAGGCCGTGGTGATGCTGCTCCTGCGCGGCGGTGGCGGGGGCCGGGGCGCGGGAGTCGTCGGGCGGGCGGCCGGTGCGCTCGCCGCCGTCGGGGTGCTGCTGCCTGTCTCTCCGGTCGGGCCCTCGCTGGGGCTGGTGGGGCTGCCGGGGTCGTACTACGCGGGTCTGGTGGTCGTGCCGGTGCTGTACGGGGGTGCCCTCGCCGTCGCTCGGCGGCGCTCGTCGGCGGCGAGGGGTCGGTCCGCCGTGGGTCCGGTTCAGCCGTAGCTGAGGTTGGAGCAGGGGTTGTCGTCCGCCGAACGGGCGCCCTCGGCCACGTCCTTCGGGACCGCGGTGGGGGTCGGCGAAGCTGTGGCGCCGCCCTGGTACGACTCACCGACGACCACGTTGATGCCGTCCACTGTCACCGGTTGGAGGGCGGCGCCGGGGAAGACGCGGGCCACCGTCTGGGCCTCGGCCTTGTGGTCGGGGCCGTACTCGATGACGGTCGTCGCGTGGTCCTGGCTGCTCGCGGTCGCCGTGCCGGTGACCGTGAAACCGTCGGCGGTCAGCTCGGCGGCGGCCTCCTTGGCCAGGCCGGTGACGGTCGTGCCGTTGTAGACGGCGACGGCGATTCCCTTGCCGGACACGGGAGTTGGGGTGGCCTTGGGGCTTGCGCTCGGGGAGGCCTTCTTCTTGCCGCTGGCGTCCTTGCCGTCCAGCGTGCGGTCCGCCTTGAGCGCGGCCCAGAGGTCACTCGCGTCGGGCTCGACGATCGCGACGCGTGAACCCTCGTACCGCCAGGGGATGGTGACGAACTTCGTGTTGTGCAGGTCGATGTCCTTCAGCGACATCGCGAAGGAGATCAGCTTGTCGGCGGAGCCCAGACCGGGGTCCACGGTCAGCGACTTGGTGGCCGCGTCGGCGAGGGGGAGCAGCTTGGTCGGGCTCAGGCCGTTGTTCTTGACCTCCTTCATCAGGCTTGCCACGAAGGCCTGTTGGCGCTTGATGCGGCCGATGTCGGAGCCGTCGCCGATGCCGTGCCGGATACGGACGTAGTCCAGCGCCTTCTGACCCGAGACCGTCTGCTCGCCCTTCTCGAAGAGCAGCTTGCCGCGTGTGGGGAGCTTGGGTTTGAGGTCACGTTCGTACACGTTCTGGGGGAGGCACACCTTCACCCCGTCCACCACGTCGGTCAGCGCGGCGAAGCCCTTGAAGTCGACGACGACGGTGTGGTCGACGCGCAGCCCGGTGATGCTCTCGACGGTGTTCTGTGTGCAGGCGGGGTTGCCCTTCTCGGTCTCGCCGACCGAGTAGGCCTCGTTGAACATCGTGTCCGGCCGGGCCGTCGTCCACTTGCCGTCGGGCAGCTTGCACGGCGGGATGGTGACCAGGGTGTCGCGGGGGATGGAGACGGCGACGGCGTTCTTGTGGTCGGCGTATATGTGCAGCAGGAACGCGGTGTCGGAGCGGCCGATGTCGTTGACGTCGCCGCCGCCGAGCGCGGCGTTGCCGTCGTTGCGCGCGTCCGAGCCGATGACCAGGACGTTCTCGCCCTTGGACGAGCCCTCGGCGGGGCGATCGTCCGAGAGGCCACCCGCGTCGAAGGTCTTGATGTCACCGTCCAGCTTCAGATAGACCCAGCCGGCGCCGGCCGCGACGAGCAGCAGGAGCGAGAGGAGGATCCCCAGTGCCAGCCGTCCCCGCCGCCGTTCCGGTTTGCGCCGCCGGGTGCCCGCGGCGGACCGGTGTCGTGCGGGTACGGCCCGCCTGCTGGTGCTGGTGGTCATCGGCGCCCTTCTCACGTCTCACCTTGGTTGTACAGTTGCGCAAAGTGGCAACTGTTATGTGTGACGAAGGAAAGGGCTGTGAGGTTGTGCTCCGCAACGGACTGGAACCCTGGCATCTGCTGATCGTGGCGATCGTGTTCATCGTGATGTTCGGCTCGAAGAAGCTCCCGGACACGGCACGTGCGCTGGGCCGCTCGATGCGGATCCTCAAGAGCGAGGCTCAGGCATTGAAGGCGGACGGCACGGTGGGCGAGCCGGCGAACGGCTCGGCGGGGGAGGGATCTTCGCAGGTGGGCGAGCCTGTTGCCCACCGGGCTGAGCCTTTCGTCGACCGTCGGGAGCCCGTCACCGATCGGTAGGAGACCGCCGTTGATCGGTAGGATCATCCGCATGGCCGCTTCCGAACCGACCATCCTCGCGACCTCCGGCGGCCTCCGCTCCGGCGGCCGGACCATGGTGGAGTTCGATGCCCTCGTGCATCACGCCGTCGATCTCTCCGGGGCCCACGGCCGCAGGCCGCGCGTCCTGTACGTCGGTACGGCGATCGGGGACGCCGAGCACTTCGCCGCCCGCATGGGCGAGGCCGCCCGGGTCGCGGGCTTCGACCTCACGCCGCTGCAGCTCTTCCCCATGCCCAATGTCGACGACGTCGAGGGCACCGTGCTCGAACAGGACGTCGTCTGGGTCATGGGTGGCTCGGTCGCGAACCTGCTGGCCGTGTGGCGAGTGCACGGGCTCGACCGGATCATGCGGCGGGCCTGGGAGGCCGGCGTGGTGCTCAGCGGTGTGAGCGCGGGCTCCCTCTGCTGGTTCAGGGGCGGCACCACCGACTCCTTCGGCCCCGAACTCCGGCCGCTCACCGACGCGTTGGGCTTTCTGCCGTACGGCAACGGGGTGCACTACGACAGCGATGCGGGCCGCCGCCCGCTCGTCCACAAGCTGGTTGCCGACGGCACCCTGCCCACCACGCACTGCACCGACGACGGGGTCGGCCTCGTCTACCGAGGGACCGAACTCGTCGAGGCGGTCGCGGAGTTGCCGGGCAAGGGTGCCTATGTCGTCAGATGTGAAGGGGAGTCGGCGGTGGAGGAGCGCATCGAGCCGCGCAGGCTGCCCTCGCCGGTGTCTTCCTGACCGTCGTCCGTCGTTGTCGCCGGCGCCGTGGATTCCGCGGCCGTCTGCGCCGCCATGACGGCCTTGCGCTCCCGCTTGATCTTGCGCCGCTGCCTGCGGCTGACCTTGGGTTCCTGGTCCGGGAGCCAGCCGAAGGCCATGCAACTGCCCACGACTCCCAGGGTGAGGCCCACGAAGAAGCCGCCCAGGTTCGAGGTGACCCATGTGCCCAGCGTCAGCAGGACACCGACGATCGAGTAGAACAGGCGCTGTGCGGGGTTGAAGATGATCAGCAGCCCGCACACGATCATCAGCGACGGCAGCAGATAGCCCGCCAGACCCTGCATACCGATGTGCAGGACGACCTTCAGCGACACCTTCATCGTGACCAGGATCTCCGCCCCGCCCAGGGTGAGCAGCACCCCGGCCAGGTACGGACGGTGGGCCCGCCATGCTCTGAAGGCGGGCCGCACCCCCTGCCGTATGTCGGCCGACATCAGCAACCCGACTCGCTGAAGCTGAGCTTCAGCCCGGGCAGCTTGAACACGGCGGCCGTGGTCGCGTAGTTGGTCTGCCGCAGGTTGGAGATGTGGACGGTGTCCGCCTGCTGGCTGAAGACACCGGCCGGACCCTTGACCCCTGCCTTGGTGAGCGTGCTGGCGTCGTTGCCGATCTCGATGTTGTCGAACGACGCGTTGCCAGACAGCTCGGTGGAGTCGGTCGTCAGGTCGGTCGCGGTCACCGGAGTGCCGCTGCTGCCGGCCTTGATCAGCAGGTTGATGCCGCCGAGGTCGACGCTCTGGCACAGCTTGGTGAGCGACGCGCTCTTGATCGCGGAGGTGATGACCAGCACCTGACCGCCGGTGTCACCCTCGTTCGGGCTGTTCTCGATCATGTGGTCGAGGCCGCCGAACTGCTCGAAGCCGGTGCCGTTCAGCTCGGTCGCGGTGACCGTGAACGGCATGCCGGAGATGGCGAACTGGACGCCCAGGGCGCCCTCGGCGGTGAGTACCGCGAGCGTCGCGGCGATCAGGGTGGCCGGCACCGCCATCATGGCGGCGCGGCGTCCACGGACCCGCCCGCGTCGCTCGGCGCCCTTTCCGGCGCCTTCGAAGAATTCGGACACGTTGGAGGATCCCGAGCCCCCGGAGCCACCGGAGGCGTTACCGCTCTCCGGCTGCTCGGGGTTGGATCCGGCGGACGACGAGACGTCCGAGGACGAGGCCATGGCTGCTCCCAAGTGCACATAGTCAGTGCGTCAATGCTGGTCGGGCTTCAGTGGCGTGTTGTCCTGGCGCGGACAGCAGCTGGGGTATCCGTCTCCTCGCAACTCCCGGCGATTGCAAGGGCTTTCACGGTTACGCACCAGTAGCCGCCGAGGAAGTTACCCGTGGTTACTTTGGAGGGTCAAGGGAGTTGTGAAAAAAGGGTGCGGATTATGCGCCACCTGTGGCTTCACGGGGTGATCGAGGGTCGTCCGGGGGTCCGGAGGCCCCTCTGAGACCCCTCCGAGACCCCTTCGAGTGGCAAGCGCAGAACCAGGGGGAAATGGGGTCAGAGACATCAACTTCCGTTCCGCACCTTGACGTTGACGGTTCCTCAGGTTTAGAACTGCCCTGGTTTCCCCGGATCCGTGGCGCCGGATCCGCAGCGGTGCGAGCCGCTCTTCCCGGACTCAACGCTCATTCCGAAGTCCGCCTCCGAGGCGTCGGCACGGCCGTTTCCCCCCTGGGCCGTCGCCGGGTCGCCCTGTCCCGCCCGGTCCGGCCAGGAAGCCTCCCTCCAAGCCTTCCTGCCGGTCACCGGCCGGTTGTCGTTGCCGGTCCGTCACGTACGGAGAAGGCGTCGCGGGCCGGCGACGGCTCCTTTCCCGCGCCCTTCACGTTTCCCATGCCCTTCAGGCGTTCGGCACGCGTTCCCACGCGTACTTCCGCATGCCCTGACCCCCCTGGACACCACCCCCCACCTCACCCCCAACACACCCCCGAACACCCCCAGTTCCAGAAAGAGGCACCCGCATCATGCGTACTCGCACTCGTTCCACCCTGGCCCTCGCCGCCGCTGTCGTAGGCCTCTCCGTCGCCGCGGTCACCCCCGCGTCCGCCGCCGACACCGTGCTGACCGTCGGCAGCGCGGCCGGCGACGCCGTCGCCGTGGGCGACGTCCTCAGCGCCTCCCTCGCCTCCGGCACCACCGCCACGCTCTACTCCAGCGCGACCGGCACCAGCGGTGTCACGTGTGCCGCGTCCACCTTCACGGCCACGGTCACCGACAACCCCGCCGCGCCCGGCGTCGCGACCGAGTCGGTCACCGCGCACACCTTCAGCAGTTGCACCAGCAATGTGCTCGGTGTGCTCGGCGTGACCAGCGTGACCGTCAACAACCTGCCGTACACCACCGTGGTGGGCTCCGACGAATCCGTCGTCGTCAGCCCGGCCGCAGGCTCCACCATCCAGACGACCGTCGTGCTGCGCACCCTGCTCGGCAGCATCAACTGCGTCTACCAGGCGCCCAGCCTGACCGGTACGACCGGCGAGGCCGACAACAGCATCAACTTCGCGGCCCAGGCGTTCACCAGGACGTCCGGTTCGTCGCTGTGCTTCAGCGCCGGTTACTTCACCGCCAAGTACGCCCCCGTGCAGGACGTGACGCAGGGCAACGCCACGGTCTTCGTCAACTGACGAACCGTCAATGAGGGGCTGGGCCGCCGGAGTTCACCGGCGGCGCAGCCGCAGGACGAGGGCGACCGCCACGGCGAGCAGTACGGCCGCGGCGCCGCCCGCGACCGCGTACCGCGGTCCGGTGTCCTCGGTGGTGGACGCCACCGGGGCGCCGGCCACGGTACTCCCGGACTGTGGGGCGGCGGAGTCGGCGGACTCCGCCGCCTCTCCCGTTTCCACCGTCCTCGTCGGCTCCTCGGCCGCTTCGGTCGGCGTGGGGGTCCGAGTGGGCTCGGACTTCGCGGCGGGGGTCGCGGTGGCCGACGCGCCGGTGTCACCTGAACCGCTGGTGCTGCTCTTCGCTGTCGGGAACACCACGTCCGAGCACGAGTAGTACGTGTCCGGCGTGCTGGAGTTCTGCCAGATCGTGTACAGGACATGACGGCCGGTCCGGTCCGACGGCAGCGTCATCCCGATGCGGTACGCGTCGCCCGTCATCGCGGGGTCCTTGACCTCGGCGAACGGCTTGTCCGGCAGGTCGGACCACTTCAGCGGCTCGGCCGGGTCGTACCCGGGCTTCGTCAGGAACATCTTGAACGTGCCGGTGTGCGGGATCGTCGAGCGGTACGTCATCGTCAGCCGCGCGCCCGGCGACAGCGTGGTCGAGGGCCAGTCGGCGCGGGCGATGTCGAGCCCCCGGTAGTCGGACAGCCCGCCGCTGCACAGCTTGCCGTCGGGGATCACCGCACGGTCCCGGCCGTTCACGTTCGCGACCCGCAGATTGTCCCAGAAGGTGAAGGGCGCCCCGCCGTTCGCGGTGAGCGCCGCCCGGCAGGCCGCCGTACCGGCCGTGCTGCCACCGTCGGGGGAGCAGGCGTAGACGCGGCTGACCGGTTTCGTCGGCGCACCGTGCGCCTGGGCGGGAGCCGCCGCCGACAAGGTCAGCAACAGCGGTGCCGCGACGGCGGCGGTGCAGGAGAGCGCGGCGGCCGAGAGAGTACGGCGGTGGGCGGTCATCGGGATGTCTCCTCGACCGAGGGGGAACAGGTCTGAACAGGTCTGCTGCGGGCCGGCCCGGGAACGGGTCCGCCTTCGGGCAGTACGGGAAGCGGGCAGACCGCGTTCAATCGCCACACGTACTGCCACACCACCGGCACTCGCCCCGCCGCACGCCCCGCCAATCCCCCGTAACTCGCCCAACCCGGTCAACTGGCCGTCGTTCAGGGTCGGTTTCCGGCGTTCGAGGGTGTGGAACCGGACGGATCGAGGGTTTCCCCTGTATCCGGATGACCTTCCCTTTGCCTACTGTTCCACCACAGCCGCCCCACAGGTAACCCCGGAACGGGCCGCTCGCGCTTGGCCGGCCGCCGCGCCGCTTTTCGACCGCACCCCCCGCCGCTTCGACGACGAAGCGAATCGACCGCAACTCCGCGCCGCCCTCCAGGTTGCCCGCAGTACGGCCACGAAAGGCAAGCCCTTGCGTACCTCACCCACCCGTGTCACGGGGCGGAAGCTGATATCCGCCGCCGCGGTCTCCGCCGCACTGGTCGCCGCCGCCACCACCTCGGTCGCCGTCGCCCAGGAGCCCGCCGCTCCCGCCACCGCCCAGGATGCCGCCGCGCAGGCGGTCGCCGCCCCGGCCGAGCGACTCATCGTCGGCTACAAGGCCGGCGCCGCCGAGGCCAAGTCGAACCAGGCCGCCGACGCCGACGCCGTCGCCAAGGGCAAGGAGGCCGGCGAGACCCTGGACTTCCAGCGCCGCCTCGGCACCGGTGCCGCCCTCGTCGACCTGGGCGAGCGGCTCAGCAAGGCGGACGTCGCCGACGTCATCGCCGAGTACCAGGCCGACCCGCAGGTCGCCTACGCCGTACCGGACCGCCTCAACAAGCCGCAGGCCGACCCGAACGACACCGAGTACAGCAAGCAGTGGGACCTCTTCGAGACCACCGCGGGCATGCGCGTCCCGGGCGCCTGGACCACCGCGACCGGCACCGGCGTGACCGTCGCCGTCATCGACACCGGCTACGTCACCCACTCCGACCTGGCCGCCAACATCGTCGCGGGCTACGACTTCATCTCCGACACCGCCGTCTCGGTGGACGGCAACGGCCGTGACAGCAACCCGGCCGACCCGGGCGACTGGTACGCCACCGACGAGTGCGGCGCCGGCACCGGCTCCAGCAACTCCTCGTGGCACGGCACCCATGTCGCGGGCACCATCGCCGCCGCCACCAACAACAGCAAGGGCGTCGCGGGCATCGCGTACAACGCGAAGATCTCCCCGCTGCGCGTCCTCGGCAAGTGCGGTGGCTACGACTCCGACATCATCGACGCCATCACCTGGGCGTCGGGCGGCACCGTCTCCGGTGTCCCGGCCAACGCCAACATCGCCAAGGTCATCAACATGAGCCTGGGCGGCTCCGGTGCGTGCACCACGGCCACCCAGACCGCGATCACCAACGCCGTCAACCGCGGCACCACGGTCGTCGTCGCGGCGGGCAACAGCAACGCCAACGCGGCCAACTACTCCCCGGCGAGCTGCGCCAACGTCATCTCGGTCGCCGCGCTGAGCCGTACGGGTGCCAAGGCCTCGTACTCCAACTACGGCTCCACCGTGGACATCGCGGCCCCCGGCGGCCAGACCAGCACCGGCACCGCCAACGGCATCCTGTCCACGCTGAACTCCGGCACCCAGGGCCCGTCCACCGAGTCGTACGCCTACTACCAGGGCACCAGCATGGCCGCCCCGCACATCGCGGGCCTCGCCGCGCTGATGAAGTCGGCGAACTCCTCGCTGACCCCGGCCCAGATCGAGTCGGCGATCAAGACCAACTCCCGTGCCCTGCCCGGCGCCTGCTCGGGCGGCTGCGGCGCCGGTCTGGCCGACGCGACCAAGACCGTGCAGGCCGTGAGCGGTACGACCTCGGGCACCACCTACTCCTCCACCACCGCGGTCTCCATCCCGGACAACAGCTCCGCCGTCGAGTCCTCGATCGCCGTCAGCGGCCGTACCGGCAACGCCCCCTCGGCCCTCCAGGTCGGCGTCGACATCACCCACACCTACCGCGGTGACCTGGTCATCACCCTGGTGGCGCCCGACGGCACGACCTACCCGCTGAAGGCCTCCAGCACCTCGGACTCCGCCGACAACGTGAACACCACGTACACGGTGGACGCCTCCAGCGAGACCGCCAACGGCACCTGGAAGCTCCGCGTCCAGGACGTGGCCGCCTCGGACACGGGCACGATCAACAGCTGGAAGCTCACCTTCTGATTCTGAGCCAGTGAGATGAAGGTGTGACACAGACGGGCGGGTCGGCAGGCGTGGATGGACGCCTACCGACCCGCCGCTGTCATGTGTCGTACGCGATGACCGCGCCCCGAAAGGGGCGCGGGGAACTGCGCGACCAGCCCCCACCGGCCCGCAGCGAACGAACTGCCCATGCATCGGAGCTACCCGCTGAACGACGCCAGATGTTCCGCCGCCCACTCCCGATACGAGCGACCCGGACGGCCGAGCAACTCGGCGACATCCGGCTCCACTTGCCCCTTCGACCCGTCCCGCCCCCGCGCCGCACTCTCCACGAGGGCGTGTGCAACCGCCTCCGGGTAACGGGCGAGCAGCCCCCGCAAGACCTCATCCTCCGTCAACTCGACGAACTTCAGCGGCCGTTGCAGCAACTCGCCCAGGATCTCGGTCTGTTCCACCGGGGTGACCCCGGCGGGCCCGGTCAGGGCATACGCACGCCCCGCATGCCCCTCCGGGGCCACAAGCGCCCGTACCGCCACATCCGCGATGTCCCGCGGGTCGACGTTCGCGTTCCGCGAGGTGCCGTGGGGGCCCCGGACGACCCCCTCCTCCCGGACGGAGCGGGCCCAGCCCAGGGTGTTGGACATGAAGGCGCGCGGACGCAGCAAGGTCCAGGCCAGGCCGGAGCCGCGCAGGAGCTCCTCGTTGGACCGCTGCCACCGTGTGATCAGGTCGGTGGCCCCGGGATCGGTCACCGCCTGGGCCGACAGCTTCACCACCTGGGACACCCCCGCCGCTCGGGAGGCCGCCACGAAGTTCTCGTCCTGGACCGGCGCCAGCGGGTTCGCGGTGACGAGCAGAGCGGACCGTACGCCGGCCAGCGCCGCGCGCAGCCCGGCGGGGTCGTCGAAGTCCCCGCGCACCACCTCGATTCCGGGACCGGCGAGGGTGACGCGGTGCGGGTCGCGGGTGAGCAGGCGCAGCGGGCCGGTGCCCGCCAGGCGTTCGGCGACCAGCCGACCGACGGTGCCGGTGGCCCCCGTCAGCAGAATCACGGGACGGGGACCGGGACCGGGGCAGGGGAGAGGATGCGGACGCCGCGGTCGGCCCGGCTGTCCAGTCCGAGCAGGAGCCCCGGTACCGCGATGCCGGGCAGGATGTGGGACCACAGGACCGAGATACGGTGCGCGAGGTCCGCCCGGTCGGTCAGGGCCCGCGACATCAACTGGATGCCCGCGAAGCCCCCCACCAGCAGCTCCACCGTGTCCTGCGGCTTCACCGTGGGCAGCAACTCGCCCTGGGCGCCGGCCTGTTCCATCAGCACGATCAGCCGTTCCCCCCACTGCCGGAACGGTCCGGAGTGGTCGACCCCGGGGGGCGTCGCCTGGTCCACCGTCAGCCGCACGCTGCCTCGCAGCAGGGAGTCGGTCAGCAGCCGCTGCGCCACGACGAACGTCATGTCGATGATCTCCTGCAGCTTGCAGGGCTGTTCCGGGACCGTGCCGAACGGCACCTGCTCGTCGAGCACCGCCTGTGCGAGGGATTCCTTGGAAGGGAAGTGGAAATACAGGGCGCCTTTGGTGACTTCGGCCCGCTCCAGCACCATCGCGATGGTCGTGGAGGTGTAGCCGTGTTCGTCGAAAACCGCGCCCGCGGCTTCCAGGATCGCCCTGCGCGTCCTGATGGCGCGCTCCTGTTTCGCCATAAGAGCCCCTCCCTGGCGCCCAGTTGGCCGGTGTCCGTATTCGGTGCCGTATTTCAGTGCCGTGCTGGTGCGTGACGGCGCGTGGTCAGGTGCGCCGGAACCGCCGATCATAGGGCCGGACCGACTGATCTCGTTGAAAACAAACCGGTCGCCTCGTACTCTAACGCTCACCGGAGCGGGCGCCTTTCCGTCTGCCAGGCCATTCGGGGGACCGAGGGAGAGACATTGCTTCCAGTGCCGCAGTCTGCCGAAATCCCAGCCATGACGGCGAGTGTTCCGCGCCAACTCGTGCACCGTGCGGCGATCGCGGAGACGTTCCCCACCGGTTGGTCCCGAACGGAGACCGACAGGTTCAGCGTCTCCGCGCAGTGGCCGCGAGTGCACTGTTTACACGTGTCGCCCGACCGGACGGCATACGATCCGCTGCTTGTCGTGGAGACCGTACGACAGGCCGGAACCCTGCTCAACCACACCGAGTACAAGGTGCCCCTGGACCACCAGTTCGTCCTCCAGGAGTTCCGGATCACCACGTTCCCCGAGCACTTGGGCGTCGGGCCGGTCCCTGCCGAACCCACCGTCGACATCACCTTCTCCGACATCCGCCATCGCGGCAAGCGCCTGGTTTCGGCCCGCTACGCGGCCGACGTACTGCTCGACGGAGAGCTGGCCGCGCATGCCGACGTCGCCTTCACCTGCACCAGCGGCGCCGTCTTCAGCAGGCTGCGCGGCGGTCGTACGGCCGCCGACGTGACCGCGCTGCCCGTCCCGCCGGGGCTGCCGGCCGCCGACGTGGGCCGGGACTCGGCGGCGGACGTCGTCCTGGCCGTGCCTCAACAGGGGGATCGTGACTGGCAGTTGCGAGTTGATACCGGTCATGCTGTTTTCTTCGACCATCCCCTCGATCACATACCGGGCATGCTGCTCCTGGAGGCCGCCCGCCAGGCGGCACTGGCGCGGACCGGCCCCGACGGCGGTCTGATACCCGTGTCCTTCGACACGACGTTCCACCAGTTCGCCGAACTGGACCTGCCCACCTGGATCGAGTCCACGGACCAAGGTGACGGGGCCCTGAAGGTGGTGGGAACACAGGAGGGACACACGGTTTTCGAGTGTGTGGTGGGCACCGTGGAACGGTCGGCTATCTTGTACAGGCAGTAAGAAACAAACGGCATATCCCGTTTTTCTTCAGGGAGTTCGGGAGCACCGGGACGTTGGGGAGGGGTGGGCGCCGATGGCGAGGCAGTTACGCGCCGAGCAGACCCGTGCGACGATCATCACGGCCGCGGCCGACCTGTTCGACCGCCATGGCTATGAGTCGACCAGCCTGAGCGACATAGTCGAGCACGCCCATGTCACCAAAGGCGCCCTCTACTTCCACTTCGCGGCGAAGGAGGATCTGGCCCACGCCATCCTGGAGATCCAGTCCCGGACCTCCCGGCGGATGGCCAGGGACATCGACGGCCGCGGCTACTCCTCCCTCGAAGCGCTGATCCGCATCACCTTCGGGATCACCAGGATGGCCGTCGAGGGCCCGATCTCCAGGGCGGGCCTGCGTCTCGCCGCCGGCGACGTCGTCGTACGGCCGCCGCTGCGGCACCCGTTCCGCGAGTGGGCGGAGATCGCGTCCGGCAAACTCCTCGGCGCGGTCAAGGAGTCCGACGTCCACCCGGACGTCGACGTCGACGCGATGGCCCACTCCCTCGTCAGCTTCTTCGTCGGCAGTCGCGTGGTCAGCCGAGCGGTGGAGCCGGTGGCGCGCCAGCCGCGCCGCACGGCGGACATGTGGCGGCTCACCATCCGGGCGTTGGTGCCCACGCCGAGGCGGGCGCGGTATCTGAGCCTGGTGGCGCAACTGGAGCGGGAGATAAGGGTGGTGGCGTGAGGCTACTGAGGAGGGGCTTTCGGTTGAGTGCCGGGTGACTGGTCCGTTGTGGCTGGTCGCGCAGTTCCCCGCGCCCCTGAGGGGGTTCCCCGGCCGCTCAGTCGTCGCGTTGCGGGTTCCGGGCCGGGCGTTTCGGGGGCGGTAGCGTGAGGCGTATGCCTGCCTCCGACTCCGTGTCCCCGCCCGTGATCCTCTCCAACGAGCCGGGCTCGTTCCCCTGGAGCGTGCTGGCCGAACGGCATCCCGCGCTCATCCAGAAGGTGCGGGACGCCTTCCCGTACGGCCCCGAGCAGCACCGCGTGCTCGACGCGCTCCTCAAGAACTGCACCGAGGGCGTCGTCGAACCGCTCCCGGCCGGGGCCGAGGACCGGGAGCGGTGGGAGGAGTGGGGGACCCGGGAGTACGTGGGCCGGTCCTGGTTCGACGTGCCGTGGCTGTGGGCGGAGGGGTACTTCTACCGCCAACTCCTCGAAGCGGTCGGGTACTTCGGCGGAGGCGGAGGCGGAGGCGGGGGAGCCGATGCCTGGCGGGGGATCGACCCCTTCCGCCCGTTCAAGCTCGCCGAACTGGACGCCCCCGAGACCGACGAGGAACTGGCCGCGCTCGACGACCTGGTGGGCAGCCCCGAGGAGGAACAGGCGCGCGCCCTGCTCCACGGGTCGCTGTGGGGCAACCGGGCCGACCTCGGTTTCCGGCTCTCCGGTGCGGACGAGGGCGGGGAGGCGGCGGGACTCGTCGCCGACGACAGCGAGTCCCTCTGGTCGCTGCTCCGGTCCACCCGAGGCGACGCCGGCACGGTGTGCCTGGTCGCGGACAACGCGGGCCGCGAACTCGTCCCCGACCTGCTGCTCCTGGACCACCTGCTGACCCGGGGGTACGCCGAACGCGCCGTCCTGCATGTGAAACCGCACCCGTTCTTCGTCTCCGACGCGACCACCGCCGACGTCGTCGACGCCCTGCGCCGACTGACCCGCGCTCCGGGGGAGGCCGCCGCGTACGGTCGCCGCCTCTGGTCCGCGATGGCCGACGGCCGCCTCGCGGTACGCGCCCACCCTTTCTCCTGCGCCCCGCTCCCGTACGCGGCGATGCCCGACGACCTGCGCGAGGACTTCGCCTCGGCCACGGTCACCGTGATGAAGGGCGACCTGAACTACCGCCGTCTGGTCGGTGACCGGCTCCGGCCCCCGACCACCCCGTTCGCGGACGTCACCGCGTACTTCCCCGGCCCGGTGGCCGCCCTGCGCACCCTGAAGTCGGAGGTGATCGTCGGCCTCGACGCCCGTACCGAGTCCGCGCTCGTCGCCGCCGAGGGGCAGCGCTGGCGGACGAGCGGCACGCGTGCGGTGGTGCAGGTGGCTCGTTGACCTGTGGTGATCATGTCAAATCTTTGATAGGCATGCGCTCATGGCGTTACGTCCATTGCGCTCGGGAAGAGGAAAGCTCGCGGCGGTGCTGGCCGCCCTGACTCTGGCCGTCGCGGCCTGTGGCGGCGACGGCTCGGACTCGTCCTCCTCGGACGGCGGCAAGGAACGGATCGATGTCGCCGCCCTGCCACTGATCGACTGCGCCGCGCTCTACATCGCGCGCGACCGCGGCCTGTTCGAGAAGGAGGGCCTCGACGTCCGCATCACACAGATCCAGCAGAGCCTCCAGGCGCTGCCCGCGCTGGCGAAGGGCCAGGTGGACGTGGTCGCGAGCGCGAACTACGTCACCTACTTCCAGGCCCATGAGAAGGGCACCCTCGACATCCGTATCGTCGCCGAGTCGATCAGAGCCGCGCCGCACATGATGGACGTCCTGGTGCCGAAGGACTCGGACATCAGGACCGTCGCCGACCTCAAGGGACGCAAGCTCGCGGTCAACGTCCTGAACAACGTCCAGTCGCTGACCTTCAACGAGGTCCTGGAGAAGGCGGGCGTCGGACGTCCCGACTACCGCCAGGTCCCCTTCCCGCAGATGGGAGCCGCCCTGGAGAAGGGGCAGGTCGACGCCGTCCACGCGGTCGAGCCCTTCGACAGCGTCATCCAGGACGAACTCAAGGCAAGGGTGCTGATCGACGGCGCGTCCCCGCCCGTCGAGTCGATCCCCCTCAGTGGCTACATCACCACCAACAAGTACGCCACCGAGAACCCGGAGACCCTCGCCGCCTTCCAGCGGGCCATCAAGGCCGCCGCGCAGATCGCCGGCGAGGACCCGTCGGCCGTACGTGCCGTGGTGCCGACGTACACGAAGGTGACGGCGGACCAGGCCAAGTCGGTCGACCTGCCGGACTTTCCACCGGTCATGGACGCCACGCAGATCGCCCGGCTGACCGAACTGATGGAGAAACAGGGGCTGTTGAAGAAGACGATCGATCCGGCGACGCTGTTGGTGCGGTGAAACGGGTACGAGTACGGGCGCGGGTACGGGAGTTGGGCCGGGGTCGGTTGCTTGTACGGGAGTCGGGCCGGGGCCGGGTGCGTGTACGGCAGGAGCCGGTGCTCGGTGTTCTCGGTGTGCTCCTCGCCTTCGGGGTGTGCGAGGCGGTGAGCAGGGCCGGGATCGTACGGCGCAGCTATCTCCCGCCCGCGTCCGAAGTCCTCGCCCGGGCCGTGGAGTTGGCGGGTGACCGGGCCTTCCTGGACGGGCTCGGGGCGACCCTGCGCGCATGGGCCCTGGGGCTTGGCCTGGCCTGCGCGATAGCGATCCCGCTGGGGCTGCTGCTCGGGAGTGTGCCGGTCGTCGACGCCGCCGTACGCGCGATCGTCGAGTTCCTGCGCCCGTTGCCGTCCGTGGCACTGATCCCCCTGGTCTCCCTCCTGCTCGGCTCGGGCACCGAGACCAAGGTCGCGCTGATCACCTACGCCTCGGTCTGGCCGATCCTCTTCAACACGGTCTACGGACTCGGCGAGACCGACCCCCTCGCCAAGGACACCCTGCGCGCCTTCGGTTTCGGCCGCCTCTCCGTGCTGCTCCACGTCGAACTCCCCGGCACGGCACCCTTCATCGCGGCCGGTGTCCGCATCTCGGCCGCGGTCGCCCTCATCCTGGCCGTCGCCACGGAGATCCTCGCCGGCTTCGGCGAGGGCCTCGGCATCTTCATCGCCCAGGCGGGCACGGCGACCGACGGCACCCGGGACGTACTGGCCGGTGTGGTGTGGGCCGGGACCCTGGGCCTGGTCATCGACGCGGTGCTCGTGCGGTGCGAACGGAGAACGTTTCCGTGGACACCGGAACACCGGACACGCGAGCACCAGCCACGCGTTGCCTCTGTCTCGCCGCGAGGCGAACGGTCCGCCGCCGATGTCTCCGACCACGAGGTCCACCCATGAGCGGACGCCCCGGCCCCACGGCCGACAAGCCCCCGCGCGCGGACACCACCAAGGAGACCGGGACCCCCGGCACCGGTACCGCCTCCACCACCCCCAACGCCTCCCGTACTGCCCGTGTGGGCCCCCTCGCCCGAGGCGCGCTGCTCCGCTGGCTCGTGCTCGCCCTCGCCGTGGGCGTCTGGCAACTCGCCGCCCGTGCGCACGGTAGCGTCTACTTCCCTCCTCCCGGCCGCATCGCGCGCCACGCCTACGATCTGTGGTTCTCCGGCCCCGTCGGCCATCTCTTCCTCACCGACGCCGCCGTCGACAACATCCTGCCCAGCCTCGGCCGGATGGCCGCCGGGTTCGCTCTCGCCGCCGTCGCCGGGGTGGCACTGGGTATCGCGGTCGGGCGGTCGCGCCGGGCGTACGCCCTGTGCAACCCGGTCCTCCAGTTCGCGCGAGCCGTCCCGCCGCCGGCCCTCGTACCCGTCTTCGTCGTCGTGCTCGACTTCGGTACGCAGATGCAGGTCGCGTCGATCGCCTTCAGCGCCGTGTGGCCCGTGCTGATCAACACGGCGGAGGGTGCGCGCAATGTCGACCCGCTGCGGCTCGAAGTGGCCACCGTGCTGCGCCTGACCGCGTTCGAACGGCTCTGGCTGCTGCTTCTGCCCTCCGCGCTGCCGCGCATCTTCGCGGGGCTTCGGCTGAGCCTCTCGCTCTCCCTCATCCTCATGGTGTTCTCGGAGCTGCTGCCGGGCACCGCCAACGGCATCGGCTTCACCCTCACCGACGCCCAGTCGCGCTCCGACCTGCTGACCGTATGGGCGGCCCTGGTCCTGCTCGGCGCCCTCGGGTACCTCCTCAACACCGGCCTGCTGGCGGTCGAGAAGCGGCTGATCGGCAGCGGGCGGCCCACATGACCCCAGCCCCTGAGGACAGGTGACCGATCCGGATGCTCACCCTCGATTCCCTCGGCCAGCACTACGGCGACCACAGCGTCCTGCGGGACATCAGCCTCACCGTGCCCGACGGCCAACTCCTGTGCGTCGTCGGCCCGTCCGGCTGCGGCAAGTCCACGCTGCTGCGCACCATCGCCGGACTGCTGCCCGCTCACGAGGGCACGGTCACCGTCGACGACACGCCCGTCTCCGGTGTGCCCGACCGGCTCGCCGTCGTCTTCCAGGACTACGGGCGCTCCCTGTTCCCCTGGCTCACCGTCCGCGAGAACGTCGCGCTGCCGCTGCGCCGCCGTGGTCTCGGCCGGGCCGAACGACGCGGTGAGGCGGAACGGATCCTGGAGCGCGTGGGTCTGGGCGGCGCCGCCCGCCGTCACCCCTGGCAGCTGTCCGGCGGTATGCAGCAGCGCGTCGCCATCGCCCGCGCGCTCGTCTGCCGTCCTTCTCTGCTCCTCATGGACGAGCCCTTCGGTTCCTTGGACGCGCAGACCCGCGAGGACCTCGAAGACCTGCTTCTTGAGGTGCACCGCACGGACGGCGCGACCATCGTCTTCGTCACGCACGACATCGACGAAAGTGTGTACGTCGGCGACCGCGTCGTCGTCCTGTCGCCGGGCCCCGGATCCCGGGTCCTCCTTGACCTCCCGGTCCAACTTCCCGGCCCGCGCGATCAGATCGGGACGCGGGGCCTGCCCGAGTTCGTGGCGCTGAGGGCGCAGGTCGGGCGGGCGGTGCGCTCGGGGGCGGGTGAGGTCTCGCAGTAGTCGGAGAAAATCTCGTAGTGCTCGCATGTCGAGTGAACTCACGGCGCCCGCCCGGAATCCCGGAATCGGTCCTGATTCACGCGATGGTGTGATCATGTCCCGCTCGATGGATGGCACGCCCGGGGCAGGGGTAAGGCCCCGCCCATGACACAGCCGTTCGTACTCCCGCACTTCTACATGCCGTATCCGGCGCGCCTGAATCCGCATATCGACGAGGCGCGCGCCCATTCGACCGTGTGGGCACGGGAGATGGGAATGCTGGAGGGCTCAGGCGTCTGGGAGCAGTCCGATCTCGACGCGCACGACTACGGGTTGCTGTGCGCGTACACGCACCCCGACTGCGACGGGCCCGACCTCTCCCTCATCACCGACTGGTACGTGTGGGTCTTCTTCTTCGACGACCACTTCCTGGAGGTCTTCAAGCGCAGCCAGGACCGGGACGGCGGCAAGGCGTATTTGGACCGGCTGCCCCTTTTCATGCCGCTCGACCTCTCGACTCCCGTGCCCGAGCCGGAGAATCCGGTGGAGGCGGGCCTCGCCGACCTGTGGGCACGCACGGTTCCGTCGATGTCCGTGGACTGGCGCAGGCGGTTCTCCGTCGCCACCGAGCATCTGCTGAACGAATCCATGTGGGAACTGTCCAACATCAACGAGGGGCGGATCTCCAACCCCGTCGAGTACATCGAGATGCGCCGCAAGGTCGGCGGCGCGCCCTGGTCGGCCGGGCTCGTGGAGTACGCGACCGCCGAAGTGCCCGCGTCCGTCGCGGGGTCGAGGCCGCTCAGGGTGCTCATGGAGACCTTCTCGGACGGCGTCCACCTGCGCAACGACCTGTTCTCCTACCAGCGGGAGGTCGAGGACGAGGGCGAGCTGAGCAACGGCGTACTCGTCCTGGAGACCTTCTTCGGGTGCACGACCCAGGAGGCTGCCGACACCGTCAACGACATCCTCACCTCACGGCTCCACCAGTTCGAGCACACCGCGCTCACCGAAGTGCCCGGCCTGGCCCTGGAGAAGGGCCTCACACCGGACCAGATCGCCGCGGTGGCCGCGTACACGCGCGGGCTGCAGGACTGGCAGTCCGGCGGCCACGAGTGGCATCTGCGTTCCAGCCGGTACATGAACGAAGGGGCCCTGGAGGAGTCGCGGCCGTTCGGGGTCGGCGGCTTCGGCACGTCCGCGACCAACATCGGCGCACTGCTGGCCTCGGCCGGTGCCGAACGCCTGCGCGCCTACACACATATGCCCTATCAGAAGGTCGGCCCGTCCCGACTGCCGGATTTCTACATGCCGTTCCGGCTCACCCTCAGCCCGCACCTGGACGGCGCCCGGTACCGCCTCACCGACTGGATGCACAGCATGGGCATGCTCCAGGAGGGCGTCTGGGACGAGGACAAGCTCGCCGCCGCCGACCTGCCCCTGTGCGCGGCCGGCATCCACCCGGACGCGACGGCCGACGCCCTCGACCTCAGCTCCGCGTGGCTGTCCTGGGGCACCTACGGCGACGACTACTACCCCCTCGTCTTCGGCCACCGCCGCGACCTGGCCGCGGCCCGCCTGTGCACCGAGCGGCTCTCCGCCTGCATGCCCATCGAGGGCGACGCGTTCCCTGTCCCGGTCAACGGCATGGAGCGCGGGCTCATCGACCTGTGGCGGCGTACGACGGTCGAGATGACCCCGGACCAGCGGCGCACGTTCCGTGCCGCGGTGGACGTCATGACCGAGAGCTGGGTGTGGGAACTGGCCAACACGGCCCAGAACCGTATCCCCGACCCGATCGACTACCTGGAGATGCGCCGCGCCACCTTCGGCTCGGACCTCACCATGAGCCTGTGCCGCATCGGCCACGGCCGGACGGTTCCGCCGGAGGTCTACTGCAGCGGCCCCGTCCAGTCGCTGGAGAAGGCGGCCTCCGACTACGCGATGCTCATCAACGACGTCTTCTCGTACCAGAAGGAGATCCAGTACGAGGGCGAGATCCACAACGGCATCCTCGTCGTCCAGAACTTCTTCGACTGCGACTACCCGACCGCGCTGGGCATCATCCACGACCTGATGACCCAGCGCATGCAGCAGTTCGAACATGTCGCCGCCCATGAGTTCCCGGTCCTGTACGAGGACTTCAAGCTCACGGACGAGGCACGCGCGATCATGGACGGCTATGTGGACGAGCTGCGGAACTGGCTGTCCGGCATCCTGCACTGGCACCAGCAGGTACCCCGCTACAAGGCGGACTACCTGGCCCGCAGGTCGCACGGCTTCCTGCCGGACCGCAGCAGCTCGGCACTGCCGGTCGGCTGACGGCGGCAGTTCCCCCGTCAGCCGAGGTCGCGCACCCGCTCCGCCGTCTCCTCGGCGAGCTCCCGTACGCCCGTGGCGGCGTTCCCCGAGAGCTCGCCGAGTATCGCGTCCGCGTGGGCCAGCAGAACGCGGGCCTCCTCCGGGAGGTCCGCGTCGGCCAGCGCGCGGGTGAGGGCGTAGTGCTCCTCGGCGATGTAACGGCCGAGGTTCACCCCGTGCCAGAGCCGCAGGGACGTGTCCCGGGGGTCGGTGAGGATGGCACGCAGGCTCTCCAACGTGGCCGTGGCCTGTGGCAGTTGCCCCAGCTCCCGTTCGAGGCGGGCCTGGTCCAGCCGGGCCGACACCCGGGCCCAGGCCGTGTCCTGGAGGCCTACGAACAGACGCTGGGCGCGCAGGGCCTGGAACCGGTCGCTCAGTTCCTGGAACTCCCGGCTCAGGCCACGCAGCGGGGAGGTGTCCAGAGCCTCCGGTGCCCAGCCGGGCCGCCCGAGTTGATACAGCCCCAACTCGATCTCGTCCAGCAGCCGGATCAGCGCGACCCGGGCCAGTTCGGTCATGCCCTGGTCGCGGGCCAGCTCCGTCCAGGTGAACAGCGGCTCGTCCGCCGGGTCCGTGCCGAACATCGAGGCGTCCATGTCCAGTGCCCACTGCCGCAGTTCGGCACCCGGGGCCCCGGACCCGGGCAGCTCGCTCAGACCGCACGCGGTGTCGAAGTCCGTGTCCCGGACCTCGTGCAGCAGCGGCAGATCCTCGGCCAGTCCGTGCAGACCCACCAGGACGGCCCCGAGGCGCAGTTCGTCCGTCATCGACGACTCCGCCTCGTACCGCACCAGATGCCGCAGCAGGTCCAGATCGCTCTCCGCGCGGTCGAACTGCGCGGCCCGCAGGGCGAGTCGGCGGCGCAGCGGGTCCCGGGCCACCGCGTCCCACGCCGCCGGGCCGTCGCCCGCCCGCAGCACGGCGAGGTCGGCCCGGCCACGGGCGAGCACCGGCTCCCACAGGGGTGGGCGCGGATGCCGGTCGAGCAGCTCGTACGCTCCGCCCTCCTCCGCGTTGAGCAGCAGGAAGTCGGGCTCGGTGCGCAGCAGCGCCTTGTGCAGCATGCCGATCAGCTCCACGGGGGAGCGCTCGGGCAGCCCCAGGGCGCCGCGCAGTGCGGCGCGTTCGGCGTCTACGTCGAAGTCCTCGCGCATCTCCTGCTCGGTCTCCGCCATCCGCGCGAGGATCTTCTCCGTACCGTCGGCGGGCGACAGGTCCAGATAGTCGCGCCAGCCGGGCAGACCGATCACGGTCTCCAGCGCCTCGTCGACACTGGAACCGATGATCCCGGCCGAGCCCTCCGAATCGGCGTACAGCACGGACCCGTCCGCGCACACGAAGAACGTGCCTCCCGTGCCGTCGCCGGCCACCGGGGTCAGCTCTCCGCCCGAGGCGAGGCCGACCTCCTCGCCGTGCTCGGCGCGGTCGAGGTCGAAGTCGAAGGGGAACGCGGCCAGTTCGGCGGCGGAACGGCTCTGTCGCAGCAGCCGCAGGGCGTGATCGGTCATGCCGCAGAAAGTAACAGCCCCCACTGACAACGGGAATATCGCCGTCCACTACCAATTTCCGAACTTTCTCGTACAGAACGTCATATTCAGGGAACTTCGGCAATTCGCGAGGAGTCATATGGGGTGAGTGGAACGGAATGACTGACCACCAGAACACGGGGGAGTTGACGCCGTACCTGGCGCCGCTGCCCGTCCTGCCGGTCCTGCGGCCCGCGTCCGAGGACGTGCTGAAGGAGACCGAGATCGCCCTGCGCCCGGCCTGGGTACGCCTGCACCTCCTCCGGGTCCCCGGGAACCAGATCCTGCGCGTCATGGGCAGGTTCGACGGCGCGTACGGCCGGTTCATGTACCACTGCCACCTCCTCGAACACGAGGACATGGGCATGATGCGGCCCTTCGTGGTGATGCCGAAGGAGGCACTCAAGTTCGACCATGGCGCGGGACACGGCGGCCACGACGGTCACACGGCCTGAGGGGACCGGGCGGACGCCTATGGCTGCCCATTTCTGACCCTGTGTCAGTCTCACTCGTTCGTGGCTCGTTGTGCGCCGGTGCGCCGGGTAGAGCACCTGCCGGAGGCTATCCATGGAACAGACCGCACTGCGTCCCAAGCCCATGCCCGGTCAGGAACCGGCCGGCGGCACCACATCCCGTCCGGCCCGGCGCCCGCATGCCGCGCCCCGGCGCGGCCGACGGCTGACGACCCTGCTGTTCGGCCTGTTCGTCGGGACCGTCCTGGTCCTCGCGGGCGTCGGGCTCGGCACGCTCGGCGCCACGGTGATCGGCATGAGCAAGCTCGCCGACCTGCAGCGGCACGCGGGGCAGGACGGGCGCACAGGGCAACAGGGGCAGGGCCCTGACTCGGTGGGCGCGCGAAGTGGTGCGCCCGCCGAGTCAGGGTCCGGGGCCAAGTCCAAGTCCGGGCCGGGATCCGGTGCGGGCCCTTCCAGCCGGCCCTCGGGCGGCGCTAGCCCGGCCTCCTCGGCGTCTGCCGTGACCGCGACGCTCGGTGTCGAGGCCGTGGACGCCGAGAAAGTGGGAGCCCTGGTCGTCGGCGTCCACATCCCGGGTCCGGGTTACACCGCGGGCCTCGTCCGAGGCGACGTACTCCTGACCTTCGGCGGGGCCCGGGTCGACTCGGCGGCCGATCTCGCCCGCGTGGTCGCCCGCGCCCGCCCCGGCGCGGAGATCACCCTCACGGTCCGTCACCGCAGCGGCGGCTACCAGCAGTTGGTGGCGATCCCGGGCGTCGTCACCTGACCGCCTCCGGCGTCTGGCGGCCTTAGTTACACGACCACCCTGAAGTGGCTGGTCAGCCGCCCGTCGTCGGCCAGCACATGGAAGGCGAGGCCGACCGGTGCGTCCCGGTCCGCGACCTCCTCGCCCTCCCAGGGCAGCCGGAGGGTCCACGTCACCCCCGGACCGACGACCAGCGGCCGGCCCGCGAAGGTCGTGGCGGCCGGGGTGTGCGCGTGACCGGTGATGAGCCCGGCGATCTGCGGCCTGCGCTCCATCAGCGCCACCAGTCGGTCGGGCCGGCCCAGCTGGTAGGAGTCCGGCAGGGGATGGTGCAGGGCGACGGGCGGATGGTGGAAGGCGAGCAGCGCCGGGACGCCCTCGTCCAGTTCGTCGAGCGTCGCGTCGATCCAGTCGTACGTCTCGTCGTCGAGGGCGCCTTCGTCGCGGCCCGGCACGCTGGAGTCGCACATCAGGACGGCGGCGTCGTCGAAGACGTGCGCGCTGTTCACCGGCCCCTCGGCGGCGGGCAGCCCGAGCAGCGCCTTGCGGTAGGGCGCGCGGCTGTCGTGGTTGCCCGGGCAGGTGAGTACGGGGAAGGGCGCGTCGCCGGTGCGCAGCCCGAGGATGTGTGCGGCCTCCTCGTACTCGGCCTCCGTGCCGTGGTCCGCGATGTCCCCGGTCACCAGCAGGGCGTCCACATGCCCCGGCAGCTCCCACAGCCGGTCGCGCACCCGTTCGGCGCGCGCCGTGGACCGCGCGGTTCCGTCGAGGTGCAGATCGCTGATGTGGGCCAGTACGAGCATGGACTTCCGCCTCCCTTAATGGTTCAGGCAGATCTAAGCATTAGATCTAATGGTTACTCAACTCCTATGCGTTAGGTGAACTGGGTCGGGGTGCAGGGAGCGGGTGGGAAATGGGCGGGAGACCAGGGATGAGAGCTGCAAACCGGCTCGCGCCGTCCCGCGCATCCGGGCAGGATGCTGCCCGTAGCCCCTCGCCCTTCCACGGAGGCCCGGATGACCGGCAGCAGGCCCGCGCCCTTCACCGCCGACGACTACCGGGCCCGGATGCGGCGCGCCGCACGAGCGGCCGAGGACGCGGGCCTCGCCGGGCTCCTGGTGGCGCCGGGACCCGACCTCGTCTGGCTCACCGGCTACGCGCCCACCGCGGTCACCGAACGCCTCACCCTGCTGGTCCTGGCCGCCGGACAGGACCCGGTCCTCGTCGTCCCCGCCCTGGAGGCCCCGGACGCGGCCCACGCGGCGGGCGCACCCGCCCTGACCCTGCGCGACTGGACCGACGGCAAGGACCCGTACGCGGCCACCGCACCCCTCCTCGACGCGGCGGGCCGCTTCGGGGTCAGCGACAACGCCTGGGCACTGCATCTGCTGGCACTCCAGAAGGCGCTGCCCGGCACCTCGTACGTCTCCCTCACCGAGGGACTGCCGATGCTGCGCGCCGTGAAGGACGAGGCGGAACTGGCACGCCTGGCAGCCGCGGGAGCGGCTGCTGACGCAACGTACGAGGAGATCCGGAAGGTTCCCTTCGGGGGCCGCCGCGAGAAGGACGTAGCGGGCGATCTCGCCGGTCTGCTGCGGCGGTTCGGGCACTCCGAGGTCGACTTCACGATCGTCGCCTCCGGCCCCAACGGCGCCAATCCGCACCACGAGGCGGGCGACCGGGTCATCGAGCGGGGCGACATGGTCGTCCTCGACTTCGGCGGCCTCATGCACGGCTACGGCTCCGACACCTCCCGCACGGTCCACGTCGGCGAACCGGACGCCGAGCGGCGCAGGGTCCACGACATCGTGCGCGAGGCCCAGGAGGCGGGCTTCCGCGCCGTACGGCCCGGCGCCGCCTGCCAGGACGTCGACCGGGCGGCCCGTGCGGTCATCACCGAGGCCGGGTACGGCGAGTACTTCATCCACCGCACCGGCCACGGCATCGGCGTCACCACGCACGAGCCGCCGTACATGATCGAGGGCGAGGAACGGCCCCTCGTCCCCGGTATGTGCTTCTCCGTGGAGCCCGGCATCTACCTGCCCGGCCGCTTCGGCGTACGCATCGAGGACATCGTCACCGTGACCGAGGACGGCGGCCGGCGCCTCAACAACACGACTCGCGAGCTGGTCACAGTGGACTGACCGTCCCCTCACCAGGAGTTCCGCCCCGCCAGCACCCCTCCGGACGACAACGGCGCGACCATGACACAGGCACCGACACCCACCGCGGACACGGTCCGCCGACTGGTCCGCTCGCTGCTCGCGGACAGCGCCCTCGGCGCGTCGTCCGCCACGGCGGGACCTGACGTCCGGCCCGTCGGCGCGGGCGGCGAGGGGTCCACCTGGTGGGTCGGCGCCCGGCACGTCCTGCGCCTGGCCCCCGACCGGGAGGCGTCCGCGCGGCTGCGCCGTGAACTGCGCCTGCGCGACCTCGTACGCCCGCACCTCGGCGTCGCCGTCCCCGTCGGCGTGGCGCACGGCGAGTGGGCCGGCGGACTGGCCTACACGCTGGACACCAGGCTGCCCGGCGGCTCGGCCGAGGAGCACGACGTCTCCGCCGTCGGCGAGGCCGACCTGGCCGGGCTGCTCACGGGCCTGCGCGAGGTGCCCGTACGGCAGGCCGAGACGCTCGGGGTGCCGCGGGTCGCGCCACGCTCCCTGGAGGCCCTGCGCCGGGCCGCCGAGCGAGCGGCCGAACGTCTCGCCACGGCCGACGAGTTCGACCCCGCACGGCTGCACCAGCTGACCCCGGCCGCCGCGACGCAGCTCGCCGCGCAGGCCGGTACGGCGGTCCTCGTCCACCACGGTCTCCGGGGCGAGCGCCTCGTGGTGAGCGCCGACGGACGGGTGCGTGGTGTCCTCGACTGGACCGACGCGGTCGTCGGTGACCCGGCCGAGGACATCGCCGGGCTCGCCCTCGCGGTCGGCTCGCCCGCCGCCGTACGCGCCGCCACCCTCGCCGGTTACGCGGCCCGCCCCTGTCTGCGCGGCCTGTGGCTCGCCCGCTGCGACACGGTCGTCCGGCTGGCCGAGAGCCTCACCGGCCGCGACGCCGGCCCGAGACCGCTGCTGCGGGTCCAGCTGCGGCGCGCGTGGGAGGCGATTCTGCTGGAACGGGTGACGGAGCTGCGGGAGCAGGACGAGGAAGAGTAAGCCCCCTGCGCTCACCCTTGCTCCAGCACCACGCAGGACTCCCCGGGGATGTGCAACAGTCCGTCCGTGCCCGGCAGTTCGACCGGTTCCCAGGCGGCAAGCACCGTTGCCCGTCGCGGGCCCAGGGGGATCGCCGCCGACGTCTTGGCGAGGTTCGCCACCACGCGTACGTCCCCGCGCCGGAACGCGAGCCAGCGGGCATCCTCGTCGTACGCGACCTTGATGTCCGACAGGTCGGGGTCCGTGAGGTCGGGCTGGGCGTGACGCAGGGCGATCAGTTCCCGGTACCAGGCCAGCACGCGCGCGTGGGGCTCGCGTCCGGGCTCGGACCAGTCGAGGCAGGAGCGGTCACGGGTCGCCGGGTCCTGCGGGTCGGGAACGTCCTCCTCGGCCCAGCCGTGCGCCGTGAACTCCCGCCGCCTGCCCCGCCGTACGGCCTCCGCGAGGTCCGCGTCCGTGTGGTCGGTGAAGAACTGCCACGGAGTGCCCGCCGCCCACTCCTCACCCATGAACAGCATCGGCGTGAACGGGCCGGTGAGCATCAGCGCGGCGGCGCAGGCGAGCAGCCCGGGGGAGAGGGAGGCCGAAAGGCGGTCCCCCTGGGCGCGGTTGCCGATCTGGTCGTGGGTCTGCGTGAAGCCGAGCAGCCGGTGTGCGGCGACCCGGGTGCGGTCGAGCGGGCGGCCGTGCAGCCGGCCCCGGAAGGTCGAGTACGTGCCGTCGTGGAAGTAGCCGCCCGTGAGCGTCTTGGCCAGCGCCGCGAACGGGGCCCGCGCGAAGTCCTCGTAGTAGCCCTGCGACTCACCGGTCAGCGCCGTGTGCAGGGCGTGGTGGAAGTCGTCGCTCCATTGGGCGTGCAGTCCGAGACCGCCGCCCGCGCGCGGGGTGACGAGTCGTGGGTCGTTGAGGTCGGACTCGGCGATCAGGGACAGCGGCCGGCCCAGCTCGGCGGCGAGGGCGTCCACGGCCCTCGACAGCTCCTCCAGGAAGTGGCACGCGCGCGTGTCCCGCAGCGCGTGCACCGCGTCCAGCCGCAGCCCGTCGATCCGGTAGTCGCGCAGCCAGGCCAGGGCGCTGCCCAGCAGATACGCGCGCACCTCGTCCGACCCGGGCGCGTCCAGGTTCACGGCGGAGCCCCACGGCGTCTGGTGCGTGTCCGTGAAGTACGGGCCGAAGGCGGGCAGATAGTTGCCGGAAGGGCCCAAGTGGTTGTGCACGACGTCCAGGACCACGCCGAGGCCGAGCGCGTGTGCCTCGTCGACAAAGCGCTTCAGCGCCTCAGGGCCGCCGTACGGCTCGTGCACCGCCCACAGCGACACCCCCTCGTACCCCCAGCCGTGCCGCCCCGGGAACGGGCACAGCGGCATCAACTCGACGTGCGTGACGCCCAGTTCCACCAGGTGGCCGAGGCGCCCGGCCGCCGCGTCCAGCGTGCCCTCGGGCGTGTACGTGCCGATGTGCAGCTCGTACAGGACCGCGCCCGGCAGCGCGCGGCCCGCCCACTCGGTGCGCCAGGTGTGGAGCCCGTGGTCGACGACGGCGCTCAGCCCGTCCGGGCCGTCCGGCTGGCGGCGCGAGCGCGGATCGGGCAGTACGGGGCCGTCGTCCACGGCGAAGCCGTAACGCGACCCGTCCCGGGCCTCCACCTCGCCGGACCACCAGCCCGTGCGCTCCGGATCGCGCTCCAACGCGCGCGTGCCCGCGTCGCACCGGAGCGTCACACGACTGGCCTGCGGTGCCCACACCTCGAAGTGCACGGACGGTTCCCCTTCGTCTGCCGGGTGGTGCCCACCGGGAGGTAGCCCGTCCCATCGTGCTTCAAACGCCGACGCTCCGCGCTTGAATCTTCACGTTTGCCCGGGGTGTCGTCAGGTCGGACCAACAGGCCGCCGTTTCCGCGTTTTCTGGACACCCCGCGCGCGCTGCCCGACAATCACGAACGTGACGTCGTCCTTCGAGTTCCACACGTATCCGGCTCGTCTCTCCGACGCGGAGCGCGACCGGGCGCTGAAGGTGCTGCGGGACGGGGTCGCCCTGGGCCGGCTCTCGCACGACACGTTCGTCCGGCGCATGGAACTCGCGCTCATCGCCCGCCGGTCCGACGAACTGGCCGTCCTCACCGCGGATCTGCCCACCGAGAGCCGTCTGTCCCGACTGGTGTTCGGGACGGTCGAGGCGGTCTCCGGCTTCACGGTACGGCTGCGCAGGGCCTGGCAGTCCGAGCGGCTTCCCAAGCTGCTGCTGCCCCACCCCGGCAGCGGCCACCCGTTGCGCATCGGGCGCGACCCCGCCAACGGTCTGCGGCTCACCCACGAGACGGTCTCGCGCGTCCACGCCGAACTCCGGCACCAGGGCGGCCTGTGGGTGCTGAGGGACCTCGGTTCGACCAATGGCACGACGGTCAACGGCCGCCGTGTGATCGGCGCGGCCGTCGTCCGCGACGGCGACCAGATCGGCTTCGGGCACATGGCGTTCAGGCTCGCCGCCGAGTGACACCGCGCCTGCGGGAACCGTCCCCGCAGGGCGATTCACTTTGCCTGCCGCGGTGTTGACGTACCCCCGGAGTCGTGACTGACTGTGCGTGCACCATGTACACCAGGTGAATCGACGGTCCCGCTTGTGGAGGTGTGTCCTGTCGCCGCTCCTCCGCTACCCGTCCGTGGACGAGCTGGCAGACCGGGCCGCCGCACTCGTCGCCCGGCACCCCGCCGACGCCCGGCTGCGCACGGTCGGCACCTCACGCGGCGGTACGCCCCTGTGGCTGCTCTCCGTGGGGCACGGCGACCGCCAGGCCCTCGTCGTCGCCGGACCGCACGCCAACGAGCCCGTGGGCGGCGCGACCGCCCTACGGCTGGCCGAGCGGGCGCTCGCCGACCCCGGACCGACCCTCCGCGCGGACGCCACCTGGAACCTGCTGCTGTGCCTCGACCCCGACGGCTCGCGCCGCAACGAGGGCTGGCTCGGCGGCCCGTACACGCTCGGGCACTACTTCCGGAACTTCTTCCGGCCCGGCTTCATGGAACAGCCCGAATGGCTGCCCGACGGCGCGGACGGCGCGGCCCTGCCGGAGACCCGCGCGCTGCTCGCCCTCCAGGACGAACTGCGGCCGTTCTTCCAGTGCTCGCTGCACGGCGTCGACGTCGGCGGCGCCTTCGTGGAACTCACCCGCGATCTGCCGGGCCTTCCGCAGCGGGTCGCCCAGACCGCGGCCCGGCTCGGCATACCGCGCGAACTCGGCTCGTTCGACACCCTGTACTGGCCCCGGCTGGGACCCGCCGTGCACCGGATACCGCCGCCGAGGCAGGGCGACCGGGCCGCCGCCATCACCGAGGCCGCCGTCGAGTCGACCTGGTTCCATCCGCACCGGCACGGCACCGTGACCGCGATCGTCGAGTCGCCCATGTGGGGCGTCGCCGCCGTGGAGGACGACAGCCGGCCCACCGACGCCGACGCGGTGCTGCGCACCGTCAGCCACACGCTGCGGCACGACACGCGGTACCTGGAGGTGGTCCTCGAACGTCTGAGACCCCACCTCGCGCGCGTGCCGGACGCGGACCGTCTCCTCGCCCCCGTGGACGACTACCTCCTGGTCGGCCCCGGCCTCGCCGACACCTGGGACCCCGACACGGACGACGGCACCGCACGCCCCCTGCCACCACTCAGCACCGCCCACCTGGCCACCCTGCGCATCGCCGGGCGGAAGCTGGCACTGCGTACGGCGGGGCTGCTGCACCAGTTGGCGTGTGGGGCCGGTCCGGGGGCCGCCGACGTCCGGTGCGCGCTCGACCGGCTGATCGACGAGTGGTGCGCCGACTACCGCGACGGCTGCGGGGCGCGCTGGATACCGGTCGCCCGTCAGGTGGAGTACCAGTCGCGGGTGGTGCTCGCGGCGTTCGAACTGGCGGGCCGTCACGCGCGCGTGGGGTCCCGTTCGAGTGACTCGGGCTGGGGCGCGGGGTCCGCGGTGCCGATGCACAGGGAATGACCCACACGATCACCACCGGCAACACCATCGAGCCCGTCCGGACCAACGCGACCGTGCGAGCGGTACGCGGTGCCCTGCTGGCCGTCGGTCTCCTCGTCGCGGGCTCCGCCCCCGCCCAGGCGGTCCCCCAGGAGAGCGCCGGCGACAACTGGCTCTACGTCACCGTCACCCGGGGCGAGTCGGGCTCCGGCGACACCCGCGGCACCCTGGTGCTGTGCGACCCGCCCCAGGGGCACGCGCAGGCGGCCAGGGCCTGTGCGGACCTCGCCGCGGCGGACGGCGACATCGGCGGCATCCCGCCGAAGAAGGTCATCTGCCCGATGCTGTACTCCCCGGTCACCGTGCACGCGCACGGGGAATGGAACGGCAGCCCGCGGGAGTACGACAGGACCTTCTCCAACGGATGCGAACTGGGCGCCCGGACCGGGGCCGTGTTCGCGCTGTAGGGGGTCCATCGGGGTGAACGGTTTCGCCTGGCTCCTCCAAGCGGACCCGGTGAAGTCGACTGCGGTCCGGCGACGCCGCCAAGGGGCGCGGGGAACCGCGCGACCAGCCGCGACGGCGCCGCAGCCGAAGGACAACCCGGCACGGCACATCCGGCGGAGCGCCTAGCTCCTCGGGGCGGTCCCCTCGCGCGCGTGCCGTGCCGTGGCCAGCACCGTGCGGGCCTGGTGCTCGACCTGATGCTCCAGGGGCACCCAGCGGGCGCGGAAACGGTCCATGAAGGCCTCGCTCCAGACCGTGACCAGGTGTTCGAGGCGCGGTGCCGCGCGGTCGTCGGTCTCCCGCAGGACCCGCAGCAGCATCGCGGCGGCCCGCAGCGGCAGCCGGCGGCCGAACGCGTCCACGCTGCCGACGTACGCCATCGTCGTGTCGGCGGGCGGTGTGTGCGTCCAGTCGGCGGCCAGCCCCGGCACCAGCTCCAGCGCCCACTGCGCGGCCCGCAGCAGCGGACCCTCGGCGCCCTTGAGTCGGGGCAGCGCGTCCGCGAGGACCCGTTCGACCTCCAGCCCGTCCCGCAGCAGCCGGCCCGCGAGCCGCCGGATCGCCGCCGCAGGCGCGGGATGCGGTGCCGGGTCGTCCACCAGGTCGCTCGCCCACATCGGCACCTCCACGACCGCGGTCAGACCGCCGTACCGGTGGGCGTGGTACCAGGTGCTGTGCCGGGCGTCGTCCGGCATGCTCGGGTACGCCGCGTCCGAGCCCGGCGCCGGCATCACATGCACACCGGGCCCCGACGCGGGCCAGCCCGCCGCGTCCGAGGCGCCCGTCTCCACCGGGATGTGCAGCTCCGCCGCCGACTTGGCGAACGGCTCGGCGAGCCCGGGGACGTCCTTCGTCAGCTGCACCCAGCTGCCGCCCACGTCGGTGCCGTGCAGGGTGACCTGGAGGTAGGGCCGCACTTCGTCGATGACCCGGAGCAGGGCGCGGGTCTCCGGCGGCAGCCGGTCGGGCGGCAGTATGGAGGGCGACCACTCCGGCTGCTCGGCCCCGGCGGGCCGGTAGAAGCCGAGGTGGTAGTCGAGCAGACTGCGCGGCGCCGGTGTGACGTGCAGGCTGGCGCCGTCCGGGTCCGCGCACAGCAGGAAGTGCCAGGAGGCCGCCGTCCGCAGCTCGTGGTCGTACAGGGCCCGTTCGGCGAGGGCGAGGAGCGTGGAGCCGCCCGTGGGTTCGTTGGCGTGGGCACCCGCGACGACGAGCACGGCGCGTCGTGCGTGGCCCACGGACAGCAGATGCAGGGGCCGTCCCGCGCGGGAGGAGCCCACCTGCCTGAGGGCGCACAGGCCGGGCCGGTGAGCCGCCAGCGCCCGGGCGGACGAGACGAGTTCGTTCACACTGGGGTAGCGCAGCTCCGGCAGGAGACTCACCCCCGTCTGGTCCACCCGGCGTCGCAATCCGCAGTACCCCATGGCGTCCAGGAACTGTCAAGGAGATGACGGGGGCGGCGCCAGGGGGCGCCAAGGGGTACTCACCGCCGGCGGTGCGGAGGGAGACGACCGGGGGAACGCCCGACGGGGACATCCGCCGCGCGGAACGGCACGTGCGGGCCCCGCCGAGGGCGCGTACACGTGCCACCGACCGGGCGCGAAGCGGGCGATCGCGTTCACCACCAAGCGCCGGTCGCCCACTTCGTGCTCCGGAAGTGCGCGCGGCCGTGAGCCGGGCGCCAGGTAGCTCAAATGGGCGCGCGCAACGAGCCCGCGCCCCCTGCTGTCACTCCTCGCCGACCCGCTCCAGCAGCGCCACCGGCAGCCGCGCGAAAAGCTCCGCCACGCGCGCGTGCCCCGTGAACTCCCGCTCCGGAGTCAGCAGATCGGCCCACCGGCCCGGCGGCAACGGCAGCCGCGTGTCCTGCCAGCCGCCCGTGTCCGCCAGCCGCAGCGACAGCCGGGTGACCGCCGTGACCACCTCCCCGGAGCGCGCGAACGCCGCACAGTGCGCCGCCGCCTGCCCCTCCGCGACGAGCGGCGTGTACGTCGCCGTGTCGCCGAACACCGCCGGCCGCCGCGCGCGCAGCCGCAACGCAGCCGCCGTCAACTCCGCCTTCTCGCCCGGCGCCTCCGGAGGAAACCGGACGGGGCGCCGGTTGTCCGGGTCCACCAGCGCCCGGTACTCGCTCTCCGTGCCCTGGTAGAGGTCCGGCACGCCCGGCATCGTCAGATGGACCAGGGCCGCGCCCAGGACGTTCGCCCGGACGTACGGCTCCAGGGCGCTCCGCAGGGCGGCCACGGCCTCGCCAGGAGCCCCGCAGGGGCCCGCCGCCACGAACGCCGCCACGGCCTCCTCGTACGCCGGTTCCTGCTCCGTCCAGGCGGTGTGCAGGCCCGCCTCCCGGACGTGCTTCAGCAGGGCGCCCTGGAGCCGCTCAGGGTCCGCCGGGCCCAGCCCGAAGGCCGTCTGCCAGGCCGCCCACGCCAGCTGGGCGTCGGGCACCCCCTCGCCGGTGCGTGTGACCTCCGCCAGGACGTCGGCCCAGCGCTGCGGGCACTCGGTGAGCACGGCCAGCGCCGCGCGGACGTCGGCGCTGCGCTTCGTGTCGTGCGTCGACAGCACCGTCCCCGTGGCCGGCCAGTCGCGCTGCACGCGCGCGCAGTAGGCGTGGAAGTCCTCCGGCGACACCGCGGGGCTGCCCGGACTACCGCCGACCTCGGTCGCCGACAGCAGCGGCACATAGCGGTAGAACGCCGTGTCCTCCACGGACTTGGCCCGCAGCGCCGACGCCGTCTGCGCGAACCGGTCCCGGAACTCGACGTGGTCGGGCCCATCGGCTTCCTTGCCGTCTGCCCGCCCCAGCAGCAGATTCCGTACGACGTCCACGGCCCCGCCCTCCTCCGGGACCGTGAACGCCCGCCGGGCCTCCTCGGCGGCCTCCTCGGTGACCAGGGAGGCCGCGTCCCCGGGGGTGTAGGGGCGGTAGACCTCCAGGCGGACCAGCAGCTCGCGCAGCGCGGTACGCAGGGCCCAGGGGGCGCGGTCGCGCAGGGCGAGATCCGGGGACGCGGCGCAGATACGGTTCGCCACGCGGGTCAGCCGGTCCACCTCGGTGGCCAGCTCGTGTGTCACCACCTTGTACGCGGCCCGCCGTACCGTCGCCTCCCAGTGCCCGCCCCGATCGGCCTGAGGGGCCGCGAACCGCCGGTACTGGCCGAGGAGTTCGCCCACGCCCGCCGGGTCCGTGAACAGGCCGTCCACGTGCCGCAGGGCGTCGTACCCGGTGGTCCCCGCGACCGGCCAGCCGGCCGGCAGACGCTCCCCGTCGGCCAGGATCTTCTCGACCACCGTCCAGCGGCCCGCGCTCGCCTCGTGCAGCCGGCGCAGATACCCGCCCGGGTCCGCGAGACCGTCCGGGTGGTCGACCCGCAGCCCCTCCACCACGCCGTCGTCGAGCAGCTCCAGCAGCTTCCCGTGGGTCGCCGCGAACACCTCGGGGTCCTCGACCCGCACCCCGATCAGCTCCGAGATGCTGAAGAAGCGCCGGTAGTTGAGTTCGGTGCGGGCCAGCCGCCACCACACCGGGCGGTACCACTGCGCGTCGACGAGCTGCGGCAGTGGCAGCTTCTCGGTGCCCTCGCGCAGGGGGAGAACATGGTCGTAGTAGCGCAGGACAGGGCCGTCGTACCCCAGGTGCGAGTCCTGCCACCGCTCGACCTTCAACTGGTCGCTCACCGCGCCGAGCGGCCCCCCGAGCACCGGCAGCAGCATCCGGCCGCCCTGCGCCTCCCAGTCGATGTCGAACCACCGCGCGTACGGCGAATCGGGGCCCTCCCGGAGCACCTCCCACAGGGGGCGGTTGTGGCGAGGGGACATGGCCATGTGGTTGGGCACGATGTCGGCGACCAGCCCGAGACCGTGCTCCCGCGCGGTGCGCGCCAGTGCGCGCAGCCCCTCCTCGCCGCCGAGTTCCCCGCGTACGCGCGCGGGGTCCACGATGTCGTAGCCGTGCGTCGACCCCGGGACGGCCTCCAGGAACGGCGACAGATGCAGATGCGAGACGCCGAGCGAGGCCAGGTAGGGCACGGCGGCCGCCGCGGCACCGAACGGGAACGCGGGCTGGAGTTGCAGCCGGTAGGTGGCCGTGGGCACGACCGGGTCAGGGCGCTCAGGTGTCATGGGAACCTACGTACCCGCCCCGGGGCCTTTCGTGTCATCGCCACGACTACGCGGGGCGTTGCAGCACCGTCAGGCTGCGGTCCGTCAGGGTGAGCCGGTCGCCCGCCTCCACCTTCGCGCCCGTGCCAGGGGGTACGCCCTCGGGGCGGGCCGTGTCGATCACGACCTGCCAGCGGCGGCCGTGGTTGACCGGCACCACGAACTCCAGCGTCTTCGGCGAGGCGTTGAACATCAGCAGGAACGAGTCGTCGGCGATGCGCTCACCGCGCGCACCCGGTTCGGAGATCGCGTTGCCGTTGAGGAACACGCTCATCGCGCCCGCCTGCGACGAGTCCCAGTCGCGCTGGACCATCTCCTCGCCCGCCGGAGTGAACCAGGCGATGTCCGACAGGTCGTCGTGGGTGCCCTCCACGGGGCGCCCGTGGAAGAAGCGGCGCCTGCGGAAGACCGGGTGGTCCTTGCGCAGCCACACCATCGCGCGCGTGAAGTCCAGCAGATCGCCGGTGCCGGGCTCGCCGTCCCCGTCGGCATCGTCCTCGGCCGGCCACGGCACCCAGGAGACCTCGTTGTCCTGGCAGTACGCGTTGTTGTTGCCGCCCTGGGTGCGGGCGAACTCGTCGCCGTGGCTGATCATGGGCACGCCCTGGGACAGCATCAGGGTCGCGATGAAGTTGCGCAGCTGGCGTCCCCGGAGAGCGAGGACGTCGGGGTCGTCGGTCTCGCCCTCCGCGCCGCAGTTCCAGGACCGGTTGTGGCTCTCGCCGTCCCGGTTGTCCTCGCCGTTGGCCAGGTTCCGCTTCTCGTTGTACGACACCAGGTCGTTGAGGGTGAAACCGTCGTGGCAGGTCACGAAGTTGATCGAGGCCAGCGGACGGCGGCCGTCGTCCTGGTAGAGGTCCGAGGAGCCCGTCAGCCGGGACGCGAACTCCGCGAGCGTGCGCGGCTCGCCCCGCCACATGTCCCGCACGGTGTCGCGGTACATGCCGTTCCACTCGGTCCACAGCGGCGGGAAGTTGCCCACCTGGTAGCCGCCCTCGCCCACGTCCCACGGCTCGGCGATCAGCTTCACCTGGGACACCACCGGGTCCTGCTGGACCAGGTCGAAGAACGACGACAGCCGGTCCACCTCGTGGAACTGCCGGGCGAGCGTGGCCGCGAGGTCGAAGCGGAAGCCGTCGACGTGCATCTCGGTGACCCAGTAGCGCAGCGAGTCCATGATCATCTGGAGTACGTGCGGGGACCGCATGAGCAGCGAGTTCCCGGTGCCCGTGGTGTCCGTGTAGTAGCGCTGGTCCTCGGCGAGCCGGTAGTACTGCGCGTTGTCGATGCCCCGGAAGGACAGCGTCGGGCCCAGGTGGTTGCCCTCCGCGGTGTGGTTGTAGACCACGTCCAGGATGACCTCGATACCGGCCTCGTGCAGCGCCCGTACCGCCGACTTGAACTCCAGGACCTGCTGGCCGCGGTCGCCCCAGGAGGCGTACGCGTTGTGCGGGGCGAAGAAGCCGATCGTGTTGTAGCCCCAGTAGTTGTTCAGGCCCATGTCCACCAGCCGGTGGTCGTTCACGAACTGGTGTACCGGCATCAGTTCCAGGGCCGTGACGCCGAGTTTGGTCAGGTGTTCGATGATCGCGGGGTGGGCGAGCGCCGCGTACGTCCCGCGCAGCTCCTCCGGCAGCGCCGGATGGCGCATCGTCAGGCCCTTCACATGGGCCTCGTAGATCACCGTGTGGTGGTACTCGGTGCGCGGGCGCCGGTCGTCGCCCCAGTCGAAGTACGGGTTGACCACGACCGACGACATCGTGTGGGGCGCCGAGTCGAGGTCGTTGCGCCGCTCGGGTGAGCCGAAGTGGTAGCCGTAGACCTCCTCGCCCCAGGTGACCGCCCCGCTGATCGCCTTCGCGTACGGGTCGAGCAGCAGCTTCGCCGAGTTGGTCCGCTGGCCGCGCTCGGGCGCGTACGGGCCGTGCATACGGAGGCCGTACCGCTGACCCGGCATCACGCCGGGCAGATACGCGTGCCGGACGAACGCGTCGCTCTCCCGGAGTTCCACCGCCGTCTCCGAGCCGTCGTCGTGCAGCAGACACAACTCGACCCGGTCGGCGGCCTCCGAGAAGACCGCGAAGTTGGTGCCGGCGCCGTCGTACGTGGCACCGAGTGGGTACGCCTCTCCTGGCCAGACCTGCATGCACCCGACTCTTTCAGTTGTGGCTCGCCGCTGGGTCGACTCCGCTCCGAGTCTCCCCGAAAGTGATGGAACCACCTACGACTTACGTCCCTCTTACCGGTCGACCAGTGCGTACCCGCACAAACGGGTATGTCAAAACTTTTCGTTCTTTACATACTCCCGGGGCTGTGAGGGGGAGTAAGGGGACTACGTGCGCAAGATCGTGCGTCGCCACCTGGGCAAGGTGGTGGCGGGTACGGGGATCGCGGTGGCCGGTACGGCCCTGATGGTCGCGGTGACACTGCCGGGATCGGCGGGGGCCGACGAGTCGGGAGGTACGGGCACCGCGGGGAGTACGACGAGTACGGGCGGGAGTGCGGGAGAGTCCGAGCAGCAGTCCGCGGTGCCGCCCGCTGTCGTGGAACAGGCGCCCGCCGAGGGCGAGAAGGGCAAGGGCCGCGATCCGCTGACCGACGGCGAGATGGCGCGGGTCGAGCAGATCGCCCTGAACCGCCAGCTGCGCGACTCCAGCGAGAACGTCGAGGGACAGCGCGGCCCGCAGCGGATCGGCATCGACCTCGCCGACCCCGAGGCCGCCGAGGTTGACGACCCGAACGCACCCCGGCGCGCGGACGTGTCGTACTACGACTACAAGGACGACACCCTGGTCACCAGGACCGTCAACCTCGACACGGGCAAGGTCGAGCGGACCGGCACCCAGCACGGCGTACAGCCGCCGCTGAGCCGCGCCGAGACCGCCGAGGCGACGCAGCTGCTGATAGCCGACGCGCTGGGCGCGGGCCTGAAGGCCGACTACCAGGACGCCACCGGCAAGGAACTCACCTCGCCGGACCAGCTGCTCGTCAGCAGCATGATCTACCGGGCCGTTCCGGGCGCCCAGCCCGCCGTCCTCGACTCCTGCGGCGACCACCGCTGTGTGCGGCTCTTCCCGAAGGTGAAGAACGGGCCGTGGATCGACGCCCGTTCGCTCGTCGTCGACCTGAGCGCCCGCAAGGTGGCCAAGCTCGGCTGACCCGGGGCTCTTCTTTCCCTCCCCTCTCCCTTCTCTCACCCTTTTCAGCTCTCTCCTCCTTGGGAGTTTCTTCGTCATGCGCGAAAAGTCGTTGCTCGTAGGCCTCTCCGTGGTCGCGCTGGCCGCCGGCCTCACCACGGCGGCGGGGCCGGCCGCCGCCCAGCCGAAGGCCGCGGCCGTGCCGCCCGCCGAGTGCAGTGCGCCGTACCGGATCGAGCAGAAGCTCGCCACCGGCACCACCTGGCGGATGTGCTGGCGCTACGAGAGCGAGGCCGGGCTCGTCCTGGAGAACGTCTCGTACCAGCCGCCGGGCGAGTCCCCGATCAAGGTCCTCAACTCGGCGAAGCTCGCCCAGATACACGTCCCCTACGACGACGGAAAGGCCGAGTACAGCGACCTCACCCAGGCGGGCTTCGGCCAGGGCCTGATGAACATGGCGCCCGGTGAGTGCCCCGGCGGCACCATCAAGACGGTCAAGGTGCCCGAGCCCTGGTTCCCGGACCAGGCGAACGTCAAGGGCCTGTGCACCACGACCCGTTCACGCGGCCACGCCTACCGGATGCAGGGCGACACCGCGAACAAGGTCTGGCAGACCCAGGGCAAGGACCTGCTCGTCTACACCGTCAACCAGGTCGGCTGGTACGAATACATCACCGAGTGGCGCTTCCAGGACGACGGCACCGTCAACATGAACGTCGGCGCCACCGGCAGCCTCGCGCCCGACGACTACGACGCGGGCGACGGACGCGGCTGGCCCATCGGCAAGGGCGCCAAGGCGTACGCCACCAGCCACAGCCACAACGTCTTCTGGCGGCTCGACTTCGGCCTCGACGGCTCCTCCAAGGGCAAGGTCGAGCAGTACGACTCCGTGGTCAGCCCGCCCGCGAACGGCCAGGAGGGACCCACGAACAAAACGACCCGCACCCAGGTCAAGAAGGAACTCGCGGGCGACGCCAAGAACATGCGCTGGTGGCGGGTCGTCAGCGCGACCGGCAAGAACAAGGACGGCCACGCGCGGTCGTACGAGATCGTCCCCGCCGCCACCACCAAGTACCCGGGCCGCAGCTTCACCCGGCACGACATCTACTTCACCGAGTACAACAAGTGCGAGCAGTTCGCCAGCGACAACCTGCCCAACTGCGGTGCCGGCGCCAAGAAGTCCGTCGACGGATGGGTCAACGGACAGACCCTCACACACCCGTTGGTCTGGGTGAACGTGGGCTTCCACCACATAGCCCGCGACGAGGACCAGCAGCCCATGCCCGTCCACTGGCAGGGCTTCTCCATCGCCCCGCGCGATGTCACGGCTATGAATCCGCTCACTCCCGCCGCCCTCGCCGACCAGAACGGGCATGTCGAAAGCGGTAGTTGAGAAACGACCTGTCCATCGGGCTGCACCGTCGACCGCTCCCGGAGTACCCTTCCTTGATCGTTGGCCCAGACCGGCCACGGGGAGAAGCTCGGGGGAGCGGAAGGCGGTGCGCGGGTGGGCTCGGGAGGGCTGGAGCTGCCCCCTGGTGACGAGGGTCACGAGGGGAACTCCACAGAGGTCCCGCCCGGCGCGGTGTCCCTGGCACGGCCGATGGAGACGGGTTCCATTGGACCGGAACTGGACTGGGACGCCGACGCCTGGCGTGAGGTGCGTACGCGCGCCCAGCGGGCCGGCCGGGCCTACATCTGGCTGAACCTGGTCGAACAGCGGCTGCGCGCCGTCGTGGCCGCCGTCCTGCGCCCCATCTACGAACCCGTCCACGGCGACGAGTGGGTGGTCGCCGCCGCCGGCCCGGCCGGCCAGGAATGGGTGCAGCGGGCGGTCGCGGTACGGGAAGTCAGCCGCCGCAAGGGCTACTTGCTGGACCCGGCCGACGACAACGTCCTGAGCTTCCTGACCCTCCCCCAGCTGCGCGAGCTGATGGTGCAGCACTGGCCGTGCTTCGAGCCGTACGTCGACGAGCGTCGCGACGTCGAACTCGCCCTGGACGAGCTGGAGGTCACCCGCAACGTCGTCTCCCGCAACCGGGCCCTGTCCGAAGCGGTCCTCAACCAGGCCGAACGGGCCTCCGGCAAGCTCCTGGAGACCCTCGGCGCGGGCGGCGACGTACCCTCCGCGCGCAGGCTGCCGGTGGACGCGGTCGAGGACCTGGTGGGCGACCGGTACGGGGACGTGGTCGCGGTGCACACCGACCGGGTACGGCTGATGCGCCAGTTCCCGGCCGAGGACATCTTCGGCGGTGCGCGCCGCCTGGACGCCATCGGGATCGGCCTCAACCTGCTCGTGCAGAACTTCTCCGGGCGGCGGCTGGTACGGCTGGCGGAGTCGGGCTGCCGCACGAGACTGCTGTTCCTGAACCCCGCGTCCAGCGCGGTGAAGCGGCGCGAGCGGGAACTCGGTCTCAAGCGGGGCGAGTTGAGCCGCGCGGTGGAGATGAACATCCTGCACATGCGCCGGGTGCGGTCGAAGCTGCGCGACCCCGGCGCCTTCGAGATCCAGGTCTTCGACGAGACACCCCGCTTCACGGCCTACCTCGTCGACGGGGACGGCTCGGACGGGGTCGGGATCGTGCAGACGTATCTGCGCCGGACGCGGGGGATGGAGGCGCCGGTGCTGGTGCTGCGGGGCGGCAGCAGGGTGGTCAAGTCGGACGAGTCGGAGGAGATCGGCATCTTCCCGACGTACCGCGAGGAGTTCGAGGTGGCCTGGGCGGATTCGCGGCCGGTGTCCTGACCTGGTCGGCCTGCCTGACCTGCGCGGCTTCCATAAACGGAATGCGGTCCTCGGATTGTCAGTGGCTCATGGGATCGTGGAGACCACTGGGGGAAAGCACCACCAAGAAGGGGGGCCAGGCATGGGCTGGCACCATGAGCTGCTGATCGGCTTCGACCTGGAGACGACCGGGACGGATCCGACCGAGGCGCGCATCGTCACCGGCGCGGTGATCGAGGTGAGGGGCGGTGAGCCGCTCGGCCGCCGTGAATGGCTGGCGGATCCGGGCATGGAGATTCCCGCGGACGCGGTGGCCGTGCACGGCATCACCAATGAGCGCGCGACCAGTGAGGGGCGGCCCGCCGACCAGGTCGCGGACGCGATCGCGGATGTGCTGACCGGGTACTGGAAGACGGGCGTACCGGTGGTCGCCTACAACGCGAACTTCGACCTCACCCTGCTCTCCGCGGAGCTGCGGCGGCACGGTCTGCCGTCCCTGCGGGAGCGGTTGGGCGGGCTGGATCCGGCTCCGGTGATCGACCCGTACACGATCGACCGTTCCGTGGACCGCTATCGGCGGGGCAAGCGGAACCTCGAAGCGGTGTGTACGGAGTACGGGGTTGCGCTTGACGCGGCCCACGACGCGTCTGCGGATGCGTTGGCGGCGGCGCGGTTGGCGTGTGCGATAGCCGAGCGGCATCCCAAGGTGGGTGGGCTGGGGGCGGTGGAGCTGCATCGGCGTCAGATCGAGTGGTATGCGGAGTGGGCGGCGGATTTTCAGGGGTTTCTGCGGCGTAAGGGGGAGGCGGACGCCGTGGTGGATGGGAGTTGGCCTGTGCGGGAGGTTGGGGCCGGGGTCTGAGGGGGTGGCGCAGGGCGTGTTTTCCTCGCCCCCGCCGCCCCTACCCGTCCCATCCTTCTGGGGGCTGCGCCCCCAGCCCCCCCCTTTGTCCTCAAACGCCGGACGGGCTGGAGATGTCGGCCGGGGTTTGATCTTTTAGCCCGTCCGGCGTTTGAGGACGAGCGCGTTCAGCGCGACAAGGGGGGTCTGGGGGCGCAGCCCCCAGGGATGGGACGGGTAGGGGCGGCGGGGGCGAGACTTTCTGGGGTGCTCGGCGGGCGCGGTGGGCCCGTTCCACCGACTGGCCCCAGTACGTGCCCGTCACCATCAGCGTCGCCCCCAACGCCGTCAGCACCGTCAGGTGTTCGCCGCCCAGCGCGATACCGATCGCCGCCGCCCAGATCGGCTCCGTACCCAGCAACAGGCTGGCCCGGCTCGCCGACGTCCGCTGCACGGCCCACGCCTGGGCCAGGAACGCGAACACACTGCAGAACAGGGCGAGATAGAGCAGTTGCGCCCAGGTCCCGGCGTCGGCGTGGGTGAGCGTCGGCAGGGAAGGGACGGCTGCCGGGAGGAACACGACCGTGCCGACGACGGTCTGGAACGTCGTCAGATGGAGGGGGCGGATCGGCCGGCCTGTCGTGAGGCGTCCGACCAACGCCACATGGACCGCCCGTACCAGCGCCGCGCCCAGCATCAGCAGATCCCCGAGCCGCGGCGCGTGAAAGCCGTTGCCGGACATGAGCAGACCGACGGCCAGGACACACACGCCGGCGGCGGCGTAGAAGGCCGGGGGCAGTCCGCCCGGGTGTCCGGCGCGGTCGAGGAGAGGGGTGAGCACAATGGTCAGGCTGATGATCAGGCCCGCGTTGGCGGCGGTGGTGTGGGCGACTCCGTACGTCTCCACGACCAGGACGGCGGCCTGCGTGAGCCCCAGCGGCAGCCCGGCCCGCACCTCCTCCCGGGTCCACAGCCGAAACCCCCGGCCCTGTTCCCGCCCCGCGGCGACCAGACCGAGACAGGCGAGCGCGGAGAGGGCGTACCGGGCGAACAGGACGACAAGAACGGGCAGGGCGGAGGTGGCCGTCTGGGCGGACAGATAGCTGGAGCCCCAGACGAGCGCGACAAGGAGGAGTACCGCATCGGTACGGCGGGAGTCGGACACGCGACTACGGTGCACTGTCAGTGACCCTGAAGCCCAGAGCCACCTTCTTCAACGATCTTTTAGCTTCCCTACACAGTCCGCCTACACTGGTCCCGTGGACGAACGACAGCTGCGGATCCTGCGCGAACTCGGTGAGCTGGGCAGCGTCACCGCGGTCGCCGACGCGCTCCTCGTCACGCCCTCGGCGATCTCCCAGCAACTGCGACTGCTCCAGCGAGCCATCCCGGTCCCGCTCACCGAGCGACAGGGACGCCGACTGGTGCTGACCGACGCCGGGCAGGCGCTGGCGGGCGCGGCGACCGAGGTGGAGTCGGCGCTGGCGCGGGCCCGGCACACCGTCGAGGAGTTCCTGGACCGGCCGGACGGGGAGGTGTCCGTGGCGGCGTTCCACAGCGCGGGCGCCGCGTTCTTCCCGCTGCTGCTGCGAGCCCTCGCGGGACCGGACGGGCCCGTGCTGTCACTGGCCGACGAGGACGTGACGCAGGACGACTTCCCGCCGCTGACCAGGGAGTACGACATCGTCCTCGCCCACCGCCTCGACCACGCCCCGCCCTGGCCGCGCACGGTCGCGGCGACCCCGCTGCTGCGCGAACCCCTCGACGTGGCCATGCCCGCCGACCACCCGCTCGCCGCCAAACGACGCTTGACCCCGACCGATGTCGCCGACCAGCCCTGGATCGCCGTACACGACGGCTTCCCGATCATGGCGACGATCGAGGCCATCGCCACAGCAGCGGGCCGCCGCCCCCACCTCGCCCACCGCATCAACGAGTTCGCGGTGGCCGCAGAGGCGGTAGCCGCCGGCGGAGGCCTGGCCCTGATGCCCCGCTGGACCTCCCGCCCCCACCCCGCCCTGATCCTCAAACCCCTCAGCGGAGTCGAGTCCAGACGCAGAATCGACGCCCTGCACCGCCCAGAACGAACGGCCAGAAAGGCCGTACGAACAGTCCTGAAGGAACTGAGCAAGGCAGCACAAACGATCAGGGCCGAGGAGTAACGCGCCCCAAAGGGGCGCGGGGAACTGCGCGACCAGCCACCAACAACCCGCACTCGCCCGACAACAACAACCCCCTACCCCCTAGGCGCTCAAAACGGATACCACCGCACAGTCGAATCCCCTTCCCTCAACGACCCCACCCGCCGCACAAACTCCCCCAACGCCCGAGGATTGACAGGCGCATGCTGCGCCACCCACGCACAACTCGCCGTCTCCCGAGCCCCCCGCAACACCCCACACCCCTCCCACTCCCGCACATCCCACCCGTACGCCTCCGTGAACGCCTCGTACGACGAGGTCGCCAGGCCGTACCGGTCGTGCGAGAGCGCCATGACCACCAGGTCGTGTTCGCGCAGATCGGCGGAGAACGTCTCCAGGTCGACCAGCACCGGCCCGTCGGGCCCGATGTGCACATTGCGAGGCAGCGCGTCGCCGTGGATCGGGCCGCGCGGAAGCCGCGGAGCCAGCGCGGCGGCGGCCGTCGCGAAACCGTCGCGCCGCTCACGCAGATACGCCGCGTCGGCCGGATCGATCGCGTCGCCCGCGAGCCGCAGCCAGCGTTCGACGCCGCCGAGGAGGTCCCGGGGCGGGAGGGTGAAGGAGGTGGGGAGCGGCAGGGCGTGCACGATCCGTAGGAGTTCGGCCAAATCCGCCGGTTCGGCGGGACGTACGGGATCGGGCAGCCGGTGCCACACCGTCACCGGGTGACCCTCGACGAGGAGGGCCTTGGGGTCGGCCGCGCGGACCGCCGGGACGTCCGCCTCGGCGAGCCAGAGCGCGATGTCCAGCTCCCGCCGGGCGCGGTCGAGGAGTTCGGCGTCGCGGCCCACCTTGACGACCAGGTCACCGGCGGCGAACACCGCGTTCTCGCCCAGCGCGAGAAGCCGTACGTCCGGTGCCGTGGCGGGCAGTACGCCTGCCGTGGCCAGTACGTCCCGGGCCTCTGCCTCGTCCATCGTCCGCCTCCCGCGCAATGTCCCGACCACGCCTGTGTACGTATGTGAACGGCGTCAGGTTCACGCCATCCGTCGGTCAGTGTCGCATTCGCACTGGTGAGGGCGTGTGCGCAGTGCCTTGACTGTGTACATCGGCTTCACGACCATGACGGAGCCCACTTCGGGGCCACCTCGGGCGACCAAAGGAGCCGACCACGTGACACTGGTGACCGGGGTGAGGCGGCCGGCCAGGCGCACGACCAGGGCCGGACCGGGCGGCGGCGGGCGGATCACCGGCCACGGTGCCTGGTTCCTCGTCCTGCCCGCGCTGATCCCGATTCTGGTGCTCAGCGTGGGACCGCTGCTGTACGGGATCCTGCTCGCGTTCACCGACGCCCAGTCCGGCCGGACCACGTCCACCCAGTGGATCGGCACGCTCAACTTCCAGGATCTGCTGCACGACACACTCTTCTGGGAGTCGTTCCGGATCGGGCTGGTCTGGGCGGTCGGGGTGACCGTGCCGCAGTTCCTGCTCGCCCTCGGCCTCGCCCTCCTCCTCAACCAGGAGTTACGGCTGCGCTGGCTGGCCCGCGCCCTCGCGATCATCCCGTGGGCGATGCCCGAGGTCGTCGTCGGCATCATGTGGCGACTTGTCTACAACCCGGACGCCGGTGTCCTCAACGAGACGCTGCGCGACCTGGGCCTGGGCGACGGCCGCGACTGGCTCAGCGGCCTCGGGACCGCCCTGCCCGCCGTCATCGTCGTCGGTGTCTGGGCGGGGATGCCACAGACGACGGTCGCCCTGCTCGCCGGGTTGCAGAACACCCCGCGCGAACTGCACGAGGCGGCGGCGATGGACGGCGCGGGCGCCTGGCGCCGCTTCCGGACGGTCACCTGGCCCGCGCTGCGACCGATCGCGCTCGCCATCACCGCCCTCAACCTCATCTGGAACTTCAACTCCTTCGCCCTGGTCTACGTCCTGACGAACGGCGGCCCCGGCGGACGCACCCGCCTCCCGATGCTCTTCGCCTACGAAGAGGCCTTCCGCTACGGCCAGTTCGGCTACGCGGCGGCCATGGGCTGTGTGATGGTCGCGCTGATCTCCGTCCTGCTGGCCGTGTTCCTCGTCGGCCGACTGCGGGGAGGCGAGGAGAGGTGAGGACGAGCAAGAGGAGCGCCCGCGCCGGCCAGTACGCGGCCCTCCTCGCGTATCTCGCCTTTCTGGCCCTCCCGTTCCTCTGGCTTCTGTCCACCGCCTTCAAGTCCCCACGAGAACTGGGCAGTCTGCACCCCCGCTGGATCCCGGAGCACCCCACCCTCGACAACTTCCGCCAGGCCTTCGACGAACAGCCCCTGCTGCACGCCGCGTTGAACTCCCTGCTCGCCGCGGCCTCGGCCGCGCTGATCGCCGTACTGATCGCGACCCCGATGGCGTACGTCATGGCCAGGCACCGCACGCTGCTCGGACGGGCGGCGACCGGGTGGGTGGTGGTCAGCCAGGCGTTCCCGTTCGTGCTGGTGATCATCCCGCTGTTCCTGGTGCTGAAGAACCTGCGGCTGATCGACTCCGTCTTCGGGCTGGTGATGGTGTACGTCGTGTGGTCGCTGCCGTTCGCGCTGTGGATGCTCGTCGGGTATGTACGGGCCGTGCCCGCCGAGTTGGAGGAGGCGGCGGCCGTCGACGGCGCCGGACGGCTGCGTACGCTCGTCTCCGTCACGGCGCCGCTGCTCGCGCCGGGGATCGTGGCCACGGCACTGTTCGCGTTCATCACGGCGTGGAACGAGTTCTTCTTCGCGCTCGTCCTCCTCAAGACCCCGGAGAAACAGACCCTGCCGGTCGTCCTCACGCACTTCATCGGAGCGGAGGGCGTCGCGGACCTCGGCCCGCTGGCCGCCGCCGCGTTCCTGGCGACGCTGCCCTCACTGGTCGTCTTCGCGATCATCCAGCGCCGGATCACGGGCGGTATGACGGCCGGGGCGGTGAAGGCCTGATGCGCGCGCGATGGCTCCTCGTCGTCCTCGGCCTGCTGCTCGCCGGTTGCACCGGCGGCGGTGGTACGGCCACCGACGGCACGATCACCCTCCGCTTCCAGTCCCTCGCCTGGCAGGACGAGTCCGTCGCCGCCAACAAGGCGCTGGTGAAGGAGTGGAACGCGACTCATCCGGACGTCAAGGTCGAGTACGTACAGGGGAGTTGGGACAGCGTCCACGACCAGCTGCTCACCTCCTTCGAGGGCGGCGAGGCCCCCGACGTCATCCACGACGCCTCGGACGACCTCGCGGACTTCGCGTACGGCGGCTACCTCGCCGATCTCCGCGAACTGCTGCCCGAGCGGCTCAAGTCCGACATCCCGCAGCGCAGTTGGGACACGACGACCTTCGGGGACGGCGTCTACGGCGTGCCGTTCCTCCAGGAGCCGCGCGTGCTGATCGCCAACGCGAAGTGGCTGAAGGAGGCGGGCGTACGGATCCCGACCCCTGAACAGCCCTGGAGCTGGCCGGAGTTCAAGCGGATCACTCGACAACTCGGCGACAGTGACGGCAAGTACGGTGTCGCCTGGCCGCTCAAGGAGCCCGTCTCCGCGACCCTCAACCTGTCACTGTCGGCGGGCGGACAGCTCTTCCACCGGGGCGCCGACGGCAAGGTGACGATCCGGTTCGAAGCGGCGGACCAGACCGTGCCGCGCACCATCCACGACCAGGCCAACACCGACCACAGCGCCTCGCCGACCACCCTCGGCAGCGGCGGCTCCGACACCCTGCCCGGGTTCTTCGGCGGCCGGTACGCGATGGTCCCGCTCGGCTTCTCCTACCGCCAGCAGATCGCGCAGCAGGCCCCGAAGGGCTTCGAGTGGCAGGTGCTGCCCGCACCGGCGGGCGCCGACGGACTCACCCAGGGCGTCAGCCCGCAGACCCTCTCCATCGCCGAGGACAGCCAACACCCGCGCGAGGCAGCCGAGTTCATCGACTTCATGCTGCGCCCCGAGAACATGGTCCGTCTTGCTTTGGGCGACTGGATGCTCCCCACCGGCACCGAGGCCCTGAAGTCCCCGTCCCTGCGGACGGAGAAGGACGGCTGGGCCACGGGGACCGCCCTCGCCGGTCACCTCCGCTCGGCTCCCGCCCAGTCCGTACGGGGTTACCCGGAGTGGAAGGACAAGGTGGCGACGCCCGCGTTCCAGGAGTACTACAGCGGGGCGATCGACCTCGCCGAACTGCGGAAACGGCTGGAGAAGGACGGGAATCTGGTGCTGGCTCGCTATCAGCGGTGAGTGGCCATCGGCGGGGACTTCCAATCAAGTTGCACGAGACGTATCGTCTTGCTTACGGTCGAGAACATGACCACCTCCCACACGGCTGCCTCCCACACGCCCACCGCCCACATCGCCATGTTCTCCATCGCCGCCCACGGCCACGTGAACCCCAGCATCGAGGTCATCCGCGAACTGGTGGCCAGAGGGCACCGCGTCACGTACGCGATTCCGCCCGCGTTCGCCGACAAGGTGGCCGAGACCGGCGCGGAGCCCGTGCTCTACACCTCGACGCTGCCGGGTCCAGACGACGACCCGGAGGCCTGGGGCACCACCCTCCTCGACAACGTCGAACCCTTCCTCGCCGACGCCGTCCAGGCGCTGCCGCAGCTCATCGAGGCGTACGAGGGAGGGGAGGGGGATACGCCTGACCTCGTGCTGCACGACATCACCTCCTACCCGGCCCGCGTCCTCGCCCACCGCTGGGGCGTGCCCGCCATCTCCCTCTCGCCGAATCTCGTCGCCTGGGACGGGTACGAGGAGGAGGTCGCCGAGCCGATGTGGGCGGAGCCGAGGCAGACCGAGCGCGGCCAGGCCTACTACGCGCGCTTCGAGGGCTGGCTGAAGGAGAACGGGATCACCCAGCACCCCGACCCCTTCGCCGGCCGCCCCGCCCGCTCCCTCGTCCTGATCCCCAAGGTGTTGCAGCCCAACGCCGACCGGGTCGACGAGCGCGTCCACACCTTCGTAGGCGCGTGTCAGGGCGACCGCTCCGCGCAGGGGGACTGGCAGCGGCCCGCCGACGCCGAGAAGGTGGTCCTCGTGTCCCTCGGGTCGGCCTTCACCAAGCAGCCGGAGTTCTACCGGGAGTGCGTGCGGGCCTTCGCCGACCTGCCGGGGTGGCACCTCGTCCTCCAGGTCGGCAGACATGTCGACGCGGGCGAGCTGGGCCCCGTACCGGCCAACGTCGAAGTGCGGTCCTGGGTACCGCAGTTGGCGGTCCTGCGGCAGGCTGATCTGTTCGTCACGCATGCCGGGGCCGGTGGCAGTCAGGAGGGGCTCGCCACCGCCACGCCGATGATCGCCGTACCGCAGGCCGTCGACCAGTTCGGCAACGCCCACATGCTGCAGGGGCTCGGGGTCGCCCAGCATCTGCCGATGGAGGAGGCGACCGCCCAGGCGCTGCGCACGGCAGCCCTCGCCCTCGTGGACGACCCCGAAGTCACCCGGCGGCTCAAGGAGGTTCAGGCCGGGATGGCGGAGGAGGGCGGCACCCGGCGGGCCGCCGACCTGATCGAGGCCGAGCTGCCCGGCGTATGACGTGAAGAGGGCCCGTTGGCTCCCCGGTGGCCAACGGGCCCTCTCTGGAAGGGAACTGGCGATGGATCAGACGCTGATCCGCTCGCCGCCCTCCACCCTCGGCGTGACCGCCTCGGGAGACTCGTCGTGCGTCAGGTCGGGCAGCCGGTTCAGCCACTTCGGGAAGTACCAGTTGCGCTCGCCGAGCAGTGCCATCACCGCGGGCAGCAGCACACCCCGGATGATCGTCGCGTCGATGAGCACCGCAGCCGCGAGGCCCACCCCCATCTGCTTCATGGACTGCATGGACAGGGTGCCGAAGATGGCGAAGACGGCGACCATGATGACGGCGGCGCTGGTGACGACACCGGCCGTGGTGACCACGCCGTGCTGGATCGCGTCCTTCGTCGTACGGCCCCGCAGCCGGGCCTCGCGGATACGGGAGACGACGAACACGTGGTAGTCCATCGACAGGCCGAACAGGATCACGAAGAGGAACAGCGGCAGCCAGGTGATGATGGCGCCCACGCCCTCCGCGCCCACCAGCGACGCGCCCCAGCCGTGCTGGAAGACGGCGACGAGGATGCCGTAAGCCGCCGCGACCGAGAGGAGGTTGAGCGCGATCGAGGTGATCGCGATCGTCACGGAGCGGAAGGAGAGGAGCATCAGCAGGAAGGCGAACACGACCACGAAGGCGAAGACCGGGACGACCGCGCCCGCCAGTTGGTCGTTGAAGTCCTTGGAACCCGCGACCTGTCCGGTGATCGGCGCCTGGACGCCGTCGACCTTGCCGAGTGTGGCCGGGCGTACCTCGTCGCGCAGCTTGTCCAGGCTCTCGCCGGCCTTGTCGAGGTCGGAGCCGCCGACCAGCGGGACGTACACGAAGGCGATGTTCTCGGCGTCGTGCAGCTTGATGTCCACCGGGCCGCGTGAGGCACCCGAACTGATCGCCTGCTCACGGAAGTCGGCGAGCGCGGACTTCACGTCGGCCGCGTTGATGTCCTTCGCCTTGACGATCACCTCGGCGGGGTCGGAGCCGCCGGGGAACGCGTCGTTGACGCGGTTGTAGGTGCCGACGATCGGCAGCGAGTCGCCGAACTCCTGGTCCAGGGTGAGGTTCTGGGTCTTCATGCCGAGCGCGGGAGCGGCGATGGCGAGCAGCGCACCGGCCGCCACCACCAGCGCGATGGCGGGCTTGGCGAGGACGACCTTCAGCACGGCCGTCCAGAACCGGCTCTCCCCGCCACCCTTGCCGTTCCCGTTCTTGCGCCGCTTGTCCGGGTGCAGGAACGGGATCCTGCCCTTCTCGACCCGCCCGCCGAGCAGCGACAGCAGCGCCGGAAGGACCGTCACCGAACCGACCATGGCGACCGCCACGACCATCAGGGAGGCCAGGCCCATCGCCTCGAACGTGGCGAGCCCGGTGAACAGCATGCCCGCCATGGCCACGCACACCGTGACACCGGAGACGATGATCGCGCGGCCACTGGTCGCCGCGGCGACCTGGAGCGCGACCTCCGGGGTACGGCCCGCCGCCCGCTCCTCGCGCTCCCGGCGCAGATAGAACAGGCAGTAGTCGACACCGACGGCGAGACCCACGAGCAGCATCACGGAGCTTGCCGTGTCGTCCATGGGCTGGAGGTGGCTGACGAGGCCCATCAGACCCATCGTCGCGACGATCGCGGTGATCGCCAGCGCCACCGGCAGCAGCGCCGCGACCACCGCGCCGAACGCGATCAGCAGAATGCCGAGGGCCACCGGCACGGCGGAGTACTCGGCCTTCTTGAAGTCGTCACCGAAGGCGTCGTCGAACGTCTTGTTCATACTGGCGCCGCCGATCTCCTCGATCCGCAGCTCCGAGTGGTCCTTCTGGACGTCCGCGACGGCGTTCAGCACCGGCTCGACCCGGTCGCCCGCCGTCTCGGCGTCGCCCCGCATGTCGAACTGGACGAGCGCGCTGCGTCCGTCCTTCGAGAGGGTGTCCGTGTCGTACGGCGACTGCACGTCCGTGACCCGGCCGGTCCCGTCGACCGCCTTCATGACGTCGGCGACGGCGGCCCGGAACGCGGGGTCCGTGGCCTTGAGGGTCCCGCCCTTCGCCTGGATGAGGACGGTCTCACTGGACGGCTCGTCGATCCCGGCATCCTCGACGATCTTGGCAGCGGTGTGGGTCTCGCCCCCCAGCTGGTCGCTCTCCTTGACCTCGACACTGCCGGCCGCCGAGCCGAGCCCCATCGCCAGGACGACGAACAGCACCCAGATCCCGACGGCCGCCCAGCGATGCTTGGCGCTCCAGCCGCCGGCCCGGGCGGCTATGCCCCGTACCCGCGTTTCTCCGTTCCCCATGACGGGCTTGCCCCCTCGTAAGCGGCGACAGCCCCCTGCCATCACCTTTAGTTCGAAGGTATGGGCCGGATAAGAGCGTCTCGTCGTGCTCCCCGGTGAGGTACGCCCGGCGAAAGTCCTCCCGTCGGATGCCGGTGTCTCCCCACTGGGTAGGACACCGGTCCCCTACATCTAAAAGACGATCTCGGGGTGGTTCGTCAGGGGCACGGTCACCGGGCGACTGTCAGTGGGCCGCCCTATGGTGAGCGAATGACGACAGGTGAGCAGACGACGAAGACCTACGCGGCGCTGCTGCGCGGCATCAACGTGGGCGGAAACAAGAAGGTCCCGATGGCCGAGCTGCGCACCCTCCTGGAGGGCCTCGGATACGACGGCGTGGGCACCTACCTCCAGAGTGGCAACGCCGTGTTCGCCGCCGGTCACGGCGACGAGGAGTCCCTCGCCGGGGAGATCTCGCGGGCCATCGAGAAGCACTTCGGATTCACCGTCGACGTGATCGTGCGCGACCACGCCCACCTGCGGTCGATCAGGGACAACTGCCCCTTCCCGGCAGCCGAGTTGGAGGCCAGGCAACTCCACGTCACCTACTTCTCCACCCCCGTCGACGGGACCCGCTTCGCGGACATCGACCAACCCGCCCACCTCCCCGAGGAGTTCCGCCTCGGCGACCGCGTGCTGTACCTGTACGCCCCCGACGGCCTCGGCCGCTCCAAGCTCGCCGAGCAGCTCGCCAAGCCCCGGTTCCTGAAGGGCCTGATCGCGACGACCCGCAACTGGAACACCGTGGTCAAGCTGGTGGAACTGACCGAGGGCGACTGACCCGGATCCACTGCTGGCAAGCTGATCGGTATGCGCTACATCATCATCGGGACAGGGGCGGTCGGCGGAGCCATCGGCGGGCGGCTGGCCGGGGCGGGGCACGAGGTGGTCCTCGTCGCCCGGGGCGCGCAGTACGAGGCGCTGCGTGCGCACGGGCTGCGGCTGGTGACCCCGGACGGGCAGCACACGTACCGCCTGCCGACCGTCGACGGACCCGCCGGACTCGGGGAGTTGCGCGCCGACGACGTACTCGTCCTCGCCGTGAAGACGCAGGACAGCGAGGGCGCCCTCGCGGCCTGGGGGCCGGCGCCCGTCGCGGGCGGCGGTACGGCGGCCGAGCGGCTGCCGCTGCTCTGCGCACAGAACGGTGTGGAGGGCCCGCGCCTCGCGCTGCGCCGCTTCCGGCACGTCTACGGGGTCTGCGTCTGGCTCCCCGCGACCTACGTGGAACCCGGCGTCGTCTCCGCCGCCGGTGCCCCGCTCACCGGCATCCTGCACCTCGGCCGGTACCCGCACGGCACGGACGACACCCTCCGCCGGATCGCCGCCGACCTGGAGAAGACGGCGTTCGAGGCGCCGGTCGTCCCGGACGTCACCCGGTGGCTGTACGCCAAGCTCCTCACCAACCTCGGCAACGCCGTCCGGGCGCTCAGCGGCGCCGCGGACAGCGAGGAGAGCGCACGGCTGCGCCAACGGGTGCATGCCGAGGGCGAGTCGGTGCTCGCGGCGGCCGGGATCCCGTACACGAGCGCCGAGGAGGAGAAGGCGCGGCGGGGCGACAGGATCACCCTGCACCCGTTGCCCGGCGTCGAGCCCGGCGGCGGGTCCACCTGGCAGTCCCTCAGCCGGGGCACCGGCACGATCGAGACCGACTATCTCAACGGCGAGATCGTGTTCCTGGGCCGGCTGCACGGCGTACCGACTCCGCTGAACGAGCTGCTGCAACGGCTGGCCGACACGTTCGCCCGGGAACGGCGGGCTGCGGGTTCGCTGCCGTCGGCGGAACTCGTACGGCTGGCGGACGAGGCCGTCGCGTCCGTGCGAGAGCCCGCAGCCGGTCGTCCCTAGCGCGAGACCGGGTGTCGGTGGCCGGGAGAGGGGCCACTCCGACCCAGCTCCAACCCCGTTGTCGTACCCCACCCCTAGGCTCCACGCCATGACATCCCAGAACCCCGTCTCCACCGCCGCGGACGGCGTCCACCCTCTGGTCGGCGAGCTGCGTGGCCTGCTCGCCACCGCCACGCCCGCACGCGCGCGCAAGGCGATACGTGAACTGCTCACCGTTCACGACGACGGGGCCGCCCTCGAACTCGCCGCCCGGTTCGCGCCCACCGCCGCCTACTCCGGCGACCTCCTGCTGCGTGAACTGCCCCGCGCCGCCGATCCGGACCGCTTCTGCGAACTCCTCCTCGCACCCGCTCTCGCCCGTGAGGGCCGCACCGAGTTACGGCTGCGCCGGATCACGTCGCTGCGCGGCCTGCGCCACCTGACCATGCTCCGCACACTCCACCTGGACCGGTGCAAGGAGGTCACCGACCTCGGCGACCTCGCCGCGCTCACCGGCCTCACCGACCTGGACCTCAACGGCTGCGCCGGGATATCCGACCTGGCCCCGCTGAGCACCCTGACCGCGCTCACCCGGCTCAACCTGCACCGTTGCCGTCAGGTCACCGACATCCGCCCGCTGCTCACCCTGAGCCGTCTGCGCGAGCTGGACCTCAGCATGACCAAGGTGCGCGACGTCACCGGACTGCCCGCGGCCCTGCCGGACCTGCGCACCCTCACCATGCGCGGCTGCCGTTCCTTCCGCGATGCCGGTCAGCTCGCCGGACTGACCCGGCTGACCACGCTGGACCTCGGCTGGACCGGGCTGCGCGACCTCCGAGGCCTCACGTCGCTGCCCGCCCTCACCGAACTCGACCTCAGCAGCTGTGCCTCGTTGACCACCCTGGAGGGCATTCGCGCGCTGACCGGCCTGACCGGGCTGCGGATCACCGACTGCCGCAAGCTGGCCACCCTCACCGACCTGGGAGCCCACCCGGGCCTGGCCGAACTGACGGTGGACGGCTGCTCCGCCCTGCGCGACCTACGCGGCCTGGGGGCGCTGACCGGCCTCACCTACGTCTGTGTCAAGGACTGCGAACAGCTCACCACCCTCGAAGGCATCCAGGGCTCGCCCATCGAGCGGTTCCGCGCGGAGGGCTGCCCGGCCCTGGCCGACTTCTCCGCCCTGGAGCACATCCCCGGGCTCCGTGAACTCGACGCGCTCGGTCTGGACGCGCTCACCGACCTCTCGCAGCTGCCCGTTATGGCCCTGGTGGACCACATGCGGTTCATCGAGTGCCGGTCCCTGCGCACCCTGGACGGAATCCGTGTCCACCCCTCGCTGCGGAAGCTGATGATCTGGCGCTGCCACGCCCTGAAGTCGGTGCACGGCATCGGACACCTGCCTGCCCTGAGCGAACTGACACTGTGGGAAGTGCCCCTGGTCACGACGCTGGGGGAGCGGGGCGGGCTGCCGGACGCCGACCGGCTGGTGCTGAACGACTTTCCGCTGCTGACCGACATCGACGCGCTCGCCGGATCGCACATCTCCCGGCTGGAGCTGATGGGCATGCCCCTCCTGCGGAGCCTGGCGGCGCTGGAGGCGAAGCCCGAGCTGACGAGGCTGAGACTGTTCGGCTGCCCCCAGGTCACGGAGCTGCCCGCCCAGGTGACCCACCTGGAGGCGACCGCGCTCCCCTGGCCGGACCTCTCCCCGCTGAAGCGGCTCACCGCCCTGACCACGCTGGACCTGCGGCACACCTATCTGACCGACATCGGCGGGATCGGCGGCTTCCCGGAACTGGAGCGGCTCGGCCTCCTGGGCTGCGACCGGGTGGAGGACTGGACGCCCCTCCTGGAGATGCCCCGACTGCGGGAACTGCAACTGACGCAGGACCACGGACGGGAGCGGCCGTTCACCCCCGTGCTCCAGCGACTGCTGGCGAACGGAGTGACCCGGGTTCCCTGGCATGTGCGCTGGTAAGACCCGGGGCGCCAGGGCGATCCAGGCCGATGCGGAGAAGCGCGTCCGGTTCGCCCGCCCGCAAGGCGATTCAGGCCGGCGCTGCCGCCTACGCGCTCACCGCGGCCCGCCCCGACAACGGCACCCGCACCGCCGCCTCCGCGTACCGGCGCAGCAGCAGCCGGGCCACCTCGGGCGCCGGTCCCAGGACGTCGGCGAGTACGTCCGCCCGCTCCGCGCCCCGTGCGATGCGGTCCGGGAGGAAGCCGGGGGCGAGGACGTAGGGCGCCACGGCGACGCGTTCGCAGCCCAGCTCCCGCAGCTCCCGTACCGCGTCCTCGGTGCGGGGGAGTGCGGCGGAGGCGAACGCAGGCCGCACGGCGCACCAACCGGTGTGCCGCCACTCCCGCGCGATTTCTGCGATCACTGCGATCGCCTCCGGGTCGGTGGACCCCGCCGAGGCCAGCACGACCCCGGTCGAGGACTTGTCGGCGGGCGTCAACCCCGCCTCGTACAGCCGCCGTTCGAGGGCGGACATCAGCAGTGGCGACGGGCCGAGCACCTGCGCCTGACGGATTCGCAACCCGCGCGGCGCGTCCCGCAGGACCGCCGGGATGTCCGCCTTCGCGTGGAAGGCGCGGGTCAGGAGGAGGGGGAGGGCGACCACGTCACGGACGCCCTCCGCCGCCAGGGACTCCAACACCCCTTGTACGGACGGGATGTTGAAGTCCAGGAAGCCCGTCTCCACGCGCAGCCCCGGCCGCAGCGACCGTACGCGCCGTACGAGGGCGTGCACGGTCGCCGCGTGCCGCGGGTCGCGGCTGCCGTGGGCGATGACGAGGAGGACGGGCTCGTGGCGCATGGGCTCAGCTCTTCACCAGGAGGCCGCGGCTGCGGAGGACCCGCCGTTCCAGCGGGCTGAAGACCAGCAGGTCGACCGCGATACCGACGAACAGGATCAGGAAGATCGCCTCGAAGATCATCGGCATGGAGCTGGCGTTGCGGCCGTTCTCCAGCAGTGCGCCGAGACCGATGCCCAGATCGGGCGAGGAGGCGATGATCTCCGCGGCCATCAGTGAGCGCCAGGAGAACGCCCAGCCCTGCTTCAGACCGGCCAGATAGCCCGGCAGCGAGGCCGGCAGGACGATGTGCCAGGCACCCTTCCACCCGGTCGCGCCCATCGTGCGGCCCGCCCGCAGGAACAGCGGCGGCACCTGGTCGATGCCGGAGACCAGGCCGTTGGCGATGGACGGGACCGCGCCGAGCAGGATCACCGCGTACATCATCGAGTTGTTCAGGCCCAGCCACAGCACGGCCGGCGGCACCCACGCCACCGACGGCAGCGACTGGAGGCCCGACAGGACCGGCCCGATCGCCGCGCGGACGAACTTCACCCGGGCCACCACCAGGCCCAGCGGGGTGCCGATCGCCAGGGCCAGCAGGAAGCCGAGCAGACCGCGCTCGACACTGGTCCAGATGTAGCCGAGAAGCTTGCCCTCCAGCCAGGCGTCCTTGAACTCGGCCGCCACATCGCCGGGGGAGGGCAGCTTGGTCGGGTCGGTCACGACGTTGAAGGTGATCAGCGCCTGCCAGACCAGCAGCACCACGCCGGTCGCGATGAGCGGCGGGAGGATCTTGGCGCGGAAGGTCACCGAGAAGGGCGTGCGCGTGGTGGCCACGTTCTCCAGGGCGTCCAGACCGGCCTCCAGGCCGGCGGTCTGGTGGTTGCCGTCGGACCGGTCCTGACGCGTGTCCGTCAGGCCCGACTTCGTGTCACTGCTGGCCATGACGGCGGATCTCCCCACGCAGTTGTTCGGTGATCTCAATGGACAGTTCCGCCACGGGGGCGTCCTCGATACGGCGCGGCTGCGGGATCTCGACCGTCCACTCGCGCGCGATCCGGCCCGGCCGGGACGACAGCAGGACGACCCGCTGTGCGAGCCGCACGGCCTCCCGCACGTTGTGCGTGACGAACAGGACGGAGACGCCCGTCTCCGCCCAGATCCGGGTCAGCTCGTCGTGCAGCACGTCACGCGTGATGGCGTCGAGCGCCGCGAACGGCTCGTCCATCAGCAGCAGCCGGCTCTCCTGGGCCAGCGCCCGGGCCAGCGCGACCCGCTGGCGCATACCGCCGGACAGCTCGTGCACCCGCTTGTCGTACGAGCCCTGCAGCCGGACGAGGGCGAGCAGCTCCTCGGCGCGGCCACGCCGGTCGTTCTTCGCGACTCCCCCCAGTTTCAGGGCGAGTTCGATGTTCTTGCCCGCGGTCAGCCACGGGAACAGGGCGTGCTCCTGGAACATCAGGGCAGGACGCCCGTCGGTCCTGATGCTGCCCGCGCTCGGGTCGTCGAGACCCGCGACGAGGTTGAGCAGCGTGGACTTTCCACAGCCCGAGGCCCCCAGGAGGGTGACGAACTCACCCGGTGCGACATCGAGCGTGATGTCGTCGAGGACGAGCTGCTGCCCGGCGGGCCCGGCGAAGGACTTCGAGACGTGCTCGATGCGGGCGGCGTACTCGACCGACTCGGCCGGTCCGGCCTTGGCGATAGCGGTGGCCATGGTCGTCACCTCCTGGGGACTTGAGGGATCGGTGCTTACTTGACGCCGAGACCGGCGTCGTCGACCGTGCTCTCACCCGCGGCCTTGAGGACCGTGTTCAGGGGCGTGAGGTCGTAGATGCCCGTCAGCAGCGGGTCCTCCAGCAGACCGGCCTTGACCGCGTGCTCCGCCTCGGTGTTGAGGGTGGAGGCCAGCGGGTCGTTGGTGAACTGGATGGACTTCCACGCCGGGTCGATGACCTCGGGCTTCAGCGCCTTGCCGGAGTCGATCGCGAGCTGCGCGTTGGCCGCCGCCTTCGCCGCGTCGGGGTTGGCGTTGATCCACTTGTTGGTCTCGACGGAGGCCTTCAGGACCGCCTCGACGGCCTTCGGGTGCTCCTTGAGGAACTTCTGCGACACGATGATGTTCGTGATCACGAACTTCTTGTCCGGCCACAGGTCCGCCTCGTCGAGCAGCACCTTCGCACCCTCGGCGACCAGCTTGGACGCGGTCGGCTCCGGCACCCAGGCGCCGTCGATGGAGCCGGACTTGTAGGCGTCCGGGGTGACCTTGTTGTCGGTGCGGACGACCGACACATCGCCCTTGCCGCTCTCCGCGTCGACCTTCCAGCCCTGGTCGGCGACCCAGTTGAGGAACGCCACGTCCTGCGTGTTGCCCAGCTGCGGGGTGGCGATCTTCTTGCCCTTGACGTCCTTCAGGGTCTTGATCTTGTCCGGGTTGACCACGAGCTTCACACCGCCGGACGCCGACCCGCCGATGATGCGCAGGTTGGTGCCCTTGGACTTGGTGTAGCCGTTGATCGACGGGGACGGGCCGATCCAGCCGATGTCGATGGAGCCTGAGTTGAGGGCCTCGATCTCGGACGGGCCGGCGTTGAAGACCTGGTACTTCGCCTCCGTGGCGCCCAGCGCCTTCTGGAAGTACCCCTTGTTGACACCGACGAGCGCGGTGCCGTGGGTCAGGTTGCCGAAGTAGCCGATCTTGACGGAGTCGAGTCCGTCGATCTTCTCGGCCCCGGCGGCGACCTTCGCCTTGGAGCTGTCGTCCTTGGAGTCCGACCCGTACCCGCAGGCGGCGAGCGTCAGCAGCGGAAGAGCGGCGATCGCGGCTACGCCGCGGCGAAGGAAGGTTGAGCGGTTGACAGGCACGGGAGGTGTTCCTCTCGGAGGCCCGGCGGTCACGGTCTCTCAGGTCGTGGCCGGGAGGTCGGCAGGTCTTCGTCGATGTCGGGACGTCCGGTGGGGGGACAGGGCGCGCAAGCGGTGCGCGTACGTCAGCACGCACATCGCGCGACTCCGCCCTGCCCGCTGCCGAGGGCGCCGCTGCCGACGCGGCCGCCCTCCTTCGCGAACGTGGAGTAGTAGTCCATGACGTTCATGTCAGAAGTCCCACCCGTCGTCCTCGGCCGCGTCCTTGACGGGCTCCGGGGAGGCGAACGACTCGCCGACCATGCCGGCGGTGAGCGTGGTGCCGTCGTTCGGGTCGATCAGGATGAACGAGCCGGTGCGCCGCGAGTCGGCGTACGAGTCGACGGGCAGCGGCTCGGCGGTACGGATCTTCACCCGGCCGATGTCGTTGGCGACGAGCTGTCCCGGATGCGGGTGCAGGGACAGGTCGTCGAGCGTGAGCCGGGACGGGATGTCCTTGACGATCGCCTTGACCGTACGGGTGCCGTGCTTGAGGAGCACCCGGTGGCCGACCGTCAGCGGCGCGTCGGCGACATGGCAGACCGTCGCCTCGACGTCCTGCGTGGTCGGCGGCGCGTCCTTGCTGGGCACGATCAGGTCGCCGCGCGAGATGTCGATGTCGTCCTCCAGGAGGACGGTCACCGACTGGGTGGTCCAGGCGATGTCGACCGGCTCGCCGAGCAGGTCGATACCGGCGATTCTCGACGCGTGGCCGGACGGCAGGACCGTCACGGACTCGCCGACGCGGAAGGAACCGGCGGCGATCTGGCCCGCGTACCCCCGGTAGTCGGGGTGTTCGGCGGTCTGCGGCCGGATCACGTACTGCACGGGGAGACGGGCGTGGCAGTGGCTCAGGTCGTGGGCGACCGGGACCGACTCCAGGTGCTCCAGGAAGGTCGGCCCGCCGTACCAGTCCATGTTCGCGGACGGGTCCACCACGTTGTCGCCGGCCAGCGCCGAGATCGGGATCGCGGTGATCTCCGGGACGCCCAGCTCCAGCGCGTACGCAGTGAACTCCTCGGCGATCGCCGCGAAGACCGTCTCCTGGTAGTCGACCAGGTCCATCTTGTTGACCGCGAGGACCACGTGCGGGACCCGCAGCAGCGCCGCGAGAGCCGCGTGCCGCCGGGTCTGCTCGACCACGCCGTTGCGGGCGTCGATCAGGATCACCGTCAGCTCGGCCGTGGAGGCACCCGTCACCATGTTGCGGGTGTACTGCACGTGGCCGGGAGTGTCGGCGAGGATGAACCGGCGCTTCGGGGTGGCGAAGTATCGGTACGCCACGTCGATCGTGATGCCCTGCTCGCGCTCGGCCCGCAGCCCGTCGGTCAACAGCGCGAGGTCGGGGGCTTCCTGCCCCCGCGAAGCCGACGCACGCTCCACGGCCTCCAGCTGGTCGGTGAGGATCGACTTGGAGTCGTGCAGCAGCCGGCCCACGAGGGTGGACTTGCCGTCGTCGACGGAACCGGCGGTGGCGAACCGCAGGAGGGTGGTCTCGGAGAGTTCCGGGAGTTCCGTGGTCGTGCTCATGGCTAGAAGTACCCCTCGCGCTTGCGGTCTTCCATCGCGGCCTCGGACATCTTGTCGTCGGCGCGGGTGGCACCCCGCTCGGTGAGCCGGGAGGCGGCGATCTCGGTGATGACGTCGGCCAGTGTCACCGCGTCGGAGTCGACGGCACCCGTGCAGGACATGTCGCCGACCGTGCGGTAGCGGACCTGCCGCTTCTCGACGGTCTCGTCGGCCTTCGGACCGCCCCACTCGCCCGCCGTCAGCCACATCCCGGCCCGCTGGAACACCTCACGCTCGTGCGCGAAGTAGATGTCCGGCAGCTCGATGCCCTCGCGGGCGATGTACTGCCAGACGTCCAGCTCGGTCCAGTTGCTGAGCGGGAACACCCGTACGTGCTCGCCGGGCGCGTGCCGCCCGTTGTAGAGGTTCCACAGCTCGGGACGCTGGCGACGCGGGTCCCACTGCGAGAACTCGTCCCGCAGCGAGAAGACGCGCTCCTTCGCCCTGGCCTTCTCCTCGTCGCGTCGCCCGCCACCGAAGACCGCGTCGAACTTCTCGGCCTGGATCTTCTCGGTCAGCGGAAGCGTCTGGAGCGGGTTGCGGGTCCCGTCCGGACGCTCCTTCAGCACACCCCGGTCGATGTACTCCTGCACGGACGCGACATGCAGCCGCAGCCCGTGGCGCTCGACCGTACGGTCCCGGTACTCAAGCACCTCGGGGAAGTTGTGCCCGGTGTCCACGTGCAGGAGTGAGAAGGGGATCGCGGCGGGGGCGAAGGCCTTCAGCGCCAGATGCAGCATGACGATCGAGTCCTTGCCGCCGGAGAAGAGAATCACCGGCCGCTCGAACTCACCCGCCACCTCACGGAAGATGTGCACCGCCTCGGACTCGAGGGCGTCCAGGTGGGAGAGGGCGTACGGGGCGCCCGTACCCTCCGCCGGCTTGGCAACGGTCGTCGTCATGCCAGTCCCCTCTCGGTGAGCAGCGCGTGGAGCACGGCCGCGGACTCCTGGACGGTCTGGTCCTGCGACTCGATCCGCAGATCGGGCGTCTCGGGCGCCTCGTACGGGTCGTCGACCCCCGTGAGCCCGGTCAGCTCGCCCGCCGCCTGCTTGGCGTACAGACCCTTCACATCGCGTACGGAGCACACCTCGACCGGGGTCGCCACATGCACCTCGATGTACGCGGCGCCGCTCTCCTGGTGCCGCTTGCGCACCGCCTCGCGGCTGTCCGCGTACGGCGCGATCACCGGGACCAGCGCCTTGACGCCGTTACGGGCGAGCAGCTCGGCGAGGAAGCCGATGCGCTGCACGTTCGTGTGCCGGTCCTCGCGGCTGAAGCCGAGGCCCGCCGAGATGAACTCACGGATCTCGTCGCCGTCGAGCACCTCGACGAGGTGGCCCTCCTCGCGCAGCCGGCCGGCCAGCTCGTACGCGATGGTGGTCTTGCCGGCGCTCGGCAGACCCGTGAGCCATACGGTGGCTCCGGTCGTCACTGGTATCTCCTGGTCCTCGGGGGTCGCGGTCTCGGTCTGGGGCTGGGTCTGGGTCTGGGTCTGGGGCATCAGCCGTGCAGCCCGCACTCGGTCTTGCCGCGGCCCGCCCAGCGGCCGGCGCGCGCGTCCTCGCCCTCCAGCACCCGGCGGGTGCAGGGCGCGCAACCGACGGACGCGTAGCCGTCCATCAGCAACGGGTTGGTGAGTACGCCGTGTTCGGCGACATACGCGTCCACGTCGTCCTGCGTCCAGCGGGCGATCGGGGAGACCTTGACCTTCTGGCGCTTCTCGTCCCAGCCGACGACCGGGGTGTTCGCCCGGGTCGGGGACTCGTCGCGGCGCAGGCCGGTCGCCCAGGCCGCGTACCCCTTGAGGCCCTGCTCCAGGGGCTCGACCTTGCGCAGCTTGCAGCACAGGTCGGGATCGCGGTCGTGCAGCTTCGGGCCGTACTCGGCATCCTGCTCGGCGACCGTCTGGACCGGGGTGAGGGTGAGGACGCGTACGTCCATCACGGCCTCGACCGCGTCACGGGTGCCGATGGTCTCGGGGAAGTGGTAGCCGGTGTCGAGGAACACGACGTCCACACCGGGCATCGCGCGGGAGGCGAGATGGGCGACCACCGCGTCCTCCATGGAGGAGGTCACGCAGAACTTCTTACCGAAGGTGGCTGTGGCCCACGTGAGAATCTCCAGTGCGGAGGCTTCCTCCAGGTCACGACCCGCCTGCTCGGCGAGTGCCTTCAAGTCGTCGGTCGTACGCTCTTTCTGAACGGTCGTCATATCTCGTCCCCTCCACCGTCATTGCGCTGAAGCCCACGGGCCAGCAGCCCGAGGAACTTCAACTGGAAGGCTCGATTGCACGCTCCGCATTCCCAGGCGCCATGGCCCTGCTCGTTGGGACGCAGATCCTCGTCGCCGCAGTAGGGGCAGTAGAAGGGGGCGGCGCGCTCGCTCATGACAGGGACTCCTCGGAGGCACGGGTCGCCCAGGTGGCGAAGCGTTCGCCGTCCTCGCGCTCCGCCTGGAAGTTCTTCAGCACGCGCTCGACGTAGTCGGGCAGCTCCTCCGAAGTCACCTTCAGGCCACGGACCTTGCGGCCGAAGCCGGCCTCCAGACCGAGGGCGCCGCCCAGGTGGACCTGGAAGCCCTCGACCTGCTCGCCCGCGTCGTTCAGGACCAACTGGCCCTTGAGACCGATGTCCGCGACCTGGATACGGGCGCAGGCGTTCGGGCAGCCGTTGATGTTGATGGTGACCGGCTCGTCGAACTCCGGGATACGGCGCTCCAGTTCGTCGATCAGGGAGGCGCCGCGCGCCTTCGTCTCGACGATCGCGAGCTTGCAGTACTCGATACCGGTGCAGGCCATCGTGCCGCGCCGGAACGGGGAGGGCTTGACGGTCAGGTCGAGCGCCTCCAGGCCCTCGACGAGGGAGTCGATCTGCGCTTCCTCGACATCGAGCACGATCATCTTCTGCTCGACGGTCGTACGCAGGCGGCCCGAGCCGTGCGCCTCGGCCAGTTCGGCGATCTTCGTGAGGATCGTGCCGTCCACGCGGCCCACGCGCGGGGCGAAACCGACGTAGAAGCGGCCGTCCTTCTGGCGGTGGACGCCGACGTGGTCGCGCCAGCGCTCGACGGGCTGGGCCGGGGCCGGGCCGTCGATCAGCTTGCGCTTGAGGTAGTCGTCCTCCAGGATCTGGCGGAACTTCTCCACGCCCCAGTCGGCGACCAGGAACTTCAGGCGGGCGCGGGTGCGCAGCCGGCGGTAGCCGTGGTCGCGGAAGATCGAGATGACGCCCTCGTAGATGTCCGGGACCTCGTCCAGCGGGACCCAGGCGCCCAGGCGCTGGCCGATCTTCGGGTTGGTGGAGAGACCGCCGCCGACCCAGACGTCGAAGCCGGGGCCGTGCTCGGGGTGCTCCACGCCGACGAACGCGATGTCGTTGATCTCGTGCGCCACGTCGAGCAGCGGCGAGCCGGAGATCGCCGACTTGAACTTGCGGGGCAGGTTCGAGAAGTCCTTGTTGCCGATGATCCGGCGGTGGATCACGTCGATGGCGGGCGTGCCGTCGATGATCTCGTCCTCGGCGATCCCGGCGACCGGCGAACCGAGGATGACGCGGGGCGTGTCACCGCAGGCCTCGGTGGTGGACAGACCGACCGCTTCGAGCCGCTCCCAGATCTCCGGGACGTCCTCGATACGGATCCAGTGGTACTGCACGTTCTGCCGGTCCGTGAGGTCGGCCGTGCCGCGTGCGAACTCCTGCGAGATCTCGCCGATCACCCGCAGCTGCTCGGTGGTGAGCCGGCCGCCGTCGATACGGACGCGCAGCATGAAGTACTCGTCGTCCAGCTCCTCCGGCTCCAGGATCGCGGTCTTGCCGCCGTCGATCCCGGGCTTGCGCTGGGTGTAGAGCCCCCACCAGCGCATACGTCCACGCAGGTCGTTGGGGTCGATCGAGTCGAAGCCGCGCTTGGAGTAGATCGTCTCAATGCGTGTCCGCACATTGAGACCGTCGTCGTCCTTCTTGAACTGCTCGTTCCCGTTGAGCGGGGTGAAGTGTCCGGCGGCCCACTGACCCTCACCACGGTGACGGCTCACCTTGCGGCGGGGCGCGGCGGCAGGGTTCTGCGGGGTGGCGGCCATGGTTCTACGTCCTCCGGGACAGGCGGGAAGCGGGCTCTACCTGCGCGTATGGGCGCATGGTCAGGCCCGCGCGGCTCTGCGCGGGCTTGAGGCATAGGGGAGCGGATCGGCGGTGCTGAGGGCTCTTCAGCTTGCCGGACAGATGGCGCTGGACATGCGGCCGAGGTCGACGTGCCGCCGACTCACCAAGGCAATCCCAGTTCCAGACATGACGGAAGCGTGTCATGGCAATCTGGACACAGTCCAGCATTGTCCGCCATGCGGACACCCTTGTCTCGTACGGTGAGACGGGGTGTTGTCGGTCACACGGCGGGGGTGCGACGGGTCGAACGGGTGGGGTGTCGGTGGTGTCCGGGCAGGTCAGACGGAGTACGCGCCCGGCCAGGGTCCGGGTGCGGTGACCTCCTTCTCCTCCTCGACCTTGGTGTCGAAGAGGGTGAAGCCGCGGCGCAGATAGTTGTCCATGGCGTGCTCGCCGTCCTTGCTGCATGTATGCAGCCAGACCCGCTTGGTCGGGGCGAGGCCCGGCCAGCGGTCTCCCAGGTCCCAGGCGCGGGCGGTGCCGTACGAGAGGAGGTGGCCGCCGATGCGGCGGCCTCGGAAGGTGGGGAGCAGGCCGAAGTAGGCGATCTCTACGACGCCGTCGTCCTGGGGCTCGACCTCCAGGTAGCCCGCGGGGGTGCCGTGGTCGTAGGCGACCCAGGTCTCTACGCCGGGGCGGGTGAGGTACTCCTGCCAGCGGGCGTATGTCCAGGTCAGGCGGTCGGTCCAGTGGATGTCTCCGCCTACCGAGGCGTAGAGGTAGCGGCTGAACTCCGGGGAGGGGACTTCGGCGCGGACGATTCTGACGTCCCCGTCGGGGGCCTGGGCGGGGAGGAGGTCGGTCGGGGCGGTCTGTTCCAGGGACCAGGTGGTCACGGCGATGTTGCTCATGGCGGTCAGGGAATCATCTGGGTGGGTTGCCTGTCGATTGTTGGCTGCGGGGCGGTGGGGGCTGGTCGCGCAGTTCCCCGCGCCCCTGAAGCGGGGCGCTGTCGCGCCCCTGCTTCATCGGCCCCGTGCGGCGGAGCCGCAGATCGGATGCAGCCCCGTGCCCAAATTCACCAGCGCCGTTCGATGCAGCCCCTGCGCCCGACTTCGCCGGCCCCGTCCCACCCGCGTGGGCGCTATTTCAGAGAGCCCGTGATCGATGACAGCGGTACCGCGTACAGGACCCGTTCCGGGATCGCCGTTCCGCTCCAGCCCGCGCGGGCGTCCGCTGCGCGTTCCGTCAGGGACCAGACCTCGCCTGTGCCCTCCCAGTAGGAGAGGGACTCGGCGTGTTCGGCCCAGCAGCGGCGGGACTGGGCGTCGGTGCCGCAGCGGGCTGCCTTCGCGCCCTCGGAGTCGAGGCGCCAGAGGGTGCCGTGGCGGTTCTTGGTGCCGGGGGCGTGGCCGATGTACCAGTCCGCCTTCTCGTCGCCCGCCGAGCGGTACGACAGCACACCCTGTATGCCGGTGGCCTTCGTCGAGTAGGCCTCCACCGCGTCCGCGCGGCCCAGGGCGTTGGTGGCGAGGAGGCCGGAGCGGTCGCCCGCGCCGCTGAACGAGTAGCGCCACAGACGGCTGCGCTGATCGGCGCCGGACGGGAACCACTCGCTCGCGACCAGGCTGTCGGGCGTGGAGCTGCGGTCCAGCGAGAGGGAGCCGAAACAAGGGGTGCCCTCGTCGGACGACGGGTCGCACGTGCCACCGGTCAGGCTGTACGAGGCGACGGCGGGCATGACATAGCCGTACCCGTGCGCCGACCAGCCGCCGGGCACCTTGCCGACCGCCGGGCTGTCGACCGAGGCACGCTGGATGCGGTTCATGTCGTACACGTACAGGGACTGGTGGTCGGAGTCCGTGGGTGAGGCGGTGACCAGGAGCTTGTCCTGGTACCAGACCATGCCGGAGATCGACGAGGACAGCTTGCGGTAGTCCGAGCCGTCCTTCGTCGGGACGACCAGAAGCACCCAGCGGTAGGTCATGCTGCTCAGGTCGTTCGCGTCCATGACGGCGACCCGTGCCAGGCCCTGGGAGACCGCGGGCTCGTCCGGTTTGGCGTCGTTGTGCGTCCAGCCGGAGAGGATCACGCGGTTGGCGCCCCAGCGGCCGTCCTCGTCCGCGTCGCCGGAGGTGGTGACGGACTGCGGCAGCCAGCGCTGACTGGCCGAGTCGGCGTCGTCCCAGCAGTACGCGCGGGTGGCCGTCGGCGCGACGGGCAGCGCCTCGGTCTCGGTGGGGACGCACTCCGCCGTGTTGCGCATCGTGCGGTTGGTGTGTTCCAGGACGGTGCTCACACCCACGGTGCCGCCCATGGCGGTGGCCAGCCGGTCGAGCGAACTCTTCGCCGTCAGATGCTCCTTGAGCTGGAAGTTCGCCAGCTCGGCGGTGGACGTCACGGACTTGAGGGGCCCCGGGTTGTCGCTGCTCACGGCCTGGGAGGCGCTGACGATGGTGGCCGCGGCGGTGAGGGCGAGCGCGGTGCCGGCGAGGACGCCGCGCAGCGCTCTGCCCCTCTTCTGCCTGCGGTGTCTGCCGCGATGTTTCATTACATCCTCCCGTGGCAGGCCAACTGCTGGTCACGGTCCGTGCGTTGAACCGGGAAAGCAGTGTGGGGGGCCGTGGGAAGGATGGTACGTCAGGGGGCGCCGGGCCTGGTCGAATACCCCGGAATCCATGCGCTTGTGTTGTACACGGGGCCCGTTCGGGCGCTTTTTCGTACGCAGACGTCACGCCCGGTCACTGTGTGTCGCCCTTTCACCCCTCGGCCGCCACGCCCCGGCCCCGGGCCACCGTCGGCGCTGTCGAGTGGGGCAGCAGATCGAGGGGGTCGTCCGGGAGGAGGACGGTCACCTCCGTCTCCTCGCTGAAGCGGTACGGGCGATGGTCGAGGAACGCCCCGAGATACCGGCGTATCCGCGACATCTCCGCACGTACGGTCACCGTGCGGGCCGGGTCGCCGAACACGTCCTCCGCCAGGCCCGCCGCACTGCGGCCGGTGCGGTGCAGGGCCAGGAGGTAGAGCAACTCGGCGTGCCGGGGGCTCAGTTCATGGGTCCAGGAGCCCGCAGGGCCCGACACCGCCACCGACCAGCGGCGCGGCCGGCCCAGGTCAAGGACGATCCGGGTGGCACCGCGCGGTTCCGGCTCGGCGGCGGCGCGGATCAGCCAGCCGCCGGTCAGCGGCTCCACCGTGCACAGCCCCACCGCCGGCAGCCAACAGCGGCCCGGGGACAGCGACTTGGGCAGGGCCACACGGTTCGTGTACGGCATACCGGTGACCGCGGCCGTCCAGCCGTCCCGGTCCACCGCCAGGGCCCGCCCGGCGAGCCGCGCCAGCACCGGCGCCGCCACCGCCCGCAGCCGCTCCAACGAGTGCTGGTGCCGCTCCCGCAGCCCCGCCTCGGCGAGCTTGGCGACCGAGTCGACCCAGGCGAGCGTCGCCGGATGCATGCTCTCCAGCGGCCCGCTGATGTCCACCACCCCGATCAGCCGGCCGTCGCGCGGATCGGTGATGGGCGCGCCCGTGCACGTCCAGGAGGCGTGCGACCGTACGAAGTGCTCGGAGGCGAAGACCTGTACGGCCCGCCGGGCGACCACCGGGGTGCCGACGCCGTTGGTGCCGACGACGTCCTCGGCCCAGTCGGCGCCGGGCTCGAAGCCGAACGAGTCGGCCTTGCGCAGCACCGGTGTACTGCCCTCGCGCCACAGCACCCGGCCCTCCTCGTCCGCGACGACCATGATGTGCTGGCTCGCGTCCGCGACCGACAACAGCCCCTGCCGCAGCACCGGGAGGACATGCCGCAGCCGGGTGGTCTCGCGCCGCCGTTGCAACTCCTCGCGGCTCAGCAGTCCGGCCCGGAAGTCGTGGTCGGGGTCGACGCCGCTGCGCAGCATGCGGTCCCAGGACTGGTCGATCACCGGGCGCGGCGCGAGGCGCGGCCGCTGTCCGGTGAGGCGGGCCGCGCGTACGTCGCTGAGCAGTCGCGCCGCCTGCGCCGCGTCGCGGGCGGCGAGTTGTGTGACGTCCATCGGCGGGTTCGCCACTGGAGCCTCCCGTACAGAGGTGCCGACAACCGGTTGCCGGAGCCCCTCGGCGACGCTGCCCGGGCCCCGTATTGACTGGTTGTCTCATGGTGCCGTCCCGCGGCCCCGGAGCGACACACTCCGCACACAGATGCCAACAAGTTGCAACCCCCTGCAACCCTGGTGAACTGCCCTGCGGTGTTTGAAACTTGGGCGACGCCGCCCGCGCGGCGTCCGCGCTCCCGATCCATGCGGGGACAGCGAGCGGGGGTGGTGCCGTGTCGGCGCAGCACCACCCCTGCGGGAGCTTGGCGGGTTGGGCGGGATTTTGGGTGCGGGTCCGGTGGGGCTTCTCTCGTCTTTGGCCGCGGGCCCGGTGGGGGCTTGTCGCGCAGTTCCCCGCGCCCCTGTCGGGTCGCGCTGGCGCGCTTCCCCGACATCGGTACAGGACTCTCGGTACAGCACTTGGGGTCAGATCAGTGGTCTTGCTCGGGTCACCACCTCTGCCAGGTTCAGGGTGTGGGGGAGGGTGCCGAAGGCGTTGCCCCAGTCGTTGCCCAGGCGGGAGGCGCAGAACGCGTCGGCGACCTCCGGGGGTGCGAAGCGGACCAGTAGGGAGCCCTGGAGGACCAGGGCGATTCGCTCGACCAGGCGGCGGGCGCGGCCCTCGATGCCGTCCAGGTCGGCGAGTTCGGCCAGCAGGTTCTTGATGGCGCCGTCCAGGCGGTGGTCCGCGCCGCGTGCCTTGCCTACCTCCAGGAGGAACGCGTTGAGAGCGGCCGGCTCGCGCTGCATGGCCCGCAGGACATCCAGCGCCTGGACGTTCCCTGCGCCCTCCCAGATCGAGTTGAGCGGTGACTCGCGCAGCAGCCGGGGCATGCCCGACTCCTCGACATAGCCGTTGCCGCCCAGGCACTCGGACGCCTCCACCACCAGCGGGGTGCAGCGCTTGGTCACCCAGTACTTGGCGGTCGGCAACGCGAGCCGCAGGAACGCCCGTTCCTGTTCGCCCCCGTCGTCGTAGGCGGCGGCCAGCCGCAGCGCGAGGGCCGTCGCCGCCTCCGACTCCAGGGCCAGATCGGCCAGTACGTTGCGCATCAGCGGCTTGTCGATCAGCTTCCCGCCGAAGGCCTCGCGGTACGTGCAGTGGTGCACGGCCTGGGCGACCGCCTGCCGCATCAGCGCCGCCGCGCCGAGCACACAGTCGAGCCGGGTCGCCGAGACCATCTCGATGATGGTGCGCACGCCGCGCCCCTCGTCCCCGACCCGGCGCACCCACGTCCCGTCGAACTCGACCTCGGCGGACGCGTTGGACCGGTTGCCCAGCTTGTCCTTGAGCCGCTGGATGCGGAACTCGTTGCGCGCGCCGTCCGGCAGGACGCGGGGGAGGAGGAAACAGGTCACTCCGCCGGGGGCCTGCGCCAGCACCAGGAAACCGTCCGACATGGGCGCCGAACAGAACCACTTGTGGCCGGTCAGCTCGTACGTCCCGTCCTCGGCGAGCGGCCTAGCGACCGTCGTGTTGGCCCGTACGTCGCTGCCGCCCTGCTTCTCCGTCATGCCCATCCCGAAGAGCACACCGCCCTTCTGACCGGCCGGCCCGAGCCCCTCCTCGTAGACGGTGGACGTCAGCCGGGGCTCCCACTCGGCGGCGAGCGCCGGATCGGTGCGCAGCGCGGGCACCGCCGCGTGGGTCATCGACAGCGGGCAGCCGTGGCCCGCCTCGGCCTGCGACCAGACCAGGAACCCGGCGGCCCGCCGCACATGCCCGCCGGGCCGGGTCCAGGCCGCCGTCAGCCCGGCGGAGACGCCCTTGCCGAGCAGCCGGTGCCAGGCCGGATGGAACTCCACCTCGTCGATCCGGTTGCCGTACCGGTCGTGTGTGCGCAGCTTCGGGGGGTTCTCGTTGGCGAGCGCCCCCCATTCCTGCACCTGCGCGGATCCGGCGGACTTCCCGAGCGTGGAGAGTTCGTCCCGGGCCTCGTCCAGAAGCCCGGGGTCCAGATGCCGCTCGACGGCCGCCACCAGGGCCTTGTCGGCGGTGAACACGTCATATCCGACCAGGGGCGGCGCCTGGTTGGTCACGGTGTGGGTGCTGGCTGCCATAAAAGGAACCTACCCCCCGGTACGGTGTTGTTCACCGGTTCCCGGCGGCGCAGCACCCCGTGCCGTTCGTGCGATTCGTGCCGGTCAGGCCGGTCGGGAGAGTGACGCCAGTTCGTCGGAGGCCAGGGAGGTCACGTCCTGGTCGGCCTGGAGGGACTCCAGCCAGCCGGGGTGGTACACGGTGTCGAGGTAGCGCTCGCCGAGGTCCGGGGCGATCGCCACCGCCGTGAGGTCACGTCCGTCGTGCCGGGCCAGCCACTGCCTGGCCCCGCTGATGACCGTGCCGGTGGACCCGCCGAACAGGAAGCCCCGGGCCGCCAGCTGCCGGCAGACCCGCACCGCGTCCGGTTCCTCGACGCGGATCACCTCGTCGATGTACGACTCGTCGAGCAGCTGCGGCCGTACGCTCGTGCCCAGGCCCGGGATCATCCGGGGTCCCGGCGGCCCCCCGAAGGTGACCGAGCCGACGGCGTCCACGGCGACGATCCGCACCCGCCGGTTCCACTGCCAGAACCAGCGCGCGCAGCCCATCAGCGTGCCGGTGGTGCCGGCGCCGACGAACAGGACGTCCAGGCCCGGGAACCGGCGGGCGATCGCCGGTGCCGTCGTACGGTAGTGCGCCCGCCAGTTCCCGTCGTTGGCGTACTGGTTGAGCCATACGTACCGCTCGTCGGAGGCGCACAGCGCGCGGACGTAGCCGATCCTGGCGCCCAGGAAACCGCCGTGCAGATCGGGCCGGTCGATGACGTGCACCCGGCTGCCCAGCGCCTCCATCAGACGGATCGCCTGTGCGTTGCAGCGTGAGTCCGTCACGCACAGGAACCCGTAGCCCCGACTGGCCGCGAGCACACTGAGCGCGACGCCCAGGTTGCCCGAGGAGGACTCCACGAGAACGGATCCCGGCCGCAGCCTGCCGTCCCGTTCGGCGGCCGCGACCATCTCGCAGGCGGCCTTCATCTTGATCGAACCGGCGAAGTTGAAGCCCTCGCACTTCAGGAAGAGGGGCAGCCCGACGGCGGCCCGCAGGTCGACGTACAGCTCGTCCTCGTTGAAGTCCGATGGTTGGGAAATGACTGGCATGTTGTCCCCCTGAGTGTGACGCGCCTGTACTCGGCGCGCCTGATCTGTGGCACGGCACCCGGCGACGGGCGCTGCGACTTGTCCCCCTGAACAGGTCAGCCGTGCCGGCGCAGTTCGTGGAAGAAGCCGTCGACGACACGGAGTTCGCCGCGGCGGGTCACCTCGTCGTGGACGAACCTGCCGACGGCGAGGTCGAGCACTCCGAGGCCGAAGGGCGAGAACACCACCGGCCGGTCCACCGGGACCTTCGTGCGGCCGTTGAGTACGTCGTCCAGCGTGCCGTCGATGAACTCCCGGCCGCCGGTGAGCTGTTCGGCCAGGTGCGGCGAGGTCTCCGCCTTCAGACAGTGCTCGACGTCGTCGACGTAGTTCGCCGAAGCGAGCAGGATCTCGGGCGCGAGGTCGCGCAACGAGACGTGCAGGACGAGCGGATGGTGGTCGAACCACGACACGTCGTGGATGTGTGGTTTCGCGGCGACGGTGGCGAAGACCAGCAAGTCGCTTGAACGGACGAGTTGTTCGGCGCTTTCGTGCACGGTGACCTTGCCGCCGCCGTCCGACCGCTCCAGATAGCCCCGGAAGCCGGCCGCGCTGTCGGCGGACAGGTCGAACACACCCGTCTCGTCGAACTCCCAACCGGTGGCGGCCAGATAGGTGTGGATGTAGCGGGCGATGAGCCCGGTGCCGATGAATCCGACCCGGGTCGGCCGGGTGCGCCCCTGGCTCAGCTTGGCGGCGGCCAGCGCGGCCGAGGCCGCCGTGCGCGAGGCGCTGATGATCGAGCTCTCCAGGCAGGCGAACGGATAGCCCGTGTCGTGGTCGTTGAGGATCAGCACGGCCGAGGCCCGCGGGATCCCGCCCGCCACGTTCTCCGGGAAGCTGGACACCCACTTCAGCCCGTCCACGCGCACGTCCCCGCCGATCGACGCGGGCAGCGCGATGATCCGCGACGACGGACGGTCCGGGAACCGCAGGAAGTACGAGGGCGGGTTCACCGAGTCCCCGGCCCCGTGCAGCCGGTACACCGCCTCCACGAGGTCGACAACGTCCGACTCCCGTCCCTGGAGGGCCTGTTGGACCTGCTCGCCGGAGACGACCGCGAACGGCGGGACCGTGACAGGGGTCGTGGTCATGATGCGTTCCCTTCGGGAGAGTCGGTGCGGCGGACCGGGTCGGCCAGGGCGGCGAGAACCTCGCGCGGCCCCTCGAACGGCTCCCGGCTGTGTGCCGTACGGATGTTGTCGACGAGCAGCAGATCGCCGCCCTGCCACGGCTCGCGCACGGTGTGCGCCGTGTACACCTCGTTGAGGATCTGGACGACGTCCTCGCCGATCGGATCGCCGTTGCCGTAGCGGGTGTTGAAGGGGAGGCCGTCGGCGCCGTACACGTCGACCAGGTACTCGTGGACCTCCGGGTCCATCGTCCACTCGTTGAGGAACGCGATCTGGTTGAACCAGCAGCGCCGGCCGGTGACCGGGTGGCGCAGTACGGCGCCGCGCCGCTGGCGGGTGCGCAGGGAGCCGTCCAGCTCCCAGGCGAACTCGATGGCGTGGGCGCGGCAGTAGCGCTCGACGGAGGCCCGGTCGGAGGTGCCGAAGGCCTCGGCGAGCGTGGCGCCTATCTCGTCGTTGAAGGTCCGGGTGAGCAACCAGCCCTCCTTCTCGAAGCGTTGGACGAGTTCGGCGGGCAGCGCGTCGAGCACGGCCGCCGAGTCGGCCACCCCGGTCGCACCGCCCTCGGCGGGCGCTTCGAGGCAGGCGAACATCAGCAGGCCGGGGAACTCCTGGGCGTAGCTCAGTTCGTGGTGCATGCACATCGGCTGGTTGGGCGGCCACTTGGAGGACGAGTACACGCCGTCGGCGTACCGTCGCCGGGGCGCGAAGGCCTCCTGGTCGCTCATCAGGCCGTCGGCCAGCCGCCGCAGCACGGCGCCGGTCGTCGCGGGCTCGTGCAGGCCGAGACCGCGCACCAGCAGCGAGCCGTGCTCGGCGACGGCCGCCCGCAGCGCGTCCCGGTGGGCGCCCGCCCACTCGGCCGGGTCGGTGACGGGCGGGGTGCGCAGGGTCGGCGGCCGGCCGGGGAGCAGTTCGATGCCCGGAAGTACGGCCGGGGGAGCGGGAGTCGATGCCGAAGGTGTGGAGGAGAGTGCCATGGTTGTCGTTCCTTTCGGTGCGGCCGTCGTCAGGCGGTGGCGGCCGGCGATTCGAGCAGCTCGGCCAGGTCCGCGAGGACCGGGTGGCGGATGACGTCCTTGAGGGTGATCGCCCGGTCCAGGGCGATCGCGAGCCGGACGGCCGACAGCGAGGTGCCGCCACGGTCGAAGAAGTGGTCCAGGCGCCCGATCCGGTCGGCCGGAACCCCGAGCACGTCGGCCCAGGCGGCGGCGAGACGCCGCTCACCGGCCGTCTCCGGCCCCCGTACGCCCTTCTCGGCGGTGTCGAGTTCCTCGGCGAGCGCGGTGAGCGTCCTGCGGTCGGTCTTGCCGTTGGGGGTGAGCGGCAGCCGCTCCCGCCAGTGCACGGCCGCCGGAACCATGTAGGCGGGCAGCGACTCGGCCAACCGCGCCTGTACGTCGACGAGTTCGGCGCCGGTGCAGAACGCCACCAGCCGCACGCCCCGTACGACCACCACGGCACCGTCCCGGACGCCGGGCACCCGCAGCAGCGCGTTCTCGATCTCGCCGATCTCGATCCGGAAGCCCCGCAGCTTCACCTGGGTGTCCCGGCGGCCGAGGAACTCCAGCCTGCCGTCGGGCAGCCAGCGCCCGTGGTCACCGCTGCGGTAGAGCCGCTCACCGGGCCGGTACGGGTCCAGCGTGAAGGCGGCGGCCGTGCGCTCGGGGTCGTTGACGTACCCGCGCCCGACACACACCCCGGAGAACACGATCTCGCCGGGCGCCCCCAGCGGCACGGGTGAGAGGTGCTCGTCGACCACGTACACGCGCACGTTGCGCACGGGCCGCCCGAGCGGAACCCGGGGTCCGTCCGGCACCCGGTCCATCACCTCGTGGTTGGTGTCGTCCGAAGTCTCCGTCAGCCCATAGGCGTTGGCGACCTTGATGCCGGGCTGGGCGGCGAACCAGCGATGCACCAGCTCCCGCTTCACCGCCTCCCCGGTCACCGACACACAGCGCAGATCGGGGAGTTCACGGGGCCGCTGCTCCAACTCGGCGAGCACGGCTTCGAGATACGACGGCACGATCTGGAGCACATTGACCCCGCCGTCCACGATCGTGTCCACGAACCGGGCCACGTCCAGGATCACCTCCTGCCCGACCAGCAGCGTCCGGCCGCCGACGAGCAGTGCGGACACCAGCTGCCACAGCGAGATGTCGAAGCACTGGGGAGCGGTCTGCGCGACCGTCTGCCCCTCGCCGACCTCCAGGTCCTCCAGCTTGGCGAGGACGTGGTTGACGAAGCCCGCGTGCTCGCACATCGCGCCCTTGGGCTCACCGGTCGACCCGGACGTGAAGTAGATGTAGGCCAGTTGGCCGGCGGTGACGGGCACGTTCAGATCGCCGTCCGCGTGCCCCTCCGCCTCGATCTCGTCGACGTACAGCCTCGGAACGTCCGTCCCGGTCGCGTCGAGCGTGGTGGTGCTGCCGTGCTCGGTCACGACGAACGCGCACTCGGCGCGGGTGAGGGTGGCGGTGATGCGCCCGGCCGGGAAGTGCGGCTCGACCGGCAGATAGACCCCGCCCGCCTTGAGCACCCCGAGCACGGCGGCCATCCAGTCGAGGTTGCGCTCGGTGACCACGGCGACGACACCCTCACGGGTCAGCCCACGGTCCAGCAGGGCCCTACCGACCTGGTTCGCCCGGGAGTTGAGCTGCCGGTAGGTCCACTCCGTCCCGCCCTGCACGGCCGCGACCGCGTCCGGGTGCTTGCGGACCCGCTCCTCGAACAGCTCGTGCACCCTGCGGTCCGGGAGTTCACGCTCCGGGCCCGCCAACCCGTCCAGCTGGAAGGCGAGTTCGGCGCCGGACAGCAGGCTCTGGCCCTCGTGGTCGGCGTCCGGGTCGGCGGTCATCAGGGAGAGCGCGGTGAGGTGGTAGCCGGCGATCCGGGCCGCCGCCTCGGTGTCGAGGACGTCGGTGCGGTGACGCAGCCGCAGGGTGCGCCCGCCGACGCTCAGGTACAACACGGCGCCGTCGTCCGCCGGTTCGCCGCCGTGCGGGTCCAGGACCGTCTCGTACGGCGGCTCGTCCGCCCCGCCCACCTCGTCCGCGAGGTCCGTCAGGGCCAGCAGCTCCCGCCAGGAGCCGGGGCCGACCAGCATCCGGCGGGCCACGGGCCGCTGCCCCTTCACCGCCACGTACCCGGTGGTGACCTCCCGCTCACCGGAGAGCGCGGCGAGCACCTTGGCGTGCGCGGCGAGCAGCGCCGACTCGAACGAGGCCGACCTCAACAGGCTCGCGTCGAGCGGGACTTCGTACTCGGCGTACACCGAGTGGGGCCCGTTCTGCGGGTCCGCGCCCGGGACCGGGCCGGATATCCAGCGTGGAATCGTGGTCATCGTTCTGCCCCCGTCGATATCTGTGCGATGTTCTGTGCGATGTGCGGGATCCGGTCGGTCCGCTCGGCCGGTGCGATCTGGTCGCTGCGCAGGGCCACCGCCGGGTTCCCGCCCCAGCGGGCCAGGCACGGCATCTCCTCGCCCTTCATCAGGAAGGAGTCCGGGGCGAGTTGGGACCCGTCGCCCATCGACACGCCGTAGTGGACGAGCGCGCCGGTGCCGAGCGTGACGCCCGCGCCGAGGACGATGTGGTCGGACTTGTAGGTGCCGTCCTCCTGCGAGTGGGCCTGGATCTTGCTGTGGGCGCCGAGTGTGCAGTCGTCGCCGATCGTGGTGAGGGTGCGCTCGGTGATGGAGACGCCGTCGTCGAAGACCCGGCGCCCGATCCGCACGCCGAGCATCCTCCAGAGCAGGTTCTTGAACGGCGTCCCGTTGAACACGACGAGGAAGTCGACCGGCACCTTCCACAGCCGTTCCTGCCACCAGAAGTGCGGGTCGTAGATGGAGACCAACCGCGGCACCAGGCTCCGGAACCGGGTGATGAGCCGCTCGACCAGCACGTAGTAACCGGAGGTGAGCACCAGCCCGAGCACCAGGGAAGCGCCGACCAGCGCGCCGGCGGCGACGCCATGGGTGCCGTACACGGCGAAGGCCGCGAAGCCGAGCACCGTCAGGAGGAAGGAGTGCAGCCAGCGCACGAACAGGAACAGGCCCATCGAGCGCAGGTTGTAGCGGTTCTTCGCGGCGAGCCGGCGGTGGAACTCGTCGCCCTCGCGCAGATGGTCGAAGCTGCTGTCCCGCTCCACCGACCGCGGGATCTCGAAGGACGGCGAGCCCAACAGGCCGACGTTCTCACGGAGTTCGCCGTCGAGCGGCACCATCACCTTGGTCGCCAGCAGAACGTTCTCGCCGGTGCGGCCCCCCGAGGGGTAGGCGATGTGGTTGCCGAGGAAGCTGTGCCCCCCGAGCGTCGCCCGTGAGACGCGGAAGGACGTACCGGAGTAGTCGGCGTTGAGGATCGACAGCCCGTCGGCGACCATCGTGCCCCGGCCGACGGAGACCAGGTACGGGGTCTCGTGCTGCATCTCCGTACCGAAGTTGGAGCCGGTCTGCTCGACGTGAGAGAGGTCGTAACCGATGGCCCGCAGATAGTGGACGATGTACGAGCTGTCGCCGCACAGCCACTTGAAGAACTTGATGTTGGTCAGCCGGGTGACGGCCCGCTGCGCCGAGTAGTGCGGGCCGTACAGCGGATACACCCGGTCCGGCCGGATCATCAGGTTCAGCAGCCGGGGGACCAGGGTCACCGTCACGGCCCCGACGACGATCATGGCGGCGAACAGCGCGAGGGAGAAGCCCAGCGCCTCCGCGTAGAAGCGGAGCGAGGTCATGTCGGCCAGGGCGGGGTCGAACAGCGCCTTGAGCCGGGGCGCCAGGTCGAGCAGCAGATAGCCGCCGCCGACCGCCAACGGCACGTACACCAGCAGGAGTTGGAGCAGGCTCGCGAGACCGTAGGCGGCCCGTCGGGCGGTGGAGCAGCGGGCCCCCGGAATCCGTACGTAATCCACGTCCGTGGGCTGGGCGGGGGAGCCGTGCCAGCGCAGCCCCGCCGGTACCGCCTGGCCCTCGAACAGCGCGGAGGAATGGCCGAGTTGGGAGCCGTCGCCCATGGAGGTGCCGATGTCGAGGACGGTCTTCTCACCCACGTACACATCACGGCCGAGGGTGACCGGGCCGGTCTGGACGCGTCCGGCGACGACCCGGTGGCAGAGGAAATAGGAGTCCTTGCGGATCAACGTGCCCGCGCCGACGCTCAGCAGGTCGGTGCAGACCGGGAGGGCGGGCGAGAGGATCGTGACGCCCTTGCCGATCCGCGCGCCGAGCGCCCGCAGATAGAGCACATAGAGCGGGTTCCCGGCGAACAGGCGCATCGGGTTGGCGTTCAGCAGTGCCCTGACCGTCCAGAAGCGCAGATAGGCGAGGCCCCAGACGGGGAACTCGGTCCGCTGCCAGCGGCCGACCAGCACCCACTTGGCGACCACCGGCAGTGCGCACATCCCGGCGAACGCGGCGCCGCCGAAGACGACCGACCGCAGATAGACGTCGACGGCCCCCGAACCGGCGTTGATCCACTCATAGCCCTCGACGGTGACCAGCCCGGCGAGGAAGCAGTACGCCGTGAAGATCAGCAACTGCGCGGCCCCGCACAGGACATACCGCGTGGTACTGCCGGGCGCCGGGGCCTCGGCGGGCGGTGCGGCGGGCGCCTCGGCCGGGGCGCCGTCGAGCGCCGCCGCCAGACTCCGGATCGTCGGATGGCCGTACACGTCCTTCATCGACACCGACGGCAGATCGTCGCGCTTCCTGACACGGGCACAGAAGTGCGCCATGACCAGGGAGTTGGCGCCCAGATCGTCGAAGAAGTGGCTGTCGAGCGGTACTTGGTCCGTCTTCACGACCCCGGCGAGCACCTCGGCGAGAATCCGCTCGGTGTCACCTCCGGCGCCGGACATCTGTATCGGATTGATCGGGTTGATCGGATCGGTCGGCGGTATGGACGCCAACTCGATCGGTTTTCCCCCCACTGTTCCCCCCACGATGAAGCTCCTTAGCGGTGCTGGTCCTGGCTTTCGGTTCGGTCGGATCGTTGGACGGGCCGTTCGGCCGGGCTCCCCTGTGCCCGTCCGCGTCCCCACCCCTGCTCCCACGCCTTGGCGCGCCGCGCCGCCCCCGCGACCAGGGCCTCCAGGGGTCCCCGGCCCCTGGTGAGCCGCCACACGACCGCGAAGAGCAGCGAGCCCGCGACCAGTACGGCGTACTGGAGGTCGGGGGAGCCGTTCAGCGCTCCGGTGGCGAGGAACAGGACATGGGCGGTGTAGAGCGTCAGCGGCATGCTTCCGGCGGCCGCCAGCGGGAGCAGCGCGCGCCGCACCACGGCGATCCGGGTCAGCAGCAGGACCGCCGCGAGCAGCGCGGTGGCCGAGCCGAGGGTGTGCAGCACGTCGAACGGCGAGGTGGAGTGCGGCGCCCGGGAGAGCATCGACCACCAGGTCTCGCCGTCCGGGGTGTCCCACAGGGCCTCGTCGCGGGCGTGCGGCCCGGTCACGTCGTAGAACTCGTTCTCCTGGAGCCGCTCGAGCCCGCCCCAGCGGAAGAGCCACAGCGAGCAGACCAGCCAGGAGGCGGCGGCGAGTGCCAGTCCGGCGGTCAGCAGCCGGGTCGCGGTGCGCCGGTCGAAGAGGTCGAGGCGCCCGATGGCGAGCCCGGCACAGAGGTACGCCGTCCACGCGAGGACCGGATAGTCGCCGTGGACGAGCAGGTCGCCGAGGAGACCGGCCGGGTCGGTGACGACGTCCTGGAGCGTCGGATCACCGTCGAAGGCGGGTTCGGGCAACGCCCCCTGCAACAGGTGGACGAGGAACGGCGCGATCACGCCCAGCGCGAGGGCGATACCGGCCAACGTCCGTGCCCGCAGGGCCAGCAGAGGCAGCGCGAGCAGGAACAGCAGGGCGTAGAAGGCGAGGATGACGTCGACTTCGAGGCCGGCCGCGTTGGCGGCGTAGCCCAGCGTCAGCCCGATCAGACCGACGGACAGCGCCCGGGCGGCGACCGAGGCGAGCGAGCCGCGGTCGACCCGGGGCGTACGGCCGCCGGTGGTGAAGGCCAAGCCGACGCCGGCGACCAGCGCGAAGGTCGCCGAGGACCGGCCGCCCGCCAGCTGCCAGGCCACCGTCGGGGAATCGTCCGGCTCGAACGCACCGAATACGTGCACCGAGAACATACCGAGTAACGCGAGGCCACGGGCCACGTCCACACCGGCGATGCGCGGTGTCGATAAAGGCATGAGCAGCTCCGTAAATTGGCAAATTGGCACGATGGATTTCGCGTCCGCCGTACACCCGCGGTGCAGCTGTGAGCGGGAGTGACAGTTGACGCGATATGAGAAATGGCGTGCGGGACGAATTGACGTGTCAGTGGAAAATGTCGATGAGCGCGGCGTGCGGCACGGCGTCGATCCGCACCCTTTCCGCGCGGATCACGGGCAACGCGGCTCGATCGGGCTTGGTCGGAGCCCGGATGCCCCCGTGTCGTGGTGCTTCGCACTCCCTTGGGTGGGTGTGCCCCGGAGAATGCAATCCGAATTGTTTCGACCCGGTTATGAACGGGTCAAGCGTCACCGGCGTAATGTCGCTTTCCTGTTACAGAGTCACGACTTTTCGTACGGAATGCGACCGCGTGTGCGGACCCCTCACCTGGGAGCTTTCCGTGGAGCAGGTGTAATTGCCGGGCGGTATTCCGTTTGGGCGCGCCGAAATATGGCCGCCGAGTGCATGACAGAAATAGTATTCGATTTACCTGCTGAATCGTTCCTTTCCGTTTCCACTGGGTTTCTCTTCGTTTTCTGCCGTGTCACGGGAAGGGAGGGGAGGGAGCGGCGTGCGGGTGCCGGGCCCTGGCCGGGGCACCGGAGGGTGAGAGGGGGACCGCCCGCCCGATACCGTTAGGGCGTGCAGGCAGCAAGTGAACTTCCCGAGAGCCCCAGCGGCCGACTCCATCGCGCGCGCGTCCTCTACCGGAACGTCTCGAAGCGCAGGACCGCATGGCTGTTGCTCAAGGACACCGTCAACTCGTGCATCGAGTACCGGATCCTGGGTCTGGCCGCGGAGGCGGCCTTCTTCACGCTGCTGTCCGTGCCGCCGCTGCTGCTGAGCCTGATCGGCCTGCTCGGCTACGTCGACGACTGGACCGGCACCGACACCATCACCAGCCTGGAGAACAACCTCCTGGAGGCGTCCCGGACCGTCCTCTCCGACAAGGGCGTCACCGAGATCGCCCAGCCGATCCTGAACGACGTGATGAAGGGCGGCCGGCCGGACGTCATCTCCATAGGGTTCCTGTTCGCCCTCTGGTCCGGCTCGCGCGCGGTGAACGTCTTCATCGACACCATCACCGTCATGTACGGCCTGGACGGAGTCCGGGGCATCGTGAAGACGCGGCTCGTCGCCTTCGTGTTGTTCGTCGTAGCCCTGCTGATCGGCTCGGTCGCGCTGCCGTTGATGGTGGCGGGCCCGGATGCCGTACTCAAGGTCCTGCCATGGTCGGAGACGCTCGTACAGGTCCTGTACTGGCCCGTCGTCATCCTCCTCTCCATCGCCTTCCTGACGACGCTGTTCCATGTGTCGGTCCCGGTGCGCTCACCGTGGATCGAGGACGTCCCGGGCGCGCTGGTGGCCCTGGGGATGTGGGTGCTCGGCAGCTTCCTGCTGCGTATCTACCTGACCAAGACGATCGAGGGCGCCACGATCTACGGATCGCTCGCCGCGGCCGTCGCCGTCCTCCTGTGGGTCGGTGTCTCGGCCTTCGCCGTGCTCGTGGGGGCCGCCGTGAACGCGGCGATCGACCGCGTCTGGCCGGCCGCCTCCACGGCCGCCGCGCGCGCCGCCAACGAACGCATCCGTGAGGAGGAGGCCGCCGAGTACGTCGCCCGGATGACCGCCGCCCGCACCTACGAGCACGACGACGACCCCGACGACCCGGCGGACATGCCCTCCGAGTTCCCGGAACGCTGGTCGCGCTTCCTGCCCCCGGAGGACGTGACGTCCCGTCTGCGGGCCCAGGTGAAGAGCACACCGAAGACGGGGGAGGGGCCGCCCTCCGCGAAGTGACGGGGGGTGGGGCGCGGCCCGGGCTTTTCTTCGCCCCCGCCGCCCCTACCCGTCCCATCCCTGGGGGCTGCCGCCCCCAGACCCCCGCTGTCGGCCTGAACGGCCTCGTCCTCAAACGCCGGACGGGCTGAAAGATCAAGCCCCGGCCGGCACCATCCAGCCCCTCCGGCGTTTGAGGAGCGGGGGTTCGGGGGCAGCGCCCCCGAGGATGGGACGGGTAGGGGCGGCGGGGGCGAATCCGACTCGGCGCGCAGACGTGGCTCGTGGCGGCGTAGCCTTTCGTACGTGTACGAGGAACGGCCCTCCCGGCTGCCGGGCGCGGTGGTGTGGACGAACACCCCGACCGGGCCCGGCGCGCGGCCCGTCCTGCCCGACGGCTGCATGGACCTGCTCTGGAGTGAGGGCCGGCTGCTGGTCGCGGGTCCCGACACCCGCCCGTACGTCCCCGAGGGCGACCCCGTCCGCTGGGCGGGCGTCCGGTTCCGCCCCGGCAGGGCGCCGGTCCTGCTGGGTGTACCCGCCTGCGAACTCCGGGACCGGCGCGTCGAGTTGGCCGACCTGTGGGGAGCGGCGGAGGTGCGGCGGCTGAGGGTGCGTGTCGACGCGGCGCCGGATCCGGCGGCGGCGCTCGAGCAGCTGGCACTGGAACGGGCGGCGGACACGCCTCCGCCGGATCCCCTGCTCGGCGGCCTGGTCGCGGCCCTGCAATCCGGCCGCCCGGTCGGCCGTACGGCAGACGAACTGGGCCTCAGCACCCGCCAGTTGCACCGCCGCTCACTGTCCGCCTTCGGCTACGGCCCCAAGACCCTGGCCCGCATCCTGCGCATGCAGCGTGCATTGGCCATGGCGAGGGAGGGCGTTCCCTTCGCGGAGACGGCGACACGGACGGGGTACGCGGATCAGGCTCATTTGGCACGGGACGTAAGGGAGTTGGCGGGAGCGTCGCTGCGGCAACTGTTGAATGAAGGGGGCTGAGCGCCCCTTTAGGGGCGCGGGGCTGTGACATTTGCGGCTCCGCCGCGTGGGCGCGACCAGCCCCCACCGGCCCGCGGGCAAATCACTGCACTTCTCGCAGAGCGTCAAGCATTCTGCGGGGCGAACAAGTCAATCCCATTGCCATCAGGATCAAGCACACACGCATACCGCTGCCCCCAAACCGCATCCCACGGCTTCAGCTCACTCCGATACCCCGCCCCCACCAACTCCTCGTACAGCGCGTCGACTTCAGCCGCCGACCCGCACAGAAATGCCAGCCCGATCCGCCCACCACCACTCGGCCGTCGCCACCCGGGATGAAAGGACCGGACGGTCTCCTCCGTGTCGAGCAACAGCCGTAGCCTACCCGGGAGTTGGACCTCGACATGCGGCTGCTCCTCCGCTCCTTCGGGGAAGTCGAGCCCGAGCCGCCGGTAGAAGGCGACGGAGGCGGCGAGGTCGGCGGTGACGATACCGATGGCGTCGAAACGTGCTTGTGTATTCATACGGCCACACTAGGCAGGTCGCCGAAGACCGGTCTTGAAGAAAACGGACGTGCCGAGACCCCCGTTTCACCCCCGGTTGCGAGCCCTCGGGAGGGCGCGAATAGTGGGAAGGGCAGCTGCACCTTGATCAAAAGGAGGAGCACTGCCATGCGCAAGCACACTCGGGCACATCGTCTTCTGACGGCATCGACGATCCTTTTCGCGGGAGGCGTCCTGCTGCTGCCGACTCCCTCAGTTGCCGACTCCAGGAACGCCCCGGCCGTGATCTCGGGAGCCGCCTTCCAGATCAAGAATCCGCAGACCGGGAAGTGCATGACGGTCGCGGGCGGCCGCTCGACGGAGAACAACATCCGGCTCGTCCAGTTCACCTGTGACACCGACCCCTCGCGCCGCTGGCGGCTCACCAACGGGGACGACAACTCGTACCAGCTCGTCAATGTGCAGACGCGTAAGTGCGCGACGCTCGCGGGCGGGCGTTCGACGGAGAACAACGTCGAACTGGTCCAGTTCGACTGCGACTCGGACGCCTCACGCCGTTGGAGCCTCGTCAACTGGGACGGCAGTTCCTACGAACTCGTCAACGACCAGACGGGCAAGTGCGCGACCGTCGCCGGTGGCCGTTCGACCGAGAACAACGTCCCCCTGGTGCAGTTCGACTGCGACAGGGACCGTTCCCGCACCTGGAACCTGAACCTGGCGGGTTGACGATGAACACCGCACTTTTCGAGTACCCCAGGAGTCCGGTGACCGTGGAAGCGGTGTACGACCCCGCCCTCTCCCGCTGGCTGTGGCTGGTCAAGTGGGTGCTGGCGATCCCGCACTACGTCGTCCTCCTCTTCCTCTGGATCGCCTTCCTCCTCGTCACCGTGATCGCCTTCTTCGCGATCCTGTTCACCGGCGCCTATCCACGTGCCCTGTTCACCTTCAACGTCGGCGTCCTGCGCTGGAGTTGGCGGGTGGCGTACTACTCGTACGGCTCCCTCGGCACCGACCGCTATCCGCCCTTCACGCTCGCGGACGTGCCCGACTACCCGGCCCACCTGGAGGTGGCCCGGCCCGAACAGCTCTCGCGCGGGCTCGTGCTCGTCAAGTGGTGGCTGCTGGTGCTGCCGCAGCTGCTGGTGGTCGCCGTCTTCGAGGGCGGCGCACGCTTCGTGGGAGGCCTCGCGGGCCTGCTGGCCTTGTATGCGGGCGTCTCCCTGCTCTTCACGGGCCGCTATCCGCGCGGCATGTACGACCTCAACGTCGGCCTGCACCGCTGGACGGCCCGCGTCGTGGCGTACGCGGCACTGATGACGGACGTCTATCCGCCGTTCCGCCTCGACCAGGGCCCGAGCGAGCCGTGATCCGTACCTGGCGCACGGGGCGTTGTCAGTGGTGGCGTGCAGGATGGCGGGCATGACCACACCAGTTGCAGTGATCGTGGATGCCGTCGCCTACGCGCAGGCGGTCGAGGACGCGGTGAAGGCGTCGGCCGCCTACTACGAGGGCGGCACCTCGGTGCTGGACGACGACGCCTACGACCGGCTCGTACGCGGCATCGCGGCCTGGGAGGCCGAGCATCCCGAGCAGGTGCTGCCCGAGTCGCCGACCGGGAAGGTCGCCGGGGGTGCCGTGGAGGGCGATGTCCCGCACACCGTCGAGATGCTGAGCCTGGACAACGTGTTCTCGGCGGAGGAGTTCACCGCCTGGACCGCGTCGCTGGCCCGCCGTATCGGCCACGAGGTGGAGCGGTTCAGCGTGGAGCCGAAGCTCGACGGACTCGCGATCGCCGCCCGCTACACCCACGGCCGCCTCACCCGGCTGATCACCCGCGGCGACGGGAGAGCCGGGGAGGACGTCTCGCACGCCATCGGCACCGTCGAGGGCCTGCCCGCCGAGCTGGCCGAACCGGTGACGGTGGAGGTGCGCGGCGAGGTCCTGATGACCAGCGCCCAGTTCGAGTACGCCAACGAGGTCCGCACGACACACGGCGGGACGCCGTTCGCCAACCCGCGCGGCGCCTCGGCGGGCACCCTGCGCGCCAAGGAGCGCGCGTACACCGTGCCGATGACGTTCTTCGGCTACGGCCTGCTCCCCGTGGCCGACACCGGGACGGCGTTCGCCGGGCGGCTGGGCGAGGCCTCGCACAGTGACCTCATGACCCTGGCCGGTGAGCTGGGCGTGAACACCACCGCGACCACCGCCGTACCCGGTGTCACCGCAGGCACGGTCGAGCAGGTGATGGCCCGGGTCACGGAGATCGGCGCACTGCGGGCGGAGCTGCCGTTCGGGATCGACGGGATCGTCATCAAGGCCGACCTGGCCGCCGACCAGCGGGCCGCCGGATCGGGGTCGCGCGCCCCGCGCTGGGCGATCGCCTACAAGCTGCCCGCCGTGGAGAAGATCACCCGGCTCCTCGATGTGGAGTGGAACGTGGGCCGCACCGGGATCATCGCCCCGCGCGCGGTCCTGGAGCCGGTCGAGATCGACGGCGCCACCATCACGTACGCGACCCTCCACAACCCGAACGACATCACCCGCCGCGACCTGCGCCTGGGCGACCACGTCATGGTCCACCGCGCAGGTGATGTCATCCCGCGCGTGGAAGCCCCCGTCGCCCACCTCCGCACGGGCGACGAGCAGCCGATCGTCTTCCCCGAGGTGTGTCCGCGCTGCGGGGCGGCCATCGACACCAGCGAGCAGCGCTGGCGCTGCGAGAACGGCCGTAACTGCCACCTGGTCGCCGCCCTTTCCTACGCGGCCGGCCGCGACCAGCTCGACATCGAGGGCCTCGGCCACACCCGCGTGGTCCAACTCGTCGACGCCGGCCTGGTGAAGGATCTCGCCGACCTGTTCGCCCTCACCCGGGAGCAGTTGCTGGCGCTGGAGCGGATGGGGGAGACGAGCACCGACAACCTCCTCGCCGCGATCGTCGCGGCGAAGGGCCAGCCCCTGTCGCGGGTGCTGTGCGCCCTGGGGGTACGTGGCACCGGTCGCTCCATGTCCCGCCGTATCGCCCGGTACTTCGCCACGATGGACAACATCCGCGCCGCGGACGCCGAAGCGATGCGGCAGGTCGAGGGCATCGGCACCGAGAAGGCCCCGTCCATCGTCGCCGAACTGGCCGAACTCGCCCCGCTCATCGACAGACTCGTCGCGGCCGGGGTGAACATGACGGAACCCGGCGCCACCCCGCCCGCCCCCACGACCGAAGCCGCCGCCGAAGGCCTCCCGGAGACCGCGGACACGACGAGCGGACCACTGGCCGGGATGACGGTGGTCGTGACCGGCGCGATGACCGGAGCGCTGGAAAAACTCAGCCGCAACCAGATGAACGAACTCATCGAACGAGCCGGAGGCCGCTCCTCCTCCAGCGTCTCCAAGAAGACCACCCTGGTAGTCGCCGGAGAAGGCGCGGGATCCAAGCGGACCAAAGCCGAAACTCTCGGCGTCCGCCTGGCCACCCCGGACGAGTTCGCGGCCCTCGTCGCCGACCACCTCGACCCCCTGGGACCGGACGCCCCCGCCGCATAAGCTGGTTGGCCATGGCCCCGCGACTCCTCGTCTACACCCGCACGACCGCCTTCCGCCACGACTCCATCCCGGCCGCCGTGGCCGCCGTAAGCACACTCGGCGACTTCGACGTGGACCACACCGAGGAGCCCGAGGCCTTCGAGCGGCCCCTGGACGGGTACGCGGCCGTCGTGTTCCTCTCCACCAGCGGCGAGGTACTGACACCGGCCGGCCGCGAGCGGCTCGCCGCGTACGTCGAGGCGGGCGGCGGATTCGTCGGCATACACGCGGCGGCCTGCACGGAGTACGACTGGCCGTACTACGGCGAACTGCTCGGCGCCCGATTCGCCCGACACCCGGCGTACCAGCCAGGCAAGGCGATGATCGAGGACCGAGCCCACCCCGCGACCGAACACCTGCCACCCGTCTGGCACTTCACCGACGAGTGGTACGACTTCCGCACCAACCCGCGCGGCACGGTACGGGTACTGATATCCGCCGACGAGTCGTCGTACGAGGGCGGAGGAATGGGCGGCGACCACCCGTTGGCGTGGTGCAGAGAGCAGGGCGCGGGCAACGGCCGAGTCTTCTACACGGCTCTCGGCCACGCCGAGGAGGCATACGAAGACCCGGACTTCCGCGCCCACCTGCTGGGCGGCATCACCTGGGCAACGGGCCTGAGTCAGAGGCACCCCTTCGGGGGCGTGGGCAGTCCCATTTCCCCAGATCGGCGGCAACCGACCTGATCGAGACCACCGTGCTGGTCTCCGCCCTGCCCGAACACCGAAAGTCGCGTGGGCCGGGCGCGCCTACGGGTGCGTGTCCGTGATCGAGATGACCTCGTCGAGGTGGTCCAGGGTGGCTTGCAGGTCGTCGATCCTGGCCTGGATGCGCTCGCGCTCGGCTCGCAGCATGGCTCGTTGCCCGGCGTCGGTGTGCCCGGCGTCCCAGCACGGCAGGAGTTCGGTGATCCTTCGGCTGGTGAGGCCGGCGGCGAACATCTGCTGGAAGAAGCGGACCCGGGGGATGGCGTCCTGCCGGTACAGGCGCTGGCCGGACGGGCTGCGCTCCGCGACGAGCAGCCCCTGCTGCTCGTAGTAGCGCACGGCGCGCACCGAGACGCCGCCACCTCGTGCCACCTCGCCGATGCGGATCAACCGCTCGGCTGCGGCCACTGCGACAGTCATGGTGATTCCCCTCACCCCTGGCCCCGACGACCAGCACTTGCCTCTGACGTTAGCGTCACGTTTTAGCGTACCGGTCATGGAAATCAACAACTCCGTCGCCCTTGTCACCGGAGCCAACCGCGGCCTGGGCCGCGCCTTCGCCCAGCGCCTGCTCGAACGGGGCGCCCGCAAGGTCTACGCGACGGCCCGCCGACCGGAGAGCGTGGACCTGCCCGGGGTCGAGGTGCTGCCCCTCGACATCGCCGATCCCGCATCCGTGAGGGCCGCCGCCGAGGCCGCCCCGGACGTCTCGCTGCTCATCAACAACGCGGGAATCCAGACGGGGACCGACCTGGTGACCGGTTCGCTGGACGCGGTGCGGCACGAACTGGAGACCAACGTGTTCGGCCACCTGGGAATGATCCGGGAGTTCGCGCCGGCGCTCGCCAGGAACGGCGGGGGCGCGATCGTCAACGTCCTCTCCGCCATGTCGTGGTTCGGGGGCCAGGGCGCCAATGCCTACCACCTGACCAAGGCCGCCGCCTGGGCCATGACCAACGGCGTCCGGCTGGAGCTCGCCGAACAGGGCACGCTCGTCACAGCGGTACACCTCGGCCTGGCCGACACCGACATGGCGGCGGGCTGGCCCGTGGACAAGCTCGCTCCGTCGGACCTGGCCGACGCGGCGCTCGACGGTGTCGAGGCGGGCTCCGCCGAGGTCCTCGCCGACCAGTGGAGCCGGGACATCAAGTCCCGTCTGCCGCTGACGCCGGAAGAGTTCAACGCAGCGATGGACCGCGCCCTGGCGGCGCTGATGGCGGCCTGAGGGACCCCTCGAGCCGCGATGGCCCATGCCGCGTTGTTGGTGGTCGTCAGCCGTACCGCCACGGCGCGAGGGCGAGGTCGAGGTCGAGGTCGAGCACGGCGAAGGCGCCTTCGTTGCGGTGCGGCCGTGGAGGAGGTCCGGGTGTTCACCATCGCCCGGCGCAGCGTGGTCAACCAGGGTTTCGACCACCTGTACGTCAGAGAGCCGTCACTCCTCAGCCGTCACCGCAAAGGCTTCAGACCCGGACACCATGATCAGCGTGCCCGGGTCGATGCGCCCTCAGCAGAGATCGAGGCGATTGAAGTCGTACGTCGCGTAGTCCGGGACGGTGTGGATCACGCCGTTCGGAGGGATGTAGACCTGGTACTGGGGCCCCCAGAAGTGGACCTGGGCTCCGCCAGTCTGGTTGTTGCGAACAGCGAGCGCGTTGATGAAGTTCGAGAGCGACCGCGTTTCGCACCTGAACAGATGGAAGACGCTGTGTGTGCCGTCGCCCTGGCCAACCGACACGCAGGCGATTCCAGATGCCAAGGAGCACGCCACCAGCGCCGCGTTCCGATCGGCACTCGACACATTCCGCTGTACCCACTCGCCCGAGAACAGCGGGGAGATCCCCGGTGTCCAGGCGGTCGGTCCGGCCGCAACGTTCGGTGCTGCCTGTGCTGCCTGTGCTGCCTGTGCTGGTGCCTGCGTCGCCAGCGGAACAAGGGCCACTGTGGCGATCACCGTCACGACCATTGCAGCCGCCCGCTTTTTGATGCTTCTCAAGGTCACTTGGTCTCCTCCGTAGTCGCAACCGACCTGACCGTTCGCTCCAGGTGTAGCGACTCGGACGTTGTTCGCGTTCGGTCCGATGGCCCGAACAAACAACTCCCGAAAACGCAGCGCTGACTAAGTACTCCAGCCGTAGATCGTGATCTTCATGTCTGATTCGCGGCTTGTCTGCGGTAATGGCTGGCCTGGGCTCGGGCATGGTGGCGGCGGCGCCAGGCGGACCAGCGGAGCCGGTGGGCTGCATCGTGCACGGGCCGGACGATCAGCGTCGTGAACAGTCGCTGGATCTCGTTGCAGGTGAGCGGGATCAGCTCGTCCGGGGCGGGATGGCGGGCGTGTTCGTCGGCGCGGACGACTGCGAGGAAGGCGTGAGCGAGCATGGTCAGGGTGACCCAGCGGGACCAGGAGGTGTAGCGGCGAACCTGGTGCTCGTCCAGTCCGGCCAGGCCCTTTCCGGCTTGGAAGGTTTCCTCCACCCGCCATCCTGACCCGGTGACGCGGACCCGCGTGGTCAGGGGCGCCGGGGCGGGCGATCAACAGCGGTAGTAGGCCAGTTCACCGGTGGTGCGGTTGCGGCGGATCAGGAGCTGGTGGCTGCCGGGCCGGGGTTCGGTCAGGTTGATGACGGCCCAGTCCTAGAAGCGGTGCCCCTTGGCGCCGGCCCCTGCCGATAGCTTCTGCCAGGCCCGCTTGGGCACCTTGGTGGCCAGGGCATCCGCTCGGAACTTCCCGGCCGCGGCAGGTCCGCCGGCAGTCCGCGCACGAAGTCCCGCGCCCGAAGGCGTGGTTCGACCCGCGCGAACCTCGCCGCTGTCCGGCCCATCAGACCCTCGAACGCCTCCTGCCACCGGGCAGGGTCTACGCTGTGAGCTACGGCCACCGCATGATCTTCGTTTGTCCACACAACTCACGATGATCATCGGTGGCCGCAGCCGTCTTATTGTCGGCCCTGACCAGCCAACATTACGATCTGTGCCTGGAGTAGGCGGCGGCGAAGGGGCAACGCAGGCGCGCCGTCCCGTATCAGGAGGACATATGCGACGTGGCGAAGTCTGGTGGGCAGATTTCAACGAGCAGCGGGCAGTCGTACTGCTGTCGGGAGAAGAGGCGTCCGGTTTCTTGGCGATGCAGGTCGTCGCTCCCGCGGGCATCGATCTCAGCGGCGTGGCCGTTGAGGTGGCAGTAGGTGCCCCCGAAGGACTGCCTCTCGAAGGCGTCCTGAGAGTCGCACTTCCACGTCCCGACCTCATCCCTTGCACTTGGCTGGTCACCCTGGCCAGGGAAGATCTGATCGGGCAGGCGGGCGTCCTGCCGTCCGCGAAGCTCAGCGAGATCGAGGATGCCCTTCGTCTCGGTGGACTCAAGTAGGCAGAGAGGGATGGACGCCGCCGATGGCGCGGCCGGTCTCGTCGAGATGGTCAATGGTGGCCGCGAGCCATATCAGTGGCGCCCCCACTCACAAGATCACGATCTACGGCTGGAGTACTGGGCAGCGCCCACGCACTACGCCAAGGCGCCCGGACGCGGCCTCTGCCGGAGACGGACCTAACGCCGCTCTCCGCGCCCTGGAACCGGCACGGCCGCCGGCCGCCACTCTCGCCTGATCAACCCGAACACCCGACCAGGACTGTCCGCCAGATTTGGCTAGTTGGGCACGGCGATCTCGCAGCCACCGTGTCCGGATTCTCGCCATCGCTGGCGTGGCTTCAGTGTTGCTCTTCGCGCTTAACGGGCTGCTGGACCAGGTTCCGGACGTGATCGACTTCGCCGGGAAGGCTCGCGACGCGTGGCACCGGTTCAAGTGTTCCGAGCTGCCGCCCGGGGCGGACGAGCAGGAGCCGCCCGCTGCCGCGTAGGCCCGTCGTGGGGTCTCTGTCGGGGAGGACCGTCCTTGGACTCAGGCGGCGATGGCCACCCGGAACCGGGTCGGAGCCAGAACGGTGCGCCCGGGAAGACACGGGGAACTGCGCGACAAGCCCCCACTGGCCCGCAGCCAAAAACGAAACCTCAGGAACCGGGAGAGCCCGGCGCAGCCGTACTACCCCGCACAACCAACCGCGTGGACAACTCCGTCCGAGTCCCTTCCGGCCGGTCCCCGGCCATCAACCGCACCAACAACCCCACCGCAGCCCCCGCCATCTCCGACAACGGCTGCCGAACAGTGGTCAACGCAGGCGACACCCACCGAGACTCCGGCAGGTCGTCGAACCCCACCACACTCACATCCTCCGGCACCCTCAACTTCCGCTCCGCCAAAGCCCGGTACACACCGAGCGCCATCTTGTCCGAGCACACGAACACCGCGGTCGGCGGCTCCGGCAGATCCAGCAGCTCCACCATCCGCCGGTACGCGACCGTCTCGTCGAAACTCCCGTAGCGCACGTACTCGTGCCGGAACCGCACGCCCGCCGAGACGAGCGCCGAGCGATACCCGGCCACCCGCGCACTGCTGCACATCTTGCGCCGGTACCCGGCGATGACCGCGATGCGTTCATGGCCCAGGCCCAGCAGATGTTCTGTCGCCGTCACTCCGCCGTGCCAGTTGGCCGCGCCCACCGACACCACCCCCGGCGGCGGTTCCAGCACCGGGTCGATCATCACGAACGGGATGTGGTGCTGGTCGAGCCAGGCGTACTGGGACGGGGTCAGTTCGGCGAGGTTGAACAGGACGCCGGAGGAGCCTCGGGTCGTGAGCTTGTCCAGCCAGCCGCGTTCAGGGCGCCCGCCCCGGGTCCGGGTCAGGCCCGCCGACACGACCACCTCCAGGCCCGCGTCGTGCGCCGCCTCCTCCACACCGTGCAGGACCGCCCCCGACCACGAGTTGTCCAGCGAGTGGACGATCAGGTCGACCAGCCCGGGCGCCTTCGACGCGTCGAAGCGGGGTCTGCGGACATAGCCGAGCCGGTCCAGCGCCTCAGTGACCCGCCGCCGGGTCTCCGGCGCCACGTCCTCCCGGCCGTTCACGACCTTCGAGGCGGTCGGTACGGAGACCCCGGCCTCCCGGGCCACGACCGCCAGCGTGGGCCCGGTCGACGTGGTGCCACCTCCGGTGCGGACCATCTGCAACCGCCTCTCCGACCTGCCCGAGGGCCATCGAAAATTTCGAATAGCGCTGCTCACACGACGGAAACATTGACCGCGTAGCAACCGCTTTCTACATTAAGCCCGCCTCAACGCGGCGTGAAGACATAGGGATTCACCTGATCGTTCCGGATCGAAAATTTCGACATACCGAACACGAAGGACCTGTATGCCCCCGGGCCACATCCACAACCCGGTACTCCCCGGATTCCACCCGGACCCCAGCATCCTGAGGGTCGGCGCCGACTACTACCTCGCGACCTCCACCTTCGAGTGGTTCCCGGGCGTCCCCGTGCACCACTCGACGGACCTCGTCCAATGGACGCCGGCCGGGCACATCCTGGACCGCGCCGACCTCCTGGACCTGCGCGGAGTCCCCGACTCGGGCGGAGTGTGGGCGCCCTCGCTGTCGTACCACGAGGGACGGTTCTGGATGGTCCACAGCATCGTCCGGACCGTCGGCTCCCCCTACAAGGACATCGACAACTACCTGGTGACCGCCGAGTCGATCGACGGTCCGTGGTCGGAACCGGTGTTCCTGAACTCCTCCGGGTTCGACCCGTCGTTCTTCCACGACGAGGACGGCCGCAGCTGGCTGCTGAACATGCAGTGGGACCCGCGCGAGGGGCACCCGTCGTTCGCCGGAATCCTGCTCCAGGAATACGACGCCCGGAAGCAGGCCCTGATCGGACTGCCGCGCACGATCCTCACCCACGACGAGCTGATCGAGGGGCCCAACGTGTACCGGCGGGACGGCTGGTACTACCTGATGCTCGCCGAGGGCGGCACCGGCTGGAACCACGGCATCCTGATGGCCCGCTCGCGCGAACTGACCGGACCCTACGAACTCGACCCCCAGGGCTCGCTTCTGACGACCCGTGACATTCCGGACTGGCCCCTGCAGAAGGCGGGGCACGGGGAGTTGGTGTGCACGGAGGCGGGGGAGTGGTACCTCGCCCACCTCGCCTCGCGTCCCGTGGCCACCCCCGACGGACCGCGCTGCGTACTCGGCCGGGAGACCTGTCTGCAACGCGTGACCTGGACGGACGACGGCTGGCTGCGACTGGCGGACGGAGGCCGCCGACCGAGCCTGACGGTGCCCGCACCCAAGACAGCGGAACCCAAGACAGCGGAACCCAGGTCGGGGGAACCTCCAACCGCCGCTTCACCCAAGGCCGTTGAGCGTGACGACTTCGACACCCCCACCCTCCCCGCCCACTGGAGCACCCTGCGCGTCCCCGCCACCCCCGACTGGCTCACCCTCACCGAGCGCCCCGGTCATCTGCGGCTGCGCGGCAGACAGAGCCCGCACTCCCGCTACGACCAGAGCCTGGTCGCGCGCCGGCTGACCTTGGTGCGCTGCGAGGTGACGACGGTGGTCGACTTCCGCCCCGCCCACTTCACCCAACTGGCGGGCCTGATCTGCTGGTACGACACCACCCAGCACTACTATCTGCGCCTCACCCACACCGAGGGCAGGGGCAGGGTGCTGGGCATCGTCCTCACCGACGACGGAGCGTACGGGGAACTCCCCGACTCCCAACTCGACGTCGACGACTGGCCGTTGGTCCACATGCGCGCCCGCTTCGACGGCGCCGAACTCCGCTTCTCCGCTTCCCCGGACGGCACGGACTGGCGGCCGGTCGGGCCCGTCCTCGACGCGTCCAGGCTCTCCGACGACTACGGCCGACGCCTGCGTTTCACCGGCGCGTTCGTCGGCGTGTGCGCCCAGGATCTGGGCGGCACCCGCACCCCCGTGGACTTCGACTGGTTCGACGTACGGGAACTCCCCGTACGAGAACTCCCTGACAGGTGAGAAACCGGTTGCTGAAATAACCCGCGCCAACCGGCTCGCCCAGTCTTTTCGAAAGTCGTCGAGACTCTTGACGTCGCCTGTTGACCGGAAGAAGCTCTGCCACGACGTATGACAACCGGTTGCTACCCCCGCCCGGTACCCGAACAACACACAGCAGGAGGTGGGACGTTCATGCACGCACAGGCCGCCGGTACACCCCCGAGCCGCCGCCGGTTTCTCGCCCTCTCGGCGGCCGGTGGGGCGGCGGTCGGCGCGACGGCGCTGAGCGGCTGCGCGCTGCGGGTGGCCGGCGCGGCCACGGGTGGCGGTGAGTCCATCACCATGATGGTCAAACTCGACGACATCTCCACGGAGTTGATCCAGCAGGCGCAGCGCGAGCTGGGTATCGGCATCACCGTGGTGCAGGACGACATCACCCGGCTGATCGCGATGCTCACCAGCGGCAACCCGCCGGACCTGGTGCGTGGCGTCGGCGCCCTCGACGCGCCGTTCTACGCGGCCCGGGGTGTCGCCGAGAACCTGGACCCGTACTTCGCCAAGTCCAGCGTCCTCAGGGTCGAGGATCTCGATCCGGCCAACGACCTGTGGCGGTTCGACGGCACCACCCAGGGCCAGGGCCCCCGCTACGGCATGGCGAAGGACTTCTCCCAGGACGGGATGTTCTGGTTCAACACCGCCCAGTTCGACCGGGCGGGCGTGGACTATCCGTCCGAGACCGAGCCGATCACGTACGAGGAGTGGTCGGAGAAGGCCGAGCGGTTGGTCGTACGGAAGAACGGCCAGACCACCGTCTACGGCGGCAGCTACAACGGCGTGAACATCGTCATCCTGCTGACGAACCTGGTCGCCGCCGCCGGAGGTAGCCTCTTCTCCTCGGACTTCACCCGCGTCGACTTCACCACCCCCGAGGCCCGCAGGGCGCTGACCTGGTACGTCGACTACGCCAAGGCCAAGGTCGGGCCGAGCCTCATCCAGCCCAACCCCGACGCCTGGGACGGGCCCACCTACGTCGCGAACCGCATGGCCATGTCCGGCAACGGCTACTGGCTGGGCGGCATGATCAACGCCGAGCCGAAGATCGCCGAGGTGTCCCGGCTCGCCCCCGCCCCCGTGTTCGAGGGCGGTCCCCGGATCAGCTCCTGCCAGGCGGGCACGGGCATGTGGATGCCGAAGAAGGCGCGGAACAAGGACGCGGCCTGGCGGGTCTTCGAGTGGTTCTTCGGCGAGGGGCCGGCCAAGGCGCGGGCGGAGGGCGGCTGGGGGATTCCGACGCTGAAGTCGCTGCGTCCGCTGATGCCGCAGAAGGAGGAGTACCAGAAGCGGGTCTTCCGGGTGCAGGAGGCCGAGTTGAGGCACTTCTCGGTCACCCCCTTCACCCCCTACGCCAAGTGGGACGCGCTCGAAGCCCTGATCAACCAGGTCATGCCGGCCGCGATGAACGGCCGGATCTCCGTCGACACCCTCGCCGGACGCCTCAACGCGTCGATCAACGAGCAGCTCAAGCGCGGTAAGGAGCAGGTGGGATGACCTCCATGACAGCCCGCAGGCACCGGGCGTTCTACCTGTTCACCGCGCCCTGGATCATTGGCTTCCTGCTGCTGACCGTCGGGCCGATGGCGTACGCGCTGTGGCTGAGCTTCACCACCTTCGACGGGATCTCCCCGAACTGGAGCTTCGTCGGGTTCGCCAACTACCGTGAGCTGCTGTCCGATTCGGTGACCTGGGACGCGCTGAGCCGGACCGGGGTGTTCGCCCTCACCTCCGTGCCGTTGTCGATCGTCGCCGGGCTCGCGCTGGCGGTGCTGGTCAACCGCCCTTTGCGGGCACGGGGGTTGTGGCGCACGCTGCTCTATCTGCCGGCCGTCGTACCGCCGGTGGGCGCCGGCCTCGTCTTCAAGGCGCTGTTCAACCGTGACTCGGGCGCCGCCAACGGTGTACTCAATGTCGTCGGCATCGACGCAGTCGCCTGGCTGGACGATCCGTACGCCCGCTACGTGATCCTGATGGCGGTGCTGTGGGCCGCCGGAAACGTCATGATCATCTCGCTGGCCGGGCTCCAGGACGTACCCCGCGAACTCCACGAGGCGGCCCGGATCGACGGCGCGAGCGCCTGGCGGACCTTCCGCAGCATCACCGTGCCGCTGCTCTCGCCGGTGCTGCTGTTCCAGGCGGTGACCGGGATGATCGCCTCGGTCCAGACGATCATGCCGTTGCTGATCGCGTCCAACCCGACTCCCGCCGGAGTCACCGCGATTCCGCAGACCAACTACATGTACATGATGCACGTGTTCGCGGAGTACTTCGCGCTCGGCCGCTACGGCTACGCCTCCGCGCTCCTGTGGGTCCTCTTCGTCCTGATCCTCATCGCGACCGGTCTGATCTTCAAGCTCACCTCCGGTGTGGTGTTCTACAACGTCGATCCGGAGGCGAAGAAGTGACCGCCACCACCGTGACTCCCACGCCCACTCCAACTCCCGCTGCCAAGAAGGCCGATGTCGGCGTCCGCGTGCGGATACGTACGTCCCGACTCGTCCTCTACACCGTCCTCGTCGTGATCACCGGCCTGATGATCGGTCCCTTCGGCTGGCTGATCATCACCGGGCTGAAGACCACGCCCGAACTCGCCGCGTCCCCCGTGCACTGGCTGCCGGACAGCATCCAGTGGCACAACTTCGCCGACGCCTTCACCCAGATCGACTTCCTCGGCTACGCCCGCAACTCCCTCGTCATCGCCCTGATCTACGCCACCCTCGTCACCCTCAGCTCCGCCTGGGTCGGCTTCGGCTTCGCCCGTCTCGACGCCCCCGGCAAGAAGGTGCTGTTCGGCATCCTGCTCGGCTCGATGATGCTGCCGCAGATGATCACGCTCTTCCCGACCTACCTCGTCTTCGCCAAGGTCGGCATGGTCGACACGTACTGGCCGTGGGTGCTGTGGGGACTGTCGGCGGCGCCCTATCTGGTCTTCCTGTTCCGGCAGTTCTTCGCCGGAATGCCGAGGGAGTTGGAGGAGGCCGCGATCATCGACGGCTGCGGCTACGCGACCGTCTTCTGGCGGATTTTTCTGCCGCAGTCCCGGCCCGTGCTCGCCGCGAGCTTCGTGATCGCCTTCACCTGGAGCTGGGGCGACTTCATCGCTCCGATGCTGTTGCTGTCCAGCGACCGCACCACGCTCTCCGTCGCGATCATGACGCAGTACGTCACCCCGGGCGGGCTCCCCGTCAACAACCTGCTGGCCGCCGGGTCCGTGATGTACGTCGTGCCGATTCTGCTGATCTTCCTGGTCGCCCAGCGCGGCTTCGTCGCCGGGATGTCGACCACTGGCCTCAAGTGACCATCCCGTCCTGCTCGTTCACCCCGTTCTCGTTCACCCCTTTCCTTTTCACTCTGCGAGGAGTTCCGGATGAACCCGTCCCTGTCCCGCCGTACCGCTCTCCAGGCGGCCGGCGCCACCGCGCTCGCGGCCGGTCTCACCAACCTGACGGCCTCGTCGGCCCAGGCGGACGAGGCCGCGGCGGTGCCGGCGCTCGTCACCTACCCGCGCCCGTCCGCCATGCCGACCAACACCAGCTTCAAGGTGCGGGTCCGTACCGCCCCCGACGGCGAATGGCAGACCCTCGACATCTGGCGGCCCCAGCTGGGGGAGATCAACCCCACCACGGGGTCGAGCAAGATCTACAACTCCTCGCTGGCGTACTTCGACTTCCAGGGCTCCGTCGAGATCGAGGTCACCTACCTCAAGGGTGGCACCACCAAGGCCCGGGTGAGACCGGACTCGTACGGCATCACGCCCGAACTCCTCGGCGACACCCTGCGGTTCACGCTCGACCGGCCGCGCAACATCGTCGTCCAGATCAACGACGACATCTTCGACTGCCTCCACCTGTTCGCCCGCGCGGTCGAGAAGAAGCGCCCCGCGCCGGACGACCCGAACGTCATCTACTACGGCCCCGGCGTCCACACCACCGCCGACGGCACCCTGCTCGTCCCCTCCGGCAAGACCGTGTACCTCGACGGCGGCGCCGTCCTCAAGGCGACCGTGATCTTCCGCGACGTGGAGCACGCCGGGATCGCCGGCCGGGGCGTCCTCGCGGGGACGGCGGGCGGCGGGGCCCTCGTGGAGAACGCGCGGAACATCGCCATCGGCGCCGTCACCGTCCTCAACCCCAACGGCTACGCCGTCCAGTTGGGCGAGGCCACGGGCGTCACGATCAAGGGTCTCGGTTCCTTCAGCTCCAAGGGCTGGGGCGACGGCATCGACGTCTTCTGCAGCAGCAACGTCGTCGTCGACGGCGTCTTCATGCGCAACTCCGACGACTGCATCGCCATTTACACCCACCGCTGGGAGTACTACGGCGACACGACGAACATCACCGTCCGCAACTCCACCCTCTGGGCGGATGTCGCCCACCCCATCAACGTCGGTACGCACGGCAACACCGACAACCCCGAGGTGCTGAAGAACCTCACCTTCAGGAACCTCGACATCCTGGACCACCGGGAGCCCCAGATGGGCTACCAGGGCTGCATCGCCCTCAACGCCGGTGACAGCAACCTGATCAAGAACGTGAAGGTCGACAACGTCCGTGTCGAGGACTTCCGTTGGGGCCAGCTCATCCACATGCGGATCATGTACAACACGAAGTACAACACCTCGGTCGGCCGTGGCATCCAGGACGTCCACGTCAAGGACCTCTCCTACACCGGCAAGCCGCTCGCCACGTGTCTGCTGCTCGGCTACGACGCCAAGCACCCCATCAAGGACGTGACCTTCGAGAACCTCGTCGTCAACGGCCTGGTGATCGCCGACTCGATGAGGAAGCCGACCTGGTACCTCACGACCGACACCATCCCGATGCACACGAACGAGCACGTCACGAACCTCCGCTTCCTCACCACAGCCGAAGCCGAAGCCGAAGCCGAAGCCGACGCCGAGGCGGCAGCGACGTCATGACGACCTCCCCACTCAGCCGCCGGGGCTTCCTGGGCGGCAGCGGTGCGGCCGCTCTGCTGCTGGCGTCGGGCGGGATCGGCCTCGCCGCCGTCCCCGGCCCGGCCTGGGCGGCGGCGCGTCAACGCACCTTCGCCCACCCGGGGTTGCTGCACAGCTCCACCGACCTCACCCGGATGAGGGAAGCGGTCGCGGCACAGCAATCCCCGGTGTACGAGGGCTACTTGGCGCTCGCCGCCCACGCCGGCTCGAAGTCGACGTACACCGTGCAGAACACCGGCCAGATCACCTCCTGGGGCCGAGGCCCGGCCAACTTCCAGAACCAGGCCGTCGCCGACTCGGCCGCCGCCTACCAGAACGCCCTGATGTGGTGCGTGACCGGCGACCGCGCCCACGCCGACAAGGCCCGCGACATCCTCAATGCCTGGTCGGCCTCCCTCACCGCCGTCACCGGCGCCGACGGGCCGCTCGGCGCGGGCCTCCAGGCCTTCAAGTTCGTCAACGCGGCCGAACTCCTGCGCCACGGAAGCGATGACGACGGCGGTTACGACGGCTGGTCGGCCGCCGACATCGCCCGCTGCGAGGCGTCCTTCCTCGACGTCTGGTATCCGGCCGTCTCCGGTTACATGCTCTACGCCAACGGCAACTGGGACCTGACGGCCCTTCAAACCGTCCTGGCCATCGGCGTGTTCTGCGAGGAACCGACCCTCTTCGAGGACGCCCTGCGGTACTTGGCGGCCGGCGCGGGCAACGGCAGCGTCCGCCACCGCATCGTCACCGACGCCGGCCAGGGCCAGGAGAGCGGCCGGGACCAGGCCCACGAACAGCTCGCCGTCGGCCTCCACGCCGACGCGGCCCAGGTCGCCTGGAACCAGGGCGTCGACCTGTACGGCCACGACGACAACCGTCTCCTCGCGAACGTCGAGTACGCGGCCCGCTACAACCTGGGCAACACCGTCCCCTTCACCCCCGACCTCGACCGCACCGGCAAGTACATCAAGACGACGGTGTCGGACAAGGTCCGCGGCACCCTGCCCCCGATCTACGAGATGGCGTACGCGCACTACGCGGGCGTACGCGGCCTCGACACCCCGTACACGAAGGCCGCCGTCTTCAGGAGGACGGGCGGCACCCGCCTCATCGAGGGCAGCAACGACGACCTGCCCAGCTGGGGCACCCTGACCTTCGCGGGCACGACGGCCCCCGCACCGGCCGCGCCCACCGCCCCGGCGGGCGTCACGGCACTCGGCGAGGACGACACGGTCACCGTCTCCTGGCTCCCGTCCGCATGGGCGACCGGCTACACGGTCCGGCGGGCCACTCGCCCCGAGGGCCCGTACGAGACGATCGCCGACGCCGTCACCACCCACACGTACACGGACCGGGACGCGCACCGGGGCCGGACCTACTACTACACCGTCTTCGCCACCAACTCCCTTGGCACGAGCGGTACGTCGGGCTGGGCCTCGGCGAGCGCCGGCCTGCCCGCGCCCTGGGCCGGCCAGGACGTGGGGGAGACGGGCGTCCCCGGCTCGGCGGTCTTCGACGGTGAACGGTTCGTCCTGGAGGCGGGCGGTACGGCGGACACCTACCGCCTGGCCCATGTGCCCCTGCGCGGCGACGGCACGGTCACGGCACGGATCGTCTGGCCGCTCAGCTCCCAGTACTCCAAGATCGGCGTCACCCTGCGCGCCTCCCTCGACGCCACCGCCCCGCACGCGTCGATGCTGATCCAGGGCCTGCCGCTGCACACCTGGAGCGGGGTGTGGACCGTACGCCCGGCATCCGGAGCGCCGATCTCCGCGACCGGCAGCACCCCGGTACCGCCCTCGCAGCAGCAGGCGATCACCACGGCCGCGTCCTTCCCGATCTCCGACCTCGGGACGCTCCCCGAGTCGGCGACCCCCCTGGAGGCGCCCTACGTCGAAGGCGCCGGCGACGGCTATCGGCTGCGGGCCCCGTACTGGGTCCGCGTCGAGCGCAAGGGCCGCCGCTGTACGGGGTCCATCTCCCCGGACGGCGAGCACTGGACCCAAGTCGGTTCCAGCGAGGTCGAGTTGGGGCGCACGGTGTACGCCGGGCTCACCCTCACCTCCTGCCTGGGCATCGACGCCGAGTACGCCGAGACCGGCACCGGTGCCTTCGACAACGTCCAGGTGACCTCGGCCACCGGGTCGGTGTGGTGCACGCCCCGCCCCCGGCGCACCGCCACCGATCTGCGGGCGGCCACCGGAGCCGACGCCGTCGAGCTGACGTGGACCGACCCCGACCTGTCGGCGCGGTACACGGTGCTGCGGGGCACGCGTCCCGAGGGCCCGTACGAGAGTGCCGCCAGTGGAGTCGGTCCGGTCGGGTTCGGCACCCGGGTGCGGTACGCGGATGCGACCGGGGTGCCCGGACGGACGTACCACTACGCCGTCGCCAAGACGAACTCCGGTGGCCGTGGGCCGCGTTCGGTGCCCGCTGCCGCCCTGATGCCGACACCGTCGGCGCCCGAGACGCTGTCGGCGGGGACGGCCTTCGCCAACGTCGGCGTCCCCTTCCGGTACCTGATCCGGGCCTCGCACGAGCCCGTACGGTTTGCCGCCGCCGGGCTGCCGAAGGGGCTGCACCTGGACCGGCGTACCGGGCTGGTCTCCGGAACGCCCGCCGAGAGCGGGGAGTTCGCCGTCACCATGGCCGCGAGCAACGCCTCCGGCACGGCGACGGCCACCCTCACGCTCACCGTCTCCGCGCCGCCGCCCGCCCCCTGGACATACGGCGATCTCGGCGATGTCGTTGTCGACGAACGGGAGTTGGGGACGTACGGCGTGGTCGCGATACGTACACCCGGCTCGACCTCGTACAAGGAGGACGACGGGGACGGGACCTTCGTCGTACGCGGCTCCGGGACCGATCTGAACGTCAACGGGCAGGGAATGACCGGGCAGTTCGTCCGGCGGCCCGTCACCGGGGACAGTGTTCTCACCGCCCGGCTGGTCTCCCGTACCGGAGCCACGACCGCCGACCGGGTCGGGCTGCTCATGGCCAAGTCCCTGTCGCCGTTCGACCAGGCGGCCGGGGCGATCGTCACCGGTGGCACCACCGCACAGCTGATGCTCCGGAAGACCGTGGCCGGAGCCTCCGCCTTCACCGGCACCGCCACCACCGCCCTCCAACTGCCCTGCCTGCTACGGCTGAAGCGCGTCGGGACCGCCTTCTCCGCAGCCTTCTCCACCGATGACGGCGTCAGCTGGACCCCCCTCGCCGAGGGAGAGATCCCCGGCTTCGGCGACGCCGCCTACTACGTGGGCCTCGTGGTCTGCTCCCGCGACCCCCTGGCCCGCTGCACCTCGTACTTCGACGAGGTGAGCATCACCCCCACCTGAATCCCCATGGGATTGGAGATGCATCGCAATGAGCCGCGAACACCCCCACAACCCAACCCAGTTGAGCCGCCGGGGACTGCTGAAGTCCGCCGGTGGTCTCACCGCCGCCCTCGCCGTGGGCGCGTCGGCCGCCGCACTCACGGCCCCCTCCGCCCAGGCCGCACCCGCGACCTTCACCCACCCCGGCATGCTGCACGCCTACGGTGAACTCAACCGCGCCAAGGTCCGGGTCGCCGCAGGAACCGACCCCTGGCTCTCCGGCTGGAACCGTCTCACCGCCAACTCCCACTCGGCGTCCACCTGGACGGCCCGGCCGCAGGCCACGATCATCCGGGGCGGCACCGGCGAGAACTACGGCATCCTCTACAACGACATCCACGCCGCCTACCAGAACGCCCTGCGCTGGAAGATCGCGGGCACAACCGCCAACGGGGACACGGCAGTTGCCATCCTCAACGCCTGGGCGTCCACCCTCACCAGCGTCACCGGCAACGCCGACCGCTTCCTGGCCGCCGGGATCTACGGCTACCAGTTCGCCAACGCCGCCGAACTCATGCGTGGCTACAGCGGGTTCGACCTCGCCGCCTTCCAGGAGATGATGCTCGACGTCTTCTACCCGCTCAACAACCAGTTCCTGACCGGCCACAACGACGCCTGCATCACCAACTACTGGGCCAACTGGGACCTCTGCAACATGAACTCGATCCTCGCGATCGGGATCCTGTGCGACGACGCGGCCAAGTACGACCAGGCGGTGAACTACTTCAAGACCGGCGCGGGCAATGGTTCCATCGCGCACGCCGTCCCGTACCTCTACACCGACTCCGACGGCTATGCGCTGGGCCAGTGGCAGGAGTCCGGGCGCGACCAGGGGCACACCGTGATGGGCATGGGACAGATGGGTGCCTTCTGCGAGATGGCCTGGTCCCAGGGCGACGACCTGTACGGCTACGACAGCAACCGGTTCATGAAGGCCGCCCAGTACGTCGCCAAGTACAACCTGGGCAACGACGTCCCGTTCACCACCTACACCTGGGGCACCGGCCAGAGCTGCGCCCAGTCGTCGCAGACCGTGATCTCCTCCGCGAGCCGGGGTCAGGTCCGCCCGGTCTGGGACATCCTCTACTACCACTACGCCAAGCGGCGCGGTCTGTCCGTCCCGTACATCCAGGCGATGGCCGAGAGCGTCCGGCCCGAGGGCGGGGGAGGTGACTACGGCACGACGAGCGGCGGCTTCGACCAGACCGGTTTCGGCACGCTGATGTACGCCAAATAGTCGCCCGATCACCCACCGAATGGCTTCTTCCGCGGGAATACCGGCAGGTCATGTGTTGCTCTGATCTGAACGGTTCACGCGCGGCGGCGAGGGGCTGGTGGGCAGATGACGGCAGAACTGACGGAGCCCGTGGTCAGGACCCCCTACGGGGACGTCCGCGGCAGATACGAGGGACACGAGGGCGACCGGATCGCCGTGTTCCGTGGCATCCCGTACGCCGCCCCGCCCTTCGGCCCCCGCCGGTTCCGGCCGCCCGTGCCGCCCACCCCCTGGGACGGGGTGCGCGACGCGGGCGGCTTCGGTCCCACCGCGCCGAAACCGCCGTACTCCGAGGCCTTCGCCCGGCTGCTGTCCGACCCGGTGGTCCCCGGCGACGACTGCCTCAACCTCAACGTCTGGACACCTGAGCTGGGCAGGGACGCGCGGCTCCCGGTCATGGTGTGGATCCACGGCGGCGCCCTGACCCGTGGCTCCTCGGCGGTTCCCGTCTACGACGGCCACGCCTTCGCCCGCGACGGCGTGGTCCTCGTCTCGGTCAACTACCGCCTGGGCGTGGAGGGTTACGGCCTCTTCCCGGACGCACCCCCGAACCCCGGACTGCGCGACCAGCTGGCCGCGCTGGAGTGGGTACGGGCGTCCGTCGCGGCCTTCGGCGGCGACCCCGACCGGGTCACCGTCTTCGGCCAGTCGGCCGGCGCGATCAGCATCGGCGCGCTGCTCGCCGCACCCCGCGCCCAGGGGCTCTTCCGGCGGGCGGTGCTGCAGAGCGGGCCGCCCGAGGTGAGCGACCGCGACAAGGTACGGCGGATGGTGCGCCGGATGGCGACCCGGCTGAAGATCCCGGCGACCGCCGAGGCCTTCGCCGCCGTCGACCGGGAGCTGCTGCTGCGCGTCCAGGGCGAGGTAGGGCGGCTGAGCAGCCCGGTCCTCGGCGGGCCCGCCTTCGGCATCGTCGTCGACGGCGACCTCGTACCCCGCGACCCCCTGGAGGCCCTCGTCGAGGGAGCCGCCGCCGATGTCGACCTGATGCTGGGCTGGACCCGGGACGAGTACCGGCTCTGGCTGGTGCCCGGCGGGCTCCTGGAACGCGTCGACCGGCTCGGCCCGGTCGCCCTCGCCGGTGCCATGGCCCGCTGCCGCTGCGGCCCCGAGGTCCCGCGCGGCTACCGCACCCTGCACCCCGACGCCAGTACGGCCGACCTGGTCGGCCAGCTGGTCACCGACCATCTGCTCCGCGTACCGCTGCACCGCCTCGCGGACGCCCGGCACGGCGGTGGGGCCCATGTGTACGAGTTCGCCTGGCCGTCGACCAAGCCCGGCCTGGGCGCCTGCCACGCCCTCGAACTGGGATTCGTGTTCGACACCCACGAGGCGCCCGAGTCGGCCAAGCTCGCGGGCGAGGGCGCCCCGCAGGATCTCGCCGAGGCCATGCACACGGCCTGGGTCCGCTTCGCCGTCGACGGCGACCCGGGCTGGCAGCCCTGGGACGCCTCGCACCCGGTGCGAGTCTTCGGCGACGGCGACCCGCACACCGTACGAGGTCCACGGGACCCCGAACTCGCCCTGTGGGCGGCCGACCGCGCCCCTGCGGCACCGGGGCCGACACTGACATCGGCCCTCCCGCTCGGTTCACGTATGCGTGCCGTGGAGTCCGGGTCGGTCGTACGGCGGCTGCGCCTCCCCGGCAGTGTTCCGAGGCGCTGACCAACGGCCGCCCCCAGGTGGCAGGTGTGCCGCCCGCGACGGCGAACCGCCAGCTCACACCCGTACCCGACGGTCGCCGGGGTGGCGCAACACTGCCGCAACACCACGTCGGGCGGCGCGCGGATATGGTCCGGGGGAAACGTACCCCCGCCGCTCTGGGAGCCCTCGATGCCCGCCGACCGCACTCGCGAACACACCGCGCCCGTCGCGGCCGCGCGGCGCCGCCGGCTGCGCGCGGACCGGGCACGGCAGCTCGCCGACCTGCTGCGCCACCAGATCCTGACCGAGGGCTTCCCCGACGGCGTACTCCCTCATGAGGACGCCATCGGCGTCGACTACGGCGCGTCCCGCAACACCGTGCGCCAGGCCCTGGACCTGCTGCGCACCGAACAGCTGGTCGAACGACTGCCCGGGGTCGGGACGGTCGTCACCTGTCAGAAGTACCCGCACGGCCTGGACCGGCTGATGGGGCTCGCGGAGACCCTGCACGAGCACGGCCACGTCACCAACGAGGTCCGCACCATGAGCCCGGTCCCCGCACCCGGCCCGGTCGCCGACCGCCTCGGACTGCCGCCGCGCGCCGAGGTGCTGTACGTGGAGCGGCTGCGCCGCCTGGGCGGGGTGCCGCTGTCCCTGGACCTCACCTACATCCCGATGGACATCGGCGTCGAACTCCTCGGCGCCGACCTGGAGAACACCGACGTCTTCCGGCTGCTGGAGCAGATCACCGGCAAGCGTCTCGGCACCGCCGAGATCACCCTGGAGGCCGTCACCGCGGACGCGCACTCCGCCGCCGTACTGGAGGCGCCGCGCGGCGCGGCCGTCCTGATGCTGGAACGGCTCACCTGTCTGTCCGACGGGCGGCCCGTGGACCTGGAGTTCATCCGCTTCCGGGGCGACCGGATCACGATGCGAGGACTGCTTCACCGGTCCAGCTGATTCCCGACTTCCTTCTTTCGTACCCCCTTTCACCCACTTCCCGGAGACAGCCATGCCTCTCGTCCCCCAGCGTGCCGACGTGCCCGTCACGATCGACGAGTCCAAGTGCATCGACGGCTGCACCCTCTGCGTCGACATGTGTCCGCTGGACTCCCTCGCCATCGACCCGGACACCAGCAAGGCGTACATGCACGTCGACGAGTGCTGGTACTGCGGCCCGTGCGCCGCCCGATGCCCCACGGGCGCGGTCACCGTCAACATGCCCTACCTCCTCCGGTGAAAGGTCCCGCCCGCATGTCCAGCCTGTCCCGCCTGCCACGTCTGTCCCGCAGAATCGTTCCGGTCGCCCTCGCCGCCGCGCTGCTCCTCCCGCTCACCGCCTGCGGCGGTTCCGCCGACGCGAGTGACAGCAAGTCGGTCACGGTGACCGTCGGCTACCAGTCCAAGACCATCAACACCGTCACCGCGGGCACCCTGCTGCGCTCCCTCGGCTACTTCGAGAGCGCGCTGAAAGCCCAGGGCGCCCGCGACGGCATCACCTACAAGGTGGAGTGGCAGGACTACGCGACCGGCGCCCCGATCACCGCCGCGATGGTCGCCGGGAAGGTCGACATCGGCTCCATGGGCGACTTCCCGCTGCTCATCAACGCCTCCCGGGGCAAGCAGCTGAACGCCCCGACCCGGCTGGTCTCCGTCACCGGCTACAACTCGCGCGGCGCCCTCAACACCGTGGTCACCGCCCCGGATTCGGACCTGAAGTCGCTGTCCGACCTGCGCGGCAAGAAGGTGTCGACGAGCGTCGGCTCGGCCGCCGACGGCACCCTCGTACGGGCCCTGGAACAGGCCGGGTTGGACCCCGACAAGGACATCAGCAAGCTCAACCAGCAGCCCGCGGTGGGTGCTTCGGCACTGGAGGCGGGCAGCGCCGACGCGCTCTCCCAATTCGTCGCGTGGCCGGGCCTGTTGGCCTTCCAGGGCAAGGCGAAGGCCCTGTACGACGGTGGCTCGCTCGGCCTGCCCACCCTGCACGGAGTCACCGTGCGCGGAGCCTTCGCCGACCAGCGCCCGGCGGTCGTCGAGGCCTTCCTGGCCGCCCAGATCAAGGCCACCACCTACCTCGACACACACCCGGTCGAAGCCGCCGAGAAGGTCGCCGAGGTCACCGGGCTCCCCGCCGAGGTCGTCTACCTCTACAACGGCAAGGGCGGCATCGCCACCTTCGACCCGACCCTCAAGCCGGAGCTGGTCGCCGCCCTTAAGAAGGACGTCCCCCTGCTGGTCTCCGCCAAGCTCGCGGGCACGGTGAACGTCTCCGACTTCGTCGACGACAGCTACCTGAAGAAGGTGTACGACACCGGATACGCCAAGGCCGCCGCCACCACGGCCCCCGCGTCCAAGCCCGAGGTCTGGCTCAAGGGCGCCTCCACGACCAGCACTTACGCCGACCCGGCCGCGCTGCTCCGCCATGTCGCCGAGCACGGTGACACCGTACGGGCCGCGTATGTCCCCGACGCCACCACCGGCACCCGCTGGTTCGCAGACAGGTCGGTCTGGGTCCAGGACGGCACCGACCTGGAGCCCTTCGTCACAGAGTCCGCCGCCGACGCCTGGGCCGCCGACCACCCCGGTTCGCGCATCGTCAGCTACGCCGACGCACTCCGGCAGGCAGCGAAATGAGCGCGCCCTCGTCCCCGTACGCCCGATACGCGTTGCGCGCGGCCTCGCTGCTCGCCGCGCTCGGCATCTGGCAGCTGCTGACCAGCCAACACGTCAACCTGTGGCTGCGGTTCGCCCAGTTCCCGACCGCCACCCAGGTCGCCGACGAGCTCGCGCACCGCCTCGGCACTGCCGTCTACTGGCAGGACCTGACGGACAGCCTGACCCGCATCCTCACCGGCTTCGCGCTGGCAGCGGTGGCCGGGATCGCGGTCGGCACGGCCATCGCGCGCTCGCGGATCGCCGCCGACCTGCTCGGCCCGCTGCTCGAAGTCCTGCGCCCCATCCCGGCGATCGCCCTGGTCCCGGTGGCGATCCTGCTCTTCCCCACCAACGAGCAGGGCATCGTCTTCATCACCTTCACCGCCGCCTTCTTCCCCGTCCTGGTCTCCACGCGGCATGCCGTGCGGGCCCTGACCCCGGTGTGGGAGGAGGCCGTCCTGACGATGGGCGGCGGCCGGCTGCGCATCCTCGCCTCCGTCGTCCTGCCGGGCGCGCTGCCCGGCATCCTGGGCGGGCTCTCGGTGGGCATCGGGGTGTCCTGGATCTGTGTGATCTCCGCCGAGATGATCTCCGGCCAGTACGGCGTCGGCTACCGCACCTGGCAGGACTACACGATCGTCAACTATCCGGGCGTCCTGGTCGGCATGGCGACCATCGGCCTGCTCGGCTGGCTCACTTCCACGGCCGTCGAGGTCGCCGGGCGCCGCGTCACGCGCTGGCTGCCCCGGCCCGCCACCGAGCGGGCGGCGCCCCTGCGGGTGGCGCGGCGCCCGGCCGCCACCGCGCACGCGTCCGGGAGGGCGGCCTCATGACGACCCAGGTCAGCACGTCCACGGTGGAGACCGAGGCCCCACGCGGTGTACGGCTGCGGCTGGCGGACGCGACCATCGGGCGCCCCGGACTTCCGGTGCTGAACGGCCTCGACCTCGACATCGCCCCCGGCGAGCTGCTGACCGTCGTAGGCCCGTCGGGTTGCGGCAAGTCGACGCTGCTGCGGACTCTGGCGGGGCTGTTGCCCGTGCTGGACGGCCAGGTGAGCCAGGACGACCGGCCCATCACGCGGCCGGAGGCGGACCGGGCGCTGGTGTTTCAGGAGGACGGTCTCCTGCCCTGGCGCAACGCCCGCCGCAACGTCGAACTCCCGCTGGCCATACGGGGGTTGCCGCGCGCCGAACGCCGAGCACAGGCCACGGAGTGGCTGACCCAGGTCGGCCTCGCCGGCCGCGAGGAGCAGCTCCCGCACCGCATGTCTGGCGGCCAGCGTCAGCGCGTACAGCTGGCCCGTGCCCTGGCCGGGCGTCCGCGCGCGGTGCTGATGGACGAACCGTTCGGGGCGCTGGACGCGCAGACCCGGGCCGGGATGCAGAACCTGCTGGTCGAAGTCCTGGCCGGGACCCGCGCGACGGTCGTCTTCGTCACCCACGACGTCGACGAGGCGGTGTTCCTCGGCGACCGCGTCGCCCTCCTCGGCACCGGCCAGGTGCTGGACGTCCCCCGACCGCGCGAGCGCACGGCCCACGGCGAGCCCGCGACGGTCGCCCTGCGCCGCGAGATCCTCGCTTCCCTCAGCAGCTGAAAGGTCTCCCTCCCGATGGACAGCACGACGGCCACGCCCATCCCCTCCCTCCACGACGCCGACGAGCTGACCTGCGACGTCCTGGTCATCGGCGGCGGTACCGCCGGCACCATGGCCGCGCTGACCGCCGCCGAACACGGCGCGAACGTCCTGCTCCTGGAGAAGGCCCACGTCCGCCACTCCGGCGCCCTCGCCATGGGCATGGACGGCGTCAACAACGCCGTCGTCCCCGGCCGCGCCGAACCCGACGACTACGTCGCCGAGATCACCCGCGCCAACGACGGCATCGTCAACCAGGCCACCGTCCGCCAGACCGCGACGCGCGGCTTCGCGATGGTGCAGCGCCTGGAGTCGTACGGCGTGAAGTTCGAGAAGGACGAGCACGGCGAGTACGCGGTCCGCCAGGTCCACCGCTCCGGCTCGTACGTGCTGCCGATGCCCGAGGGCAAGGACGTCAAGAAGGTCCTGTACCGGCAGCTGCGCCGCCGTGAGATGCGCGAGCGCATCCGTATCGAGAACCGCGTGATGCCGGTACGGGTCCTCACAGCGGGGGGAAGGGCGGTGGGCGCGGCCGGTTTCGACACCCGCACCGGACGGTTCGTCACCGTGCGGGCCGGCGCGGTGATCCTGGCGACCGGCGCCTGCGGACGCCTCGGCCTGCCCGCCTCCGGCTACCTCTACGGCACGTACGAGAACCCGACCAACGCGGGCGACGGCTACGCGATGGCGTACCACGCGGGCGCCGAACTCAGCGGTATCGAGTGCTTCCAGATCAACCCGCTGATCAAGGACTACAACGGCCCGGCCTGCGCCTATGTCGCCAACCCCTTCGGCGGCTACCAGGTCAACCGGCACGGTGAACGCTTCGTCGACTCCGACTACTGGTCGGGCCAGATGATGGCCGAGTTCGCGGCGGAGGTGGCGAGCGAGAGAGGACCGGTGTACCTGAAGCTCAGCCACCTCCCGGAGGAGTCGGTGGCCGCCCTCGAAGACATCCTGCACACCACGGAACGCCCGACGCGCGGCACCTTCCACTCGGGTCGGGGCCACGACTACCGCACCCACGACATCGAGATGCACATCTCCGAAATCGGCCTGTGCGGCGGCCACTCGGCGTCCGGAGTCTGGGTCGACGAGCACGCCCGTACGACCGTCCCGGGCCTGTACGCGGCGGGCGACCTGGCCTGCGTACCGCACAACTACATGATCGGCGCGTTCGTCTTCGGCGACCTGGCCGGAGCCGACGCGGCCACCGAACACCGCGTGTACGAGGGCGAGTTGCCGCTGGAGCAACTGCGCGAGGCGCACGAACTGATCTATCGCCCGCTGCGCAACCCGGACGGCCCTCCGCAGCCCCAGGTCGAGTACAAACTCCGCCGCTTCGTCAACGACTACGTCGCCCCGCCCAAGAGCGGCGCCCGACTCTCCCTGGCCGTCGAGGCGTTCGAGCGGATGCGCGACGAGATCGCCGGCATGGGCGGCCAGACCCCGCACGAGTTGATGCGCTGCGCCGAGGTCGACTTCATCCGCGACTGTGCCGAGTTGGCGGCCCGTTCGTCACTGGCCCGTACGGAGAGTCGCTGGGGCCTCTACCACGAGCGCACCGACCTCCCGCAGCGCGACGACACGGACTGGCTGGTGCACCTCAACGTCCGCAAGGCGGCGGACGGTTCGATGGAGTTCCTGACCCGGCAGGTGGCGCCCTACCTGGTCCCGGTCGAGGGCTTCGAGCCAACAGGCGGCGCGGCGAGGGTAATTGGCGAGGTGCATCCCGAGCAGGTGGCGACGGCGGGCCCGCGCGAGGTGGCCCCGGTCGGCTCGGGAACAGTCAAGTCCCGTACGGTCCTGCCCACTTCGACCGCACCCTCCCCGCGCATCCTCGAACTCCTCGCCCTGGCCGAGGATCAGCCGGGCCTGCCGGAACTGCGTCCGTACCTCACCGACCCCGATCCGGCCGTACGCCGGACCGCTGTCGCCACGCTCACGGAAACCGCCCCCGACGGCACAGGACCGGCCCTGGCCACCGCACTCGGCGATCCGGATGCTGGCGTACGGGAGTTGGCGGCAAGCTCGCTTCGGGAACTGGTCGAGGTACTGCCGCCAGAGGCGGCGCTGCGCGACGCGTTGGTCGCCGCGTTGGCCCTTGGTGATCCCGGCCGGGAGGGCGTACGGGCCGCCGCGCTCGACGTCCTGCGTGCACTGCGCCTGGGGTCAGCTTCCCTGTACGCCCGCACCCTCACCGACCCCGACCTCGGGGTGCGTATCCAGACCGTCAGGGCACTGGTGTCGGTGGACGCGGTGCCGGAGTTGGCCCGCGCCGCCGCCGACACCTCGCGCGAGGTGCGGGTCGCCGCCGCGCAGGGCCTGGGTACCGTCGGCACCCCGGAGGACCTGAAGCCTCTGCTCGCCGACACGGATGCCCTGGTCCGGGCCGCCGCGCTCACCGCCCTCGCGACCACGGGCTGCCCACCGCCCCTGGACACGGCGGCGGTTTCCGCGCTGGCCGACCCCGCCTGGCAGGTCCGTACGGGCGCGGCGACGGCACTGGGCTCGGCCGCACCGGAGTTGGCGGTGCCCGCCCTGGCGGAGGCACTGTCCGACGCGCTCGCCGACGTCCGCAAGGCGGCGGTCCGGTCGCTGCGCCGCCATGACGCGCAGCCGGGGGTCGCGGAGGCCCTGGCGTCGGTGGCGGGGGACGTGGACGCGGATGTGCGGGCGTACGCCCGGCTCGGGTAGTCAGGATGTCAACTGTGGAGTGGCGCCACCGAGTTCCGTACGACGACGTGCGTGCCCAGGAGCAGGTGCTCGTCCGGGTCGTCCGGGGTACGGCCGAGGGCGGTGCGGACGGCGAGGCGGCCCAACTCCTCGTAGGGGACATGGACCGTGGTGAGCGCCGGGTGCAGGTCGCGGGCGAACGGGATGTCGTCGTACCCGGCCAGTGAGACGTCGCCCGGCACGGAGAGACCGGCCTCGTGGAGGGCGGTCAGCGCACCGGCGGCGACCATGTCGGTGGCGGCCATCACCGCAGTGAACTCCAGTCCCTGGGACAGGGCTTGGCGCATCAGACGGTGGCCCGAGTCGCGGGTGAAGTCGCCGTGCAGCCGCAGCGCCGGGTCGGGTTCCAGGCCGCGGGCGCGGTGGGCGGCGGTGTAACCGCGTTCGCGGCCCTGGGCGGTGGTGTGGTCGGGGCGGCCGCCGAGGAAGAGGACGCGCTGGTGGCCCTGGGCGAGGACGTGGGCGCACAGGGCATAGGCGCCGCCCTCGTTGTCGTACTCGATGACCGTGACCGGCGTACCGGGATTCAGCGGCGGCCGGCCGCACAGCACCAGGCGGGAGCCGACGGAGGCCAGGGAGTCGGCGATGCGGGCCGTGCGGGTGCGGTACTCGGGAGTGTCGGCGGTGCCGCCGACCAGGATCACGGCGGCGGCCCGCTGGGCGCGCATCATCTCGACGAACTCCAGTTCGTGTGCCGTGTCGCCGTCCGTGCTGCACACCAGGGAGAGATGGCCGAGCCGGGTCGCCTCGCGCTCCACCCCGTGCGCCATGAGCGCGAAGGAGGGCCCGGTGATGTCGTCGAGCACGAAGGCGAGCGTGGGAGTCCCGACTCCGGCGACCGCCTTGGCGCGCGCGTCGGCGACATAGTCCAGCTCACGGACGGCCCGCATGACGCTGGTCCGGGTCGCGGCGCTCACCGGGTAGTCGCCGCCCAGCACCCGCGACACAGTGGACGCGGACACTCCGGCGCGAGCCGCGACATCCCGAATGGTGCTGCGGGTCGCACTGACTCCGGTGCTGCTCTTTCGCGTCATGGTGCGTGCCCCCTGTCCGTGGGACCTGCGGCAACACTTCGGCAACCGGTTCCCGTGCGGAGGCTAGCAGCGGATGCGGACGGGCGGGAGCGGGAGGGCGAGGGGCCGGGGGCCGAGATTCTCCCCGTGATCGCCCTCTCCGCCTCTGCTCTACGCCGAACTCGCCGCCGCCTCCTCCGCCGAGATACGCGGACGGGCGGTCGCAGCCCCGAAGCTCCTGGCCGTCGCCGGAGTCGGGTCCGCCGGTCTGCGCGTGTGCCAGTCGGTGACCGCCTGGTAGGCCGCCGTCACCTCCAACAGCCGGTCCTCCTCGTACGGTTGGCCGCCGAGGATCGTGCCCACGGGTACGCCGTTGCCGTCGAAGCCGATGGGGAAGCCGATCTCGGGCAGGCCGAGGATGTCGAAGGGGACGGGGCCGGTCTGGAGGACGACGTCGGACGTCGTCAGCACGCCGTCCAGGACCTCTCTCAGCAGGTGGTTCTTGGCGCGCTGGGCCGTGATCCACTCGTCGCCCGACAGCATCAGCCCCTGCAGCCAACTCAGCAGTGACACACCGAACTTGGTGGGATCGGTACGGAGCCAGTGGCGGAAGGGCTCGGTGCGTTCGGCGAGGCGGGCCGCGTTGAACGTGCCGGTGAGCAGCGCCCAGTCGTCCGGGTAGGCGATGTCGACGAGCGTGACACCCGGGATCGCGTCCAGGCGGGTGAGGAACGCGGTCCTCAACTCCCGCTGGGCGGACAGGAAATCGGCGGGGACGCCGATACGCGTGGCCCGGCGCAGACGTACCTTGCCGCCCCTCGCCACGACCGGGGTCGCGGCGCGGATCAGGTCGGGTACGGCGGGCAGGCCCAGGGTGCGCGGGTCCTGGGCGTCTGGTCCGGCCAGGACCTGGAGCATGATCGCCGCGTCCATCGCGTCGCGCGCGAGCGGGCCCGCGTGGTCGCGGGTGAACGAGAGCGGGATGACGCCATGGATGGACACGCGGCCCATCGTGGGCTTCAGGCCGGTCAGGTTCTGCTGGTTGGACGGCAGCACGATCGAGCCGCCGGTCTGCGTCCCGATCGACGAGGAGGCGAGCCGCCCGGCCACCGCACAGGCGGGACCGGTCGAGGAACCGCCCGGGTCGACGGACGGGTCGTCCGGCGTCCACGCGTTGACCGTCGTCACCGTGCCGTTGGGCTTCGTGGCCCGGGTGGTGGCCAGCGGCCCCATCTGGCCCTTGCCGAGCACGAACGCGCCCGCCGACTTCAGCCGGGCCACGGCCGTGGCGTCGGCGTCCGGCACGAAGTCCTCGAAGATGAGGGAGTTGCAGCGGGTGGGCACGCCTGCCGTGAAGTAGTTGTCCTTGATGCACAGGGGGATGCCGTGCAGGAGGCGGCGGCCTGCCGGCGTACGGTCCGCACGTCGGGCCGCCGCACGCGCGTTCTCGGCGATGACCTCGGCGTACGCCTGGTACGTGCCGTCGTACCGCTCGATCCGCTCCAGATAGGCCTCGGTCAGCTCCGTCGACTTCAGCTTCCCGCGCCGCATGAGCACGGCGGCCTCGGCCAGCGTCGCCTCCGAGGGGTCGGCGCGTGCGGCCTGCCGTACATCGATGTCGAGGTCGAGGGTGGGGGCGGGGGTGCGGTCGGTAACCGGGGCCGCGTGCGCGGGAGTTGCTGCCTGCACGGCGAAACCGCCGGTCAGCGCCGCCGAACTCGCCAGGAATATCCGCCGGTTGATGGATCTGTTGAGGGGACTGTTCATGTCCGGTCGCCCGCCTTTCCGGTCCACGCCTCGGTGATCGACGGGTACAGAAGCGGCGGCGAGGCCTGTTGCGCGTACACCGGGTCGGTGGCGGGCGGGGTCCAGCCGGATATCGCGCCGGGGGTCGAGGCGACGAACGCCCGCAAGGAGGCGAGGACTTGCGAGCGCGTCGGGACTCCGGTGGCGGGGTCGGCCTGCTCCGGCAGGAGCGACAGATCGAACCCGGCCAACGCCAGCCGGGTCCGTACATAGGCGTCCAACTGGTCCTGCGTGGGCGGCTCGGTCACCAGGGCCTCCGTGATCGGCGTACGGGTTCGCCCCGGACTCCATCACCGGCCCGTGAAGCCCTCATTGAGCCCATGATTCACGGGAGTTACGCCAAGGTCGGCGCGGGAGTCACGCCGGGTTCAGCGTCCGGGCGATCGACGTGATCGCCCCCGGCCCCACCCGGCAGCACCCGCCGATCAGCCGCGCCCCCGCGTCCCGCCAGCCCGTCACCTGACCGGCGGAGAAGCTCGAACTGCCGGTCCAGGCACGGGCGTCGGCGTCCCAGACCTCGCCGCTGTTCGGATAGACCACGACCGGCTTCCCGGTCACCCGGGCCGCCAGCTCAACGGCACCCTCCACATCCTCGGGCACACAGCAGTTCACACCGACGGCGACGACCTCGTCCGCCTCGGCGGCCGGCGCGAACGCCTCCGCGAGCGGCTGACCGGCCCGCGTCAGCTCCCCGGCCACGCTGTACGACAGCCACACCGGAACCCCGAGCCCGCGCACCGCGCGCAGCAGCGCCTCGGCCTCGTCGGCGTCCGGAACCGTCTCCAGGGCCAGCACATCGGGCCCGGCGGCGGCCAGCACCTCCACCCGCGGCCGGTGGAAACGCTCCAGCTCGTCGACGCTCAGCCCGTACCGCCCCCGGTACTCGGACCCGTCCGCGAGCATCGCCCCGTACGGCCCGACGGACGCCGCCACCCACAAGGGCCGCTGAGCCTCGGCCCGGCGCGCGGCCTCGCGGGCCAGCTCCACGCTCAGCGCGAGCAGCTCGGCGGCGCGCTCGTGCCCGATGCCGCGCTTGGCGAAGCCCTCGAAGGTCGCCTGGTAGCTGGAGGTGATCGCGACGTCGGCGCCCGCCCGGAAGTAGGCGAGATGCGCGTCGACGATCGCCTCGGGCTGCTCGACGAGCAGCCGTGCCGACCACAGCTCGTCACTCAGATCGTGCCCGGCGGACCCCAGCTGGTTGGACATGCCGCCGTCGAGGACGAGGGGGGAGCCCGAGGTGAGGGCGGCAGAGAAGGTGGTCTCGCTGGTGTGGCTGGTCATGCCTCGACGCTAGTCCACGGTGGGCCCGGCGACCGTATGTGTCCAGTACATGAACAGATGGCCCACATTGTGGGATGGCGAGTTACGATCACGCCCTCCCCACCTGCCTTCACCTGTCCCCGCCTGCCCTCCCCGCTGACCGGAAGTGTCATGACTGCGCCCAGTACCACCGAGGCCGACGAGCCGGAGCTGAACCCGACCGAGACGGCCGAGAGCGCCGAGACGGCGTCGACGACGCAGAAGCCGCCGCCCGGCCGCCGAACCTTCGGCCTCGCCGCCGCCACCGCGCTCGTGATGGGCAACATCATCGGCGGCGGCATCTTCGTCCTGCCGGCCACGGTCGCCCCGTACGGCTCGGTCAGCCTGCTGGCCTTCCTGATCCTGTCGATAGGCGCGGTGCTGCTCGCCCTCCTGTTCGGCAAGCTGGCCCGCCGCAGCCCGGTCACCGGCGGCCTGTACGTCTACCCGCGCGACGCGTTCGGCCCCTTCGCGGGCTTCCTGTCGGCGTGGTCGTACTGGACGATGACCTGGGTCAGCATCGCCGCGCTGGCGGTGGCGGCGGTCGGATACGTGGACGTACTGATACCTCTCGACGACAACCACGCACTGGGAGCACTGGTCGCGATACTGGCCCTCTGGCTGCCGGCCGCCGCGAACTTCGCGGGCACCCGGTGGGTGGGCGGCGTACAGATCGTGTCGACGATCCTCAAGTTCGTACCGCTGCTGGTGGTGGCAACGGTCGGCCTGTTCTTCATGGACACGGACAACTTCGGTGCGTTCAACGCGTCGGGCGAAAGCGTGCCAGGCGCCCTTGCTGCCTCCGCCGCGCTGCTCCTCTACAGCTTCCTCGGCGTCGAGTCGGCGGCGATCAGCGCGGGCGAGGTGGAGGACCCCGAGCGCAACGTGGGCCGCGCGAGCGTCCTGGGCACCCTCGGCTCGGCCCTCGTCTACATCCTCGGCACGGTCGCCGTCTTCGGCCTGGTCCCGCACGACAAGCTGGTCGACTCGGGCGCCCCCTTTGCCGACGCGGTGAACGTGATCACCGGCGGCAGCTGGGGCGGCACGGCCATCGCGCTGGTGGCGGTGGCGTCGATCGTGGGCTGCCTGAACGGCTGGATCCTGCTCGCGGCGCAGATGCCGTACGCGGCGGCCCGCGACGGCCTCTTCCCGGCACCGTTCGCGAGGGTCGGCAAGGGCGGGGTGCCGGGCTTCGGCGTCCTGGCCTGCGCGATCCTCGGCACGATCCTGATCGCCTTCAACTACACGGCGGGCCCGGACACCACGTTCCGTGTCCTGGTCCTGATCACGACGTTCACGGGCTGCGTCCCGTACCTCTTCTCGGCGGCGGCCCAGCTGTACTGGCTGGCCAAGGGCACGCGGGACCGCGTCCGCCCGGCGGGCCTGATCCGCGACCTGATCGTCGCCGCCCTGTCCTTCGCGTTCTCGTTCTGGCTGATCGCGGGGGCGGGGTACGCGGCGGTGTATCAGGGGGTGCTGTTCCTGTTCGCGGGGATTCCGGTGTACGTGTGGATGCGGGGGCGGCAGGGGACGACGGAGGCGGTCGGCGCTGAGGACACGCCGGGCATCAAGCCCGCGTGACCTCACTCGCTCGTTTCACTTGCCTCACTCGCTCCGCACGTCGGAGAAGACGACCTCGAACTCCTCCAGCCCGGTCACGGTGACATGTGCCTTGGCGGCGCCCTCATGCCGGGCCGCCGCCTGGCCCGCGCGGGACGCGGCAAGGGACTCACGGTCGGTGAACACGGCGGCGACCAGTCCGCGTCCCCGGTCCCGGTCGAGGAGCAGGGACGCCCTGGCCAGTCCCGGGAGCGTTTCGAGCTTGGGGATCACCGTCGCCCGGAACGTCTCGGCGAACAGATCCGCGTCCGAGGGGTCGAACTCCACCCTGGTGATCCGCAGTCCCGCTCCTGCCTCGGGCTGCCGGACCTGGTGGACGACCACAGCTTCGAAATTCTCGGTCGTTGTCGTCGCCGCGAACCGCTCAAGGAGCGCCGCCCGCCGCTCGCGCAAGGCCTCGTCGCTGTTCCTTCGGTCCTCCTCCGTCTCCCACCAACTGGACGCCAACAGCTTTCCGAGCTCCCGGTCCACGAAGATGCCGAAGCCGCGGAATCCTGGCTGCCGCGCGACCAGTTCCCGGCCTTCGGTGTTGAGCCCCTCAACAGCCGTGTCGATGTTGGCCGGATCACCGGTCGCATAAACCGCGCGTACGAACATGACTACTCCCTGAAGTCGCGCGCACATTCGAAATCTTCTGACATGGCCAGTCTTCTCCTGGGGGCGAACCTGGGCAAACCGGTGGCTTACGGCGTCAGGGCTGGACCACGGTGTGCCGTTCCTGTGCCGCCTAACCTGGGGCCATGTCGGAGATCCCCTTCACGGAAGCCGAAGCACGTGAGGTCCTGGGCCCGTTCACCGGGCCCATGTTCTTCGCGACGAACACGCACAACCCGAAGAACGGCGTCACGGCAGGCGTATGGACGGTAAGCGCCGGTGAGAGGCACGCGATCCTGAAGGTCCTCACCCGTCGGAAGCAGTCGGAGGCCGGTTGGGCGGCCTCCGACGACCCACGGCACTGGAACTACTGGCGCCGCGAGGCCCACGTGTACGAGTCGGGGCTGGCGCAGACATGGCGGTCGTACGGCATCCGGGCACCCCGTCTCCTGGCCTGCGCGGAACGCGCGGACGGCGATGTCGCGCTGTGGCTGGAGCGCCTCCGGGGCAGACCGGCCACGCGGTGGCGCATCCCGAGCCACGCAGCACACGCCCGCCGCCTGGGCGCGGCACAAGGGGCTGCTGAGGGATCGGTGGGCGAGACGCCGGACCAGCCGTGGCTGTCACGCGGATTCCTACGGGAGTACATCGGCAGCAAGACACTCGGCCAGGAACTCCTGGACGACGACGAGGCGTGGCAACAGCCCCTGATCCGCGACCACTTCCCGCCGGGTCTGCGTGAGGACATGGTCCGGCTGCACCACGACCGCGAGTGGTTCCTGCACGTCATGGAGATGTTGCCACGAGCCCTGAACCACCTCGACCACTGGCCGGCCAACCTCCGCACGACCGGCCGCAACAGTGCCCTGATCGACTGGTCCTTCACCGGAGACGGCGCGCTTGGCGAGGACATCGGCAACTACATCCCGGACACCTTCTTCGACCTGTTCCTGCCCGCCGCCCGCCTGCCCGAACTGGCGTCGGCGGTATATGAGGCGTATGTGGAGGGGCTGCGCGAGGGCGGTTGGCGGGGCGACGAGCGGCTCGTACGGCTGGGGGTGTGCGCGTCGGCGGTCAAGTACGACTGGATCACCGGGCTGATGCTGGCGCGTGCGGGGGAGGAGCGGCAGGTCGGCTACGGGGGCGGGGAGGAGGTGTCCCCGGAACACCTTTACCGCGAACGGGGGTTGGTGCTGGCGTTCCTGGCGGGGTGGGCTGCGGAGGCTCGGGAGCTGGCATCGGCGGTCGGGTTCTCGGGGGCGCCCAGCGGGCGTTGAGATCCTGACGGTTCGGGGGCGATCACCGATCGTGGCCCGGATGTGGCTATGAGGCGAGGTCCCGGGTGTTGGCAAGGGCTCCTCGGATCACGCCGGAGAGCCTGCGGTCCCCCTCGGCGGAAGGGAGTTCGCCCTGCCAGGCGTCGATCTCCTGCCAGCCGTGATCGGCGAGGGACGAGTCCGGTCGGCCGACTTTGAGTTTCGGGGGTGCTGTGGGAAGGCGTACCAGCAGGGTGGAGGTCCCCAGAGCGGCGGCGACCGCGATGCCCTCGTAAGACAACACCGGCACGCCGTACGCGGCATGGAGGGGCACACGCGGAGCCAACTGGGCCAACCTGTCCAGGAGATCGGGGTGCGTGTGCAACTGCCATTCGCCCAGCGCGTAGTCGTTCGGTCCGTGGGGCGGGGAGGCCTGCGCCCGCAGGAAATCCAGCAGCGCGGTGTTCTGGGGGTGCTCTGCGTTTATCGACGGCAGATCGGAGCGCATGGGCATGACCCTACGGGGACGGTGATTATGGGGCGCTCCTCTTCGTCAGTTCCTCCACGTAGTCCAGGCGATCGTGAAGCTCTCGCCCGGCAAGCGGGGTCAGGACATAGGGCAACCCGTCGACGCCGAACCGGATACTGCGTGGCCCAGTATCCGGAGCGGGGGTCGGCGCCGATAGGGCCAGCCCGTCCGGAGTCAGTCCTGCGCCGCGTGCCGTCCGCCCCGTCGCCTACCGCTCCCGCTCCCGTGCTCCCGGACCTTCCGAGCCGCCGGGATCATCAGCCCCGCCAACAGCCCCACCGCCATCGCGTACGGCCACCAGCCGAGCCCCGAACTGGCCGCCGTCGGGGCGGAGTTGGTGTTCGAGTCGGCAGACGTCACCGAATCCGAGCCCGACCCCGTCGCAGATCCCGAGCGGGCCCCCGAACTCGCCGTCGGTGACGCGCTCTTGGCGGCCGCCGTCAGGACCACGTCATTGCCGTCGCCGCCCCGGTAGCTGATCCGGTACGTCGTGGCGCCGAGCTTCAGCGCGGCGCCCTCCTTCAGCCCGCTGAAGGCACCCGTCGTCTTCGCGCGTCCAGCATGGTCAAGCACCTTGATCGTGCGGGCGGAGCCAGCGGCCGCACTCGCCCCCGCCGCCGACAAGTCCAGTGCCCCCGCCAGCCGCACCGCCCCGCCGACCTTCAACGGCCCTCCCCGCAGCACCAGTTCACCCTTCGCGGCCTGCGTGTATCCACCCGTCACCGTCAAACCGCCCGCCACCACGCCCTCGTTGGTCACCGAGCCCTTCACCGTCCCCGAACCGGTGAGTGTCTTCCGCACGCGCAGCCCCGCCGTGCCCACGTCGAGCCGTGAGCCGGCCGCCGTCAGCCGAATCGCCCTGCTGCCGGCCAGAGTTGCCCCGCCCCTCAGCGCCAGCGTTCCCTTCGTGACCGTCGTGGGCCCGCTGTACGTCACTCCGCTGCCCGTCAGTGTCGTCCTCGCCGCGCCCGACTGGGTGAACGAGCCGCTGCCGCTCACCCGCGACAGAGTCACCGCCTTGCTCGTGTTCCGTACCACCAACGAGCCGTTGTTCACGACCTTGTAGAGCGAACCCTTCGTGTACAGACCGCCGTCGCCGCCCGCCTTCCCGCTGCCCAGCCGCAGCACCGCGCCCTTCTCGACCGTCGTCGAGCCGTCGTAGTACTGCACCGCCGCGAACGTGACGTCGTTGCCGCGCGTCCCCTTGATGACGATGTCCCCGGCGCCGGGCGCGGACAGCGTGTCGTGGAAGCGGCCGCCGCCGATCGGGGCGCCCAGCGTCACCGGGCCGTTGTAGTCGAACGTCAGGAGGGAACGGGATCTCGCCGCGAGCAGGTTGATGTAGACCGTCTCGGCCGTACCCGGCATGAAGATCTTGTTCGTCGTGCCGTCGCCCCACTGGACGTTGGCGCCCTTGATGTTGGTGCCGCGCTTGTTGACGTTCTTGCGGGCCGGCGTCCAGTTGAGGGCGGGGTCGCTGAGCGACGGATCGGTGTCGCCGCCCTGGTTCGACCAGCTGTACTGGCCGGTCAGGACCACCTTCGAACCCGGGCGGGACTGGACGTTGATGTCGCTGCCGTACTCGCGCTGGTAGAAGTCCATCCCCATGGTGACCGTCTGGCCGAGCGGCGTGTCGACCGTCCACGTGCCCTGGTTCAGGACCTTGCGCACACGGGGGAGCGACGTCGCGAACTCCGGTCGTCCCGCGTTCACTTGGGTGCCGTTGTCGATCACCCCGGAGAAGGAATGGGTGCCGGACAGGTCCCAAGTGCCCCAGAGGAACCTGGGTTGGGTGACCAGCCCGCTGCCGCTGATCGTGCCCAGGTTGTACGCGCTCTTCAGGGACAGGCGCAGGGTGCCGTCGACCCTGATGTTGTCCTGGTTGAGGCGGAACGCCGGGGTGTTGTACGGGAAGTGGCCGATCAGGCCGGTCGTGCCGCCGTCGCCGTACTGGAGCGTGGCTCCCCGTTCCACCGTCACCGCCGGTGGGTCGGGGTTCGTCACCGTGACGTACGGGTGGTTGCCGCCGGGGATGCTCACCTGCTGGCCCTGCCGGGACCTGGGCAGCGTGAAGTCGCTGTCCTTCGTGAGGATCAGGGTGCCCGTGCCGCGCACGGTGAGGGTGCCCTCGCCGCGGAAGACACCGTCGTACGTCGTCGTCCCGGCGGGCACCCGCACCACCGTGTCGCCGGTGAGGGTGACGTCCCGGCCGGCGAGTACGTCGGCGGTGGCGTCACGGGGGCCGGCCGCCGAGGCGGGCGGGGCGCCGAGCAGGAGGGCGGTCAGCGCGAGGGCCGCGGCAGCGGTCGTCGGCCTTCGGGCGGGGCTGGTGATGGGGGAGTGGCTGTGCACAGCAGGGGAGACGGACCGGACTCCCCGGTAATAACAGAAAGTTGATCGGCAAGTAGGTCGGTCGTTTTGGTCTCTCCCGACCCGTTGACCTTCCCGTAACACACGCTTACCTTTTCGGCGTTCGGAATGACAGATCTTGTTCGCTATTACGAACGTTTCTCGTGTCACCCCCCACATACGCACACCCGCCAACATCTCGCGCCCCACCACCGAGAGGCAGTCCGCATGAACCGCGCCCGCCATCCGTCCGAACGTGAAGACCCGTCCCCCTCCGCCCGGAGAACCCTCCTGAAGGGCGCCCTCGCCGCCGGCGCCCTGGTGACCGTCCCTGGCGTCGCGCACGCCGCCACAGCCTCAGCCGGTGCCCCCTGCGCCCCCACCACCCCCTACGTCAACCCCCTCGTCCGCAACCGCGCCGACCCCCACATCCACCGCCACACCGACGGCCGTTACTACTTCACGGCCACCGCCCCCGAGTACGACCGCATCATCCTGCGCCGCTCCCGCACCATCCGGGGGATCGCCACCGCCGACGAGTCCGTGATCTGGCGCAAGCACGCGACCGGGGTCATGGGCGCGCACATCTGGGCGCCGGAGATCCACCACATCGACGGCAAGTGGTACGTCTACTTCGCCTCCGCGCCCGCCGAGGCCATCTGGGACATCCGGATCTGGGTGCTGGAGAACTCCAACCCCGATCCCTTCAAGGGGACTTGGGTCGAGCGCGGGCAGCTGAGGACCGCCTGGGAGACCTTCTCCCTCGACGCCACCACCTTCACCCACCGAGGCTCCCGCTACCTCGCCTGGGCGCAGCACGAGCCCGGCATGGACAACAACACCGCCGTCTGGCTGTCGAGGATGGCCGACCCGCTCACCCTGACGGGACCTCAGATCCGGCTCACCACACCCGAGTTCGACTGGGAGCGCATCGGCTACCGGGTCAACGAGGGGCCGTCGTTCATCAAGCGCAACGGCCGGATCTTCATGTCGTACTCGGCGAGCGCCACCGACTTCAACTACTGCATGGGCCTGCTGACCATCGACGCCCGCGCCGACCTCATGGACCCGGCCAACTGGACCAAGTCCCCGACACCCGTCTTCACCAGCAACGACACCACCAAGCAGTACGGCCCCGGCCACAACTGCTTCACCGTCGCCGAGGACGGCCGTACCGACGTCCTCGTCTACCACGCACGGCAGTACAAGGACATCGTCGGTGATCCGCTCAACGACCCCAACCGCCACACCCGGGTGCAGAAGCTCGGCTGGAACACCGACGGCACCCCGGATTTCGGCATTCCCGTCGCCGACACACAGACGGGCACGCAGGTCGATTCCCTGAATCCGAAGGAGAGTGTCTGATGAGACGTGTGTACGCGGTCCTCCTCGCCCTCTGTCTGGCGCTGGCCGGCGCCCTCGCCACCGCAGGACCCGCCCAGGCCGCAGCCGTGACCATCACCAACGGCACCCAGTTCACCGACACTTCGGGCAGTCCCGTGCACGCGCACGGCGGCGGGGTCATCAAGGTCGGCTCCTACTACTACTGGTTCGGCGAGCACCGCAACGCCGACAACACCTTCCAGTACGTGGACGCCTACCGCTCCACCGACCTGAAGAACTGGGAGTTCCGCAACCACGTCCTGACCCAGTCCAGCGCCTCCGAACTCGCCACCGCCAACATCGAGCGGCCGAAGGTCATGTACAACGCGTCCACCGGCAAGTACGTGATGTGGATGCACAAGGAGAACGGCGCCGACTACAGCGAGGCCCGCGCGGCCGTCGCCGTCTCCGACACCGTCGACGGCAACTACACCTGGCAGGGCAGCTTCCGCCCGCTGGACACCCACATGTCCCGTGACATCACGGTGTTCGTCGACACCGACGGCACCGGGTACATGATCTCCGCCGCCCGCGAGAACTACGACCTCCAGATCTACAGACTCACCGCCGACTACACCGGCATCGACAGCCTGGTCGCCGACCCCTGGCACGGCGGTCACCGCGAGGCCCCGGCCCTCTTCAAGCGCAACGGCGTCTACTTCATGCTGACTTCGGGCGCCACCGGCTGGAGCCCCAACCAGCAGCAGTACGCCACCGCGACCAGCATCACCGGCCCGTGGACGGCCATGGCGAACGTCGGCGACTCGACGACGTACGGCTCACAGACCGCGTACGTCCTTCCCGTGCAGGGGACTTCGGGCACTTCCTACCTCTACATGGGCGACCGCTGGGGCAACTCCTTCGGCGGGACCGTCAACGACTCCCGTTACGTCTGGCTGCCGTTGACCTTCCCGACCACGACCACGATGTCCATGTCCTGGTCCCCGGAGGTCACCCTCGACACGGCCACCGGCACGATCACCGGTACGAGCGCCACGTACAACACGCTGATCGCCCGGCACTCGTCCAAGTGCGCGGACGTGACCAGCCAGTCGCTGTGGGCGGGCGCCCAGATCAAGCAGTACACCTGCAACAGCGGCAACAACCAGAAGTACTGGTTCAAGTCGGTCGCGACCGGCTACTACCAACTCATGGTCCGCAACAGCTCGTTGTGCGTCCAGGAGAACGCCAGCACGGTCACACAGGAGAACTGCAGCTCCTCGGCCACCAACCAGCAGTGGTCGCTCACCACGACCGGCTCCTACGTCAACGTCGTCTCCCGCGCGACCGGAGAGTGCCTCGACGTGAACGGCGCGTCCACCGCCGACTCGGCCGCCATCATCACGTACACCTGCAACAGCGGAACGAACCAGCAGTGGACACGCGGCACATGACGGGCCGACCGCGCCCCTACAGGGGCGCGGGGAACTGCGCGACCAGCCCCCACCGGGCCCGCGGTGAACCCGAAAGCCCGGCCAGCGCTCAGCTCAACAGATCCAGCGCATCGATGGCCGTACCCGCACTGAGATAACTCGTCGTCCCCGACCCACTCACCACGTTGATCTTCAGCACGTTGTACTGACTGGTGTCCGTCAGCCAGGCGGACGCCGGCACGCTGTACGTGAACGTGTTGTTGTTCCCCCGATACGACCCGTTGGTCAGCGACCGGGTGCTCGGCTGGGTGGGCGGGGAGGGGATCGCCGACGTCCAGGTGTCGTTGACGACGACCTGCGGGCGACCGTTGGCGTAGGCCGTCGTCACGCCGATGCGCAGCGTGTGCGCGGCGGCGGCCTGCGCCGCGGTGAGCTTGAAGTACACCAGCAGACCGCTGTTGACGTCCTTCCAGATGTAGCAGGGGAAGGCCGAGGTCTCACTGCCGCTGCCGATCACCACGTTGCCGGTCCAGGCGGCGGCCCGGACGTCCGACGGATGCGCGTACGTCATCAGGTCGGCGTTCTTGAAGCCGCTCGGCGTGCCGTTCCAGTCGTTGATCCGCCAGATCGCGCTCGCGTTGCTCGGGTCGTTCGACGACGGGATCGCGATCGAGTTGAGCGTGGTCGTGCCGCCGGCCGTGACCGACACCGACGTGGTGTACACCGCCAGTTCGCCCTTGAAGACGGTCAGCGTGTACGTACCCGGAAGGGCGCCCGTGATCGAGAAGTAGCCGTCGGAGGCGCGGGCCGAAGCCCAGTACTGCGCCGCCGAGTTGGCGATCCCGACCGTGTACGCGTACGCCGTGTTGCGCCCGGTGATCCCGACCCCCGCGACCCGGCCCCGGCCGCCCGCCGCGACGTAACCGGAGATGCCGAGCGAGTCCGCCCACGAGGTGGTGAGCGTGCCCGGGAACAGGGACGAGGAAGGTGTGCCGCCGTCCGTGAAGGCGATGACGTACGGGCCCTGGAGGCCGAAGCGCTGGTCCTCGGTCTGGTTCTGGCCGTAGTACAGGATCTCGTACAGGCCGCCGCCGTCCGCGCTCTGGTGGCGCAGGAGGGAGCGGTAGAACGGGCCACCGGACGCCTTCTCGTGGTTGCTGCGGACCACGTACAGGCCGACGCTGCCGGTGGTCCAGCCGACGTAGTTGTAGTCGATGACCCGCAGCTTCGAGTAGTGCTTCGAGCGGGTCTGGCCGTCGGACTTGGCGAAGACGTCCGAGGCCTCGATGGTGGTCGGTGCGTAAGTGTAGGAATCCGGCTCGTCGTTGAGGAACAGGCCGGCCTTCACGCGCAGGATGAACCGGGTCGCGGAGACCGAGGTGTCGGCCTTGTTGGTCCACACGTAGACGTTGTTCTCGCCGCTGCGAGCCGCGTAGTAGTGCTTCAGCGTGCCGTACGTGACGCTGACCAGGATCGTCGAACCGGACTGCGTGATGGTCACGGTGGAGGTGCCGAGGCCGGACTCGATGTGCGAGTTCATGCCGCCGTAGCCCTGGTACTCCGTGCCCCGGTAGACCAGCGAGGACAGGTCGCCGTTGGACTTGCGGACCTTGAAGACGAGGTTGGCGCCGGTGTCGATGACGTAGTTCGTGCCGTCGTCGGTGTAGCCGAAGGTCGCCGCCTGCGCCGTGCCGGGCAGGGCGAGTCCGGCGGCGGCGGCCGTGGCGCCGAGCACGAGCGCACGGCGGCCGAGGTGGGGCCCGGCGTGTCTGTCGTTGGCTGAGGACATGTGGGGGTGCCTCCTTCGGAGGTGTGGGGGTGTGCGGGTGCGGGTCGTGGGGGGTGTGGTTTTCGGAAGAGTGACAGTTGAATCGATTTCGCGAAAGGGCTTTCGTTGTAAGGAAGTTGGCAGTTGTGTGAAATCGTGCAGGGATCTAGAAAGCGCTTGTCGGGCGATGTACGGTCCTGCCGCTGGGCCTTGTCGAGCGACGGAGGACTGCTGTGGGAACCGCGATGAGACGTTTCAACCGTGCCGTGCTGGCAGCGGTGACCCTGAGCACCGCCGCCGGTCTGTCGGTCGTGCCGGCCGCCGCCCACGAACGCCCTCCGCACGCCCTGGGCATCGCCAACTGCACAGCCACCGCCTGCCACTTCGACGTCGCGCCCGGCACCTACGACGTACGGGTGCTGCTCGGCGGTGAGGCCGCCGCCAGTACGGCCGTCAGCGGCGAGACTCGGCGCGCGCTCCTCCCGGAGACGGCCACGGCGGCAGGGGAGCGGGTCGCCCGCAGCTTCACCGTGAACGTCCGTACGCCCGAAGGCGAACCGACCGGCCCCGAGGGCACCCCCGGCCTCGACCTGGTCCTCGGCGGCTCGGCGCCGGCCCTGGCCGACATCCGGGTGACCCCGGCCGGACGCCACACCCGGCAGATCTTCCTCGTCGGCGACTCGACGGTCTGCGACCAGCCCGGCGACCCGTACACCGGCTGGGGCCAGCGGCTCCCGCAGTACCTCCGCAAGGGCCTGTCCGTCGCCAACTACGCGGATTCCGGGGAGAGTACGGTCACCTACCTCGCCAACTCCGCGCTGTTCCCGACCGTTCAGCCGCTGATCCGGCCCGGTGACCTGGTCCTCGTCCAACTCGCCCACAACGACAAGCAGACGGACGAACCGACGTACCGCGCGAACCTGGAGACACTCGTCGCGGGTATCCGTGAGCGAGGGGGGAAACCGGTACTGGTGACCCCGATCGTGCGCCGCTGGTTCAACGCCGACGGCACCCTGAACAACGGAACAGCCCTGCTGGTCAACGGACTTGGCGTCGACCACCCGGCGGTGATCCGCGCGGTCGCGGCGGCACAGGGAGTGCCGCTGATCGATCTCACGGCCAGGACGAAGGCGCTGGTGGAGTCCCTCGGGGTCGAGGGCTCCAAGGCGCTGTACCTGTACAACGAGAAGCGGGACAACACGCACACGTCCGTCCATGGGGCCACGGTGTACGCGGAGTTGGTGCGCGACGAGCTGGTGGCGCAGCGGCTGGTTCCGCGGGGCGGGGTGCGCTGAGCGTTCTGCGGGATATGTGGGTCGTTGGCTGCGGGTCCGTGGGGGCTGGTCGCGCCCCGCGGCGGATCCGCAGATCGATGAGCCCCGCGCCCCTTTGGGGCGCGGCCAAGAGCCCCTGGGGCGTCCCGACCGGAACCGGGGCGCTCCAGGTTCGACCACTTGCCGTGCCCGTCCGGTTCAGAGGGCGAGGCGGGCGATCCGCAGCGTCGCGGTGGTCGGGGACGCGCCGTTCAGCGGGGTCGCGTACGTCGGGGTCACCGGTGCGTATGCCCAGGTCAGGGAGCCGTTCTTCAGGACCGCTATGTCGCCCGTGATGCGCGCCTGCACGACCTTGTCCGGCGTCTTGTACACGCCGTTCCAGTCGATCAGCCTCAGATGCGTGCCCGTGAACGTGCCGGTGCAGGTGCCACTCGCGCACTTGGCGTTCTTCAGGGACTCCCAGGAGACCAGCAGCCGGTCCTTGCCGTACGGGGCGACCCGGACGTTGACGTGTTCCGTACCCGGTGAGTTCGTCAGGTAAATGGCCTTGCCCGCAGGCGAGTTGCGGTTCTTCAGGAACGACACCGCAGCCTGGTGCGTGCTCCACCTCGGCTTCACGGTCCAGCCCCGGCCGCTCGCGTCGTCCGGGTTCTTCGCGGCGGAGGCCGAGCCGCGCGAGCCGTACGCGGTGGCGTAGCGGCCCGTGGACGACTTCACCAGGTCACCGGTGCGGCCCGCGTACGTGCCGCCGCAGTAGCCCGCCCAGCACTGCTCGCGCTGCACGGCGGGCGCGTTGTCGGGGGCGCCGATGCCCGTCGACACGAACAGGCCCGAGCGCCAGTCGTCGAAGCAGAGGGAGGTGAAGGCGCCGGTGGTCTCGGCGTGCAGGGCGATGCCCTCGTTGTGGGAGCAGCCCCAGCCCCAACCCCCGCTGAGCTTCGCTCCCTTGGAGCTGAGGTAGGACAGCTTGTCGCCGAAGTGGCCGTCCGCGAAGCCGCCCGCGCCGTGCACCACGAAGTAGGCGCCGTACTTGGTGCCGTTCCAGGTGAGCTGGCCGTCCAGGGTCGGCGAGGTGTCGTTGGACGCGGTGCCGGTGAGCTTGGTGCGCCAGGCCTCCTTGCCCTGGGAGAAGCGGACCAGGGCCGCCGCCGTCTCCTTCCACTTGTTGGTGTCGGCGACCCGGGTGAGCAGTGCGAAGCCGTCGTTGTGCGCGATCAGCCCGCCGACCTCCTTGGCGCCCTTGACGATCGCGTCCCCGCCCGCGCGCTTGCCGGCCGAGGTCAGCGGGGTCACGTGCACACCGTCCGAGGCCGGCCAGGCGACCCGCATCGTGCCGTTGGGCGCGACCGCTGTCGCCGTGCGCGTCCACTCACGCGTGTTGTTGTAACCGGCCGACACATAGGGGAACTTGGCCGGCAGCGTCACCGAGGTGGTCGTGATGGCGAGACCGGGCGTCGCCGTGGTCGCCGCCCCGGCGGTCGCGTACCAGGCGCCGGCGAGCAGCCCGGCCGCCGCGAGGCCCCCGATCAGGGGCTTGCGGGCCGCGTGGGTGCGGCGATGGGCGGAGGTGCGGGGGAGTGGTGCTGAAGTCATGCCTGTCTGTTGCCGGGGGGCGGGGAAAGGTTGCCGCCGGATCGGACCGGGTTCCGCCGGACGCCGCGTCGACGCTCCCCGGTCCTCTGGGCGAGGCTTCCCGACCACCGCGCCTGCGCACACACTCCGGGCGGGCCCGGGCTGAGCTGCCGTGTCCCGCCGTGACGGCCGCTGCCACTGGCGACGACGTCTCACCAGCGGCTCCACCCCACCGTATGGGCGCGAACACGGCAGTTGTCGGCGCGCGGCTGATGCAGCCCGCGCAGCCCACGATCAGGCGGTGAAGCGCCGCACGAAGGCCAGGGCGGTGTCGGCGACCTCGCGCCAGCCGCTGTCGATCGTCAGTGCGTGGCCGCGACCGGGCAGTTCCGTGATCTCGGTGACGGCGGCCTCGTTGCGTGCCTGCTTCTTGTACGAGGCGTTGGCGATGGCCCAGGGAACGGTGTTGTCCTTCTCCCCGGAGAGGATCAGCAGCGGGCCGCGTTCGGCATGGAGCGTGTCGACCTTCACCTCGGTCCAGGGGTTGATGTTCGCGGCGGCCGCCTGGAAGAGCGGTTCCCCGGGGGCCGGGACCGCGAAGGTCTCGTACAGCTCCTTGGCCTCCTCCTCGCTGACCGCGTTGGCGAAGGCGTACCGGAACTGGTCGTAGGTGAGGGGGACGGCCCGGTGGAAGTTGGCCGGATTGCCGAGCACGGGCCGCGCGGCGCGCAGCGCGGAGACCGGCAGGGGAAGCACTCCGCGGAAGGGCGCCGGATCAATCGCCACAGTGGCTGCCGAGAGGCCCCGGCCCGCGAGCATCTGGGCGATGAGGCCGCCGAAGGAGTGGCCGATCACGACGGGCTTACGATCCAGTTCGCCGATCAACTCGGCGAAGTGGTCGACGACTTGGCCGACGCTCTTGCCCGCGAAGACCTCGGGGTGGGCGTTGGCCTCGGCGACGGTCTCGGGGTCGTCGGGCCAGCCGGGAGTCAGCGGCGCGAAGCCGGACTGCTCGAAGACGGCGGCCCACCTGTCCCAGCTGCTGGGCAGCAGCCACAGGCCGTGCACGAAGACCGCCGGGGTGCGGCCGGTGGCGTTGATCTGTTCCACACGTTCGAGGTCGCGCGATATGAGCATGACCAGGTCCATTCTGCGGGGAGGGAGGCTTCTTCGGCTGGGTGCCAGGCACGGACGCCACGGGCGGCGGCGATGACGCGAGCCGATCCGCCCTGATGATGTGCCGTACGGATTTCCCCTGACGTGTCCAGGACTCACAGTAGGGCCGGACGGGGCCGCAGTAGTGACTGCTCGCGCACAGACCTCTCCTCACCGTGCACACGGACGCCCTTCACCCCGGGCCGAGGGCGCGCCGGTCCGTCGACTGCCGCCACTCGCGCGGCGACACCCCGTACGCCTCCTTGAAAACCCGGCTGAAGTGGCTGGCGCTGGTGAAGCCCCAGCGATGTGCGACGGCCGCGATGGTCACCGAACGGTTCCCGGGGCGGGCGAGCTCCTTGCGGCACTGTTCAAGGCGGTTGGCGCGGAGCCAGTCGCCGAGAGTGATCCCCGAGCGGGCCAGGATCGTGTAGAGGTACCGCACCGATATGTGGTGCGCGCGGGCGATCCGGGCCGCGGTCAGATCGTGCTCGGCGAGATGGGCGCGCATGTACTCCGTGATCCGGTACTGCAGGGTGGACTCAAGCGATTCCTGAGCGAGACGGGACTCGCCGAGACGGGTGGCGAGCGCCGCTCGCAGCAGTTCGACACTGGGTCGTTCCACGGCCTCGGTCTGCTGGGGATCCATTCCCGGCCGGGTTTCGGCGAGCCGCGTGAAGTACGTCGACGCGAGATCGGCGACGGGGTGGTCCCGGCCCAGTCGCACCGCGGTGACCTTGCTGAGCACTGCCGGGGGCAGGGCCAGTTCCCGGCGGGGGATGCGGAAGTAGTGCTGGTGGATGCCGCTCTCATTGACCAGGGTGTACGGCTCGGTGGTGTCGTAGACCGCGAGATCGCCCGGACGCAGCACCGCTTCTCTACCGCCCTGCACCACCATGCTCGACCCCGAGACCTGAAGGCCGAGGAACAAGCTGGGTTCCAGGTCGTCGCGTACCAGCGACGGGGTACGCCGGACGACGGTTGCGTTGGACCTCACCGAGCAGATGTTCAAGGCCCCGACGTCACTGATCGTGCCGACCGCCGAGATCAGTTCCTGCCGCGGATGATGCCGGATGTCCACCCGGACGACCCGGCCCCAGATGACGTCGCGGATGACCTCCGCTCTGTCGGACGGCGGTATTCGGGTCGTGTCGAACGTGATGCTCAAAAGGGGCCCCCTCATTCTTCGGCGCGATCCGAGGCCTCCGTCGGCTGACGGGATCGGCCGATCTTCTCCGCGTTCAGGTCGGCGCCGCCACCGCACCGACCCACCATCCGGGTGGACGGTTCGGTCCGTGCCGAACGATCGCGCCCCTACCGTGACCGCATGTCCCCCTCACCCTCCCCCGCCACGTCCACGCCCATGTCAGCCTTCGCCGCCCTCCACCACCGCGACGCTCCCCTCCTGCTCCCCAACGCCTGGGACCACGCCTCGGCCGTGGCCCTCGCCGCCCAGGGCTTCGCGGCGATCGGCACCACGAGTCTCGGCGTCGCCGCCGCCGTCGGACTGCCCGACGGTACGGCGGCCACGCGCGACCAGACCCTCCAACTCGCCCTGAATCTCGGTACGGAGGACTTCCTGCTGTCCGTCGACGCCGAGGGCGGATTCAGCGAAGACCCGTGCCGGGCGGGGGAGTTCGCGCGGGAGCTGTCCGTCGTCGGGGCCGTCGGCATCAACCTGGAGGACGGAAACCGGGAGGGCGGCCTCGGACCGGCCGCCCGGCATGCCGCCAAGATCGCCGCCGTCAAGGCCGCTGTCCCGGGCCTCTTCGTCAACGCCCGCACGGACACGCACTGGCTCGGCGACTGCCGGTCCCCCGACCTGGCCCGGGACACCATGGCCCGCCTCGACGCCTACCAACAGGCGGGCGCCGACGGGGTGTTCGTGCCCGGACTGACCGACCCGGACCGGATCGCCGCGCTGGTCGAGCGCCTCGACGTGCCGCTCAACATCCTCTACTCGCCCACGGGACCGACAGTCGCCCAGCTCGGCGACCTCGGTGTACGCCGGGTCAGTCTCGGTTCGCTTCTCTACCGGCGGGCGCTCGGCGCGGCCGTGGAGGCGCTCGGCGACATCCGGGCCGGACGGGTGCCGAGAGGCGAGGCACCCTCGTACGGCGAAGTGGTGGCACTCGGTCTCGGTCACCGGCGCCACGGATTCGGGACACCGGGCCCGGCCCGGATCAGCCCACCGGGACCAGTGTCTCCGTGAGGCGTGCGGCGAACTCCGCCGAGTGCGTCATCACCCCGAGATGTCCGCCGGGGAACTGGCGGACGGCGTTCCCGGTGCGGCGGGCGAGGATCGTGGCGGTGCGGTACAGGAGCTGGTCGACGGAGTCGATTCCCGCGGCGAGGGTGAGACGGGGTGGCGAGGAGGAGAGGGCGGTGAGGTCGGGGTCGTAGGAGGAGAACGGCACCAGGACCCGGGTGAGCATCAGGGCCATCGGGTTGCTCAACTCATCGGCGGGGGAAAGCGGTTGGGCCTCCGCGTCCGGCGCCAGGGGAGTCGGCGGTCGTTCCTCCAGGCCCGCGGTCATCCTGGCCGCCGCGGCCTCCGGGCCGTGCTTGCGGTACGTGTCGTACACATCGGTGAACATGGCCCGCTGTCGCTCCGCGTCGGGCAGTACCCCCACGACCGGTGGCTCGTGCGCGACCACGTGCCGCAGCCGGTCCGGGTGCCGGGCCGCCAGGTCGAGGGCGGGGACGGCGCCGGCGCTGGTGCCGAACACGTACGCGGACTCGCCCTCGGGGAGTACCGCTTCGAGCACCCGGGCCGCGCCCTCGCTCCACCACTCGACGCGCTGTTCCTCGACAGGCCTGCCGAGTTGGCCGTGGGCGAGGCCGAGGGGGTCGTACGTCACGACGGTGAAGCGTTCGGAGAGGCGGGCCGTGAAGGTGTCGAGGCCCATCGGGTGTCCGGCGCCGCCGGGGATGACGAGGAGGACGGGGCCGGTGCCGCTGACGTCGTAATGATCACTCATCCTCCGGAAGTTACCCGCTGGGAGGGTGGTGGGTGCAATGAATTTCCGGACGCGGGTGCGGGCGGACGCCGTTGGGTGTCCGCCCGCACAACAGGCAAGTCGGTCAGGGTAGTTGACCGGGTCAGGCGATCGGCGCGTACACCACGCCCAGCTTGTCGATCTCGTCGCCCGAGCGGCCCGTGAAGCCGACGATCTGCCAGCCCGACGGTGCCGTGAACGTCGTCGTGTCCGACGTTGCCGTGCCGGAGGTCAGGGTGCGGGACTTGTCGGTGGTGAACGCCGCCGAGAAGATCCTTGTCCGGCCGTCCTTCTGACCCTGTGTCAGCTTCACCGAGGTGAGGTGCTCACCGGACGCCAGGGTGAGCGAGGTGGCCGTGCCGCCCGTGCCGCCGTGGGTGAGGGTCGTGCCGCCGTCGTGCGTCAGGGACACCGCGTCCAGCCGGGAGCCGCCGCGCAGGGTGAGCGTGCGGGGCGAGCGCGTCGCCGGGAGGTCGTCGGCGTCGTTGAACGCCGTACCGTGCGGGCCGCCGAAGAAATCGCTCGCGCGGAGGTTCGAGGGCAGCGTCCAGGAGAAGTCGACCGTGTGGGGGAAGTGGTCGGAGAGGTTGCCGCCCGCGGAGTCCAGGAACGACGCCCACTCGTTGTTGTAGCGGGTCGCGGAGAGGTTCACGAGCTTGCTGCCACGGTAGAAGATCTTGTCGACGACCTCGCAGTCGTTCGTCGGCGCGGTCGTCGGGCAGAGCAGCGCGTCACTGCCCTGCGTCGGCTGCACACCGCCCTTCACCAGCTGGACCCATGCGTCCGTCAGGCCGTTGTCCGCCACGAGCGTGCGGATGTTGTCGCCCGCGCGGGTGTACCGCGTGTTCGTGTCACCGGCGACGATCACCGCGTTGCCCGCGGAGTTGGCCTGGATGAAGGCGGACAGCTGCGAGATGTTGGCCCGGCGGGCGGCGTGCGCCTCGTCGGTGTCGTCCGCGTTGGGGTGGGCGTTGTACACGTCCACGTAGACGCCCTCGGCGAGCCGCAACCGGGCCAGCGAGAAGCCCTTCGGGGTAAGGCAGTTGGTGCCGGTGCAGTCGTTCCACTTCACCCGCTCGAAGTCCTGGAAGGCGTAGTCCGAGAGGGTGTTGAGACCGTCACCGAAGGGCACACCACCACTGGTCGCCGTGCGGTACGCGTGGTTGTCGTTCGCGTACAGCGCCGCGTGGTAGTTGAAGTCCTCCTGCACGTTGACGATGTCGTACGCGCCCAACCGCGGTGATATCAGCGGGGTGTTCACCTCGGGGTTGCCCGAGCTGAGCAGCTCGGGCAGGCCCGCGACGTTGTACGTGAGGACGTTGAAGGTGCCCGAGGTGGCGGCGGCCGCCGGGGTCGAGCCGGTGGTGGCGAGCCCGGTCAGCGCGAGTGCGCCGGCCACGAGGGTGCCGATGAGTCTTCTCATGGTGGGGGTGTCTCCATGGGGGCGATAGGTGAACGCTGCTCAGGTTCGACGGCCAACAGTGTGATGGACAAGGGCTCTTGGGGGAACAGTGAGTGGCGAGGTGATCCGCCGTGTCCGGGTCGTCCGGCGCTCACCCTCCGGTTGGGCAAGGTTCATGTTTCGCACGGATTCTCCTCAGGCGGCGCACTACGGGCGCCGCGTGACTGAGGAGGCGCAGCCATGGGGCACGGGCACTCGCACGGACACGGCGATCACCACCACCATCACGCACACGGTCCCGAGGACGGTACGGCGCTGCCCGCCGCCCTCGACACCTCCGTGCCCGACGAGGAACTGAACCCCGAACAGCGGTCGCGCCGCACGCTGTTGCGCGGTGCCGGCCTGCTCGGCGCGGGCCTCGCCGCCGCGAGCGTAGTCACTCCGGCAGCGGCTGCTCCCGCCTCCGCCTCCACCAACTCCCGCCGAAGAGGCGGCTTCCTGTGGCTGACCGGGGACCACCACATCCACACGCAGTACAGCAGCGACGGCAAGTACCGCGTCGTCGACCAGGTCCGCCAGGGCGCCAAGCACGGCATGGACTGGCTGGTCATCACCGACCACGGCTCCACCACGCACGCCAAGATCGGTGTGGACAAGGTCAACCCGGACATCAGGGCCGCCCGTGCCGCGTACGAGGACACCCTTGTCTTCCAGGGCCTGGAGTGGAACATCCCGGGCGCCGAGCACGCCACGGTCTTCGTGCACCCCGGCAACAACGAGGTCTCCGTCCTCAAGCAGTTCGAGACCGACTACGACGGCAGCGTGAAGAACGCCTCCGACTCCACGCCCGCCAACGAGGCGCTCGCCGTCGCGGGCCTCGCCTTCCTCTCCGACCAGGTGAAGCGGCGCAAGGTCAAGGACGCGCTGATGCTCGCCAACCACCCGGCGCGGCGCGGTGTCGACTCCCCGCACGAGATCCGCGCCTGGCGCGACGCGAGCCCGGCGAGCCACCAGATCGCCGTGGGCTTCGAGGGCGCGCCGGGCCACCAGGCCGCGGGCCTGCCCGCACCGCTGGGCCCCGGCCGCGCGCGAGGGATCTACGACAACAACCCCAGCGCCAACTCCTTCCCCGGCTACCCCCTGGAGAGCTACCGCACCTGGGGCGGCTTCGACTGGATGACCGCCACGGTCGGCGGCCTCTGGGACAGCCTGATCGCCGAGGGCAAGCCCTGGTGGATCACCGCCAACTCCGACTCCCACCAGGTCTACGCGGACACCGCGGTACGCGGCCCCGGCGGCAGCTTCGAGGGCAACGGCCGCTACGAGGACCCGATCTACGGCGGAAAGATCGACATCACCCAGGGCGACTACTGGCCCGGCCAGTACAGCCGCACCCACGTCGGCTCCGACGGCTTCTCCTACGCCGCCGTCATGGACGGCATCCGCGCCGGCCGCATCTGGGTCGACCACGGCCAGCTGCTCGGCGGCCTCGACGTCCGGGTCTCGGGCGGCGGCCGCTGGAGCACGCTGGGCGGCGCGCTGCACGTGAAGCGAGGCACGAAGGTCACACTCACGGTGGACGTGACACTGGCCGACAGCCCCAACTGGGCGGGCTTCCTGCCGAAGTTGGCGAAGGTGGACGTCATCCAGGGCGATGTCACCGGCCCGGTCGCGGACCGGGACACCTTCACGGCTCCGACAGCCAGGGTCGTCAAGACATACGAGGTGAACCAGCCCACGGGCACACTCCGCCTCACATACGACCTCGGACGCGTCGACCGCCCGGTGTACGTCCGCCTGCGCGGCAGCGACGGCAACCGCTCCGCGCCTGGCGCCCTGGGCGCGACGGTGGACCCGGCGGGCCCGGCCATCGACGTCGTGGGCGACGCGGACCCGTGGAAGGACCTCTGGTTCTACACGAACCCGATATGGATCCTGCCTTCGTGACGCGGTACGCCCTCTGGGCCGACACCTCGGTGTCGGCCCTCCGCGCGGCCGACCACCTCCTCCTCGCCCTGGCGACCGAACTGGCCCTCCCGGAGGGCACGTTCGCCTGCACCCACCTGCTGCGCGGCGACCGCCCCCGGGTCGCCCTGTCCTTCACCCTGCCGTCGGAACCGCTCCTGCGCACAGCCGAGGAGCGCCTGACGGCCCAGGGCTACGAGGTGACGCCCGGCCTTCCCGACGAGGTGGGCCGCGTGGTCGTCTACCCGGGCGCGGACTCGCTCAACGGCACGGTGACGGTGGGGGAGTTGCTGACCCGGAGCGCGATCGACCGGGTGACGGTGCTCGGCACTTCGGGTCAACCACCCGCCGGTCAAACCCTGGTGACGCATGGTCATGTACGACCGCAGTGGCAGGGCGACGAACTCGTCCTTGCCGCCATGCCCGCGATCGGGGGCACCTTGGTGCCGTTCGAGGTGCCTGATCCGACACCGTGCTGCGCGGATCACTGAGCCGAGGGTGTGGGCTGGAACTGCAGTGAGGCTCCAGCCCACACCTGCCTCCTCGTGTGCCCCCGGGCGGGGGGAGCTATCTGGGCCAGTTGGCCTCTGCTCCGCGAGGGGTTCGGGGGAGTTGGATGATCCGGGGCTGGGTGTTCATCCGCTCCAGGGCGCGCTCGTACATGGTCAGCAACTCCTGTACGCACTCTCGGCAGGCGTACAGCGGGGTCTCGCCCTCGTTGCTCGTGATCTCGCCGAAGCGGGTCACCTGCACTCGGCGAAGAGAGCAGCGGAAGCAGGTGCCCATCTCGTACTCGTACGCCGCGACCAGGACGCCGAGGCGATCCGTCGGGACGCGCTTGGGTAACTCGGTCACGACTCCTCCCGGCGCCGCCTGATCTGCTCGTCGCGAGACAGGGTGACCTCCAGTCCGTCCGCGTTGGGGACCGTCCATGTGCGGAACCGCACGTAGAGGGGGCGCAGGACATAAGTCCCGTCCGACTTCACGTCGGTGACCACACCCTCCTTGCCGGTGTTGACGTCGTGAACCTGGTCGCCAACCCATGCCTTCGGCTTTGTGCCGGTCACGGCGCCTCCAACTCGCGGTAGGGGTTGCCCTCGGCGGGAACGACCCGCCAGAAGCTTGTGATGATCGCGCGGTAGGTCCGGTGCGTCGGGTTGGCGCCGGTGTGCTTCAGAGCCCAGACCTCAGCTGGGAGGCGCTCGCCCTCTGTGGCCCCGGACTGTTCTCCGCACGTCGTGCACTCGGTCTCGTGCAGCGGCTCTTTGGGTGCGCCCTCGGCGGCCTCGGGCCCGAGTGTCCACTCTGCTGCTCTGATGATTGCTTTCACGTCTTGTCCTTCGCGCTGAGCAGAGCCCACAGCCCGTGGCCGTCGGTGTTGACGCCGCACTGGGCGGAGAGGGCGCTGACGATCTGGAAGCCGGGGCCGTGGCTGTGCAGGACGCTCAGCTCCACCGAGCCGGCCGCCGCGATCCGGATGCGGAGGCCTGCGGTGGAGAGCGTCATCTCGATCGCTTCGGTCCCCGTGGCGAGAACGGATGCGAACAGCTCGTGAGCGACCTGCGCGGCGTACGGATGCTCCAGGCGACTGGCCACCCACTCGCGGACCTGGCGGGCCTCGACAGGGTGCGCCTTGAACTCCCGACGCCACGATTGACCTGTTTCGGGCATGCTTGTCCCCTAGTAGCCACGGCTTTCTGAGTACAGATAACTCTTATCTGTGCACAGATTGGCGGGCCGGGTTGGCGCTGGTCAAGCCGGTCGGGGCAATATGTGTGCACAGAAAGCAGCGATCACTCGAAACGGTGGTAGGTCAGTGGCACAGCCCGAGTACTTGCGAATCGCTGCTGAGCTGCGTCGTCGCATCTCGTCCGGTGAGTTCAGCGCGGGCGACCAGATTCCGACGCTCCCCGCGCTCTCGGAGCACTACCGCGTGTCGGAGACGACGATCCGCAACGCCCTCGCGCTCCTACGGAACGAGGGGCTGATCGAGACACGGGCCAGGGCCGGAACTCTCGTACGGCAGACGCCTCCTGTGCACCGCATGGCCGCCGACCGGTACCGCAACAAGCCCGGTGCTCCGTCCACGCCGTACACCAGGGACCAGGGGATCGGCTGGAGCGAGTACCGCTTGGACAAGAGGTTCGAGCGGGTGACTGCGACACCAGACCTGGCGGCCCTCTTCGAGTGCGAGGTCGGCGAGCGCCTGCTTGCCCGGCACTTCGTCTTCTACGACAACGACCACCCCACCCAGATGAGCACCTCGTACGTCCGCTGGAGCGACGTGGAGGGGACCCCGGTGGCCGACCCGATCCACGAACCGTGGCCGGGTGGGACGAGGGCGCAGATGGCCTCCCTCGGCATCCGCATCACGAGGATCACCGAGTCCTTCATGACGGGCATGCCGAAGGAGCAGGAGGCCCAGACGCTCCGAATCGGTACAGGTGTCCCGGTGCTGCGCTACACCCGGCGACACATCGCCGACAACGGCCGGATCGTGGAGGTCGCCCACCCGATCGTGAGGCGCGGCGACACCACGGTGGTGGACTTCGCCATCGACTTGGAGGACTGAAGATCTGGTCCGGCCCGCTGCCATCGTCATTAGAAGGTGTTGGTCTGGTGGGCTGGCCGTCCGGGGAAGTCGCGGGCGGCCAGCCCACCAGACGATGAGGCGCCTGCGATCCGGCCGATGCTGGTGTCGGTTTCGACCCTGTGTTCGCGACGGGTGGTGTCGCGGAAGACGATCTCGTAGCTGCCTTTGTTGTTAAGGACAGCGACGGACGCGAACCAGTACTACAACCTCAGATCTTGAGGATCTGATGGGTTGGGTTCGGGTTGTCGCCAGGGGGGAGGGGGTCGCGAGGAGACAGGCGAGGGCCGGGACGGTCAGCTGGATCAGCGGAAGGTGCCCCTTGCCGCCGTCTCCCGTGCTTTTCCCTCGTCTGCCGGGGCCTGCGCCTGGCTGGTGGGCTGCCCGATGGGCTCGGATTCGGGTTGTGGGTCGGGTGGCGGGCGCGTTGGACGGCCAGGAAGGCCATGGCGAGCATCGCGCAGGTGACGTGCCGGTGCCAGGAGGTCCAGCAGCGGACCTGGTACTTGCCCAGGCCGGTGATCTGCTTGGCGAGTTCGTTGTTCTCCTCGATCTTCCAGCGGACACCGGCCCTCACGATCGCATCGGTGACCGGGGCGGCGGCCGGGGCATGGACGAGGAAGTGCGCGTACTCGAAGTCGACGCGGCCGCCCGCCGGTCAGTTGCTTCTTCCCGGTGCTGCGGCGGATCAGCAGCTGGTGGGCGAAGCAGCCGTCGGCCGGTATCTGTCCGGGCAGGGTGACCTCGAACCAGGTTCAGTCGTAGGCTCGCTGGCCCTCGGAGCCCTCGCCCTGGCTGCGGCGTCACTGCTCGCGCACGATGGCGTAGTGCAGCAGGTCACCGGCCGCCGCGACCCTCCGCAGGTACGGCTTGCCCGGCGGACCCTCAACCGGCAGCGTGATGGGCACCGCGAGCACGTAGCGGATCCTCTGCCCGTGCGGCTAGGACCTGAGAGCGGGTCCTGGCCGTAGTCCGCGTCCGCCGGCAGTCACCCAGGGGAACGGTAGCCCGCAAACCACCGTATCCTCAAACATGGCGACGCCCAGCTGCGGCTTGCTGGCGAAGGCAACCTCGTCGGGGACTCCGGCCGCCCGGCACCGCTCACGGTCGCTCGCCCAGGACTGCGGTAGATACGGACGCCGGTCCAAGAAAGTGTGGCCGCGCGCGGCGGCATAGGTGAGCATCACCATCACTGGCAGTTGCGGGCGTCGCCGGTCGTCTCGCAGTGCTGGTGGCTGACCCCGACGGGCTTGTCACCCTTTTGGATCACCTGGGTGTCGTCCAGTACCAGCGTCGCGCTCGGACCCCCAACTCCCGTGCCACGTACGCCTGCACCTCGGCCAACAGCGCGTCCGCGCTCTAGGACGCCTCACCGAGGAACTTCTGGATCCGGTACGGGTGGCATGCCCAGCCAGCCCTGCCATCGTCCAGCCGTTCTTGTGGCCCAGGTCCGACAGCAGCCCGTCGATCAGATCGGCGAATACCTCCCGCGGCTCCGGCCGGGCGAACAGATGCCCAACCCGCCCATCAGGGCAGTCAGTTCCCCCGTCCACCCCTCAACGTCCTCCGTACTCACATCCATCAGCATGACCGGACAAACAGTCAGTACCGATCACCAGTCACAAGATCTGAGGATGCAGTACTAGCCTGCGCCACGCGGACTCCCCTTCCAAAACATCCAGTCTCCGCATCCAGCTTCCCATGCCGTTGCGGTAGTGGTTTGACTATCTCTCGCTGTTTGGTTGACTGTCGGCCGCCCTCCGTCGCTTCAGATGGCTAAGGGCCACCCGTTTGCGATTCTCGTCGGAAACTGGCAGGTGATTAGGTACGCCTATTTCTGCGGCGTCTATCTGGTCCACAAGCCTCTCATAAAAATAGGCGAGTCCGGCGACCTCGTCGAGTACATCAAGCTGCAAATCGGATAGAGACTCACCACTACTACTGAACGCAACACTCACATTCTTGGCCGCAAATTCCAGAGGGTCCCACGAACCATCAGAAAGAGAATCTCTAATTATCGGGTCGGCTACATCATGTCCTGCGGCACGCCGCCAATGAAACACGTGCCGAAACTCATGCTGCGAGACCTCGGAAAGGTCCTTATTTAGAAAGTTGGCAACTCGATTGCGAAGTACAAGGATGACAGCCGAAGCGAAACGAGAAGTGTCGGCCACCTCGGCATCGCTTCTTAGGTCATTGAGAATTTCAGATGCCAAAAAGGCGCCAAACTCAAACGAGTCCATCTCCGAAACAGCCGAGTCGATAAGCTCATCAGGAACCTGTTTCGCAGCCGCAAGGGCCAGTCTCTCAATAGAGATAAGCGGACTTCCGCTGATGGACAGAAATTCATGCTCAACATTGGCGCGCGCATCTGCGAGTATGGGCAACAGGTGAACTGAGGCTTGAGGAAATCCAATAACTCTTCGTTCCAGCTTCCTTGCGACTCGGGCTGTATCTTGAATCAACGCGTGACGAACATCGGCCGTTACATCGGTAAATTCGCCCCCATTCAACCTGCTAACCCAATTGCTAATGGTTCGGTCAGCTACATCATCGCCAGGAACGCCGAATGAAAAGTATCGATCAAAATAGTCACGGTGCCCTACGCCCCGCCTGCGCTCCACCTCGGAGTGCAAATATGAGATACCGCCACCGTAGTTATTCTTGATCATATTAAGTGGAGGAAACAGAGACGCCAAAAGATCAAACATGGACGCTACATCCCCTGGGGCAACGTGCGCCTCCTGAAGCTTCTCCAGCCAGCGAATCCTGCGCTCAGGATTATCCGAAGTCTTCCCCAGCCTCACCCAAGTGTCTTCACCTAGAAGTTCACCCCTCCATGAGCCGGCAATGTGCTTATAGACCTCTGGCTCAAATGTTCGCAGGAACGTCACCAGGCAGAAATCAATAAAATTCACCTCGTCATTCAATGCATCATACAGTGCATCAATCTGTGCCATATATCGATTGACTGAGCGGGGCGTGGTGAGGAACGAGGAAATGTGGTCCCGATATGCTGCACTGAAGCGGGAAATGTCCTCCTGGCTCACCGATATTTCATAGCGATCCGTTAGTTCGTTGATTGCCTCATCCAATAGCATCGAAGCTTGCTTTGGCCTCATGGGTGGCACATCGAAGCGCACTTGGACTATCTTCTCCATATAGTCTCTGGCGCGCACCCTGTCTCCCGCGGCAACGTTCGTCTGCTGGATCAGGTCAAGCAAAGTCTTCTCATCATATGCCAACAAGTAGTAAACGTTGGGTAGTCGACCAACGAGGCGGACGAGCTTAAACACCATCAAGAGCTCGTCCGGCGTAAGTCGATCCAAGTCGTCCATGATGAAGATCATGGGCTCTTCAAGCTCTTCCAACACTTTCTCGGCTTTAGCCTTAACTCCATTTGCGGTGACGTCGCCAGCAATTCGACTACCCATGGAGTCAATTGCTGAACTAGCATCCACTCCAGCAAGGCCATTCACCTTGCCAAATGGAGCCACCGCTGTGAAGAAGTTCCCTATACGCTCCCTTTTTCGGCTCCACTTACGCCCACTCGGAAGTGCCTCACGAAGAGCCACGAAGAACCCAAGTTGCAGCGACTCGGCATCGCTATACATCCAAGGGTTCAGATCAACTACAGTCCATCCACCGTTCTGATGGTCACGCAAGGATTCAAGAATCATGGAAAGAGTCGTAGACTTTCCCGATCCCCAAGGCCCGATGAGTCCAGTGACGCTCGATTTGCTTTGCTGTCGTACTTGGTCAAGAGCGTGAACGACGCCGTCTGCAAATGCTCGACGCTCCAACCGATCGTTCTCTGGGTCCGGGTCGTCTCGAAAATAGTTGCGCTGGCTCATGATGAAACGATAGCCGCATGGCCGGGACGCCACCTGCGATCCGGTAAGTCCAGGGCAGCCAGACGATGCTCTTCCCTCGGCCAGCACCGTGCTGCCCAACGAGCTCGTGCATGGTTGGCGGTGAGACGGTCGAGGACTTCGGTGGGGCACGGGGTTCACACCTGCTGAGCCGATGTCAGGTACGCGGTCTGCTGGTGGGACAGCAGGCCGGCGATGGCTGGCACCGTGTCGCTCATGTGCTCGCGGCGGCCGAGGTGTCGGGCCAGCGTCCGCCACTTCTTGAGATGTGCAATGCCGTGCTCGACCCGGATACGGCGTGAGGAATGTGCCTTGCGCTGCCGCTCGTTAGTCTCCTGGTACCAGTCCGGGGCGTTCTTCTTGAACTTGCGGTGCGGTGGCGCCACTACACGTCCGCCGGTCTGCGCGCCGATCCCCTGGTAGCCGGCATCGGCGAGGATCTCGCCCCCCAGGCCCACCGGCCAGGAGCCCGACCAGCCCCAACTGGCGTGCGTGGGTGATGGCAGCGTAACTCGCGGGCTCGGCCGGGCTACACCACAGCACGAGTCCTTCGCCGTCCGTGACCACCATGGACTTGACGGCGTTCTGCTTGTTCTTCCCTGAGATGAACTTGGCCCGGTCCTTGCGCCCTTGGGCCGACCGCCGGACCCGGGTCTCGGTGCCGTCGATGATGCCGGTCTTTGCGGTCCCGCCGAGATGGTCGATGACTTCGGCCAGGGTCCGCAGCCGTACGTCGGGGCTGATGGTGCACCCCCGCTCGGCGAGCAGGGGTCGCCCCTCGGTGACGGCCCGGGTGATGGTCGAGAGTGGCCAGCAGGCGGTCGACGAACACCAGCCGGTGCTTCGCGCCGGCGCCTCTGGCTTGCTTCCGCTGCCGGGAGGCAAGCTTGGTCTGGTGGCGTTCATGCCACAACGGGCCGACCTCGGCGACAAGTTCAGCGATCACATCGACCGTAAGGCCCGTGATCCGCTGGTTGCTGACGACCAGTGCACGAGTCGAGTTCCCCACTACGCAATCATGATCAACGTTCAAGAGCTCGATGTCTCACCGCCAACCATGCACGAGCTCGTAGGCCGATCCACCCTGCTGATACTTCTGCTTCCGCGTTGAATACCTCTCGACTGGTTCGGGGGCAGTACGTCGCCTTCGCGAGGGTGCGTCCGGGTCGTTCTGCCAGACGCCCTGGGGGAATATCTGTCGCCGCAGGACGGTGTCGGCCCTGGCGGATATGGGTTTTCCTCATAGACGCGCATGCCGGGCCCGGCCGGAGCCCGAGGGGGACCGCGATGGCAGGCTTCCAGGGACGGAAATGTTGGCAGGGCTCCGCGTACGGCCAACAGGCTCGCTGTGCCCGCTACCCGTTCACCCCCGTGTAGTGCCCCAAGCTCCACCGCCAAAGCCACCGCGCCCCCAGAAACGCCACCAACCCCAGCAACGGCGACGACGCCGCCAGCCAGTACGGCACGCCCGTGTCGTTGGCGTGGCCGGTCAGTACCGCTGCGGGGAAGTACGCGACGAACGCGAGCGGCAGGCCGAAAGTGAGGAAGCCGCTCACCGTCCTCGGCAGCACGTTGAGGGGGTAGCTGCCGAACGTTCCCAGGAGCTCCTCCAGCCAGCGGCCCCAGTAGTCGGCGGCCGGGAAGCGCAGCGACGCGCAGGCCACCACCGTGAACAGGGCCGCCTCCAGGAGCATTCCGCCCAGGACACAGGCCACCAGGTACGAGATACGGCCCGCCGTCCAGTCCAGGTTGCTCCGGGACAGTGCGCCGACCATGAGGCCCACGGCGACCGTCAGGTCGCCGATGGCGTTGGTGGGGAACACGGACAGCTGGACCTGGCGGTACACCGGCATCGGGCGGACCAGGTAGGTGTCGATCATCCCCTCCTGGATGATCCGGCCGATGCCGTGCAGCCGGCCGAGGAACAGGACGAAGATGCCGTGCGCCAGCATCCGGGTCGCGGGGATCAGCAGTACCTCCGAGCTGTCCCAGCCGCCCATCCCGGTGAACCGGGTCAGCAGCACCGTCGCGAAGACGATCACCGACACCTGCCAGATGGCGCCGATGGCGATGTTCATCAGGAACTCGGAGCGATACTCCAGCTGAGCACGGAAGTTGAGCTTCGTGATCCGCCACGCGATCCGAAAGCCGTTGAATGACACCGGTTTTGACGTCATGTCAGCCTCCTTGCGAGATCACGCGCCGGGCCGCCCGCTGCCACAGCAGCCGGGTGAACAGGGCGAGCGCCACCACCCAGGCGGCCTGTACGGCGAGTTGGGCGGGCGCGTCCGACAACGGGATGCGGCCGATGTACAGCGACAGCGGTACGTTCAGCGTCGCCTGGAACGGCAGGAAGCCGCTCAGCGTGATGAACCAGTCGGGGAAGAACCACAGCGGCGCGTACACCCCGGACATCAGGTTCTGCGCGAAGATCAGGATCATCATCGCGGAGCCGTTGCGCAGCGTCCAGAAGCACAGCTGGTCCAGGACCAGCATGACGTAGTACATGACCCATTGGCCGAGCAGCAGGCTCAGCGCGAACACCCCGGCCACGGCCGCTGATTCGGGCGGCTCGACCACGCCGACGGCCAGGCAGAGGACGTACCCGGTCAACGCCCAGGCGAACCCGTACAGTTGCTCGCCGAGTGCGCGGAGCGCGTAGTAGCGCTGGGGCGGCAGTGGGCGCAGGTACCAGTACACGATCGTGCCGAAGTGCATGTGCTGGAGCATGGAGTCGCGGCCCGCGTACTGGTCCAACTCCCGCAGCCGGGAGGCGAGTACGGCCATCACGGCGTACGTCACCGCCTGGTCGCGGTCGAGGCCGGCCGTCGTACCGGTCTGCTGGTACAGGCCGTTCCACAGGGACGCGACCAGGACCACCTGGACGGTCAGCCGGACCAGGGCGGCGGTCATCCGGGGCGGGGCGTGCAGCTCACCGAGGGGCGTGACCCTGGTGGCCCGCCAGGCGTGCAGGACGGCCATGTCAGCCGCCCTCGTGCGGAGTCGGAGCCTCGGCGTGGACGTACGCGGCCCGCATCACGTCCTCCAGGTCGGCCTCGTCGAGGGCGATGTCCGTTACCTCGTACCGCTCGATGACCCGTTTGAGCGCCTGGTGGACCGTCGGGGCGTCCGGACCGTCGTCGGGGCCGAAGACCACCTGCGGGCCCTCGCGGCGGAGCAGTGCGATGCCCGGGAGCGCCACGACCTCCGCGTGCGGGTCCGCCAGGGTCGCGCGGACCTGCCAGGTCGAGCCGAACCTCTTCTTGATCTCGTCCAGCGTGCCGTCCAGTACGAGCCGGCCGTGGTTGACGAGGACGACCCGCTCGGCGAGCCGCTCGACCTCTGTCATGTCGTGCGTGGTCAGCAACACCGTCCGGCCGCGTTCTTCCACCTGGTGGCGCAGGAACTCCCGTACCTGCTCCTTCACCACCACGTCCATGCCGATCGTGGGTTCGTCGAGGAACACCACCGGCGGATCGTGCAGCAGCGCCGCCGCGAGGTCGCAGCGCACCCGCTGGCCCAGTGACAGATGCCGTACGCGCGTGTCCCAGAACGTGGAGAGCTGGAGCAGGTCGTCGAACTCTCGCAGCCTTACGTCGTGTTCGGGCTTGGGTATCTCGTAGATGTCCCGGAGGATCGAGAACGACTCACGCACCGGCAGGTCCCACCAGAGCTGGGTGCGCTGGCCGAACACCGCCCCGATGTTGCGGGCGTTGCGCTCCCGCTCCAGGTACGGCACCACGCCGGCGACGCGTGCCTCGCCGGACGTGGGGGTGAGGATGCCGGTGAGCATCTTGATGGTCGTCGACTTGCCGGCGCCGTTCGGGCCGAGCAGGGCCAGGAGTTCGCCCGGCGCCACGTCGAAGGTGATGTCGGAGACGGCGTCCTTCGCGACCCGTTCCGGCTGGACGAGGGAGCGCAGCGCGCCGGTGAAACCGGGACGCCGCACGGTGGTGTGGAAGGTCCGGGACAGGCCACGGACCTCTATGGAACCACTCACTCAGGGAACCTCCGGGAACTCGCGACGCACGAACACGGCCGTCCGGCTGCGAAGCCGAACGGCCGTGTGACCGGTAACATACTCAGTCGTCGATGACCGAGAAGACAACGGAGAATTCAGCGGGCTGAACCCTCAGCAGATACTGCGGAAGCGCGCCCGGCCCGCAGGACTGTGAGCCGATGCCCTGCTGGCCGTGGTCGAGGTTGACCCACACCGTGTCGCCGGGCGTCAGGTCGGTGAGGTGCTCGGCCGCGTCGAGCTGTTCGCTCGTCCAGCGGCGGGCCGTGAACCAGAACTCCGGGTCGCCGTCGACCCGCAGCCCGCCGATCTCCGCCCAACGTACGTCGGTCCGGGCGCCGTTCTCCTGCGGGCGGAGGTAGGGCGTCTGGAGGCCGTCGACCGTGGACTCCCAACGGGCCAGCATGGAAGCCGCGTTGGTGTCGGGATATCCCTCACCGGGGCCGCCGCCGAACCAAGCCACCCTGTCCGCCTCCGACAGTCCGAGCCGGATACCGAGCCTCGGCAGCGGCAACGTCCAGTCGCCCTCGGGATTGACGGTCACGGTCAGCTTCAGCTTGTCGCCGTCGGACGTCCAGCGGTACACCGTGTTCAGGCCCACCTCGGCGGCGGCGGGCGCCACCCGGGTCCGTACGGTCAGCGAGTCCGTGCCCAACTCCACGGAGTCCAGGCGGTGTTGCATCCGGTGCAGGCCCAGCTTGCGCCACAGCACGCCGTAGCGGATGTCGGGCTGCCAGGCCGCGCCGAAGTCGTTGTCGGTGGGCGCCCGCCACACGTCCAGCTTCGGGCCGATGACATCGACTCCGTTGATCGACTTCAATGCGCCGGTCGAGGGGCTGAAGACGCCAGGACCGAGCATGATGCCGTCCCACTCGTCGCGGGCGGAAGGCTCGCTTCCGGTGCTGAGACGCAGGAACCTGGACTCGGCGGGACGCTCGCTCGCGGCGACGTTCACCAGGGTGCGGGCGTGGACGGGGAGTTGGCCCCAGGCCACCGGATGGCCCTGCGGCCCCCACGTCGTGTCCTCGGCGAGTGTGGCCCGCACGGTCCAGCAGGTCTCGGCGCCCCCGCCGTCGGCCGGTGGCTGCGGCAGCTTCACCTCCGCCGACTCGCCGGGAGCCAGGGTCGCGGGCACGGCGAGGGTGCCGGTTTCGACCGCCGTGCCGTCGACGTCGTACGACCATACGAAGGTGAGCGCGGAGAGGTCGGCGAAGTCGTACGCGTTCGTCACGCGTACGGTGCCGTCCGTGCCGTCGCCCGTGATGCGGACCGGCTCGATGACCTTCTTGTACTCGACCAGCCCGGGGGAGGGCGTGCGGTCCGGGAAGATCAGGCCGTCGCAGACGAAGTTGCCGTCGTGCAGCTCCTCGCCGAAGTCGCCGCCGTACGCGTAGCCGAACCGCTCGTCCTTGATGCCGTGGTCGATCCACTCCCAGATGAAGCCGCCCTGGATACGGTCGTGGGCCTCGAAGATGCGCTGGTAGTCGGCGATGCCGCCGGGGCCGTTGCCCATGGCGTGCCCGTACTCGCAGAGGATGAAGGGGAGTTGGCGGCGCTTCTGCGTGCCACCGTCCAGACCCTGGCCGATGCGCTCGGTCTCCGCGTGGTCGGCGTACATGCGGGAGTACATGTCCGTGTCGCGGCAGTCCCAGTCGCCCTCGTAGTGCACGAGCCGGGAGCTGTCGCGGCTGTGGATCCACTCGGCCATGGCGGTCAGCCCGCGTCCGGTGCCGGCCTCGTTGCCCAGCGACCAGATGACGACCGACGGGTGGTTCTTGTCGCGCTCGACCATCCGGGACGCGCGGTCCAGGAGGGCCGGGGTCCAGCGGTCGTCGTCGACCGGGTTGTCGCGCCAGTTCTGCTCGGTGAAGCCGTGGGTCTCCAGGTCGCACTCGTCGATGACCCACAGGCCGTACTCGTCGCACAGGTCGAGGAAGGCCGGGTGCGGCGGGTAGTGCGAGGTACGGACGGCGTTCAGGTTGTGCCGCTTCATCAGCAGTACGTCGGCCCGCATGGTCTCCAGGTCGAGGGCGCGGCCCTTCTCGGGGTGCCACTCGTGGCGGTTGACACCCTTGAAGAGGACCGCCTTGCCGTTGACCTTGATCAGCCCGTCGGACAGTTCGACGGTCCGGAAGCCGATGCGCAACGGCACCCGCTCACCGGCCGTGACCAGCACACCGTCGTAGAGGCGGGGGGTCTCGGCGGTCCACGGCTCGACGGCGACCGTCACCGGCTCGCCGGTCCTGACATCGATGTCCAGCTCGGGGACGGTGACCCGCCCGTCGATGTCGGACTCGACGCGGAGCGTGCCCTCGCCGGTCGTGTGTTCGTACGAGGCGTGCACGAAGAAGTCGAGGACGCTGCCCGCCGGGCGGTGCAGCAGCGTGACGTCACGGAAGATGCCCGGCAGCCACCACTGGTCCTGGTCCTCCAGGTACGAGCCCGCCGACCACTGGTGGACCCGGACCGCGAGGACGTTCCCGCTCGGCTTCAGCAGCCGCCCGACCGCGAACTCGTGGGCCAGCCGTGAGCCCTTGAACTCGCCGATCTCCGTGCCGTTCAGCCACACCCGGGCGCACGACTCGACCCCGTCGAAGCGCAGCACCGCCCCGCCGTCCGACAGATCGGGCCAGTCGGACGGTAGGTCGAAGACGTGCAGGTGGTCGCCGGTCGGGTTCTCGGTCGGCACGCGGGGCGGGTCGACCGGGAAGGGGTAGAGGTGGTTGGTGTAGATCGGCGAGCCGAAGGCCCCGTCGCCCTGGAGGACCCAGTGCCCGGGGACCGTCACCTCGGCCCAGTCCCCGGCGTCGTACCCCGGCTCGGCGAACGAGTCGTCCGCGCCGTCGGCGGTCGGCGACAGCCGGAAACTCCAGCTGCCGTTGAGGGACAGCGAACCGGCGTCCGAGGACGCGTACCAGGCGCGGGGCGGAAGGGCCCCGGTGCCGGGTGAGACGTCCTCGACGTAGTCGGTGGACGTGGCCGTGGTGCGGGAGGACATCGGTCTCCTAGTTCAGCCCAATAGGCGGCTCAGCCCTTGATGCCGGTCTGCGCGATCCCCTGGACCAGCCAGCGCTGGAGGAAGAGGAACACGAACACCAGGGGCAGGATGGAAAAGGCGGTGGCCATGAAGATGATATGGAAGACGACGGTCTGGTTGGTCATGTAGTTGGAGAGCGCGACCTGAACGGTCCACGAATCCGGACTCTGGCCGATGACCAGCGGCCACAGGAAGGAGTTCCAGCCGTTGATGAAGGTGATGGTCGCCATCGCCGCGAAGAAGTTCAGCGAGTTGGGCACCACGATGCGCCAGTACGCACCCCAGTAGCCCAGTCCGTCCACCCGCGCCGCCTCCTCCAGCTCCTTGGGGAACCCCAGGAAATACTGCCGGAACAGGAAGCAGGTGAAACCACTGAACAGGCCCGGGAGGATGAGACCCCGGTAGGTGTCCACCCAGCCGAGGGACGAGACCAGTACGAAGCTCGGGATGAAGGTGACGGCCGTCGGGACCATCAGGGTGCCCAGGACGGCGTAGAAGACCTTGTTGGCGTGCTTGTACGGGATGCGGGCGAGGCCGTAGCCCGCGAGGGAGCACACCAGCAGGGTGCCGACGGTGTGCAGGGTGGCCACGACCGCCGAGTTCCACAGGGACTGCGCGAAGGGCACCGTCTCGTCGGTGAACAGTTCGCTGATGTTGCCCCACTGGATGTCCGTGGGGAAGAACTTCCAGTGCTCTCCGGTGATCTCGACATCGGTGGAGAGGGCGTTGCGGACCAGCAGGTAGAACGGGACCAGGAAGAAGAAGCCGGCGATCCCGGTGGCGATGTAGAGCCCGGTGGAGCTCATCACGCCGCCACCGCGCCTGTCGCGGCGCGGCTTGCCTGACGGCGGCGCGGGTTCCCGCACCTCGGGCATGGTGGTGGTCACTTGGACTCCTCCCCCCTTCCGAAGCCCATGAACTTGCCCTGGAGCAGGGTCACGGCACAGATCAGCACGGTCAGGATGATCGCGCCGGCGCTGCCGGCACCGTAGTCCTGACTCTCGCCCAGGGCCTTGTAGTACAGCTCGACCAGGGGCGGACGGCCCCAGGTGGTCTTCGACAGGAGGTTGATGAACTCGTCGAAGGCCTGGTACGCGGCGATGAGCAGCAGCAGGACCACCGCGGTGGACGTGGCGCGCAGCTGGGGCAGCGTGATGTACCGGAAGGTCTGCCAGCCCGGCTTTGCGCCGTCGATGGCGGCGGCCTCGTACAGCTCGCCCGGTATGTTCTGCAGCGCCGCGATGAACAGGATCATGTAGAAGCCGGACTGCAGCCACAGACGTGCGCTGACGATGACCAACCAGTACCAGGGCGGATTGGGGTCGACCAGCCAGGCGATGTTGTCGATCCCGAACCAGGCGAGAACCGTGTTCATCAGGCCGAACCTGACCCCGCTGAAGATGGACATCTTCCAGATCAGCGAGGCGGCCACGTAACTGCACGCGGTCGGCAGGAAGAAGACCGACCGGAAGAACGCCCGCATGAAGCGCAGCCGGTTCACCAGCAGGGCCAGACCCAGCGAGAGCGCCCAGGTGGTCGGCACGATGAACGCGGCGAAGGCGGTGAAGGTGCCGAGCGAGCCGACGAAGTCGTCGTTCGTCAGCATGTACACGTAGTTGTCGAAGCCGACGAACTTGTCGGGCGTGACGGTGAAGCGGGCCTCGAAGAAACTGAGCCAGAGACTCCAGAGGATCGGCGCGTAGACGAAGATCCCCAGGCCGATGACGAACGGTCCGGTGAAGAGCCAGAAGTTGAAGGTGGGGCTGCCCCGCAGACCCCGCCGCGGCTTGGCCGGTGAGGCCTTCGCCGGGGCGGGGAGCGCGAGGTCGCGCGTTTCGGTCGTCGACATGTCGTGATCCGTCCCGCGGCCTATCCGAACAGCTTCTTGAGCTCGCGGTTGACGGCCGTGTCGGCCTTGTCGAGCGCGGCCTCCGGGTCCATGTCCTTGCGGACACTGTTGGCGAACACGTCCTCGAGGGAGGTGATCATGGCCTGGGTCCAGCCGATGTTGTCGAAGTGCCCGAACTCGTTGAAGAGCCGGACGCCCTCGGCGGCGTTGCCCGACTTGAGCTTGGTCGCCGTCTTCGCGAGCGAGGAGCGCGGCGGGATGTGGAAGCCGTAGGAGGTGGCCCAGTCCTCCTGGTACTCCTTCTGGTCGAGCCACAGCCACTTCACGTACGCCTTGGCCGCCTCGACGTTGTCGCCCTTGGCGTTGACGAACATCGACCAGCCGCCGTTGTAGACCGACTGCTTGCCCGAGTCGATGGTCTTCGGGAAGGGGAAGACCCCCCAGTCGTCGCCGAGCGCGGCCTGGATCCCCGGCATGGCCCACATGCCGCAGAACTGGATGGCGCACAGGCCCTGGTTGAGCGAGGAGGGGTCCCAGGACGCGGTCGGTGCGCCGAGGAGAAGGTCGCCGCTGGTGAACAGCTTGCGCATCTTCTTGATGCCCTCGATGACGCCGGGGGTGTGGTAGGCGATCTGGTTCTTCTCGTCGAGGGTGTCGGCGCCGGCCGACCAGATCATCGGGTTGATGACACTGTGCAGGTCGTCGCCCATGTACAGGCCCTTGACCTTGCCGGTGGTGAGCTTGGCCGCGGCCTCCATCAGCTCGTCGAGCGTGGTCGGCACCTCGACCTTGGCCGCCTCCAGCATCGACTTGCGGTAGAAGAAGAACTGCGGGTCGTCGATCATGCGGACGCCGTATATCTTGCCGTCCACCGTGTGCGACTTGATGTCGGCCGGATTGAAGTCGTCCTTGACCGGCGTGATGATGTCGGTCAGGTCCGCCACCTGGCCGCTCGTGATCATCTGCATCTGCGGGTGGAACTCGAAGAGGTCGGGCGCGTTGTCGGTGAGCAGCGTCGCGAAGAGCTTGCTCTCGTAGTCGGCACTGGTGATCCACTGCGTGGAGACGTTGGCCTTGCTGTAGGCCTTCGCGTACTTCTTGATCGCCTGCTCGGTGCCCGCCTCACCGTACGCGTGGAAGTACTGGACGAGTGCGTCGCCCGAACCCCCGCTGCTGCGGCCCGTGTTGCCGCCGCACGCGGTGAGTCCACCGGCGGCGGCCAGGCCCATGGCGGCCCGCAGAACGTTCCGGCGGTCCCAGTTGCTGTTGCTCAATGCCGACATGTGACGTCCTTGTCTCGAGTGCGGCTGCGGCCCTGTCGCTTCAGCGCCAGATGGCTCAAATGACGTTGCGGAGCGGGACGTTAACCTTCGGCTAAGGCTTCGGCAAGGGGTTGGACGAAGCCCGTTCGAAACGTTGCCGGGCGTTCGGGATGTCGGACGCGGCGGGTCGACGCCGGACACGGCGAAGCCGCGGACCGTGTCAACCACGGTTCGCGCAGGGCTGGTTGGCCGCCGGCCCGGACCTACTTCAGGGGCATCGGACCGGCGCGCCGGGCGGACGACGACCGCTGGGTTGCCGAGGACAGCGCGCCTTCGAGGGCGAACGTCGCCGCGCCCAGACACGCCGGATCGGTGGGGATGGCGGACAGGACGATCTCGGTGGCGGCCATCGGCCGTGGCAGCGCGTGCCGGCCGACGGCCTCGCGCACCTCGTGCAGCAGCGGTTCGCCGAGCCTGCGGGCCACCCAGCTGCTGAGCACGACCACTTCCGGGTTGAGGACGTTGACCAGGTTCGCGATGCCCGCGCCGATGTAACGGGCCGTCTCCCGTACGACCTTGAGCGCCACCGGGTCCTGCGCGTCCACACCCCGGGCCAGCGCGTCGATGGTGGCGGTCTGGTCGTCGGGGTGGAGCAGCGGGCTGCTCGGGCCGATCTCCCGCAGGTTCAGCATGATGCCGGGCGCGCCGACATAGGCCTCCACGCAGCCGTGGTTGCCGCAGCGGCACAGCCGTCCGTCGAGGACGAGCGTGGTGTGTCCCCACTCGCCGGCGCTGTTGCTCACCCCCCGGTACAGCCCGCCCTGGAGCGCGAGCCCGGCGCCGACCCCCGTACCGAGGTTGACCACCACCGTGTCCCCGCGTCCGCGTGCCGCCCCGAACCACATCTCCGCGACCGCGCCGGCGCGCAGCGGATTGTCCAGGTAGAGGGGGTAGGCGATGACCTCGGACAGCAGATCGAGCAGCGGCACGTCGTGCCAGTCCCAGTTGGGCGCGTACTCCGAGATGCCGGTGTCCCGGTCCACCTGCCCCGGCACGCTCACCCCGACGCCCAGCACCCGCGCGCCCTCGATACCGGCCTGTGCGACCACCGAGCCCACGGCGGCGGCCACATGGCTGACCACCTGCTCGGGCAGGCTCTCGCCGGGGCGCATGTCCTCGTCGGCGCGGGCCAGCACGTTCAGCGCGAGGTCGAACAGCTCGACATGGACGTACGTCTCCGCGATGTCGACGCCGATCAGCGCGCCCCCCGACGCGTTGACGGCCACGAGCCCCCGGGGACGGCCGCCCGCCGAGTCCTCGAACCCGACCTCCGTGATCATCCGCAGATCGAGCAGCTCACCGACGAGCGTGGCGACCGTGGCCAGGCTCAGCCCCGTGGCCGCCGCCAGCTCCTGGCGGGAGGTGGGGGAGTGGGCGATGATCTGGCGCAGCACCTCATAGCGGTTAGCGGTGCGGATGTCACGTGATGTGCGCTTCACCACCGGGCTTGCCCCTTCGCCGTGCAGACCTCAGTGCAGACAGGCCGGGGCACGACGGCACCGGCGCCGCGCCAGGCTATGGGCAGCGGGGGAGGTTCGACAAGGGGTTAGGAAAGGGGCTGAAGAAAGTCTCCCCGCACTTGGCGGCACACCCGGTGGATCAGTCGCCGAGCATCTCCCGTACGAACGCGTTGGTGAACTTCGCCGACGGGTCCAGGGACGCTGCCAGTGCCGTGAAGTCCGGCAGGCGTGGGTACCGGCCGCGCAGCACCTCCGGTGCCACGGTGAACACCTTGCCCCAGTGGGGACGCGGGCCGAACGGGTTCAGGGCCGTCTCGACCCGGCGTACGACGGGCAGCACCGCCTCCGTGTCCGCGACCCAGGTGAAGTGGAACGCCACGCTGTCCCGTCCGTGCGCCGGGCTCAGCCACTGGTCGTCGGCGGCGATCGTCCGCACCTCGCACACCTGGAGCACCGGCGCGACGACGTCCCGGATCGCGTCGAGGGAACGCAGGGCGTCGAGGGCGTAGGGGCGCGGCAGCAGATACTCCGACTGGAGCTCCTCGCCGTTGCTGGGCGTGAACTCCGCCCGGAAATGGGGGAGTCGGTCGTTCCAGGGGCCCGGCACGCCGAACTGCTCGGTGCAGTGCACGGCCGGCATCCCCGGCACCGGGTGCATCGCCTCGGTGGCGGGCGCGGCCCACGGGAAGTCCGGTGGTGACTGATCGGTACGCCGCTTCAGCCACACCTGCCGGAAGCCCGGACCGCGCCAGTCCGTGAACAGACTCACGCTGTACGCGGCCCCCGCCACGGCCTCGAAGTCCAGCCCCTCCAGGGGCAGTTCGGTGAACACGTACTGCTCGACCTCGAAGTCCGCCTCCAGGTCGAGGCTGAGCGCGGTGACCACGCCCAGCGCGCCGAGCGCGGTGACGGCGCCGTCGAAACCGTCCTCGCCCCGCGCGATCGTCAGCGTCGAACCGTCCGCCGTGACCAGCTCGACCTCGCGCACCGGGGCGGCCAGCGAACCGTTGCCGACGCCCGAACCGTGCGTACCGGTCGCCACCGATCCCGCCACCGAGATGTGCGGGAGGGACGCCATGTTGGGCAGCGCGAGCCCGCGCCCGTGGACGACCCGGGCCAGCTCCGCGTACCGGACCCCGCCCCCTACCCGGACCGTACGGGCCGTGGTGTCGACGTCGATCTCCGGCGGCAGCGCGGCCAGCGAGAGCAGGACGCCGCCGTCGCCCGGCTCGGCGATCTCGTTGAACGAGTGCCCGCTGCCCAGCACCCGCACCCGCGCGCTCTCCGCGACGAGCGCCCGCAGCGCGGCCGGGGTGTGCGGTCGGTGCAGCTCCTTGGGCGTGTAGATGATGTTGCCCGCCCAGTTGGTCAGCGTCTCGGCCATCGGGTCCGTCCCTCCGCTCAGATGTGTCGACCTTCTCACGCAGGGGTGTGTGACATGCCCGAGGGGCCCCGAGGCCACGGACACGCAGGCGGGGGCATACCGTGAGGAGTCGAACGCCGGATTACCGCCGGAGCTGGAGGAGACACGGGATGGGCAGCCGCACCGCGCTGGTCGAGGATCTGATGGAGCGCTTTCCGCACGTACCGCGCGAGGCCGTCTTCAAAGAAGACCTGCTCAGGGGTGGTGTGGCCTTCGACCCGTCCGCGCTCAGCGACAACGAGGGCGGCGAGGTCAAGCCGAAGTCGTACTTCATCTTCTCCTTCGACCACGGCACCCTCCCCGAGCTGGGCGAGGCCGCGCTGCGCCGCCCGCCGGAGGAGATCATCCTCACCGGAGGCCCGTACGACCTGCGCCGGACCGTCGTGTCGGTCCGGGTGAACCCGGCCTCCCCCTACCGGGTGGCCGCCGACGAGCACGGCGTGCTCGGCCTCTACCTCGACGGGAAGCGGATCTCGGACGTCGGGGTGCCGCCGATGCCCGAGTACTACAAGCACAAGCTCTCCAACGGGAAGTCCGTCATGGAGGTCGCCCCCACCATCCAGTGGGGCTACCTCGTCTATCTGACCGTCTTCCGGGTCTGCCAGTACTTCGGCGCCAAGGAGGAGTGCCAGTACTGCGACATCAACCACAACTGGCGCCAGCACAAGGCGGCCGGGCGGCCCTACACGGGCGTGAAGGACGTCGACGAGGTCCTGGAAGCCCTGGAGATCATCAACCGCTACGACACGGCGAAGGCCTCCACCGCCTACACCCTCACCGGCGGCGCCATCACCTCCAAGCTCCAGGGCCGTGACGAGGCCGACTTCTACGGCATGTACGCCAAGGCCATCGAGGAGCACTTCCCGGGCCGCTGGATCGGCAAGGTCGTCGCCCAGGCGCTCCCGAAGGACGACGTACAGCGCTTCAAGGACTACGGCGTCCAGATCTACCACCCCAACTACGAGGTGTGGGACGAGTACCTCTTCAAGATGTACTGCCCCGGCAAGGAGCGGTATGTCGGCCGCGACGAATGGCACAAGCGCATCCTCGACTCGGCGGAGGTCTTCGGCGCGCGCAATGTCATCCCCAATTTCGTGGCGGGCGTGGAGATGGCCGAGCCGTTCGGCTTCAAGACGGTCGACGAGGCGATCGAGTCGACCACCGAGGGCCTGCGTTTCTTCATGTCGCACGGCATCACGCCCCGCTTCACCACCTGGTGCCCCGAGCCCACGACCCCGCTCGGCAAGGCCAACCCCCAGGGCGCGCCGCTGGAATACCACATCCGGCTCTTGCAGGCCTATCGCCAGACGATGGACGACTTCGGCCTCGACTCGCCCCCCGGCTACGGCGAACCCGGCCCCGGCCGCGCCGTGTTCTCCGTCAGCTCCTTCATGGACAGCCTGCCGGCCCGGGATTCGGCGGCGAAGATCTGAGCCGAGGATCCGGAGTCGAAGATCCGGCGTCGAAAGTCTGAACGGAACACCACCTCGATCCGTATGGGGGGACTGGGAACCACGCGTGGTTCCCGGTAACTCCGGACCCCGTACGGCGAGTCCGCGTTGACATGTGACGACATGTGAATACGTCGCTTGTCAGTTGTGCGGGAAACGTGAAAAGCTCGGGCTCCGTTTTGCAAAACGGTTCCCAACTCCCCTGTTCTTGGGGTCAGTTGACCTTGACGTTGGCGTGTGCAAGCCGTTGATGCTGGAGTCCCCCCATATGCCAGATCTGCCGACCCCCCAGGACGCCGCCGAGGCAGCGCTGTTCTCGGAGTGCTGGGACGCGGTCCTCTCGTACGCCGACCTCTGCACGTCCGGCGCGTCCGCCGGCACCGAACTCGCCGCCGAGGCGTTCACCCACGGTATCCACGCGGCCCGCGCCGCCGACTTCGGAGCCCGCAGCACCGGACGCCGCATACCCCGCCTGCCCTGGATACCCCTGCTCCTGGCGGCAGTTCGCAGTACCGCCGCGTCCTGGGAGGAGACCGGGCACGGCAACCATCTCGACCCCGACCTGAGACTGTGGCTCAACTCCGACAAGGCCGCCCGGTACGTGGGCCCGCCGCTGCGCCGCCCCCTCGCGCTGCGCGCCCTGCGCGACATGCAGGAACCGGACGCGGCCCTGCTCTGGCTGGCCGACGTGGAGTCGCTGCCGCTGCCCGTCGTCGCCCGCCGGCTCGGCCTCGACCCCCACAGCGCCGCCGAGGAACTCGCCCAGGTACGCGGTCTGTTCAGAGACCGGTGCCAGCGCAACCTCCTCGACACCCCGATGGCCTCCGACTGCCGCGCCTTCGCCCGCCTGCTCGACGCGGTCTCCCGCTCGCACGGTGCGGAGATCCCCGACGACCTCTCCCGGCACCTCGCGATCTGCGTGGAGTGCGCCGAGGCCGCCGCCTGTCTGCGGCTGTACGGCGGGGCCAGCGGACTGCCCTCCGCGCTCGCCGGCGGTGTCATCGGCTGGGGCGGGCTCGCCTACCTGGAACGGCGCCGCCGCGCCGCCGAGGCCGGTCTGCTCGGCGGGCGCGGGGAAGCGGGCATCGACACCGGCCTCACCGTCGGGGAGTCCCGTCCGCGCATCGGCCGTACGGCGATCCTGGTGGCGGCCGTCATCGTCTCCGCCCTGGCGCTCACTGTCTCGCTGATGCCCTTCGACGGCTCCGGCAACGACGTCTCCGCGAAGGGCGGCACGACCGACGGCCGGCCCGTGGTCGACCCGGGCGGACTGCCGTCCGGCGTGACCGTCCCGGCGGGCGCCACCCCGTCCACGTCGACCGACCCGTCGACCCCGGACACGTCCACGACCCCCTCCGACAAGCCCGACCCGGAGCCCCAGGGCACCTCCACGGCCACCGCGAGCGGTGCGGCGCCGAAGCCGAGCCCCAGCAAGAGCGACAGCGAAGAGATCTCCTGCGAGGCCGAGTACGACCTCGTCAACGAGTGGCCCGACGGCTTCCAGGCCACCATCAGCGTCACCACCGCGAAGGCCATCGACGGCTGGAGCATCGCCTGGTCCTTCCGCAACGGCCAGCAGGTCGGCCAGATGTGGGACGCGAGCTTCGCCCAGGACGGCGCCCGCGTCACGGCCACGGCCGCCGACTACAACAGGACGGTCGCGGCCGACGGCACGGTCTCCTTCGGCTTCCTGGCCAGCTGGCAGGGCACGAACGCGCCCGCGTTCGACTTCACGCTGAACGGCACCCGCTGCACGACCTGAGACGGGCACCACCACCCGGTCCGGCCACGCCGAGCGATGTCGCTACGGGCGTGGCCGGAGTTCTTCACGGTTCGGTCAGATCACTTCGCTCTCACTCCGGTCCGCCCGCTCCCAGAGGGTGTGGAAGCGGCCCTCGCGGTCGGTGCGCCGGTAGGTGTGGGCGCCGAAGTAGTCGCGCTGGCCCTGGGTGAGGGCGGCCGGGAGACGCTCGGTGCGCAGGGTGTCGTAGTAGGACAGGGCGGCGGAGAAGGCCGGGACCGGGACGCCGTGCCGGGCGGCCGTGGCGACGACCTCGCGCCAGGGGACCTGGGAGTCGGCGATCTCGGCCGCGAACTCCTCGTCGGTGAGCAGCGTGACCCGGCGGGGATCGGCGGCGTACGCGGCCCGCACCCGGTCGAGGAAGGCGGCCCGGACGATGCACCCGCCGCGCCAGATCCTCGCGATCGCCCCGAGGTCGATGTCCCAGCCGTACTCGGCCGACGCATCCATGATCATCTTCCAGCCCTGGTCGTACGCGATGAGCTTCGACGCGTACAGGGCGTGCTCGACGATGCAGGCGAAGCGCTCCGCCTCGTACGCGGTGAGGTCCCAGCTCGTGCCGCCGGGCAGCTCGCGGTACGCGGCGCGCAGGGCGCTCTGGCCGGAGGCGGCGCGGGCGAAGGTGGCCTGGGCGATGGCGGTGACCGGCGAACCGAGGTCGAGGGCGGTCCGTACGGTCCAGCGGCCGGTGCCCTTCTGCCCGGCGGAGTCGGCCACCACGTCCACGAAGGGCCTGCCGGTGGCGGCGTCGGTGTGGGCGAGCACCTCGGCGGTGATCTCCATCAGATAGGAGTCGAGCCGCCCCTTGTTCCACTGCCGGAACACCTCGGCGATCCGCGCGGGCTCGTAGCCTCCGACCTGCCGCAGCAGATGGTAGGCCTCGCCGATGAGTTGCATATCGGCGTACTCGATGCCGTTGTGCACCATCTTCACGAAGTGCCCGGCGCCGTCCGTCCCGACGTGGGTGACACAGGGCTCGCCGTCCACCTTGGCGCTGATCGTCTCGAACATCGGCCCGAGCGCGGCGTACGAGGCCACGGAGCCGCCGGGCATGATGCTCGGCCCGTTCAGCGCGCCCTCCTCACCCCCGGAGACACCCACGCCCACGAAGTGGATCCCGAGCCCGCGCAGGGCCTGTTCCCGGCGGCGGGTGTCGGTGAAGTGGGCGTTGCCACCGTCGATGATCATGTCGCCGGGTTCCAGCAGGGCGGCGAACTCGTCGATCACCGCGTCGGTGGCCGCCCCGGCCTGCACCATGATCATGAGCCGGCGGGGCCGCTCCAGCGCCGCCACGAACTGCTCGGCCGTCTCGGCGGCCACGAACTCGCCCTCGTGCCCGAACTCCTCGACCAGCGCCTTGGTCCTGGCGGGGGTCCGATTGTGGAGGGCCACGGTGTAACCGTGCCGGGCGAAGTTCCGGGCCAGATTCCGGCCCATCACCGCCAGGCCGGTGACGCCGATCTGCGCGGTCGCCTTCATGGTGTGCTCCTTCGCTCGGTGCGGTCCCAACCGCCGCACTGATCAGTTACGGCTGGTGGGGCCCCAGTTGTTCAGCCGGATATTCGGTGGCGTGCCGAGCGGGGGCGCGCCTAGAGTGGAAGCGCCTCGGTCGACGCGGGGCAACGACGAGAAGCACGACGAGGACAACGAGGAGGTGTGACCCGATGGCTGTCTTTGAGATGGGCGCTGCCCGCATCCAGAAGTTCATCAAGTCCACCTCCGTGGCCACCGGCTGACACCCACTTCCTTCGCGCCCAAGTGCGCGCGCCGGGGCCGCCCTTGTGAAGGGTCTCCCTTGACTTCCCTCTCGTCTTCATCCGCTCCATCCGCTTCCTCCCACGCGCTCGCCGCCTACGGCTGGGACGACGCATGGGCAGCCGAATTCGCCCCCTACGCGGCCGAAGGGCTGCTCGTCGGCCGCGTGATCCGCGTCGACCGGGGCCAGTGCGACGTCGCCACCGCCGACGGTGTGCTGCGCGCCGACACCGCGTTCGTCACGCCGCACGACCCGATGCGGGTCATCTGCACCGGCGACTGGGCCGTCGTCGAGCCGGTCGGCGACCCCCGTTACGTCCGTACGTATCTGCCGCGCCGGAGTGCGTTCGTACGGTCCACCTCGTCCAAGCGGTCCGAGGGGCAGATCCTCGCGGCCAACGTCGACCACGCCATCGTCGCCGTGTCGCTGGCCGTCGAACTCGACCTCGGCCGCGTCGAACGGTTCCTGGCGCTGGCCTGGGAATCGGGTGCGCAGCCGGTCGTGGTGCTCACCAAGGCCGACCTGGTACCCGACGCGACGACCCTGTCGTATTTCGTCCAGGACGTGGAGGCCACTGCCCCCGGGGTGCCGGTGCTCACCGTCAGTTCCACCAACGGGGACGGCGTCGACGTCCTCGCGGCGGTCGTCTCCGACGGTACGGCCGTGCTGCTGGGGCAGTCCGGTGCGGGCAAGTCGACGCTCGCGAACGCGTTGCTCGGCGTGGACGTCATGGAGGTCCAGGCCACCCGTGACGCCGACGGCAAGGGCCGGCACACCACGACCACCCGCAACCTGCTCGCCCTGCCCGGTGGGGGCGTCCTCATCGACACACCGGGGCTGCGTGGCGTCGGCCTCTGGGACGCGGGCACGGGCGTCGGGCAGGTCTTCGCCGAGATCGAGGAACTGGCTGTGGGGTGCCGCTTCCAGGACTGTGCGCATACGGCGGAGCCGGGGTGCGCGGTGCTGGAGGCGGTGGACTCGGGGGTGCTGGGTCAGCGGCGCCTGGACAGCTATCGCAAGCTGCTGCGGGAGAACCAGTACATCGTCGCGAAGACGGATGCGCGGTTGCGGGCGGAGATCCGGAAGGACTGGAAGAAGAAGGGGGCGGAGGGGAGGGCGGCGATGGAGGCGAAGCGGGGGCGCCAGCGGTAGCGGTGCGGGGGTGCGCGGGGGGTTTTCTTCGCCCCCGCCGCCCCTACCCGTCCCATCCCTGGGGGCTGTGCCCCCAGACCCCCCTTTGTCCTCAAACGCCGGACGGGCTGACTATCCAGCCCGTCCGGCGTTTGAGGACGAGCGCGTTCAGCGCGATACGGGGG